>JBAXFQ010000026.1:0-2824 GCA_037139835.1 Candidatus Nomurabacteria bacterium | reverse complement strand
ATGCGCGATTAGCTCAGTTGGTAGAGCAACTCATTTACACTGAGAAGGTCGGGGGTTCAAGTCCCTCATCGCGCACAGTGTTTAAATAAAGCATTTATGCTTTATTTGCCCTTGTAGTTCAATGGATAGAACAGCGGACTTCTAAGCCGTCGATGTAGGTTCGATTCCTACCAGGGGCACATGAAATTAAAAATATTATTTGAAGACAAGAACCTAATGGTTATAGACAAGCCAGCGGGTATTGCTGTTCATGCTGATGCAAGGACTACAGATAAGGATATAACTATTGCTGATCTTATCTTAGACTATGATGTCAAATTAGCAAAAGTTGGTGAACCAATGACCATAGAATATAAAGGGGAAGAAATAAAAATAAAGAGACCAGGGATAGTACACAGATTGGATAGAGAAACTTCAGGAGTATTACTGGTTGCTAAAAATCAAAAGACATTTTTATTTTTGAAAGAACAATTTCAAGATCATTCAATAAAAAAAGTTTATCATGCTTTTGTGTATGGTCATGTTTCAGATCCGAAGGCTTCACTTGCAACAGGGAAGAGAGGATTGATAAATGCTCCTATTGGACGCTCTCCGATAGATATCCGTATGTGGACTGCAGGTCGCGGAGCAAGACCTCCAGTAAGAGAAGCCATCACTGAGTATATAGTTTTGAATAGATTTTCTGATAATTCTACACCAGGACTTAATCAAGATAATAAATTTTCTTATGTTGAAGTTTATCCAAAGACAGGACGTACTCATCAGATAAGAGTGCATATGAGATATATAAATCATCCTGTTGTATCAGATCCGCTATATAGAGGTAATAAGGAATTGGCCTTAGGTATGAAGCGTCTCGCTTTGCATTCTCACTCCATTACATTTCGTTTACCAGGAGGAATGTCTAAAACAGTAGAATCTCCTCTACCAACAGATTTTAAAAAAGTAATAAAAACATATTTAAAATAAGGCTTGCCTTAAATACCCATATGTGATAAAGTAGAACCCATGGAAATAACGAAAGCACAATTCACTCCCGTAGAACTAGAATCCCGCAAAAACCTTGATTTTAAAGCAGGTGATACTGTTCGCGTTTGGAATAAAATTTTAGAAAAGGGCAAAGTTCGTCTTCAGGCATTTGAAGGATTAGTATTGTCACGTAAGCATGGAACTGAGACAGGAGCTACATTTACTATACGTAAAGTTTCAAGTGGTGTAGGAGTAGAACGTATTTTTCCTCTTTATTCCCCAAATATTGATAAGATTGAGATTTTAAGAAAATCAAAAACTCGTCGTAATAAATTGTATTATATTCGTACTAAAGCAGTTAAAGAAGTTAAGAAAAGATTAAAGAGTGTCACAATCTCTAGAGAAGAGTCTCCTAAAGAAGAAAAATCAGAAGAATAGAAAATAGGCCCACATGGGCCTATTTTTTTGTTGAAAAAAAACTCATAATTAGCTATACTCGAGATGTTTATAAATGCGCGGGTGTTGAAACTGGTAGACAAGCATCCTTGAGGTGGATGTGCCCTTACGGGTGTGGAGGTTCAAGTCCTCTCCCGCGCACAATAATAAAAATCTTCCATTCTGGAAGGTTTTTATTATTGTGCGCGGAACAAAGTACCAGTGTACTTTGTGTGAGAGGAATTGAAAAGGTTGAGTATATATTTATTAATTAATATTAGTAAATATACGAAACCTGTACCGAATCTGTAAGATTCAAGAAGTGTACTCACAGTCCTCTCCCGCACACAATGATATTAAAAGCCGACATCTGTCGGCTTTTAATATATAATACAAACATGCTTACAATTTTAGATACTATTTTTTCTATTCTGGTTTTATTTATTCTCCTATCTGTTTTTTCTTTGTTGATTTTGTGGGTGTGGGGCAATTTTAAGGCTGATGTCCCTTTTATTGGAGTACCCAAAGAAACCTTAAAAGAAATAGAAAAAGCTTTAGCCTTAAATGACGATAGCGTCGTTTACGATCTTGGTTGTGGAGATGGTAGAGTATTATTTTATTTGAAAAAAAATAATCCCAAGGCTAAATATATTGGAATAGAAAATAGTTTATTCCCATATATTTTAGTTTCTGTTAATAATTGGTTTTTTAAATTAAAAAATAAAGAGGGAATAAAAATAATAAGAGGGAACTTCTTTAATACAGATATAAAAGATGCTACTCATGTTTTTGCTTATCTTTATTCTCATATCGTAGATGATTTGCTTCCTAAATTTGATAAAGAATTAAAAAAAGGTTCGCGTTTTGTCTCTATGTCGTTTCATTTTACTTCAAAAGCAGAGACACAAGAAATAGATTTAAAAAGAAATAGTTATAAAATAGCTCGAAAAATATATGTTTACGAATTTTAGATAATTTAAAGTATTATTTTTTTGTAAATTTCTTTGAAATCAAATAAATTGGGAGTATAATAGTAGCTGTATGATAACCCTAGATTTAGTAGAATACATAAAATCACAACTAAATAAAAATATTTCAAAAGATTCAATTATACTAGAACTTTCTCAAGTCGGTTGGCGTATAGAAGATATAGAAGAAGGCTTTTCTAGTATAGAATCATCAGTTGAAGAAAATGTTCCAACTCTAAATACTATTTCTGAGAATTTAGTTAATGATTTATCTTCAGATAAAATTGAAGAAAAAAAAGAAGAATCAAATCAGGAAGTTCATCCAGTTTTTGACAAATATCGTGAATTACCAGAAGAATTAGAAGCTCAATATATAAAGAATAAAGCTCAAGAAGAAAAGAAAGATCCAGCAAGTTCTTTGGAATTACTTAAAATTTGGGTTCCTACCACTA
>JBAXFQ010000025.1:0-4330 GCA_037139835.1 Candidatus Nomurabacteria bacterium | reverse complement strand
TGATGTTTGGTGTTTGGCTGCCTCTTTAATTTCTCTTTCACTTGGGTTTGTAACTATAATGTCTTCAATTTTGGCATCATTATAAATAGCTTCAAATATTCCTATTTGTCCATGGAATCCTGTATTGTTGCACTCAAGGCATCCAACTGGTTCATATAATTTAAATGGGTTTACTAAATCTACACCATATTCACCAAAATTTTTATTGTAAGATTTAGCTTTGGCTATCATTCCATTAAATAAAGATATCTCTTCTTCTTTTACAGGTCTTTCTTTTTTACAATGTATACAAAGAGTTCGGACTAGACGTTGTGCAATAGCAAGAGAAAGTGCAGAAACTAATATCTTTGGGTTAACTTCTAGATCTATAAGACGAGGTATAACTCCAGCAGCATTATTAGTGTGGAGTGTAGAGAAGACTAAGTGACCAGTAAGAGCGGATTCGACAGCAATCTTTGCTGTCTCGCTGTCTCGGATTTCTCCCACCATTATTACATCTGGGTCTTGACGAAGAGCTGAGCGTAATCCCTCTAAGAATGTATAACCTTTTTCGGTATCTGTTTGAGTTTGAGTTATTCCTGGTAAATGATACTCGATAGGATCTTCGATTGTTATAATTTTAATTTCAGTTGAATATATTTTCTGTAAAAAAGAGTAGAGGGTGGTAGTCTTACCTGAACCAGTTGGTCCAGTAAGAAGAATCATACCGTTAGGCTTTCTGATTTCTTTCATAAAGACTTCGTATAATTTAGGCTCAACGCCCATGTCTTCAAGTTTGTGTCTTATAGATTTTGGATTAAGAATACGCATAACAATAGACTCACCATACGCTCCTGGTATAAGAGAGACACGGAGAGAAATCTCATCTTGGTCTAAGAAAATACTAAAACGTCCATCTTGGGCTATAGAATTGGCTGTTATTTTAAGACCAGAAATAAGTTTTATTCTAGAATTTATAAACTTATGAGCGGAAGGGGGTATTTCCATAACTTCATGAAGTATTCCATCTAGTCTAAAACGTAAACGAACAGTATTTTCTTCTGGTTCAAAGTGAAGGTCTGAAGCATTTATAGCGACAGCTCCCGCAATAGCGATTTCAAGAATATGAGAAGTTGTATGAACATTTTCTTTCTCTGCATCAACTACTGCTTTTTTAATATCCTCAATATTTTTAATATTTGCCATTATCTTTTTAAGAGATTCACCAGATATAGAAATACTTCCAGACTTTGATTCTGAAGCATAAGAAATTTCTTTATATCTTTCCCATGCTTTTTCTAGGCTAGCTAGAGAAGCCATATAAAAATGGGGAATGTATTCACGATCTGTAAAATATTTACGTAGATTTTCTAGTTTGTCTGGTTGAGGAGAACGAACTGCTATATGAACATCTTTTCCTAGTAATTTAAATGGGGCAATTTCATCCAAACGTGCGTCTTTTTCTTCTACAGTACGCAAAGCATCATTTTCAATTGGTATAACAGAGAGATGAATAGGGGGAACACCATAATGTGCTTGAGCTATTGTGTCTACGAGGTCTTCTTCTTCTTGCTTTCTTAAATCTAAAAAATTTTTATTTTGTTTATCGTCGTCAAATATTAGTGACATATCTTATATTATAGCTTAAAAATAAAGAATATTTACCCTTGACAATATATATAAAAGATGCTTTTATATAAGAAAATGTCAGGATTGTGATTATTATATATGTTCCTCAATTTTGAGTGGTATATATAATAATCACAAACTTTAAAATCACTGGACCAAAGGAGGCCAGTATAGTATGAAAACAAAAATTATTTTTTTGATGATGATTTCTTTGGTATTATTTTTTGGTTGTATAAACCAAAGAAAAATTAGTAAACCAGCACCAACACCCGCACCATTACCAACTCAAAAGGTAGAGAGTCAGTCTCTTGTTTCTTGGAAACAAGATAATGATCTCGATCTTTCTGTTGGAGATCCGATAATTTTCTACAATCAGTATGAAATATTGGTTGTAGCAGATAGTGTTGCTCATCTTAAGAGGTATAAAGATGGGAAGTTCGCTCAGAAAGATAGTACGATTAGCTATAATTACAGTATTCCAAAAGGTACAAAAGGAAAACCTGTAAGTGTAGTTAAGAAAAACGGCAAACCGGTTTCAATTGTTGTTGAATTTGATCTGGGGGGTGAAAATTACCAACATACATTCAATGTAGATAATGAAACAAATTTTCTTTTGAGTCCGTCTAAAAAGAGGATAAAAGATGAAAATGGTAAAGAAGTTTATATTAAAGTTGCCATTATTGGTGATGGTAGTGGAAAATGTAGACTGATGTATCTTCCCGAGCATGAGAAATCAGAACAATCTAGCTTTGGTAAACCTGCTACTGGAGTACCTGATGAATCAGGTATAAAAACAATCAAAAAATAAAAATACAAAAAGATAATCTTTTGTATTGAAGTAATAAAATTGCCTGGACTTTTATGTTCCAGGCTAATTTTTTTAACGAAAGTATCTTTTGTTTATAATAATATTTTAATTAAACTAGTAAAACAAGGGGGTAGTCTGTGGTATTGACAATAGTTGTCAAATATGATATGATACACTCAAATGTTGGATTTCTAGTATTGTTATATTTGTCTCTCAATTTTGAGATATTTTTGAGAGATGGTTATAACAATACTAAAAATTAAAAATAGAAAATATGAAAAAGTTCGGGTTTATTTTATTTGTTATAGCATTCGCCTTTGGGCTTGAGTGCAATGCACAATATAGTGCAAAAAAAGTTGTTTTTTATGGAACTGTTAGAGATGACGGTTACTATAAAATTACGCAAGGAGCATTTTGGAGAATTAGACCAGAAGCGAAAATTATCTTTGAGGGTGGAGAAGTTGAAGGTTATACAAGGATAGTTCTTGATCGTGCATCTTTTGTTCGGTTTGTGGATAAAGAGCATAATCAGCTTGATAAGAATTATATAGTATTTCCAGAAGGGGAGATTGTCTATAGTAATAACAAAACTGGTAAATTTTATTCTGCAAAATGTGGTAATGAAATTGAATATATCGGTAAAGTTAGTTCAATTGAAATTTTACCTGAAAAAGTTGCTGAAGAACAAAAAATTATTCAATTAGAACAAGGAATAGTGGCTGATTATGGTGGTGGTAAAAAAATAGAAAATCAATTGCCAGTTAATCCCATTGTTCCTAATATTAATCCCGAAATAGTTAAGAAAAAATTCTTCCAGAAAAGAGGAGTAAAAATTGGATGTTTCGTGATTGGAGCTGGAGGAGTTGGTGGAGTCCTGTATGCAATTCTTCATAAGGGAGCTTCTGCCCCACACGGCACAATGTCAGGTGGTAGGCCTTACACTCCACCAACAACTGATGGCAGTGGGGGAAGAGGGAATTAGTATATTTGTATTGTATTGTACTTTTAAAAAATTTGTAATAGGATGGGGTTTAGACTAGTTCTACTCTCCATCCATTACCTTTTTAAGTCTTTAACCTTATAGTTGAAGGTTTAAAATAGTAATTTAAATAAAGGTTTTTAGAGAAATTTAGCATTTGTGTTATATTGACATTTTAATGTAATTATGATATAATACGGTGTATAAAATTAATAAATTAAAAGTTGTGTTTGAGTCGGTTGTTTGTAATATGATTAAAAATAATTAAATGAAAAACTATATGAAAAAAATAATAGTCGGAATATTAACTTTTGTTTTCCTGTTCACAGGAGTACAGAGTGTTTTTGCCTCAGGTCCATTCAATGGACAGTCAGGGGACTGTAACCCGGGTATAGGTATAGGAGTCTACCCAGGTAATATTCAAAAGGATAGTTATGGCTGTTGGTCTGCAACTTCTATTACTGCAAATCCAGGAGATACTATAAATATAGCAATGTATTATCATAATAATACAAGTGCTGCTCTAACTAATGTTAGTGGTTCTATTGTTAAATCTTCTTCAGGTCCTGCCACATCATACACTTTCACAGGTAGAATGAATTCAGATCAAGGTAGTACAACAATAGGAACAGTATATTTGAATCTACCTAGTTCTCAGACTCTCACATATAGTTCTACACATTGGATGAAAAATGCAGCAGCTGTTCAGGCTGATGTAGATACTTCTGTTTTCTATAACGACGGAGGACAAATCAGTATTGGTACAGTCCCTGCTGGATGGAGTGACTACGGAGAATTTTTGGTTGTTTATAAAGTTTCAAATACTGTTGTTCCTCAACTTTGTACAGATCCATCAGCAAGTAACTACAACGGAACACTTCCATGTACCTATCCTGCACAACTTTGTAAAGATACTTCCGCTTTAAACTACAACG
>JBAXFQ010000024.1:0-5421 GCA_037139835.1 Candidatus Nomurabacteria bacterium | reverse complement strand
AGGATTTTTATAAAATTCAGTCATTGCATCCCTTGCTTCTTTGTCTGTATTTGTTGTTTCTTTATCCATCTGTATTATCTTACTGTTTGGATATAGATTTTTTACTTCTTCATAAACTCTATCGGTACCAATACCAAGTGGAGTCAGATTCCAGCTTGAACAGGCTACGCAACGGACTTCTGTTGTTTCTTTATGTCCACATTTATTACACATAAAAACTCTTGAATTTGCTATTTTAGTCGCATTTCTTTGTTTAGATCCATAAAGAACTACGGGTGTAGAGCATGTAGGACAAAGAAGGGTATTGCCACAATCATGACAGACAGTAACTCCAGCTAATCCTTTTCGAACAGTAAATAAAAATACGGATTCATTGTGTTCTATTGCGTAGGAAATCATTTTTTTAGTTGTATCAGAAAGTACAGTAAAAGTCTTTGATCCTTTTTCGTCTACTTGCTCTTTCATGTCTACTACTAGTTGTCTCTCTGCTTGAGGAAGTCTGAAGAGTGGGGAAGCTACTTCTCCTAATTCTCCATCATCATGTCTCTGTAAAGTGTCTGGCCTCAATAAAGTATCTCCAAAAATTAATTTAATCTTTTCTACAGAAGAGAGTATTTCTGCAAAACTACGTATGTCTATAAAAGGCCTAGAAAATTGTTTATAGGCATCAGAATTTTCATGCTCTATTATTATGGTTTTTATATCCTTACGAGGTACTGACAAGAACATCCCTGTGCCTATAATAAGTATAGGATGAGGTTCATTTATGCAAGAATTATATGTATTTATAAGTACTTTTTTATTTAAATCACCATGAAAAGAAAAGACATACTGACTTATACCCTTTGTTAATTCATTTTTAAATTGTTCGATGTCGTATCTAGTGGGAACACAAATAAAGACAGATTGCTTTTTTGCGAATGCTTCTCGTATGAGAGTTCGATACCAACTCATACGATCAGGGGTAAGAGCTTGAAATATTAATTTTTCTTGTTTTATATTTTCACTGCTACTTTCATTTATATCTTCATCATTATTTTTTTCTAAATCTCGAATATTTTCTAAGAAGACACTAGGTAATAGTGCTTTAATAATTGTACCAGTATTACTCACTGTGTAGTCCTTCATCTTTTCACATGATTCAAAAAAGGCAGGCAAGAAAGGGGAAGTCCCCTTTATTCCAATAATTTTTTTTAATTGAAAATCAGCTTTTTTTAGATCAAATTTTAAATCACGAGCATTGTCTATGTTTATGACGATCGCTAGCACTGTTTTTGATCTTATTGGAATAGAAACTATGCTTCCAAGAGGTATGTTTTCTGGGGAAAAATAAGTTAGGTTTTCTTTTTGAAATCCCTTTTGTATTGGAATAACAGTAGCTATATACATATCTATATGTTAGCACAAAAATATAAATTCCGAACTTTTTATCTCATTTATTTTTTATTTTATTTTGTGATATAGTGGAATAGTTATAAACATATATGGCATTATTCTCAAAAAAATTAGGTATCGATTTAGGTACAGCAAATACCCTTGTTTATTTACCTGGAAAAGGGGTTGTTTTAAACGAGCCTTCTGTTGTTGCAGTTTCTGAACAAGATAATACAATACTCGCTATAGGTATAGAAGCCAAAGAAATGATAGGTAAGACCCCTGAGAGTATTATCGTATATCGTCCTATGAAAGATGGTGTTATCGCTGATTATCGAGTCACAGAAGCAATGCTAAGATACTTTATTACAAAAACTCTTGGAAAATATAATCTATTTAAACCTGATGTTATGGTCTCTGTACCGGCTGGGATTACTTCGACAGAGAGGCGTGCTGTTGTAGAAGCAGCAGTAAAAGCAGGAGCTTCAAATGCCTATGTTGTGAAAGAGCCTATCTTGGCAGCGATAGGAGCAGGTATACCAATTCACGAATCAAAAGGACACATGATTATGGATATAGGCGGAGGAACTACAGATGTTGCTGTTATTGCTCTTGGGGGAATCGTTGCTTCAACTTCTGTTAAGTGTGCTGGCGATAAGATAGACTTGGCTATAGCTGACTATATAAAGAAGACTTTTAATCTAGCAATTGGAGACAGAACAGCAGAAGCTATTAAGATCAAGATAGGCGCAGCTATACCTCTAGAAGAAGAACTCACGATAACTATTAAAGGAAGAGATTTTATCCAAGGCTTACCTCGTACTGCACAAATATCTACAAATGAAATAGTAAGAGCGATAGACAAAGAATTGCGAGCAATGATAGGAGCGATAAAAGAAGTTTTGTCATTAACTCCACCAGAACTCTCGGCAGATATAATCGATGATGGTATAATCATGACAGGAGGATCTTCACAGCTCCGTAATCTAGCAGATCTTATATACAGACGAACAGGTGTAAAGGCTCGAGTAGCAGATGAACCTCTACTTTGTGTGGTAAAAGGAACTGGAGAAGCACTAAACCATTTGGAAACTTATAAAAAAACTATCTTAAGTAAAAGATAAAAATGAAAAAAATAAAAAATAATAAAGCACTAAAAATTATATTTATAATAGTTCTCTGTGGTTTTGCTCTGATTGGTTTAGCATTTTCTGGCGTTTTTGTTGCCATGAGACTTCACTTAACTGATGTAAAAGGAAGTATAGATTCTAGAAATGAATTTTTTAATAAAGTTAAAAAAGAGGGAGTACGTCTGCCTACTATCAAGAAAACTTCTGCAAACTTAAATTTTAACAGACTTGACCCTTCTATTGAATGTAAAATAATGACGATATCTTCTGTTCTTCCTGAAAATGGACAAAGAATATTAGATACATATATGACTACAAAATCTCAAGTTATAACTCTAAAAATGATAGATGCGATAATGCTTGTGACTGAAAATAATAATCCATTCTTAAAAGAACAGATGGATAAATGTAATAACATTTCAAATAATAATTTTTCTTTAGGAGATAATGCTACGGCTCAGAGTGTATTTAGCTGGATGTCTTCTACGGAATGGCAAACATTAAGAGATGCATTGGTAAAAGACAAAGATGTAATACTACAAGCAAGTAAGGATTCAGGTGTTCCAGCTCGAGTTATCGTTTCGACAGTAATTTCTGAACAATTTAGATTCTTTACTGCAAATCGTGAATCATTTAAAAGATATTTAGAACCATTAAAGGTACTTGGTAATGGCACAAAGTTTTCTTATGGAGTAGCCGGAGTAAAGATAGAGACAGCAAAAGTTATAGAGCAAAATTTGAAAGATAAGACAAGCCCATATTACTTGGGTGTAAATTATGAAGGAATATTGAACTATGGTGATGCAGATCCTAATACAGAGCTAATGAATAGATTGACAAATAATGACAATCATTATTATTCATATATGTATACGGCTGTATTCTTAAAGCAAATTATGCACCAATGGGAAGCTGCTGGTTTTCCTATAAATGATCGCCCTGAAGTTTTAGCCACTTTATTTAACTTAGGTTTTAATAAATCTACGCCTAAAGAGAATCCTGAAGTGGGAGGTTCTACAATAACCATAAATGATCGTGACTATACCTTTGGTGGATTGTCTTATGAATTCTATTATTCAGGAGAGCTTTCTGAAATATTCCCATTTGAGGTACAATAGTAAGTATGGAGTTTCATAAATTATTTCCTAAAAATCTTTACCATAGTTATGTACTTGAAGGCAACCCAGAAGAGATTGTCTATTCTTTGCGTTTATATTTAGAAGATAGAGGAGAGATAAATAAACAAAGTGAAGATGTATCTCTTAACCTTTATGATTCTTTTGCTATACAAGATAGTCAGAAAATAAAAGAATGGTATCAGAACAAACCGACAGATGGAAAGAAGAAAATTTGTATAATCGGAGCAAAGTTTATAAATCGTGAAGCTGAGCAGACACTACTAAAGATAATAGAAGAACCGACAGAGAATTCACACTTTTTTATCATAGTGCCTGATTCATCACTTCTATTAGGGACGATACTTTCTAGAGTGCATCTGATAAAGAGTGGAGAAGTAGTTAATAATGTGGAAATAAAAATTGCTAAGGACTTTATGTCTTTAAATTTACCAGGAAGGATAGAGAAAGTCGGGGAAATTATAAAAGAATTTAAAGACAATGAAAATAGTGGCGGATTAAGGCATAGCGCCATATCTTTGATAAATGGAATAGAAAGAATTACTTATGAAAAATGGAAAAAAGATTTAGATAACGATGATTTAAAATTTATTTTAGAAGAACTCAAAAATTGTAGGGAATTTTTAAGCATTCCTGGCGCTTCTGTGAAGATGATATTAGAGCATATATCATTAATAATTTAATAGATAAAATCTATATAAATAAGGTGAATTAATACCATTGACATATAAATAATGCAGTGGTATTTTAATATTAAATTGGTAAATGTTGTAAATTTTAAAAAAAATTATAATGAAAAAGAGTTACGTTGTATTTCTATTAATTTTGTCTCTGTTTTTGGTTTATTATCAACCAGTGAAAAGAGATAAATTCTCTAAGCCGATTTCTGGTTCATTTCCAGATAAAGTTTCTACTAGTAGTGGATACATCTTGTCAGGTGACGCATTGGATTCTACTAATAAATACTCAAAGGTAGTAGGTCCAAACTGTGTATTATTTGTAGATGTAGATACAATAAATAAAAAAAGCTTTATTTATTCTATCTATGCCGTTCGATATAGTGAAAAGAAGAAATCTTTAGCTGTGAAATAGGAAACTATCTCTTTAATTTAAAACCACTAAGATCTATATGATTTTGGTGGTTTCTTTTAATAAATTGACAAGATACAGTAAATATGCTATTATATGAGATATAATAGTACTTTGAAATAGTTATTAATTGGTTATCTTAGAATTCAAAATTTTGTATTTTATGATAACCAATTAAAACTTTAAACATGAATAAAAAACTACTAGACTCTTTTTTTATTATGCAAGTAATACTTGCGGTAATTTTTGGTACGAATCAATTTGTTCATATGCTTAATACTTCTACTGTTGGTTTAAGTACAAGCATGTTTTTATGTACTTTTATATTTGTATCAATAAATTTACATCTTGCTATTGGATCATATTATGATAATCCGAGCAGGATGACTCTGCAAACGATAGTTATATATGTTGTCGGGACTGCTATTTATGGATCTCTTACGGTTTTGATGTTATTTAAATCAAAAGACATATGGGGATCTTCTGATACTATTACTTCTTCAATTTCTATCTCTCTGATAATAATTTCAATTATTTACACAAAAATAAATAACATAAAATTATTTGATCCCATTATGAAAGGTATTTATGGAGTGATATTACGAGTTATTCCGCAGATAGCCTTAGCTTTGAAAATATTTCAAGATGGAGGTAGTGGTTTAGGTGTAGTAATGGTTGTTATATTTCATATA
>JBAXFQ010000023.1:0-5797 GCA_037139835.1 Candidatus Nomurabacteria bacterium | reverse complement strand
CTCCGGATTCTACACCAACAAATGCTCCGGATTCTACACCAACAAATGCTCCGGATTCTACACCAACAAATGCTCCGGAAACCACAACTACTGGTGTATTTATGATGTCAGAAAACAAAGGACGTTGGAGTAAAATGTCGGAAAAAGCTAAGTCTATTATGTCAGGACTATATAAAGGTATAAATAAAATCCCTGTAGTAGATAGAATGATGGCCAAAGTTGGCGTGGCTTACAATCAATACTGGATCGATTCAAAAGAGGGCAGTGCAGCAGGTTTGAAAGAGAAAATGGATGAATTAGATATTGAAATGAAAACATTCAATCAATCAAAAGCAAGTATGCTATCGGTTGCTGAAAATTTAAGAGCTACTGGTAATCCTGGTTTTGCATCTATGGCTTTAGAAATAAAAAAGTTAGAAAAAGAGGAAGTAAAGATGGCAAACAAAAGAGATAAAATTCAAAGTAAATTTGAAATTAAAGAAAATAAAATAAAACTTTATACAAACAAGAGAGATGCTATAGCAGATAGAATGATAAATACATATGAGAAAAATCTTGCTCCTATGGAAGAAAAGTTAAACTTCTTACAAGAAGAGAGAGATCGAACTAATTTATTTGCTTTGGGTAAAGAAGCAGAGTTTGATGAACAAAAATCATTAATAAATTATTTTTCTGAGCAAAGAGAAATAATAATTAGAAGTCTTATATCTACTGGTAAATCCACAGATCAAGCACAAAGAAATAACGCTGTTAAATCTTTAGATAAACAAATACTATCTGGAAATAGAAAAATAGAAAAAGCTAGAGGAGAGTTGAGAGAAAGACAGGATCTTATAAATAGAAAGATAGACACAGTCGATGCTAAAGCTCAACCTCACAGAGACAGAAGAAATCAGTTCATAAGAGTTAAGAGCGGAAGACCAATAGACTTTAATGTAGAGAGAAGAACTGAGATGGTAAATACAAATAAATATGAGAATGTTTATGCCAATACTAGGGAAAAGTCAGAATTAAATTCTTCTAATCCAAATAAATTAACTCCAGAATCATCATTAAATAAACCTTATTCTTATGAAGGAGTTCCACAAATAGGAGAACTAATAACTAACTTCAATAAATATTTATTAGATAATGGAGCTAAAACAAATCTTCAAATAAACATGGCTTCTCTTTTAAATGGTCTAGAGGGTAAGTCGAAAGAGTCCAGAGTCACTTTAGCTATATTTAGAGAAATGATTAAAATCTATTACAAGATAAATAAAGTTCCAGAAAGTGATTATACAATATTATTAAATAACCTTAAATAATCAATATATGTCTAATAATCAAAATGGTAACGAGGAAGAAGTCATTGAAGAAAAGATTAATGAACTTATAAAAAAAGCAGAGGATTTAAATAAACAAATAGACAAAAGTTATGAAGAGTCAGATGCTTTTATAAATGAAGTAAATAAAAATGTAGATAAAAATATAAAAGAAATTGAAAAAGATTTATCAAACTTAGATAAGGCCGAAAAAGAAACAGAAGTAGAAATGGAAGATTTAATGCTTAAAAGAGCAGAAGAAATATCAAAAGACGACGAAGAGGAATAAAGATGATACAATATGAGTCATGGAATATATTGATTCATTAAATGATAAACAAAAAGAGGCTGTCCTTTACACGGAAGGGCCTCTTTTGATAGTAGCTGGAGCAGGAGCAGGGAAGACAAAGACTATAACTCACCGAATAATACACTTGATACATCAGGGTATAAATCCTTCGTCTATACTTGCTGTGACTTTCACAAATAAAGCTGCAAAAGAAATGCGTGATAGAGTTATGATCTTGCTTGAAGATAAAGTTCATGGTGTGAGTACACCTATACATTATGGAAATGTTCCATTTGTATCGACATTTCATTCTCTGGGAGTACACATTATAAAAGAGAACGCACATCTAATAGGTCTTACAAAACATTTCGCTATTATAGACGAGAGTGACGCTATCTCTATCATCAAAGATATAATGAGAGAACATGATATAGACCCAAAGCAACATGAACCCAGGAAAATCAAAAGTATAATTTCTAAAGCAAAAGGCGACTTCATAACTATAGAGAATTATAGAGCCAATGTTCAGAGCAGTCTACAGAGTATCGTCGCTCTAGTATGGGGAGGATATGAAGCCAGACTTAAAAAAGAAAAAGGATTGGACTTCGATGATTTACTTTTAGAGTCAGTACTTATTTTGCGCAAATTTCCAGAAATTAAAAATAAATATCAAGAGAAGTGGCAGTATGTGCACATAGATGAGTATCAGGATACAAATGAAGTTCAGTACGAGATGACAAAGCTACTAGTTGGGAAGAATGAGAATATCTGTGTCGTTGGAGATACAGACCAGAATATATATAGCTGGCGTGGAGCAAATATTAAAAATATGCTTCATTTTGAAAAGGATTATCCGAATGCAAAGATAGTTATGCTCGAGCAGAATTATCGTTCAACTAAAAATATTATCGAGGCGGCAAATAGTGTCATAGAAAAGAATCAATATAGAGTTCCTAAAACTTTATTTACAAAAAATGTAGACGGTGAACAGATATTAGTCTGCGAAGCTTACGATGAGGTGAGTGAGGCAAACTTTGTCGCCAATGAAATATATGAGCTACTTAGAGAGAATGAACCTGAAAACGTAGCTATTTTATACAGAGCCAACTTTCAATCACGAGTACTAGAAGAAGCTCTACTAAATAAACAAATTCCATATCAAGTTCTCGGTGTTAAATTCTTTGAAAGAAAAGAGATTAAAGATATTCTTTCGTATATCAAAGCAAGTCTTAATAAAGAGAGTCTCAGTGATCTAAAAAGAATCATAAATACACCTGCCAGAGGTGTAGGAAAGGTGACACTCACAAAACTTTTCGCTGGTCTTTTCGCAGAGCTTCCAGCGGGAATGCAGATTAAAATAAATAAATTCTATGCATTACTTGAAGATATTCATGAATATATAGATGCAAATAAACCTTCTGATATAGTGAAATACATAATAGAGAAGAGTGGACTTGAAGCAGAACTCGCTCATGGAACAAATGAAGACCAAGAAAGACTTGAAAATATGAAGGAGCTAGTGACTCTATCTATCAAATACGATGAGATGGAAGATGGTATAGAAAAATTACTGGAAGATGCATCATTATCTAGCGACCAAGACACCCTTATACCCAATGAAAATGATAAAAATAAAAAGAAAGGCGTCAGACTTATGACAGTTCATGCCTCAAAAGGCCTTGAATTTAAATATGTTTTTGTAACAGGACTCGAACAAGACCTCTTCCCTCATTCACGAGCTAGTCAGGGCAGTAAAGACGACAAAGAAGAAGAGAGGAGACTTTTCTATGTAGCACTTACTAGAGCTGAGAAGAAGTTAATTTTGAGTTATGCATCACTCCGTACTATCTTTGGTATGAAGCAAGTAAACACTCCGAGTGAATTTATATATGATATACCAGCTCATCTGACAGAATTTACCCAGAGTAATTCAGTAGGAGGAGGAAAAGTGGTTTATTTGTAAATTTAAAACTGCAATAAATAGCTCTTCCTAGAGGACACGGATATTTTTCTGCTGAAAAATTCCTCGTGCTCGCTCCGTCGAGCCTCGCAAGTTCCTCTAGTAAGACTATTTATTTTCGTTTTTTATATGCTAGTATGGATTTATATGTTTCACCAAGCGAAAAAATCAATGGGGCAAAATTTCCTAAAGTCAGCAGAAGCACTCCGCAAGATGTGTGAGGCAGGAGAGGTGAATGACAAAGATATAATAGTTGAGATAGGACCAGGAAAGGGAGCTTTGACTGAAAAACTATTAGAAAAAGCCAAAAAAGTTGTAGCTGTAGAAAAAGATAGGGATTTAATAGATATTTTATCTCAAAAATTTGTCGAAGAAATAAAAAATGGAAAATTTCTATTATTAAATGATAATATTTTATATTTTGAGCCTAGTAAATATGATTTAAAAGAAGGTGAGTATAAAATCATTGCCAATATTCCTTACAATATAACAGGAGCTATCATAAAAAGATTCTTATCTGAAGTCACAAAGCCTAGTATTATGACTCTTTTAGTTCAAAAGGAAGTAGCAGAGAGAATAGTCGCTAGAGACAACAAAGAAAGTATTCTATCTCTTAGTGTGAAAGCTTATGGAACTCCGAAATATATTATGAAGGTTCATAAAAGATTCTTTTCACCTGCACCAAAGGTTGATTCGGCTATTATATCCATAAATAACATATCAAATTCTTATCTAAAAGATAAAAATAAAGAAGATTCTTTTTTTAGAATTATAAAAACTGCTTTTGCACATAAAAGGAAGGTTTTGCGTAAAAATCTAGAAGAAATTGAAAAAGATTCTATTAGAATTGACGAAATGATGGAAAAATTAGATATCAACCCAAAAGCTCGAGCTGAAAATATTAAATTCAACAAATGGATAGATATAAATAACTACTTAAACACTAAATAATCTAGTAAATTTATATTAAAGATAGTATAATATTTCTATAAATGGATAAAAAGTATTTGCCTAGTAAAATATTTGTAATAAAAGTAGTTGTTATTATAGTAATAGCGGCTACGATTTTTGGTACGTATAAAATATTTTCTTATTTCAAGAATAGGCCGAAGGGAGGAAAAGTGGTAAAACTTTTATTTAAAAATGTTGTTCAAAAAGATTCAAACAATAATGGTATCCCTGACTGGGAGGAAGCTCTTTGGGGTCTCGATCCTACAAAAGATGGAGCCTCAAATAAAGAATTTATTGATGCAAAGAAAAAAACCATGTCGAATAGTGATACTCTTATATCTAGCAATAGTAACCTAAATTTAAGCCAGAATGACCAACTCGCTAGAGAATTCTTCTCTATTATCATGTCTCTTCAGGCTTCAGGAACTTTAGACGATAAATCTATAAATGATGTTGCCAACTCTATAGGCCAAAAAATAGCAGCAGCACCTATAGCTGACATATATATTCAAAATATGCTTACTATTAAAGAAGATTCTTTGGTTGCATCTGTAAATTATTTTAATCAATTTAAAGCTCTTACTGAAAAATATGCCGATAGTAATATAGGAGATGAACTTGTGTTTATCAGTGAAGGATTAAAGAAAAATGATACAACAGCAATGAAGTCTACTAAGTCAGTAGCAGATGCATATAAAGAATTTGGAAAAGAACTTATGAAAATACCTGTACCTGCTCATATAGCAGAGAGGCACTTAAGCTTAGCAAACAATTACGAAAAAACAGGTGAATCATTAAATGGATTAACAGTCATGCTAGATAATCCTATGGAGGGAATGAAATCAATTATAAATTATAAAAATTATAGTGATGGAATAGTATCAGATATAAATTATATTAAAGACAATTTACATAATAAATGATATAATAAAAAGTAATTTATGGTAAAAAAAATCATGAAAAAAATAGAATCAAGAATAATTACTATTGTAATAATTCTTTCTTTTATTTTGTCTCCTTTGTATAAAATGGAAGCAATAGGACCAAAAGAACTCAACTGGAATAGTCCAAACACAAGTAATGGTAACCCTTTTAAATTTAAACTTCAAGACTCACTTAACTCAAACATGATAATGTCAGTAATAGGATGTACTGGTATTGTTAATAAAATATCTTCGGCTGTAACAGGGTTTGTTCAAGATCAAGTAAATGATGCTGTAGACTACGGAAAAGAATTGTTGCAAGAAAAAATAACAAAAGCTGGTGTTGATATTGGCCTAGGTATCACAGCTG
>JBAXFQ010000022.1:0-7808 GCA_037139835.1 Candidatus Nomurabacteria bacterium | reverse complement strand
TGTCCCTTCGCCTTTAAAAATAACTTCTTCAACTTTAGCAAGTCTATCCCAATTATTGTCTCGATCCATAGCATATAAACGCCCTTCTATGGAAGATATAAACCCAATTCCGATTTCTTTAATTTTTCCTTCGAGTTCTTTTATATATCCCACTGCACTTTGTGGGGGAACATCACGACCATCAGTAAAAACATGTATAGCGACTTTTCTTATTCCTACATCTCTTAAAACTTTTAAAAATGCAAATAAATGATTCATATGACTATGTACTCCACCTGGTGATAAAAGTCCCATCAAATGTACAGTTGAATCATTCTTTTTCACATGTTCAAAAAGTTCTACAAAAGCAGGATTCTTTGCAAATTCTCCATTTTCTATTGCTTTGTCTATTCTCACCAAATCCTGATCTAGAGGTCTACCTGCTCCTATGGTCATATGTCCTACTTCACTATTGCCCATCTGGCCACTAGGCAAGCCTACAGCAAACGCAGAAGCATCCAAAGTAGTATGAGGGTACTTTGACCACATTTCATCAAAATTAGGCTTATGAGCTGCCGCTATAGCATTATCCTTTGTATCTTCTCTGTATCCCCAGCCATCTAGAACTATTAAAGCAATTTGTTTTTTTATCATCCACGAATTATATCATAAATTATTGTGATATTTAAACAAAAAAAACCACATATATTAAATATGTGGATTTTTTTGTTTAGGCTTTTTAAGCTTTTTAGTAATTTTTGGTTTTCTTTCTTTTTTAATTTGAGAAAATTTTTTAGCCCTTTTTATGGCTCTAACGAGATTACTAGCTGTAGACTGTACAGTATTATAATCTATCCAAAAATCAATTTCCGTACATCTAAATTGAAAATCTTCTTCTTTGTTTGATTCCATTTTTACAAATATTTAATTTATATTAATACTACAATTATACTCAATATATTACAAGAATTTGATTTTTATAGTAAAAATGTTATACTACTTGAGTTATATTTTGGCCTTATCGTCTAACGGTTAGGACATCGGCTTTTCAAGCCGGTAATCCGGGTTCGATTCCCGGTAGGGTCACACGTAGAAAAATGAGTCCACATTTATGTGGCCTTTTTTCTTATGTGACCCTAAGCAAAGTATCTGCATACTTTGCGTCCGGGAAGCGAAGCCCGATTCGTTTTTCAGTGTTAACTGAAACGAATCGGGATACTGGTCATGTAATGACCGATAAGTGTACTCACGGTCCCGGTATGTTAATCCTTAATTCACAATATTATGATTATGTGGTATTATCTGCTTGTTATATAAATTAATACATCTAATAAAAATGAATAAAAAATCAAAAATATTTTTTCTGGTTATCGTTTTTGTTTTATTTTTTGTTTCAAATAGTGTTTATGCCATATCTTGCATAAAACCAATTAAACCTGCTCCTCATAAATGCTACACTAATGTAAATTCAACTGATCAAGTCGGCGAAGATAATCAATATAATTATTTTTCGAATTCTAAAAAACAAGTAGAAATACCCTGTTCTAGTGAGAGTTCTGAAGAAATAACTTATAATGCAAATTTAGCTTATTATAACTCTTGTATAGAAATTAAAACTTCAGAAGAAAAAAATAATATTAAAATAACATTACCTAACACAAATAATCTATTATTATCTACAACATGCGCTAACCCTTATAATTATGATCCATCTAATCAGCCAGCAATAAATGGTATGCAAAAAGCATATAATATTGTAACTGGAGAAAGAGAAGACCAACCAACAGGAAAGCTTTCTGAAAATTATTCTTCTTATGATCCAATAAATAGAACAGATACAATAAGTGTAATTAATGATAATAATGGAAATACTTTTAAAAAATTTTCTGATGGTACTTATGCTCTGTATAATAAAAATACAAATTTATATGCCCGTATAACCGAAGGTACATACAAAACAGCTGATCTTAAGGACATGATTCCGGACATTTATAACTCTACATTAAAAAATATAGAATCCAGTGTCTGTAAAATAAGAGCAAAAGCTAATAAAGAAAAAGATACAATAAAAAATATAGATAAAATAATACCACCTACCAATAGTATTGTCCCTTCAAATACATTGAGTACTCCTAATTTAGAGTTTAAAAAACAAAATAAAATAGCAAACTTACCAATACTAAAAAATATAAAATCAATATCAACTAATACAAACCCTCAAAATGTCACAAATCAAACAATTATAAATAAAATAAATATAGTGAATGAACCTGTAAAACAAGAATTAAGATGGTACCAAAAAATATTTAATTGGTTTAAAGGAAAATAAATTTATGATAAATAATAAACAAACACCAATTGAATTTTCAGAACAATTAATTAAAGGGAAAATAGCAGAAATGGTATTTTCTCAAATGTTCAGAGGTAGTAATAACTTTACAGTAATACCCTTTGGTTATGAAAATACTTTTCCTGAAATAGTTCAATATGCCAATTTAGCTAATAATAAAAAAGTATTTGAAACAATTCGTAATGCCCCAGACTTTGCTCTTGTTTCTCACGACAAAAGAGATGTCTATCTTGTTGAAGTAAAATACAGGCACAATCTAACAAACGAACATATACAAGAAATAGCTGAAAAGATACATAACAGATGGAAATCAGTCCAATTATTCATAGCAACCCCAGGCGGTTTTTTCTTTGGAGATTGTAGTGAAATTATATTAGATAAAGGTAAAATCTCCCCTTTAGATACAAAATGGGTTAGTGAAGAATCTCAAAAGGAATACATAAAACTATTAATGAGCTTTATTAATAAACCAGACAAAAAATAAATCTTAATTCACACGTCCAATAATATATTTATTGTTGAACAATTAAAATGAATCTTGTATAATTAGCTTATCTATGGTTAGTATTATCAAAAAAATTACAAATGGAGAATACGAGTTAGTAGACTCTGGAACAGTTCAGATCCTTGAGAATGAGCCATTAACAATGTTTTTGGAATCATTTTCTTTAGTATTTTCATTTGGAAAAAGCGAAAATAATAATAAAGAACCATCTATAAAATTTGATAATTCTGAATTAAACGTAAAGAAGTTTATTTTATTAGACATGAATATGGTAACTTATGGAACCACTGATTTCTTTAAATTTGTTAATTTAGAAGATGGAGGTTCATTATATATTTCTTTTAGAATAAATTCTCTAGATAACAAAAATGTTAGATCATTAGAATATTCAATTTATAAAAAATAATGGTTATAGATATAATCAAAAACAAAAAAGATATTTCTGGTTCTGGTACGGTACCAGAACAACAAGAAAAAGTTAGAGGAAGACTGGCTATAGGTCTTTTGCTTTTGTTTGCTATAGTATTGTTACTGTCTGTAATGTACACATTGTTTGGCTCGATTACTCCTGAAAAATCTGATCTTATAAAATATTTATTATCAGGACTGATAGGAATGATGGGGGTAATAATTGGGTTTTATTACGGCCAAAATACAAAATAAATCATTAAATTAATCTAAAAACTTCTACTTATTTTACAATCTGGTTCCAATTCCAACCCCCTAGGGTCACAAAGTAAAAAGCCTCACGAAAGCGAGCTTTTTTCTTTGTGACCCTAAGCTTTGTCTCTGCAGATAAAGCGTCCGGGAAGCGAAAAGCTTTTCCGTGTGAGTGTACTCGCTAACGGAAAAGGTGTACTGAACCTGCGATTCATCTAAATCGCCTACGAGGTAAGGTTCGATAAGTGTACTCACTTTCCCAGCAGAATCACAAAATGAAACTTGTAATATAATTATGATATAATTTTTATATGTCAAAACTATTAGAAATAAGTAAAAATTACAAGTTACAAGCAGATAAATTATTGTCAGAATCAGGATTAATAAATACATTAAATAAATATGGTGAAGTTCATTTTGTAGGTGCATATGCTGGTGATGTGATGATGCATGGTGATATAGATATGGCTGTAGTAAGAGACCAAGCATATTCACTAGAAGAAATTTTTGCAATATTTAAAGATATATATTTTGGAAGAAAGTTTATATCTTATTTTCTTGATGGTGATTGGAATAACCCTAAAAAAGGCAAAGAATATCCTAATGGATACTATATAGGAATGAAAGATATAGTAGATAATGAAAAATGGAAATTCGATATCTGGTTTCTTTCAAAAGAAGAATTTATCAAAAGATCTGAATTATTATCAATTGATAAAATTGAACTTACAGAAAGTCAAAAAGAATTAATATTACTTTTCAAACAATATAGAAAGGAGAATAAATTAAATATAATGGGACAAACTATATATAAAGCAGTCTTAGAAAATAATTCTAAAACAACTGAAGATTTAGAACAATATTTTAAAATTTAATATTATTTCCCAAATACCCTTATCTCCCCTACAATCTGGTTCCAGTTTTGTCCAACTTATGTAACAAAAAAAGCTAGAATCAACTAGCTTTTTTCTTTAGTTTATATCTAACAAATCTAAGATTTATCATTATTTTCTCTACTTTTTGTTCTAAGAGTCATATAATAATTACCTGAGATAAATGTAGTCCTGAGAATTGTAATAATTATTGATACTGCTTTCCTGCAAATAACAACAAGTGATTTTGTACTCTTTGCTTTCATGACATTAGGATTTAATAATTAATTATTATAATGAATTTTACTTCACATTACTACGCATATATAATTTTGACAAGTAGTATATCCAAACCTTTATATTTCCTACAATCAATTTCAATTTTGTATTACTCAACAAAAAAACACTCACAGATACCCCATGAGTGTTTTAAAATTTCTATTCAATTTAAGAACAAAAAGCTAACTTTATTTCATTTTTTATAAGATCTACTGTGCTAAAAGTTCCGAGTCTAATGATAGAATTAAAATTACCCAATCCTAAATCATCAAGAGTCTCCCCATTGCAGGTTAGTGCTACTTGCCTTATGTTTGGATTTACTAATTTCATAACCTGACTAACTTCCTTGCCTTCAATTTTTAGTAAAGTAAGATTAATAAAACAAATAGATTCTTCTGTTAAACAACCATTTTTTATAATCGAAATGGCTTTTTCTCCGTCAAAAATTTCTATGACACCCGCTCTTTTTACAAATAATTTTGATAATCCGGAAATCAAAATACGATTACCCTTATTCGAATCAATAATGATTATTTTCTTCATTTTTTAAAAATTTAATTTTTTTAAAATTAATTTAATTTTTCGAATGGAAGATGAGAATCAATATAATCGATAGTATTAAATGCCGGCAACCCTTCAAAGGTTTTACAATTTACAATACTACCATTAATAATTTTCCTTCCTTCATGTCTTTCTAAAAGTGGACGATCTATTCCAAGGATTAAATTTTCCTCAAATACAAACGGATAGCCAAAGAATTTATCTATAGCTACCATTATAGATATCAATAAATCTTTCTTATCACTGGAATAATCTAGATTTTCACTTTCAAAGCTATATTCAATTTTCCTATCTTCATTTACAATTTGAATATATAGCTTTGAATCATATATTCCATAAAATAATTCATAGAATTTAAAGGCTTTTTTGTTTTTATACATATCTTAATTTTTAAAATTTACAATATTTTTATTAACATTACTACTATTTATGTCAATAAGCAATATATATCAAAAAGACCTGAGAATTTAATCTCAGATCCTTTTGATTTAAAAATTAATTATTTTAAATTTCCAATACTATAACTACCATTTTGAACTTGTATACCCTTAACTCCTATCGTAGTTATAATCATATTCATTATTCCAAAAACAGCTATCATTATAAACATCCCGAATACTCCCCAAAGCATTTGCTGCTTACTTGTCTTACGAATCTCCTCATTATCTGGAGTCAGTAAATATCTAGCAAGACCATAAACAAAGTAAACGATAGCTAATGCGAACAAGAAAACAATCAGTGGATTTATTATCACTCTATCAATACTTTTCATCAAAGTAGTAATAGTTGCTTCTGCTACTGGAATAATCTGAAAAGTCATAATATATTAACAGTTCGCACCCATGCCGTTTGTTGAATTTGGAACACATGGAGTTATGCTTTGACCTGTGGTATTTCCGATATTAAAAGTATTTTTAACAACCGCAATGATACCCCAGAATGCTACGATAACGAAAAGTCCAATAAGACCATTGATAATCTTTGTGCGGCCCATCTTCTTTGCTTCTTCATCTGAAGAAGTCATAAACTGTATAACTCCCCAAATAAAGTAAACAACAGCAAGAGTTATCAAAGCAGGAACTATATAATTTAACCAACCGATCAATTGACCAAGAATTGTATCAACTGTAGCTGTTCCTGCTGCAAAAGCTAATAATGGGGATCCAATAACAGCACCTATCGCAATAATTTTTTTCATATTTTTGCAAATCATGTTACGTAATTATTTTATCGTAACGCGAATCTAAATTTATATAAACTTATAATAATTTTAAACCAAATCCTACCGACCGTAGGAAATATAAAAACTAAAACTAAAGTACAACACTCTTTGTATTATATCAATAAGATAGAATATATACAATATAATTATGTTGTTGGAAGCCCAGGAAGAGCTTTTACTCCATTCAAAAATGTGTTAGATAAAATCCCAACCAAACCCCAAATACTTACCATGACGAAAAGTGTTATTATACCCCAAAGCATAAATGCTTTGCCATTTTTTCTTTTCTCTTCATTATCAGGAAAAAGGAAATATTGAACAATTCCATAGACAAAACCTGCCACTGAGAGCGCAACCAACAAAGGAATCACTGCATTCATCAATGTGCAAGTAAAAAAGTTTATAAAGCTTGTTAAATTTGTTAATCCTGCACCGCAAACTATCGTACTTGAACCCATATATAAATTTATATTATCTTTTAATATCTTCGACCGCTTTAAATAAATTAAACTACACTCCGCTACTTATGTCTGTAACAGTACTTCCTATAGCTTGAGCGATAACATAAGCGCCTAGCAGAAGAACACCTCCTATCACAGTATATAAGAGTGTTCTATGTGCTACCTCAAGCTCTCCTGAATTACCTTGAGCCTTTACATAGAGGAAACCTGCATAAATAAAAGCAAGAACAAGAACTGGAACTCCTACAGTAAGGACTATCTTAATCAATCTTTCTATAAAATCTGGAATATTTTGAGGACCAGTAGAACCTAAAGGATTTGCTATACCTGTACTAACATTTATAGCAGCTTTTGCTACAATCATAGGCGCAAACAATGAAAAAATTATAAAAAAAACAAATAAGTAGCGAGAAACAAATGATATAATCGTGTATTTTCTTTTATTTAGACTTTTCATAATAGAATGATAATTAAATTTTTAATAATAAATTACTTTTGCAAGAAAGTATTGATGGTCGGATCTAGATTAAAAGAAGTAATGATAGTATTTATTATCAGCCAAGAAGCTAAGGCGATAACGAATCCAATGATAACTTTAAACATGATACCCTTAGCCTTTTCCGTCTGACTAGCATTGCCTCCAGCAGTTATATATAGATATCCTGTATACATTATAATTAAGGCAACTAGTGGAACAGCAAAAACAGTTAATAAGAATTTTATAATGTTATTAATAAGTTGCATGAAAAATTCAAAATTACATGGAGTGGCCATTGTACTAACTTCTTTACCTGTCGCTGGATCAGTCGTAGTAACCACCTGCCCACAATCAGGTACTATTTTAAAAGAAGTTGATGAACCTGGAGATGTTGAACCTATACCTGGTACTGTTGTTCCAACACCAGGAACTGTTGTGCCA
>JBAXFQ010000021.1:0-7855 GCA_037139835.1 Candidatus Nomurabacteria bacterium | reverse complement strand
CGCCATTCAAGAGATTAATAAAAATAACCTTTACAGGCACAGCTCCTGAAACAGAAAAAGCTAGATCTTTCATAGAAAATTATCTTGGCGGCTATGAGCCGCAGATATTTAGTGCATTTATCGGTAAAGTAAAGGGCCAATATGTGACAAATACAGTAATAAAAATAGAACCAAATCTATGGCCATTAATTACCGATGATAAAAAGATAATGAGCACTCACCTATCTAATAATCTTCGCAGACTTTCACCTGCCTTCTCTATAAATGTAGACCCTGAAGACCTATTGTAATATTTGACAAAATACCTAATAAGTTTTAGAATAAAGAAAAATTAATTCAAATCATTCTTTAATAATTTAAAATTTATTCTTATGAAGAAACTTAGAGAGTCTAGAGTTAGAGCCATCTTAAATGATGACTCAATTAAATGCTTCCTTTTTAATGGAATAATTGTTAAAAATTTTGAAGCTGGAAAAAATGTTTCAATTGTTGTTGATGTAAAAGGAAATAGATTTGAGGTCGGTACAAAACACCTAAAAGAAGTTTCTCCATGCATTCATGAGGCACTAAATGTACCTAAGATTTGCTTTAAAGAAAAAGATCATGCAGGAGAATGCAAAAAAAGGTTTTGTCTTCACTACAAATCTTGTAATTAATTACAAAAAAAACAGTGATGAATAATAAGACTAAAGAAAAAATTATTTTACCATCTTGTTTTTTTTATGATGGTAAGGTAGTTAAAACTAAAGAAAGAAGCGGCTTGACTTCTATTGTTCAAAATTATAAAGGAGAAAGTTTTCTTGTTTCTAATGCAAAACTAGAACCTATTACTAAATGTGAACATGAAGGAAAGCACAACATCTTGTATTGTCCTGTCAGACAAATATTTAAGAAAGCATGCAATAACTATTACTGTCGCAATTATAAGAAAAAGACAGAAAAATAAAATAATTTAAACGAGGGTTTACCATAAAGGTAACCCTCGTTTTAATTTGATATAATATTTCTTTATTATCTTGCCTGAAATACAAAGGTATGCTAATATAAATTCCATATGATTACCGTAATTGAAGTAAAAAAGAATACAAACGAGAACAATATGAATCTTGTTAGAAGATTCACTCGTAAAGTCCAGGAATCTGGAATTATTCAAAAAGTTAAAAGTAAGCGTTATAACGAAAGAGCAGAATCAAAAGTAAAAACAAAGATAGCTACTCTAAAGAGAATTAACCGCAAGAAAGCTTTAGAAAAGTTACAAAAGTTGGGTAAGGCTCCAATGCAAGCAAAACGCGGAGGTAAACGTTAAAATAAAGTATGACAGATACAGAATTCTGTACAATTGCAAATAAAACAAAAGGCAAGCATCCTAGCTTGCCTTTTGTCTATATAAAAAATGCTATTTTAGGAGAAAAATATGAACTAGGAGTTAGCTTCCTTTCTGCAAAAAAACAAAAACAAATTAATTTTCAAACTCGAGGAATAAATAAAACTACGAATATACTATCTTTCCCATTATCAAAGAATTCTGGAGAAATAACTTTTGATTTAGTAAAAGTTAAAAAGGATTCGCCTCTTTTTGATATGACATATCCAAAATTCTTAAAATATTTATTTATACACGGACTATTGCATTTGAAAGGAATGGATCATGGTGCTATAATGGAAAGACAAGAACAAAAATTTCTAAAAATGTTTTCTTGATTTATTTGTAATGACAAAAAATAGTATCAACGTAGGTATTGATATAGGAACCCATACCACAAAAGTGGTAGTGACTGGACTTAACAAGGAAACAAATTCCTACTCTTTGGTTGCATTTGGATCAGCTGAAACTATCGGAATGAGACTAGGATACATCACGAATATAGATCAAGTAGCTGAGAGTATCAAAAAGGCAGTTAAGCAAGCAGAAGGCATGCTCGGTTTTAAAATACGCAAAGCATGCGTCTCCATTGGAGGTATAAGCCTAGGCTCATCTCTTTCTACTGGTTCAGTTATCATATCTCGTGCTGATCAGGAAATAACACAACTCGATGTATCTAAAGTTTTAGCTTCCAGTGAAGAAAATCTAGAAATAGTAAATAAAAAAATTATTCATATAATACCTGTTGAATATAAACTTGATGGCAAGAATATCCACGGACGTCCAGAAGGCATGCATGGTATAAAACTTGAAGTTAAAACTTTGTTTATTACATGTCTTAAACAAAACATAGAAGACCTAATAACAACACTAGGACTTGCAAATATAGAAGCAACAGATGTATTGGCTACACCTGTTGCTCTTTCTTCAATACTTTTAAATACAAAGCAAAAGACAGCAGGATGTGCCCTTGTAGATATCGGAGCTGAGACAGTATCTCTATCTGTTTTTGAAAATAACTTACTTATATCACTGCAAGTATATCCTATCGGAAGTATGGACATAACGAAAGATGTAGCTCTTGGTTTTAAGATTGCATTAGAAGAGGCTGAAAGTGTAAAACTTGGTAGTGTTCTCGTTGGAGATTACCCAAAGAAAAAAGTAGATGAAATAATCGAAGCCAGATTAGGAGACATATTTGAATTAGTTGAAAATCATTTAAAAAGAATTAAGAGAAGTGGTCTTTTGCCCGCCGGTATTATTATTACAGGAGGAGGAGCTCATATTTCTCGTATTGAAGAAATTGCAAAGAAGCAATTAAATCTACCAGCAAAAGTTGGACCAGTGGATAATACAATCAACAGTAAATTAAAAATTAAAGATGCTACTTGGTATGCAGCTTATGGTCTATCTTTATCTTCAAATCAAAGCGGAGGAATTAGTAGTACAGAAAATTCTATAGGAGATAATATTAAACAAGTAAAAGGATTCTTTAAATCAATTTTCTCTCAGCTTTTACCTTAAAATATTTATATATCAATACAAAGGAAACATCTTGTCAAATGTTTCCTTTTTATATATTTCTGGTATTATATACAAAGTAATTTATTATTAATCAGAACAACCTTTCCCCGTCTTTCTAGACGAGACAGGATGCTATACATAATTATGCCTAAAATAAACCCAGACATAGAATCATTTGCAAGAATTAAAGTTATCGGTATTGGCGGTTCAGGAAAAAATGCCCTAAACCACATGATAGCTTCTAAAGTTAAAGGTGTTGAATTCATAGTAATGAATACAGATACTCAAGACTTACATAACTCCTTGGCTGAAAAGAAGGTTCATCTTGGTAAGAACCTAACTAAAGGTCTTGGTGCTGGAATGAATCCTGAAATTGGAAGAAGAGCCGCAGAAGAAACTAAAGCTGAGATTCAAGATGTTATCAAAGGAGCAGATATGGTATTTATAGCTTGCGGAATGGGAGGAGGTACAGGAACAGGAGCAGCTCCTATCGTAGCTCAAGCTGCAAAAGAACAAGGCATACTTACAGTAGCAGTTGTCACAAAACCATTCTCTTTTGAGGGTAATCAAAGAATGAAGTTAGCAGAAATGGGTCTATCCGAACTTGAAAAAGAAGTAGATGCTATTTTGGTAATTCCAAATGACAGACTGATTGTTATATCAGGAAAAGATGTTGGTTTTAGACAGGCATTTGCATTGTGTGATGAAGTACTTAAACAAGCAGTTGAAGGCATATCAGAGCTCATCACAACACCAGGAATGATTAACGTAGACTTTGCTGATATTAAAGCTGTTATGTCTGATGCAGGAAGCGCACTCATGGGAGTAGGAATTGCTGCAGGTGAAGGACGTGCAGAAAAGGCTGCTCTTCAGGCTATCAATTCTCCTCTTCTTGATCTTTCTATATCAGGCGCAAAAGGAGTTCTCTTTGCTATTTCCGGAGGTGATGATCTTACTATCCATGAAATACAAGAAGCTGCTAAAGTTATAACTGAATCTATCGATAAAGAAGCTAAAGTTATCTTTGGAACTATTAGTGATGATAAGTTAAAGAAAGGTGAAATGAAAGTCACTGTCATAGCTACTGGCTTCCCTACTGATATGCCAAAGCGATCACTATTCCAGATACACCAAAAAGCTTCTGAACCTACTGTTACATCTTCCAGAGAAGAAAGTGTTCAAACATCTAGTAAAGATTCAAACAAGGATGTTTCTCAAGATTATATAAAGAAAGTTGATAAAGTAGAAAAAACAATAGAAGATGATTTATTTATAGATGATACTGATGACTGGAGTACAGTACCAGCATTTCTAAGAAGAAATAAGAAATAATTAGGTTCTAGTGACTAGTTGCTAGTGATTAGAAATAATATGCTATAATAAGAAAATCATAAACTATGTTTATGATTTTCTTTTATTAGACTCATTTACTAGAAACTAAAACCTAGCTACTAGCAACTAACCATATGTATGAATTAATTATATTAGGAGGAGGACCAGCAGGTAGTGCAGCTGCCGTATATGCTGCTCGAAAGCAACTTAAAACTGCAATTATCACGGGAGAATTTGGTGGACAATCAATAGTATCTGAAGTCATATACAACTGGATCGGAACTCCAGAAATTTCAGGAGCAGAACTTGCATCAAATCTTAAAAATCATGTTCTTTATTATAAAGGGCCATTTTTAGATGTTATAGATGGAGAAAAAATAATTTCTATAAAAAAAGATAAAAATATTTTTACAGTTGTGTCAGAAAATGGAAAAGAATTTACTTCTAAGTCATTACTAGTAACTACAGGAAGTGGAAGACGTAAACTAGAAGCTATAAATGCTGATGTATACGAGCATAAAGGTATCACTTACTGTGCATCTTGTGATGGGCCGCTTTTTGAAGGACAAGATGTTTTAGTAATCGGAGGTGGCAATGCAGCTTTTGAAACTTCAGCTCAATTACTTGCTTACTGTAAAAGTGTCACTCTGATTAACCGTAGTGACAAATTTAGAGCTGATGAAATTACAGTAGAAAAACTTAAGGAAAACCCTAAATTTAAAATTATACTAAATGCTGAGATATTGAGAGTAGATGGAGATAAATTTGTTAATTCTCTGACATATAAAGACAAAATATCTGAAGAAGAACATACATTGGAGTCAAATGGAATATTCGTAGAGATAGGCCAAACTCCAAATATTGAATTTGTTAAAGACATAGTCAAAATAGATGAATTCAATAAGATAGTAGTAGATCCCATGTCGCAGGCATCATCGACAGAAGGCATATGGGCAGCTGGAGACTGTTCAAATGGTAGATATCATCAGAACAACATAGCCGTCGGAGATGCAGTCAAAGCAGTCGAAGATATATACATCTGGGTACAGAAAAATAAATAAATAAAAAACCCGAGATATTATCTCGGGTTTTTTATTTATTTTATATTTTCGTAAGCAAGTATACCTTCAAGTATTTCTAATTCTGCCTTTGTATTTGGTTGGAATATTTCCATCATATTTGATACTGGTATAGCTTTTATTTTATGACCTTGTTCTTGAGCTATTTTTACCAAGTCTGTAAGATAATACTCACCTTGTGCATTTAAATTTTTTAATTTATTTATATTTTCCCAAAGCCATTTAGAATCAAAAGCATAGATAGCAGGATTTATTTCTTTTATCTGTCTTTCCTCTTCTGTCGCATCTTTATATTCAGTAATTTTCAAAACTTCTCCATTTTCGTCACGAATTATTCTTCCTAAATGATATGCCCCCTCTCTCCAATCTTTAAAGTCAGGCAATACAACAGTACCCATAGTAATAACAGATTTTTCTTTTTCATATGCGTTTATTATATCTTTAATAGTTTGTTCTGAAATAAGAGGTTGATCAGCTGAAACGACAAAAACCATACTATGGTCAGGATTTACAAAATCTTTCGCAGATAAAACAGCATGACCAGTACCTAATTGTTCTTTTTGATGAGCATATTTACGATTCTCTCCAAATACTTCAAATATTCTTTCCTTTTTATGGCCTACAACTATAACTGGTTCTATAGATAAATCGAGTTTAGATAATGTTCCTAAAATGTGTTCTAAAAATGGCTTTCCACGAAGTGGAGCTAAAGCTTTTGGATCATCTGATTCCATTCTTTTTCCTTTTCCAGCTGCTAAAATAATTATTTGTGTACTCATGATTTATAAATTTAAAAATGATAAAAACGCAATACAGGATCGTGATTACACTTTTCGGTCACTACATGACCAGTATACCTTTTCCATTCGTGACTACACTCATAAGGAAAAGCTTTTCGAATCCTCTACACAAGCCAAAAAGTTGGCTTGCTATCACGCAAAAAAATTACTACGTAATTTTTGTGCGCGATAGAGGATTCGAACCTCTGACCTACCCCACGTCAAGGGGTCGCTCTACCAACTGAGCTAACCGCGCAAAATACTAACATTTAATTTTCAAGACTTACCTTAATATAAATTCGTTATCTAACAAAACAGCATAACCACGCATAATATTGTTATACTTGCGGAGGCGGTGAGATTTGAACTCACGAGGAGCTTTCACCCCTGCCGCTTTTCGAGAGCGGTGCCTTCAACCACTCAGCCACACCTCCTCTTTACTATAACAACCATCTGATTATACTCAAAAAACCTCTAATTATCAAGGTTGATAATTTATCGATATTTAATCAATTAGACTTACTCCTGTCATCGATTCCGGCTTTTTGATATCAAGAATTTTAAGTATTGTTGGAGTGATATCAGCCAGTGTACCTTCATGCAAAGTTCCGGTCATATTTGTAAGAATAAAAGGCACAGGATCTGTAGTATGTGAAGTATGTCTTTCTCCTGTAGTCTGATCAATATTTATCTCTGCATTTCCATGATCTGCAGTTATACAAGCAATGCCATCATTTTTATGGAGAGCTTCCAATACTCTACCAAGTTCTAAGTCTATTTCTTCTACCCCTTCAATAATAGCGGGAACATTAGCTGTATGCCCTACCATATCTGCATTCGCAAAATTAATAAATATAAAGTCTGTCCCCTTTTGTATTTGCTCTATTACCTTATCAGCTATTTCTTTCGCTTTCATTTTAGGAGCAAGATCATGAGTGAGTATATCTTTACGACTAGGTATAAGAATATATTCTTCTCCAGGATATGGTTTTTCAACACCTCCATCCAAGAAATAAGTCGCGTGTGCAAATTTCTCTGTCTCAGTTATATGAGCTTGAGTTAATCCTACACCAGACAATTCTTTGGCCAATGTCGTCTCAATCTTAATAGGAGGAAATGCTACTATGCTCTTATAGTCAGATCCATAGTCTGTCATAGTAACAAGAAGAATATTCATCTTTTCTTTCATCTCTAAAATTTTATGTGTAAGCATACGAGCCCTATCTGCTCTAAAATTAAAAAAGAAAATACCATCATTCTTTTGAACTATGTGTTTATATCCTTCTTTATCTAAACATAGAACAGGCTCAATATGCTCATCTACTATCCCTTCCTTATATAAATTCTCAACATAAGAGAGTGGATCTATATTACAAATGGTCCCTTCTCCTTTAAAAATAACTTCTTCTACCTTATCAAGTCTATCCCAGTTATTATCACGATCCATAGCATATAGACGCCCTTCTATCGAAGCAATAGTTCCGATTCCGATTTCTTTAATTTTTTCTTCAAGTTCTTTTATATACCCCGCTCCACTCTGAGGAGGAACATCACGCCCATCAGTAAATACATGTATAGCAACTTTTTTTATATCAACATCTTTTAAAACTTTCAAAAAAGCAAATAAATGATTCATATGACTATGCACTCCTCCAGGAGATAAAAGTCCCATCAGATGTATTGTTGAATCATTTTTTTTAACATGATCAAAAAGTTCCAAAAAGGCAGGATTCTTTGCAAATTCTCCATTTTCGATCGCCTTGTCTATTCTTACTAAG
>JBAXFQ010000020.1:0-7984 GCA_037139835.1 Candidatus Nomurabacteria bacterium | reverse complement strand
AATTAGATAGAGAAGGAGTGAAAGATGAGAATGATATTAGAAAACTCTCAAAAGATGCTTATATTGCAGTCTCAAATTGGATTAAAAATTATTATTCTCTCTTAGAGAAAGACTACAAGTCAGAGCGCTCTGTGTCATTTGTAGATAGGAAGAATTTCCCGAATCTTTTGATGTACGGCAAGATAGACCTCACGGAATATTTACCATCAGGTGAGATATATGTTACTGATTTTAAAACTGGTTCTGTAAAAACAAAAGGGGTAATAGAGAAGATAAATGAAGAAGGTCAAATGTCTGATATGATGCGTCAGCTCTCTATGTATTCATATCTTTTAAAAGGGAATAATGATGACATAAAAGTAACCAATTCAAGATTATTATTTTTAGAAGCTGAAGCGGGAGATAAAAATGCTATGTATCAGACGAGGGTGACAGATGAGCAGATAGATTTACTTAAAAAAGATATTAAGACTTATGACGAAGCATTGTCTGGAGGATCATTTGTGGATAGAAAATGTAATTTCAAACCGTATGGCACAGGTTCTATGGAGTGTGAATATTGCAAACTAGCTAAGCGTTTGTTTGGAGTGTAATCGTCAAATAGCTGTTTCCAAAAAAGCTATTTTTGTGATATATTTCCATTATGACTAAAAAAATTATTCATGGTTATGAAGTAGAATATGACGAAGGAAGTGATATTTTAAAGGCTTATTTAGAGCATTTAGAGATAAGACTCTCACATGAAGAATTCAAAGCAATCTTTGAAAGTGCTTTTCGTAGTGATTTAAGAAAGACACATCTGGAAGATAAATACGGCAATAAATTTACTTTAGTCTATAAAGGAGAGAACAGTTGCTTGTTAAGAAAAAGAGAAATTTAAATTAAAATTAAAATTAAAATGAATGAAGATAATCAAAAAGGAAGAGAACATCCACTGTCAGTTATAATAAATGATACTGTAAAGATTTTTACAGAGCTTGGATTTGAAGTTGCGACTGGCCCTGAACTTGAAGATATATATCATAACTTCGATGCTTTAAATGTACCTAAGGATCATCCTGCTCGTGATATGCAAGATACTTTTTATATTAAGGGGAGTCTTGATAAGGTTTTACGCACACATACTTCATCTGTCCAGATTCGATATATGGAAGAATTTGCAAAGAGTGGTAAGAAGCCACCATTTGCTATCATTGCACCAGGTAAAGTTTTTAGAAATGAGGCGACAGATGCTACGCATGAAATGCAATTTTATCAGATAGAAGGATTGTTCATTGGGGAAGATATTTCAATGGCAAACTTGAAGGGGACACTTTCATATTTTTATAAAAAAATGTTAGGAGAAGATATTAACTTACGTTTTCGCCCAAGCTTTTTTCCATTCACAGAGCCGTCTATTGAGTTTGATTTGAAATATAAAGGACGATGGATAGAGATGGGGGGAGCAGGGATGGTACATCCAAATGTTCTCGATAAGTGTGGTATTGATTCTACTAAGTATCAAGGCTTTGCCTTTGGTCCAGGACTAGAGAGATTGATGGTTATCAAATACCTGATGTCAGATATCCGTACGGCTTACCAAGGAGACTTAAGATTTAACCAAATTTAATTTATGAAAATTTCAAACAGTTGGCTACAGAATTATTTTGAAGAAAAATTACCTTCACCTGAAGAGATATCACAGGGGATTATTTTTCATTCTTTCGAAGTAGAAGATTATGAAAAAGTAGGAGAGGATACAATTTTTGATATTAAAGTTTTGCCAGATAGAGCTCATGACTGTCTATCTCATTGGGGTATAGCAAAGGAAGTTTCGATGATTTTCGATTTGAAAATTAAAGAAAAAATTTTTAAGAATTTCGAAAATAAGCCAACTAATCTAAGAATAAAAATAGAAGATGAAAAGTGTCTTCGCTATATGGGGCGAATAGTTAGAAATATAAAAGTAGGAGAGAGTCCAGAGTGGCTCAAAGAAAAGTTAAGGGCTATCGGTCAAAAACCTATAAATAACGTTGTAGATACAGCGAATTTTGTGATGTACGACTTAGGTCAGCCTATACATTGCTTTGACTTAGATAAGCTCGAGAGTGAAAGTCTTATTGTTAGAAATGGAATAGAAGGTGAGACTATAACAACTCTTGATAAAAAAGAAATAAAACTCGATGAATCTATTTTAGTTATTGCTGATGAAAAGTATCCTCTTGCTATAGCTGGAATAAAAGGAGGAACAAGAGCTGAAGTAGATATGAATACTAAAAATATTGTTATCGAAGTTGCGAACTTTAATCCAACAACAACCAGAAAAACTTCAAAGAAAATAAATATTTTGACAGACGCAGTGAAGAGATATGAGAATGAGATAAGTCCAGAACTTTGTTCTCTAGTTATGGACGCTGTAACTGATATGATCTACTCTTTAGCTCAAGGAGAAGTTGAAAATGTGGTAGATGTCTATCCGAAAAAATCAGAAAGCAAAAGTGTAAAAGTTTCTGTAGATTATATAAACAAAAGATTGGGTTCAGAATTCTCTAAGAAAGAGATAGAAGGTGTTTGGAATAAATTAAATTTTTCATACAAAGATAATGATGGCGACTTTGATATACAAATCCCAGCACTTAGACTTGACCTAGGAGGCCCTCACGACCTCGTAGAAGAAGTTATAAGGGTTATAGGGTATGACAAGCTTCCTGAGACATTACCAGTCATTAAAAATGAAAATACAAAAAGTGGAATTTTTTATAAAATGCTTGTTGCTCGCAATAAACTTTTGAATGATGGATATAGCGAAGTCATGACTTATGCTTTTCGAGACAAGGGAGAAGTGGAGGTCCTGTCTTCTGCTATGGGTAAAAATTTCTTGAGAAATAATATAACAGATGGTTTGAAAGAAAGTATAAAATTAAATACTTTAAATTTGCCTCTTCTTGATATGAATAGTATTAAAATTTTTGAGATAGGGACTGTATTTTATAAAGACAAGGAGGAAGTACATGTTGCTTATGGAGATAAAAAGGGAATTATAGAATTTAGCTTGGAAGAATTTATAACAAAGAATGTTTCGCAGGGGGAATTTATCAATTCAAATTCTAATTCAATTCTAAAACCTTTCAAAATGTGGTCACTCTATCCATTTATCTCTCGAGATATCGCTGTCTGGGTACCATCTGATGAGGATAAAAATAAATTAAAAAATATTTTAATAGAAGAAGGGACGGACCTTTTGATTAAAGAACCATATCTTTTTGATTCATTCAGTAAGGATGGAAAAACTTCCTATGCTTATCGTCTAGTTTTTCAATCTTACGAAAAAACTTTGACAGACGAAAAAATAAATCCAATAATGGAGAAAATAAATTCAAAGATTTCCTCTCTTGGTTGGCAAGTTAGGTAAAATATTTGTAACCATCTGAAAAAAAATAATATAAATAATTTTTTTTAAAATTATTTTTTTAATTTTACATAAATTATTTTATGTTTTTTGATTTTTTCTTATAAATATCTAAAAATTTTAGGATATAAAGCATCTAAAATTATTTTTTTAATTATTTTTTCATTTTGTGTGAAATTTATGCTTCTAAGAGTCATTTTAATGCTATAAAGTGGGTGATTTATGGAGGGACCAAAATAAATATTTTACAAAAAAAAGTTATCCACTTATTTATAAAAAAAGTATGAAAAATACTTGATATTTTACTGTTTTTTTATATACCTAAATGATATAATATACAGATAACAATCGAGTATTATGTTTGAAAAAAAGTACCACAATTTTTTAGATTTTAAAAATACATTTTTTCATAAAATTCACAGGATGATTCTTAACGGTAGTCATCAGGCTCTTCTCTTCCACTACGCATTTGATTTAATACTTTTAGCTGTAGTTGTATCTTCTGTCTTTCAAATAGTTCAAGCTACTACTCCAAACCCTGGACACCCTTGGAGTGAAATCGGTGATGGAACTTTTGCTATAACTGGTATTGGTACTACAGCTAGAACTTTTACGATTCAAGATGCGAATGCAACTATCCTCTCGACGACGAGTACTGTCTCTGACAAGCAGATCATAGTCACTTCTCCTACATCAAACAATGTTACTGGCATTACTATTCCAGCAGGGTATTCAATAAGAAGAAATGCAGGTGACACTGCTTTTGAATCTTATGTTGGTGGTGATATGCTTTTGTCTGGAATACAAACAGTCACTGGTGCGAAAACTTTTGGTTCAACTGGAGCTGTCGGTAAGCTCATAATTGCGGGTTCAACTTCTGGTTCAACAATTCTTGATGCGACCCCAGTTGCAGGAGCAGGAACTGTAACTTTACCGACGACAGGTACACTAGCTACTCTGGCTGGTAATGAAGCATTGACTACAAAAACTTACAATGGACTTACTGTTACAAATAATGGAACTAATACTTTAAATATTGCTGCAGGTCAAACTCTTACTGTTACTACAGGAGGAACTCTTGGTTCAGCAGCTTACACTGCCTCAACTTCTTATGCTCCTGCTTTTACTTCTGGTTCAGCAAATTATTTTTGGGCAACTCCAAATGGTACAACAGGTGTACCATCTTTGCGTGCAATAGTAGCAGCAGATATTCCAACTCTTAATCAGAACACAACTGGTACAGCTGCAAATATTTCTGGAGGATCGGGAGGACAAGTTCTTTATCAGTCAGGAGCAGGAACTACAGCCAAACTTACAAATGGAACTACTGGTCAAATATTAACATCAGGGGGAACAACTGTTGCTCCTAGTTGGACGACACCACCGATTTCAATTGTAAATAGCTCTAATCTTTTCTCAACAGGTTTGACTGGTGCAGGGAGTGGAGTAACATCAACAACAAATTCAAACTTCTTTGGTCCGTATGCAGGTTACGGAGCAACGAGTGCCTCTTTATCTAACTTCTTAGGTTATTATTCTGGTTATGGAGCCTCTTCTGCTGCTGTATCAAATTTTATAGGTCAACATTCTGGAGATAGTGCAACCAATGCAACGGAATCGAACTTTATAGGAGATGCTTCAGGAAAAAATGCAACCAACGCTTCTTATTCTAACTTTATAGGAATAAATTCTGGTTACGGAGCTTCCAATGCTTCTTACTCAAATTTGATTGGATATAATGCGGGTTATAATCCTGGCTCAAATAATATCGGTTCAAATAATATTATCATTGGTACAAATATTTCTCTTCCAGGAGCGACAGCTAATGCGATGAACTTAGGTGGAATACTTTTTGGAACTGGTTTACATTCAGACATAACAACTGACCCATCCATCACAGCTTCAAGTGGTGGACGAATCGGTATTGGTATAGTTAACCCAAGTTCAAAGTTTGAAGTTCTAGGTAAGTCAGTTTTCCTCGGAACTACAATTCCACCAACTTTAAGAGCTCCTACAATCAGTACTCCGACGGGTACAGCGATCACTTCTTGTACAGAGCTTCAAGATATGAATTTAGATTTGACGGCAAGCTACTACTTAGCCAATGATATCGATTGTTCTGCAACTTCTACTTGGAATGGCGGTGATGGATTTACCCCAGTTGGTAATCAAGGTAACGGAGGATTCACCGGAATCTTAGACGGTCAAGGTCATAAAATTACAAAATTATATATTAGTTTAATAGATACAAATGGTTCAGGAGTTGGACTCTTTGGTTTAACTGCTGTAGGTTCTCAAATATTTAATGTTGGATTAGAGGATGTAAATATCTCAAATGTAGCATCTTCTAGTTGGACAAATTATACTGGAGCATTAGCAGGTGGAAACTATGGAACAATAACTGGTTCATATAGTACTGGAGTGGTTCATGGGGACTCTTATACAGGAGGGTTGGTTGGTGCTAATGATGGTCTTGACTCTATCTATACTTCGTATAGTACAGCGGATGTAACAGGAAATTCAAATGTTGGAGGTCTAGCTGGTTGGAACCAAGGAGTAATTGAAAATTCATATGCAACTGGTTCCGTTACTGGAACAGGAAGTAATATAGGTGGTTTTGTGGGAGGTGATAATGGAACTTCTATAACTAATAGTTATAGTACAGGGGCTGTCTCAGGTAGTACTGCTGTTGGTGGATTCGATGGTTATAAGTGGTCTACAACTGTGACTTCTTCTTATTGGGATACTGAAACTTCAGGTCAGTCATCTAGTGCTGGTGGTACCGGTATGACTTCATTGGATATGTCAGCTCAGAGTACTTTCTCAGGTTGGGATTTTGGAAGTATTTGGAAATCCCCATTAAATACTACAAGCAGTAAAGTTGTTCTTGATAAAGGATTGATCTCTTCAACAGGTACAGGAGATAATTATTTTGCTGGAAATGTTGGACTTGGGATTTTGGTTCCTCAGGCCAAGCTTGATGTTTCTGGAAAAGCACATTTTAGTAATGATGCACTCACTCCTACCTTGAAAGCTCAGACTCTTCCTTCCACTTCAGGTACAGCTATTACTTCTTGTTCAGAACTTCAAGATATGAATAATGATGTCACTTTGAGTTATTATTTGGCCAATGATATTGACTGTTCTGAGACTACGACTTGGAATAGTGGAGCTGGATTTATGCCTATCGGATACACATATGACAATAGTACAAGTACTCCATACGGAAGTAACTTTACCGGTACATTCAACGGTAATGGTCACACGATTTCAAATTTATATATCAATCTTCCTACATATTATGATGTTGGACTATTTGGAGAGACAAGTGGTGCTACTATTGAAAATGTTGGATTGATGAATGTTAATATAATAGGGTTAGGGGATGTGGGAGGTTTAATTGGATATGACAATAGTAGTAGTTCAGTAACAAATTCTTATACAACAGGTAATATAAAAGGTAGTGACTGGGAAATAGGTGGATTGATAGGATGGAATAATGGGGGTTCAATTTATGGAAGTTACTCTGAAGCTAATGTAGATGGTGGAACAAGCGGAGATATCGGAGGTCTTGTTGGGGGTATATCTGGTTCTACTGGCTCAACAGAGAATTCATACGCAACTGGATCTGTGAGTGGTGGTAATGGCGTTGGTGGTTTTACGGGGTATGTATCAAGCAATATAATTATAAATTCTTACTCGACAGGTGCCGTGACCGGGACAACGAATGTCGGTGGTTTCTCTGGTTTTGATGACGGAGGGGCGACAGTTACAAATTCATATTGGGATATGGAAACTTCAGGACAATCTACAGATAATTATGCCAGCGGTAAAACAACATCTCAAATGAAAAGTGTGGCTACTTATAGTGGATGGGATTTTAGTACAGTCTGGGAGATGATATCTTCTTCATCAGGAAGTATCATTCTTAATAAAGGTTTGATTACTTCGACGGGTTCTGGATATAACTCTTTCTCTGGAATATTGACAGGTGGAGGATCAAGTGGTATTAAAATTGATTTATCTGGAAATGTTGGTATAGGCACAAAAACTCCGACTGCTAAATTAGATGTAAGAGTTCCTACCCCTAGTAGTATTTCCTATACACCAATTCAATCAGGCACAGGATTAAATGATATAAGTATGTCTGGTACATATACAGGAGCTACACCTAATATGCTTTTGATAACAATAGACAGTACAGGAACGACAGATACTTTTTCTTACCAAGATTTTAATGGAGATTGTCCTTTAACTTCTAGTGTGAGTATTACTGGTTCTCCTCAACTTGTTTGTGATGGACTTTCTGTTAAATTTAAAGCTGTGACAGGACATACGAATGGTGATGGATTCCTATTTTCACTTGGAGCAGGAAATACAGCTCTTAGTATAGGAGATGGAGTTGATAAATATTTTACAGTTAATGCTGTTGCTCCGGACTCAAATTTTATTGGAAATATGTCAGGTCTAATGGCTACTGGGGCTTATAGTTCTAACTTTTTAGGTCCAAATGCAGGTATTGGTGCAACGAACGCTCATGATTCTAACTTTTTAGGTCCAAATGCAGGTATTGGTGCAACGAACGCTCATGATTCT
>JBAXFQ010000019.1:0-8650 GCA_037139835.1 Candidatus Nomurabacteria bacterium | reverse complement strand
TGGAGCAATCCTTGGAGGTTCAAGTCCTCTCCTGGGCACAAAATAGAAAAATCCCTAGCGAAAGCTAAGGGGTTTTTCTATTTTGTACCCAGAACAAAGCATGGTATGCTTTGCGTGAGAGCTTGAAGACCTTGAATATATTTTTAGAAAATTCATATTTTATAAAAATATGAAAGGTGTACCAAATATTTAAGATTCAAGATCCCTCTCCTATTTTTATTTATGTCTCACGAAAAAACCGCTCTTAAAACTACATATTTTAGTATTATAAGTAACGCATCCCTTGCTGCTATTAAATGGACCGCTGGATATTTTGGCAATTCATATGCTCTTATAGCCGATGCAATAGAATCAACTACAGATATTTTCTCTTCTGCTTTAGTACTTTTTGGTATCAAATATTCCAGTAAACCAGCAGACAAGAATCATCCATATGGTCACGGAAGAATCGAGCCCTTGGTTACATTTGCTGTTGTTGGATTCCTAGTTATATCAGCCTCAATTATAGCTCGTCAGGCTATTATAAATATAAACACCCCACATGAATTACCTCGTGCCTACACTCTTATAATTTTAGTTGGAATAATTATATGGAAAGAAATTTCATATAGATTAGTAATAAAAAAAAGTAAGGAGACAAAAAGTTCTTCACTCAAGGCAGATGCTTGGCATCACAGAAGTGACGCCATAACTTCTGTAGCTGCATTTATAGGAATATCTATCGCAGTAATAATGGGTAAAGGATTCGAGTCAGCAGATGATTGGGCCGCTCTTTTTGCTTCTGCTTTTATTTTATACAACTGTTATCTTATCTTCAGACCTGCTTTGGGTGAGGCAATGGATGAACATACACATGATGACTTTATTTTACAGATTAGAGAAATTTCAAAAAATGTTAATGGGGTAATAGAAACTGAAAAGTGTCTTATAAGAAAAACAGGTATGAAATATCATGTTGACCTACACATAACAGTAGATGGTAAGATACCTGTAAAAGAAGGACATCTTATATCACACAATCTAAAGGATTTACTTAAAGAAAAAATACCCGAAATATCAAACATATTAATCCATGTTGAGCCCGAGAATTAAAATTTACTAAGTTGCAAAATTTAGATAAATATAGTAGTATGAATTCTATGACGATTATTGCTAATATGTTGCCCTATATACAAATAACACTATCTATCATCCTAATTGTAGCCATTTTGCTTCAGCAATCTGATGCAGGAGTAGGAGGAGTACTAGGAGGAGGAGACGCTGGTGGTCTTTACCATACACGTCGCGGTTTTGAAAAGTTCATTTTTATAACAACTATAGTTGTTGCTGTTCTTCTAACTGCATCATCTCTTATCGCAATATTCGTTAAGTAGTTTTACAACTACTATATTAACTAATAAAAAATTAAATTCACTCTTTAAGAGTGCCCTTATGGATAAATTTCTATCATTTTTAAAAGAATTTAAAATTCCTAAAAAACAAGAACTTGCAAAAGCATTATCAACATTCTCCAAAAAAGAATTTTATATTTTTGTATCAACAGTTGTAATTGCTACTTTAGCAATGCTTTTAATTCTAAACCAATTAAATAACAAACTTTTAGTTGATGTTCCAACTAAAGGAGGTTCTATCACTGAAGGAATCATAGGGATGCCAACACTAATAAATCCAGTCCTAGCTCTTTCTGATGCAGACAAAGACTTAACTTCTTTGATTTACAGTGGATTAATGAGAAGGCAACCAGATGGGACATTTATTCCTGATTTAGCAGAGTCTTATACAGTCAGTCCTGATGGATTGATCTATACTTTCATATTAAAAAAAGGCACAAAATTTCAAGATGGATATCCCGTTACTGCTGATGATGTTATCTTTACAATAGACAAAATAAAAGACCCTATCATCAAAAGCCCTAGGGTGGGATGGAACGTAGTTTCAGCTACAAAAAAAGATGACTATACTGTCATTTTTACTCTAAACAAATCATACATTTCATTTATGGATAACACTACAATAGGTATCTTACCTTCACACATATGGAAAGATGTCAAAGATACTGAATTTAGTATATCCCCTTACAATATAAAGGCAGTTGGTTCTGGCCCATATAAAATTAAATCTGTAACAAAAAATAAAGATGGTATTCCTCAAGAATATATATTAAAAAGTTTTTCTGATTTCATTTTAGGAAATCCAAATATTAAAAATGTAACAATTAAATCATTTTCTAACGAAAAAGATTTAATTAAAGAATTGTTATCTCATTCTATTGACCAAGCAGGAAACATAAGTGCTATTAATGCTTCTAATTTTATAGATAAAAATTATAGTATTCACACTACCACATTACCTAGAATATTTGGTATGTTTTACAATAGTAACAATAATAAAATTTTTGCTGATTCAAATGTAATAAAAGCCTTTAATTACGCATTAAATAAACAGGAAATAATTGATAAGGTATTATATGGATACGGAACTGTAGTAGAAAGTCCAATACCAGGAACAATTTTAAAAAATGAGGATACTACTACTTTTAATATCGATAAGGCAAATGAATTATTAGATAAAAATGGTTGGATTTTAGGTTCTGATGGAATAAGAGCCAAAGGAGGAGTAACAACAGTAACTAAAACGAAAAAAGTTGGTAAAAAAACAATTACAACAAAAGTTAAAGTTCCTGGTGGAAATATCACAAAATTAGAATTTTCCTTAACTACCGGCGATACACCCGAACTAAGAAGTGCGACTATCATGATAAAAGATCAGCTTGAGAAAATTGGAGCAAAAGTAAATATTGAGAAAGTTTATGAAATGGGACCTCTAAATCAAGTAATAAGAAATCGTGAATACGAAGCGTTATTCTTTGGTCAAATAATTAATCATGAATCTGACTTATTCTCATTCTGGCATTCTTCTCAAACAAAAGATCCAGGATTAAATATTTCAATGTATAATAATTCAAAGACAGACAAGATTCTAGACGATGCTCAAAAAACAATAAATTTAAACGAAAGAATTAGTGGATATAAAGATTTTGTAGAAGAATTTAATAAAAACCTTCCTGCTTTATTAATATATTCTCCTAAATATTTATATATAACGTCAAACGAACTTAATAATATAAATTTAAATACATTAATAAATCCTTCAGATAGATTTGCATCCATTTATACATGGTATGCAAACAAAGATCATGTTTGGAAAATCTTTAGCAAAAAATAATAATTCGCAATATGCGAAATAAACAATAAATACATATGAACGAAAAACCAAAAATAGATAGAAATCCGAAAGATAGAAATAGTAATTTCCAATTTCGTAAAAATAATAATATAAGAGTTCTACATAAGCCAGGGGTATCAAAAATAGGTATAACTAATAATACAAACCCCCAGTCTAAAAATGGACAAATTATAAAAAATACAAATGACAACTTTGCTAATAAAACTAGCCGAGGTAGTTATCAGTATGGAAATAACAAAGGAGGAAGAAGAGCTCATATAAAATCTCCTGTACCGCCAAAAGAAAATACAAATATAGTAAGAAAAAGTAAAACAAATCTTATCCCTCCCCCATTACCAGGAGTAATTAGAATAATTCCATTAGGAGGAGTTGAAGAAATAGGTAAAAACATGACAGCTATTGAAATCGGTGATGATATCATCGTTATAGATGCTGGTATGCAATTTAAAACTGAAGACACTCCAGGAATTGACTATATAATACCAAATACAACATACTTAGAAGAACGCAAAGACAAGATAAGAGCGATGCTTGTAACTCATGGTCACTTAGACCATATAGGAGGTATCCCTCTTGTTATGAGTCGAATCGGCAATCCACCACTATATTCTAGAAATCTTTCAGTTCTTGTCATGAAAAAAAGACAAGAAGAATTTTCTCATCTACCAGCTCTCAATGCACATGTAGTAGAAAAAGATTCAGTTATATATGCTGGTAATATTCGAGTTAGATTCTTCGGAGTCACTCATACAATGCCTGATTCTATGGGTATAGTTATCGAAACTCCGTATGGATCGATAGTAACACCAGGAGACTACAAGCTTGATCAAGTGGATGGTGTTGTAAGTGATGAAGAAGAAAAAGAATATGCTTTTTTCGACAAAGAAAAAGTTTTACTACTGCTTACCGATTCAACAAATATAGAAAATGAAGGATTCTCACTCCCTGAATCAAGAGTTCACGAAGGATTAGATAAAGTTATAAGACAAGGAACTGGACGCATTATCATTTCAGCTTTTGCTTCATCTATAACCAGACTGATGAAAATAGTAGAAATAGCTGAATCATTAGGGAAAAAAGTAGTACTCGATGGAAGGTCTTTAAAAACCAATATGGAAGTTTGTGAACAAGCAGGAATTTTCACACCAAAAAAAGGTACTATTATCAATATTGAAGATATTGATAATTATCCACCAAATAAAATACTTATTATGATGACAGGTGCTCAAGGAGAGGAATTCGCTGCTCTTGGACGTGCTGCCAATAAAACCCATAAAAAATTTACTATTAAGCAAGGAGATACAATTATACTCTCTTCTTCTATAGTCCCAGGTAATGAAATAGCCGTTCAACATTTAAAAGATAATCTAACTCGTCACGGAGTCAGACTTATAAGTTATAGAACGAGTGAAGAATATATTCATGCTACTGGTCATGGAAACCAAGAAGATATTAAATGGCTACACAGGAAAACACACCCTAAATTCTTCATACCTATTCATGGATGGCATTCAATGCTCGTAAAACATAAAGAGATAGCTATGTCTATCGGGATGTCTATGGATAATATAATAGTTCCAGATAATGGATCTATTATTGAAATAGTAGATAACGGATCAAAAATGGTTCTTCGTAAAGAAAAGGCTCCATCAGGAGCAATGATGGTAGATGGTTTTTCTATAGGCGATGAGCAGGATGTAGTCATCAGAGATCGAGTTATGCTCGCTCAGGATGGGATGTTTGTCTTAATTGCTACTATAGATTCTCAGACTGGTAAACTACGTAAATCTCCAGATATTATATCTAGAGGATTTATATACCTAAAAGAAAATCAAGAACTACTTCACCAAGTAAGAATCATTATTAAGAAAACAATAGAAGACGGAACAGTTGGTATGAACCCTATTAATTTCGACAATATAAAAACTAATCTCGGAGATAATATTTCTAAATTCCTTTTTCAAAAAACAGCAAAGAGGCCTTTGGTTATCCCTGTATTATTAAGTATCTAAAAATTTAAAATGTCCAAAATCAATAGAACATATCTTTTATCTTTCTTATTTACCTTACATATAGCACTTTCTGCTTATATTAACTCTACATTCCTATTAAAGATAATTTCAGAAAAATATGTCGGTATCCTTTATACTGTTTCTTCTCTATTGACTCTATTGCTACTTGCAGAAAGTGTAAACTTACTTAAGCATTTTGGAAATCGTAAATTCATTCTTATATCATTATTGATCAACATGGCATCTCTAGTAGGAATGATAACATCCAAAAATGCTTATATAATAAGTGTTTCTTTCGTCTCACTAATAACAACAAATACATTAGTATATCTATCTATTGATATTTTTGTTGAACACTTCGGAAATCCACAAACTATAGGAAAGACACGTGGGGTTTACTTAATGATCGTCAACTTAGCTTATATGCTATGTCCACTCATAACATCATTCCTGATAACAAAAGAAGGTGGTTACAAAACTATATATATAATATCTTTTATTGCTACTATGATAATGACAATAGGATTACTTTTTTCTGTCAGAAAATTTGAAGACAGAAGTTATGCTAAAACTCCATTTTTACAGACATATAGATTCTTAAAAGAAAATCGTCATATGTTTGCTATAACAATGATTAATTTTCTTTTGCAATTCTTTTTTGCTTTAATGGTCATCTATACTCCGATCTATCTATATGAACATATCGGGTTAGGATGGGAGCAAATAGGTGTCATATTTACTATCATGCTTGCTCCATTCGTCATTTTTGGATTACCCATAGGAATACTTATAGATAAATATCATATCAAGAAAAGAACTATGCTTTTCATTGGTATTATAATTATGAGTATTTCCACTTTCTTTATATCTTATATAAATTCAACGAGTATAGTTCTTTGGGCATTTATATTATTTATGACTAGAACTGGGGCTGCCGTTGTAGAAGCCACTTCAGAAATTTATTTCTTTACTCATATCAGAGAGGAGGATGCTTATCTTTTAAGTATTTTCAGAGATATGAATCCAGTAGCTTACATAGCAGCACCTATTGTAAGTACATTTATATTTATTTTCTTACCTTTAAAATTTTTATTCGCAATCTTGGGTGTAATATCTCTATTAGGTCTATATTATATACCACACCTAAAACACAATCATGACTATGGAATTCCCAATTAGAATAAATAAATACCTAGCATTAAAAAATTATGCAACTAGAAAAGGTGCTGATGAACTTATAAAAAAAGGTTTCGTCTTTATTAACGGAAGAAAAGCCGTACTTGGAGACCAAGTATATAGAGATGAAGATGTTACAGTAAGTGATAAAATACCAAAGAAAAATTATGTTTATTATGCATACAATAAAGCTGTAGGTATATCTACGAACCCAGATGTAAAAACAAAAGATATATTACAGGTATCTAAATTCAAAGAGATAGTCTTCCCTATTGGGAGACTTGATAAGGATTCTCATGGTCTTATACTAATGACTAATGATGGAAGAGTAACAGACAGACTCCTCTCCCCTAAATATGTCCATGAAAAAGAATATGTAGTAAAAGTAGAACCAAACTTTTCAGATAAATTTATAGAACTTATGGGTAATGGTGTGCATTTTGATAAATTTATAAGTAAAAAATGTAAAGTTTGGAGAAGTACAAGTAAATCCAAAGACACCTTCAATATAGTGCTCACAGAGGGCAAAAAACGCCAAATTAGGCGTATGTGTGAGGCTCTACACCACAAGGTAATAAACCTTAAACGAATAAGAGTTATGAATATAGAACTAGGTAATCTTAATGAGAATGAGTATAAAGAAATAAAAGGCGAAGAATTAAATACATTACTTGAATCATTACAATTGAAATAAATTTAAAACAATAAAACCCTCATTGATTTATCAATGAGGGTTTTATTGTTTAATGATTCTTTATTGAGTACAAGCCATACCTGTTGTAGAACTAAAGTTCTGTCCTGATGCACAACCATCAAGTGTACATGTTGGAGGATTAGATGCTCCGTTAGTACACAAAGGTGTAGGAATTGGTGTAGGTGATGGAGTTGGTGTTGTACATACAGGAGGATTAGATGCTCCGTTTAGACAAGCACCAGATATTGAAATTGTACATGATGGTAAGTTAACTGCTCCATTTAAGCAAGTTGGTGCAGCAGTACATGTTGGAGGATTAGATGCTCCGTTAGTACACAAAGGTGTAGGAATTGGTGTAGGTGATGGAGTTGGTATTACTACCCCTAATCCTGATTTTAAGATGCTTGATGGACCAAAGACACCATCAGCTGTTAGTCCATTTACTTTTTGCCATTGTATTACCTTGATTCTAGTACTTCTACCAAAGTACCCATCTGCTGTTAGTCCTAAGTAAGTTTGAAGAATTTTCACGTCGTCACCTTTCATTCCAATTTTTAATGTTCTAGTAATAACATTCGTTGGAGTTATGACTGGACAAGATGCTCCTGTTGTTGAACTAAAATTTTGACCTGGCAAACATCCATCTGAAGTTAAAGTACATGTAGGAGGATTTGTTGCTCCATTTAGACATTTAGTAGCTGTTGAACAATCCATTACCATTCCACATCCATTGGTTGAATTGTAGTCTGGTCCTTTTACATAAGTACATCCATTTTGAGGAGCAGCATAATCACACATGGATATAGGAGTACAGTCTGTATATGATGTGATACATTTATTTGCGTCATAAGTAGGATTTCTCATTGTTCCAGGGGCACATAAAACTGATGGAACGATAATGGAAGGGCAAGCAATAGTATTATTAACAGTTATAGTATTTCCATTGATCTGCTGAGGACTCATCGATGCTCCTGGTGTATCAAAATTCAAACCCCAAGAACCGACTGTAAATGAACCCGTAGCACCCCCGATTATATCTGAATAAACTTTAAATACTTTCTTTGTTCCTGCAGGTATAGCAATTGATGGACTGAAATTTACCCAAGCATAATAATAACTTCCATTATAATCAAAATTATTTATTGTTTGTCCAACTTGTGTATTTGTTAAATAATCTAAAGCTTTAGTATTCGTAATAAAATTATTTAAATTAGAAGATGAAGCCAAATGAATTCCATTTAGGTTAACATCACTAGTTCCTTCATTTAATACTGAAACAGTTATAGTTTCAACATTGCTAGAACCAGCTGATATATTCATATTTGCATGACTTGTAGAATATAAAGACTGAATTACATTTGGTCTCAAAATAGTACAATCTGGAGGATTAGTTGCTCCATTTGTACAAACAGAAACTGTAGGAGTACAAGTTTGGCCTATAACACATTTATTGGCATCGTAAGTAAGAGTACCAGTTTGACCTGTTGGACATTGAGCTAGATTAGGAGCTGGAGGACAAGTT
>JBAXFQ010000018.1:0-10979 GCA_037139835.1 Candidatus Nomurabacteria bacterium | reverse complement strand
GCAGTATCGTTAACTACTACAGGTGCAGTATCGTTAACTACTACAGGTGCAGTATCGTTAACTACTACAGGTGCAGTATTGTCTTCTTTTTTAGTAAAAGATTTTTTAATACTTGTCGTTAAGGAATTAATTAAACTATTTTTAGTTACTGGGTCTTCTTTTTTTACAATTACTGCTTCTTTATTTTGAGGCTTTATTGCTTGTGGAGTTTCTTCTTTCCAAAATTTATTTTGTTCTTGGTTGAGTCTTGTTCTAAGTTTTCTCAATTCTGCTGCTCTTTTCGATCCAGGATTACTTTGCAGTTCCTCGCTTATCTTGGCTAATCTTTCAGAGTTGTCCATCAGTTTCTTTTCAGCGGAATTAAATTTAAAATCGTCTGCTTCATTTTCTGGTCCTTTACCAATTTGAGATGAAAGATTTTCCTGTTTCATAATAGTTTATTATTAATTTTATTAATGTTTATATTCTACCAGACTTTAACTATGTTGTATATATTATTGTTTTTTAAGTAAATAAAGGGGTTGTTTAATTAGATAACTAAAAAGACCGACGGAAATAAATTCCATCGGTCCTTAGATAATTCAAGAGTTGAAGGTTATCCCTTCTTCTCTTCGTTCTTTGTTTTTGTTTCACCAGTCTTGGTTTCCAAGACTGTTTCAACTGTGCCTTGAGGTGTTGTCACTCTCAAGGTTACTCTGTGAGCTGTTTGAGTTTTTAAGAACTCATCGGCCAACATCGTGTGTGCAGAAATAGTTTTGTAAATTTCAGACTCGGTTGAAGTTTCAACAGGTTCTGGTTCTTCCTGTTTTGTTTCTTCTTTGGGTACAATTTGCGGTACCTTTTCGTCGATTACTTTATCATTAGTAGAAAGCGGAGATTCATTACCGTTTTCTGAGATGAACACACTTGGGGTAAAAACTAAGTCTTTTCCTTCCATGTAATCTCCACGATTGGCATCATTTCCACAGGGCTGCAGAAAATAGATTGTTTTAACTTCCCCATTAACTAATATTTCACCAGCATAAGAGGGGACATTTTTCAAATTTATTTTCTTTGTTTTTTCATTTGCATAATGAACATTTGCAGTTCCAGAAAGGAATCCACGACGAACATTTTTCAAATTCAATGTAGCAGAGGGGTAATGATTCCTCGCAATCTCTAAAATACGATTATGAGCTCCTGCATCTGGAACACCACCGGGAACCTGAGGGGCTCCTGCTGTTGCGGGATCTACATTCCTTGGCTTACTTAGTTCCCATCTAGCTATTTTATAAATAACAGCTAGAACGAAAATTAAAAGTAATAACCAAAGAAAATTTGAGGCGATGAAATCACCGTACTTGAGCCAGAACGACTCACCTTGAGGGTTTTGTTTTTCAATAATTGGTGCTATAACCTCTTCTGTAGGGGTAAATTCTCCCCTGTTGATCCGCTTTGAAAGGTACCACAGGCAATCCCCTGTAACTACATTGTAGTAGATTGGGTAACTTAGACCCGGAATGGGCAAAAGCAACTCTTGATCAGGATAGATCAAATTTGGATTTACCAAACGATTGATTCTCTCGATCTGTTTAGATGTTTTTGAAATCTGGGTATTCGATTGTCCGAATCCAACATAAGACCCAAAAGAAAAACTGGTGATACTGATCACCAAAACCAACAAAACAAAAAACTTTTTCATATAAATATGTATTAATGTACATGAGATACACGAGATAAACACTTAATTGGCGTCCGTAGACCCAATATTTAGTTTTACCTTTCTAGTTCCCACTTGCTTGTATAATATCATAAAATAGTGTATTTGTCAATATGAATCTTGCGTAATTTAGCTTAAATGTTCTGATTTATTCTTGTGCATAACTCCGTTGACTGGAGGCGCCAGATGGGGTACCCTTATATATAGAGCTCCTAAATAGGGGTTTCTCATACTGAAAGGCCGGAAATAGCTTTATTTTACAAGCTTTGCCGAATGATTGTAACTGTTATAGCACTATTACTTATCGATTACAGCTCTCGCTTTTGCGGTCGTACTGTAGTTCCAATTTTGGGGTAATGTGTTGTAACTAATAAACTAGACTTATAAAACAAACATCAAAAGATTCGAGTGACTCTTTGCTAAAGCAAAATAGTCACAAGATGAATATATCCTTATTTACCAAGTCTTATATCATTAAGGCTTCTTCCTTTTTTATAGTTCTTTATCTTATTGCCGGCATGCCTACACAAGCAAATGCAGGCTTTTTTAATGACTTAGTGGCTAGCGTCCTAGGCACAAAGGCTCAGGCAGTAGATATAAGCACCGACCCTGTAAGTAATTCTCAAAATATTCCCCTCTCTGAGACATCTATAGATCCAGATATGAAGAATACTGTCGCTGAAGCCAACGTCTCTATAATAGACGATGATGCTTTAAATCCAGAAAACATTCAGCCTACTGATACTGATTCCAACTCATATATATCATCTGTGGACAAGATTATTACTTATACTGTAGAAAAAGGAGATACTATAGGTACTGTGGCTGATAAGTTTGGTATTTCAAAGAATACAATTCTCTATGCCAATACAAATATAAAGAATAATACTTTGAAAGTAGGAACTGTTTTGACTATCCTACCTGTAGATGGAGTTTCTTATACAGTTAAAAAAGGAGATACTATAGCTTCTATCGCCAAGACTCATAAGGCAGATGCAAATGATATAGCACAATATAACGATATAACAGATAAGAATTTGATGATTGGTGACAAGATTATAGTACCAGGAGGAGTAGTTGAAAAGAAAGCTGAAGTAGTCAAACCAGTCACTCCAAAAGTAGAAAAAGAAGAAACGATAGTAAATACCCCTACACAGACGGAAACAAAAGTAGATAAAACTCAGGCTTCAATAGATCAGATGTCGGGAGGTAACGGTATAACTGGTGGCTATATCTGGCCATTCCCTAAAGGTACAGGAAGAGTCTCTCAGAGACTTCATGATGACAATGCTTATGACTTTGCCGCTCCAAAAGGTACTCCTATATATGCAATTCAAGATGGTAAGGTTCTTATCGCCGATGGTAGTGGATATAACGGAGGATATGGTTTGTATGTCGTTATCGACTTCAATGATGGAGGACAAGCAATCTTTGGCCATATGAGTAAAGTTGCAGCAGTGGCAGGAGAAGAAGTAAAGCAAGGAGATGTTATAGGATATGTCGGTTCGACAGGTAGATCTACTGGTAACCATGTACACATAGGTTACCACGGAGGAAAGCCAAATCCATATCGTAATCTGCCAAAGAATAGTGATGGGCAATAATTAGTTTATGAAACAAAAAACAATTGTTTTAATAATATTGATATTAATCGCAACTACTTCATCGGTCCTTGTCTTAGCATCCGAGGGGTATTTCGATAATAAAAAGATTGATAATAAAATCTTAGCAGTAGAACAAAAAGTAGCTTCTACCCCGATAGCTTTAGCCTCTGAGACTACAGCAACTAAAAAACCTTCTATTGAAAAAAAGACAACGACTGTTAAAAAAGCTCCAGCTAAAAAGAAAGTTATAAAAAAGAAAAAGAAGACAGTTAGAAAGGTAAAGCATAAATTAAACCTAGCCCCCGCAGTCTTTACTCCCGAGACTGCTCCCTTCTCAGCAAAAAACGGACGTAACTAAAATTTAAATAATTTTTCTATAAAATATAAATTAGGAATACTTTTTTATGATTAAACATTTTCTCTCGGTCTGTATTGTAGTGCTTCTAATATATGGGACTGAGAAATATTTTCACTTCCTTCTAGGTCGGCGATAGTGCGGGCGAGCTTTATAGTTCTATGGTGGAATCATAATTTAAATAAGAAAATAAAAAAATCCCCTTGAAGCTTTGCTTCGGGGGGATTTGATTTTAACCCTTTAGAACCTTAATCCAAGTTCTTTTATAAGAGTTGTGGTGGATTGAATTGATTGTTTAAGGCAAATAATCTATCTTCAGCACCCCAAACATTGAAATAAGAAATTGGAACCACTCTTACACACCAATACTTTCCTAATCGTTTGTAAAGATTGATCGTATAAGATTTATCCAAGAAAAATAAATTTGCTTGTCCATTTTCCTGAAGAATTTTTGCTCCTTCCATGATATGGATTTTACATATTTGCATTACATGTGCCATAGTAAATTTGGTGTAAATTTTATAATGGAAGAGTTCCTCAAATATTGTTCTTTCATTAATACAGGAAATAATTTCATAATTTGCCAAAATTAATTTTGGTGAATTCATTACTTCTCCTCTGAAGGCATCTCCCTGAATACAAAAGTGATTATTCAAGTGCTCAAATATTCCATCTTGATTTTTTATTAATTTAGATTTAAAAAAATCTTCAATTTTAAAATATTCAGTACTTTCAAGATTAATTGCCCCCGTCATATTTTTAAGACTGCCCCCTACCATTGTTCCAAGTGTTTTCATTTTAATGTCTCCTATTTTTTAGTTTGTAAATAACTTAACTTCCTCATAGTATAGCATATTGGAATACTAATGTCAAGTATTATAAACAAAATATATCAAAAATAGTCATATTAAATAATACTAAAATCTATTAATTAAAATAATGTTCGCATGCATTGACAAATTATCATGCTTTAATATATACTATATATATGGAAAACGAAAATTTAGATATAAAGAAAAGTCTCGAATATATAGGATTTTCCGAGAAAGAAGTTGTGGTGTATTTGGCGTTACTTTCTCTAGGTAAAGGGACAGTTACAGAGATATCTCGTAAGGCAGGAATTAATCGCCCCACTGGTTACCATGTGCTTGCTTCCCTTTCAATAAAAGAGTTAGTTAAAGTCTCTGGTAAAGAACCCAAGCAAGAATATATAGCCGAATCTCCAGATCAGATAGAAAAACTTTTACAGAATAGAATAGAAGAAGATCAAAGGTTTATAAATGAAGCAAAAAAGATAATTCCTGAATTAAAGTCAATTCATAATGTTATTGATAGACCAAAAATATTTTTCTACGAAGGAACTGCTGGTCTGGAAAAGGTTTATGAAGATACTTTGACTTCACACGAACCAATACGAGGATACGCAACTGTTGATGATATGCATAAAGGGTTACCAAATTATTTTCCAGAATATTATAAACGTAGAGCTAAAGCAGGAATAGCAATTAGAGCAATTATTCCAAAAACAGAAATTGGAGTAGAAAGAAGTAGTCATGATAAAGAAGAATTAAGAGAAATGGCCTTTGTTCCTGCGGACAAATATTATTTTTCTCCAGAAATTGATATTTATGATAACAAAGTAATGATTGCATCTTGGCGAGAGAAGCTAGGAATAATTATTGAATCTGCAGAAATAGCTGATGCTATGAAAAAGATATATGAGCTTGCTTGGGCAGAAGCCAAAAGACTAGATAAAGAGATTTAGATATTATTATTCTACTTTTGAATTAGCTAACATGGATTTGAATAGATAACTTATGGGTTTATTTTTTAGTCTATCTAATTCTTGTTTGTTTATTGTTACTGATGGTTCGTATAGAGTAATACCAGAGTATTCCTTGTTTAAACTAATTGCATGTTCTAGTATATTGCAAAGTTCCATAAAACTTTTTTCTCCTTTATAATATTTACTTGTATATGCGTTATTTTTAAAATATTCTATAAAGTATTTTCTCAATGCTACTTCGTCATCTTCTTTGGGTAGATTTTTGGGTACTACGTGATGTGCCCAGAATATTATTTTAGGGTTTAAAAGCTCTATATTTTTCTTAGTAACTTCTTTAGCTTGTATTGCATCGGTTTTGGGTGGAGAAATAAAAACAATGTCAGGATTTCCGATTTCTTCTAATTGTTCTTGTGTAAGAATATGAGAATGATCAGCAAAATGTACTAATCTTATTCCATCGATAGTATAATGCCAAGCAATATTTAGATCACCGTTATATTCTGGAACCACTGTTCCTCTTAAGTTTAAATTTGGAAAAGGATTGCTATTGGGTTTAGTTTCTTTGGCATTTTGAAGCCAAGTTCCTGGTGCATGAGCATGGTCTGCGTCTGGATGAGACATCAGTACTAAATTTGCTCCAAATTCCTTCCCGTTAAATTCTTTAGGAAAATTTGGACCCAATATCCATTCAGGAGAGTCATTGAAGGGATCTACGAGGACAGAATACCCTTCTTCATTTTCTATAATAAAAGATGATAAACCTATAAAATTTATTTTCATAATATAATTATAACATAATTTAATTACTAAAATATCTTTATTAATAACTCTTTTGATTTTTATTTAAGAGTTTTCTCTAGGTCTATATTGCAAAGCTTCTAATATGTGTGACTGTGAAATATTTTCACATCCTTCTATATCGGCGATAGTGCGGGCGAGTTTGATGGTGCGGTGGTAGGCTCGGGCAGAGAGTTGTAGACGCTCGGCGCTTTGGTTCAAAAGTTTCTTGGTTGCATCGTCGAGAGGGGCGTAGATATTTAAATCTTTTACATTCATCTCGCTATTTGTATTTATTTTCCTTGGAGAATTTTTAAATCTTTTATTTTGTATTTCTCTAGCATTTTTAACTCTTTCTTTTATAGTAAAAGTCTTCTCACCTTCTTGATTAGAATTTGAAAGCTTTTCATAATCGACGTTACTGACAGTAACCCAGATATCTATACGATCCATTATCGGTCCTGAAAGTTTTCTTTTATATCTATCTAAATCCATTGGTTTACAAATACATTCTTTCTGTTTATTGCCTTTATTCCCGCATGGGCATGGGTTCATTGCTGCTACGAGGATAAAGTTCGATGGAAATATAGCTGAGCCACGAGCACGAGAGATAGAGACAATATTGTCTTCAAGTGGTTGGCGTAAAGATTCCAAAACCCTCTTTTCAAATTCAGGAAATTCATCGAGAAAGAGTACTCCTCTATGGGCAAGTGTTACTTCACCGGGTTTGGGATTAGCGCCTCCACCGATCATAGATACATAACTAGCTGTATGATGTGGTGCTCGAAAAGGTGGATCAGTTATGATTGTATCTTCTAAAAGTCCTACGATAGAATGTATTCCTGTGACTTCCAGACAGTCATCTTTCTCTAAGTCTGGAAGTATATTTGAAAATACTCTGGCAAGCATTGTTTTTCCGGTGCCTGGAGGTCCCGACATTGCTATGTTGTGTCCACCCGAAGCGGCAATCTCTAGTCCTCTCTTTGCTCCTTCTTGACCTTTGATATCTGAGAAGTCTATATTATTATTCTTTTCATTATGAATAATTTCTGTTTTCGGAAATTGTAAAATTTTTGGTCTTTCTGGTTCTAGGAGATTTCCTTTTCTATCTTTTTTAGGAATATAAATATGGTCTATAACTTCTTTCAAATTTTTTGCTCCATAGATGATGATACCTTCTACGAGCGCTGCTTCAGATGCGTTCTCTATCGGTAAAAATATTTCTTTGTAGCCAAGTTTTTTTGCCACTTCAGTCAAAGGTAGGGCTCCTTTTATCGGTCGTAGTTCTCCATTTAATGATAACTCGCCTAAGAAAATTCTACCTTCACCATTAAAATTTATTTCTTCAGCTGAAAGTAAATAAGCAAGTGCTATACCTAGATCAAAATAGGGTCCTTCTTTTTTCAAATCTGCAGGAGACAATGATATGACGATTTTTTGATTTTGGTTTTTAGGAGAATCAAATCCTGAATTCTTTAAGGCTGAGCTCATCCTATCCTTAGATTCATCTACCGCTTTATCAGGTAAGCCAACTAAAGTGAAAGAATGCAAAGTGTTCTTTGTAATATCTACTTCTATGGTCACAATCTTCCCTTTTAGGAGATGTGTTTGTGCTGAATATATTCTTGAAAATGACATAAAATTTAAACCCCAGAATCATAATATGATTCTGGGGTTTAATATTATATAACTTTATTCATATCTGCTTCGCACGTGCGAGCACTTGGATTTACTTCTAGTCTACCTTCTTCTATTTGCTTTCCACATATTTCACACTTGCCATATCCTCCTTCTTCTATTAGAGACAAGGCTCTCTTTATATCGTTTAGTCTGTTTTCTAATATTGCTAGAGCACTTGATCTTTCTTCATAATCTTCTGCTCTGTCTGCCATATCTCCTTCATCTTCTACATCTTGAGATTTTTCTTCACTTTCTGGAGTTGCTTCCCATTCATTTGTTTCAGGATCAAACTTACCCATAGAAGATAATTCTTCCTCTAGTAATTTCTTTTCTTCTTCTAATTTTGACTTGTATTTTTCCATATCTTAATATTATCACTAATCTGATAAATGGCAATCTATAGCGGTTTTACATTTTTTATTATTAATCTAGTTGTGATTTCCTTTATGGCTTCTTCATTATCAGTTATGACAAGGCTATTTGAATCTGCAAACATATAATAAAGTATAGGCTTATTTTCTTCATTATATAGAACTCTGGCATCTCTATTGTTTATTATTATATCTTTCCACTTTCTTGTTTCTAATTGAAGTTTATTTTCATTAGTCTTTAAATTAAACAGATAGAACATATCACTTGATAAGAAATTTTCCCATTCTAACATTCCAGCATAAGTATAGTCATATTCATTTGATCTAAAAATCAAGAATAATTTTGGATCGCTGGTAGCATTTTTTGTATATGTTCCTACCATATACAAATCTGACAAGGATCTTACAAGAGATGCCGGAGCATTTAAATTTAATCTAGAAAATAAATCAACTACTTTCAACTTTGCAGAGACATTATTTATTTTTTGATTAATTTCAATTGAATTAATTCCATTAGTGGTAGTAGAAGTTGAAAGTTGTTTTATGTGGTTTTTTAATTTATCTACTAGGTAGTCTGTATTATTTATTTCGACTGAAGAAGTTCCATCATAAGTTATAATAGTTTCTTCTTTTGCTACAACGACAGGGACATTGTCTTTTACTTTTTTTTGGATTACATAATATGTTCCTGTGATTGAAACTAACACTAAAACTATACCACCTATTATCCAGATCGTTCTTGTGACAGGAGTGCCTTCTGCTTTTCGAAATAGATCTTCTCTCTCGTGTTTATTTTGTTCTGCTAGTGCTACTTTGATCACAGATATATCATTCTCTCTCACAGTATCAGCCATATCAGAAAGATATGTTCTTACTGTTTTTAGATTATCTTTATTATTTGATTTTGGTATTTCTTCGTACATCCTACAGTGAATTTATATTAATTTTACAAATCATTAACTTATATTATTATATCACTAATAATATAAGTTATTAATTTTTTTATTTAGGATTTTTGCTTTATTGAGCTTTTGGTTTAAAGAAATCTTTATTTGCTTCTTTGATAGAAAGATTGATTCTGCCTTTTTCGTCTACTTTAATTATTTTTACAGGAACCTTGTCTCCTTCTTTCAATAAATCAGAAACTCTCTCAACTCTAAATGGTGCAACTTCAGATACATGAACAAGACCTTCTGTGTCGTGTCCAATACGTACAAAAGCTCCGAAGTCCATAAGCTTTACTACAACCCCCTCGGCACTATCACCTACTTTGTATTCGTGTGTCATCTCGGCGATAATTTTTACTGCTTCTTCAGCTCCTCCATTTTTACCAGTTACAAATACTGTCCCATCTTCTTCTATGGTTATTTCAGTGTTTGTTGCTTCGCGAATAGCATTTATATTTTTTCCTCCAGGACCGATAACCATACCTATCTGATCTTTTTTAATTTTTACAGTTAATATTTTTGGAGCATTAGGAGAAATATTTTCTCTTGGTGTAGATATTTCTTTTGTAATAGTTTCAAGAATTTGTAAGCGAGCTGTTTTTGCGCGAGTAAGAGCTTCTTTGAGAATTGTTATCTGTACTCCATCAACTTTCACGTCGAGTTGTATAGCTGTGATTCCATCTTTTGTTCCAGCGACTTTGAAGTCCATATCACCGTAGTGATCTTCTGGTCCTTGGATGTCGGTTAGCAAAACATATTTACTTACATCTTTTTCATCTGCCATTAATCCCACTGAGATTCCAGCGACGGGAGTTTTGATAGGTACTCCTCCATCCATAAGAGCAATAGTTGCTGCACAGATAGAAGCTTGAGATGTAGATCCGTTTGATGCAGTTGATTCTGATACGACACGAATTGTATAAGGGAAATTTATTTTCTCAGGGATGACAGGAGTGAGGGCTTTCTCTGCGAGGAATCCATGTCCCATCTCTCTTCTGTTTATTCCTCCAACTCTTCCTGTCTCACCTCCTGAGTATGGAGGGAAATTATAATGATGCATGAAACGTTTTTTAGATTCAGATTCCATACCTTGGACAGTTAGCATATCTTCTGGTCCACCTAGGGCAAGTACAGAAAGCACATGAGTTTCTCCTCTGTAGAATATTCCAGAACCGTGTAACACATCAGATATACCTCCAGCTTTTGCAAAAAGTTTTCTAACTTCGTCTACCTTTCTTCCATCAGCTCTTATGCCTTGTAGTAATGCCATTTTGTGAAACGCACCATCTAGGTAATGATGTATGTAATCCTCGGATGCACTTTTTATCGCATCTTGAGATTCTTCATGATATTTCTCTTCAAGAATTTTATTCCAAATGTCTTCAGCTTCTCTTGTGACTTTCCTACTTTCGCTACTGAAAAGTTTTTCTTCGAGCATTGGTCTGACTTTTTCGTTAAATATTTCTATTACAGATTTTTCAATTTCTATTTTTGGAAATACTAATTTTTCTTTTCCAAAATCAGCTGAAAGTTTTTTCTGAAAGTCTTCCCATTTTGTTATCTCTACTGATGCCATATCAAAACAATGTCCCATCTCATCTTCACTTAGTTCATATGACATAGCTTCTATCATGTTGATAGTTTTGTCTTTTCCACAAACAAGTAGATCAAGTGCATATACGGATTCATCCGCTGATGGGATGTAGTGATTTACTTTTAGAGTTTGATCTTCTTTTGTTTTACTTATTTGCACTGCGCCG
>JBAXFQ010000017.1:0-11789 GCA_037139835.1 Candidatus Nomurabacteria bacterium | reverse complement strand
GCCTTTTTTGTAATATAAGTGAGCCCGTATCCGATAGGATAATTGGCAGGAATTATTTTCACTTGAGCGACATGAGTTATCCATTTCAATATTGGCTTCAAAGTTATTTTCTTTTTATTCAAATATTCTAAATGTTCACTTGGCCACATACCATAAAGCCCTATACCAAGGCGAACTATACTATGCAGATTCTCCCCTTTTTCATAAACAAGAATTCCAGAAGTTGCAGATATGTGAGTATTTATATCTTTATATCCATTTTCTAGAAATACCTCTACACATTTATGATATGTATCGATCTGTCTATTTGCATGAGTAGAATTCATAGTATCCTCTATGTTTGCAAAGTGTGAATAAACTCCATCTAAAGTAATATATTGTAATTTTTTTATTTCTTTAATTATATTTTCTACTTGAGAAGGCATTATACCTTCCCTACCAAGATAAGAATCTATAGCCAAATGTATTTTTACTTTCGTTTTAAAAACAGAAGCGATATGATTAATCTTTAAAATATGGATTAAATCAAAAGCACAAAGTATAGCATTTGTCTCAATAGCTTTTTTTATTCCCTCTTCATTCAAAAATCCAAATATAAAAATTGGCTTTTTACTCACACTCCTCACTCTTAGAGCTTCTTCTATACTATCTACTTGAAAGTAATCTACAAAAGGACTAGATATTTTTGCTATTTCTCTATCTCCGTGTCCATAAGCATTCGCTTTTATAACAACAGCTAACTTTGTCTTGCCTTTTAACAGACCTCTAAATTGCTTGATATTGTGTATCAAGTTATCTTTTGAAATTTCTATATATGAAAGGGATTTATTTTGCATTGTGCCGGAGAGAGGACTTGAACCTCCATCCCTTGCGAGACGCGATTTTGAGTCGCGCGCGTATACCAATTCCGCCACTCCGGCAATGAAAACACATTTGTGTTTTAAAATTCCATTGCCGGAGTGTCGGTCCACAGAGTGTACTCTGGCCAAAAACAAAGCAGTTTGTTTTTGGCCCACTCCGGCATAGAAGTAGTATACTAGAATTTTATATAAAATCAATTATATGATTTCTGGCTCTTGTTCAAGCTCTATTCCAAATTTATCTTTAACTATTTTGATTATTTCATTACGAGCTTTTATTATATCTTCACAAGTAGCATTGCCATCATTTATCAATACAAGAGCACTCTTATCATAAACAGAGACCTTACCGAAAGACTTACCTTTTAAGCCAGCATTTTCTATAAGCCAGCCAGCAGGAACCTTGGTGTGATAATCATCACTTTGAAAAAATTTAGCATCTGGAAAATCTATTTTTATTGTGTCAGCTACAGCATTTAAAACTATTGGATTTTTGAAAAATGAACCAACATTTGGATTCATACTCGAATCTGGAAGTTTTTCTTTTCGTATATATATAATAGCATCTCGAATCTGCGAAAGAGTTGGACTAACTATTTCCATATCTTCAAAATATTTTGCCACTCCAGGGTATTTAGGGATAGAAGGCAAAGATTTATTCAGTCTATAAGTCACTCCTGTTATTATATACCTACCCTTAACTTCATTTTTAAAAATACTATCCCGATATCCAAATTTACAATCTTTATTAGATATTTTGGAAAATTCTCTTTTTTCTATATCAAAAACTTCCACTTCATGTATTGTATCTTTTACTTCTGATCCATAAGCCCCTATATTCTGGACAGGGCTAGCTCCTACTGTGCCAGGAATCAAAGACAGAGCTTCTATACCTACAAGATTCATATCTACAGTTTTACGGACAAAGTTATCCCAATTCTCACCAGCACCGACTTTGATATCTACATATTCGTTTGATTCACCAACAATCTCATGACCCATTATTTCTATCTTCAAAGCTAAAACATTTAATATGCCATCAGAAAATACTATATTTGAACCTCCTCCTAATACGAAAGTCGGTGTATTTTTATACTTTCCATCGCTCTGCGCTATAGCGTAAAGCAATGGAAGTTCATCTACTTTAGAAATAACTGTAAAATAACGAAATTGCCCTCCAATTTTGAGAGTTGAATAATCTTTGATATCCACATATTCTTCAATCTTTATCATATTTGCAATTATATCATATATGATATAAAATAGTAAATATGAAATCAAAACAAACTGAACTGCAAAAAATAGGTTTATTTATAAAGGAGTTAAGGGAACGTAAGAATATGACTCAAGAAGCCTTTGCAAAGGCCTTAGAGACTTCTCAAAGTGCCATAGCAAGAATGGAAAAAGGTGAACAAAATTTCAGCACTGAAATATTAGGGAAGATAAGTGAAGTTTTGAATCATCAAATTGTTTCAATAAATAATTCAATAGATTTCCAGATAGTAGGTGGCAAGAAACTACATGGGAGTATCAACACTAACTTCTCTAAGAATGGAGCAGTAGGTCTACTCTGTGCTTCCCTACTCAACAAAGGAAAGACTACCCTTCATGGAATAGCTCGTATAGAAGAAGTAAATAGAGTTATAGAAATTCTTGAAAGTATTGGTGTATCAATTAAATGGATTGATCGTAATTCTCTCGTTATCATTCCTCCAGCTCAATTCAAGATGGATAAAATAAATATTGAATCTGCTATTAAAACCCGATCTGTGATAATGCTCATAGGTCCACTTATACACATCCTTCCATCTTTCTCCATACCTCATGCTTCCGGATGTAAATTAGGTAAGAGAACTATATCAGCTCATACTTATGCCCTTGAAGACTTGGGAGTAAAGATAAAAACAACAAATACTGAATATAAAATTGAAAATAATAAGTTAAAACCTGCAAACATAGTAATGTATGAAGCTGGAGATACAGCTTGTGAGAATATACTAACTGCCGTAGCTAAAGTAGACGGCACATCTACTATAAGATTTGCTAGTGCAAACTACATGGTGCAAGAAATATGTTTCTTCTTAGAAAAATTGGGCATTAAAATAGAAGGAATAGGAACATCTACTCTAGTAGTGCACGGAGTAAAAAATATAAATATGGATATTGAATACACGAATAGTGAAGATCCTATTGAATCTATGATGTTCATATCGGCAGCTATAGCTACTGACTCAGAACTTAAAATTTTGCGTTGTCCTATAGATTTCCTTTCACTTGAGCTTGAAAAATTGAAAAGAATGGGATTAAAATATAAAAGAACAAAACAATATAAATCTTACAATGAGAGAACTAATCTAGTAGATCTTCATATCTTCCCTTCTAAATTAAAAGCGCTGGAAGATAAAATACATGCTACACCTTATCCGGGTATAAATATGGACAACTTACCCTTTTTCGTCCCCATAGCTATAAAAGCTAAAGGTCAAACGATGATCCATGACTGGGTCTACGAGAATCGTGCCATATACTTCACAGAACTCAACAGACTAGGAGCTAGTGTAACCCTTGCTGACCCACACAGAGTCTATATTCAAGGTGGGACACCTCTAAAGCCTTCGCAAGTAGTATGCCCTCCAGCACTCCGTCCTGCGATGATAATCCTTATCGGAATGCTCGGAGCCAATGGGACCTCTATCCTTCGCAATGTATACATGATCAATCGTGGATATGAAGAAATAGCAGAAAGACTAAACTCCATAGGAGCAGATATTAAAATTTTGAAATAAATACAAAATCCCCACACTTCTCTCATGTGGGGATTTTATTTTATTTATTTTAAAATATTTATTATCGAAACCAATGCAATTATAGCCCATATTATATTCAAAGCACCTGGCTCATAATCTTTCTTTATAATAGAAGGGATTGCTATTGCTAGTGCCCCTATTACATTTATACCTTGATACATCAAACTATGAGAGGATAAAACACCAAAGCTCATCAATGCGTAAGCCAGCAATATTAATATGACACCAGTCCAATCTATAATCTCATTTGTTAAACTTTTTTTCATTTATTTATTATAACAAATAATAAAATGATATAATAATTAGACATGAATTCTAAAAAAATACAACTAGAAAAACTCAATCAGCATTGGCAGGAAAATTGCACATGTAAACTCAAAAAGACAGCATCTAGAGCTGTCTTTGGCGACGGTAATGCAGAAAGTGAAATTGTATTTATAGGCGAAGCTCCAGGAAAGAAAGAAGACGAAGGAGGTAAACCTTTTATAGGAGCTGCAGGAAAATTCCTCGATGAAATGCTTTTAAAAATCGGGATGAAAAGAGAAGATATTTATATAACAAATATAGTTAAATATCGCCCTCCCAATAACCGAGATCCAGAACAATCTGAAAAAGAAGCCTGTAATGAATGGCTTATAAATGAACTCAAGATAATATCTCCAAAATTAATAGTATTCCTGGGAAGACATTCAATGCTTCGATTTTTCCCTACAGAAAAGATATCTGAAATCCATGGCAAACTTCTAATTAAAAACATTCCTGAATTAGAAAAGAAACAAGCTTTCCTCCCTCTTTATCACCCAGCAGCAGCTTTATACAATGGAGGAATGAGAGAAACTCTCATAAAAGATTTCAAAAAAATCCCAAAAATACTAAAGGTATTAAATACAAATAAATAAAAGCGTATTATTAAATAGTCTCTGAAAAATGACTTACGGAGGCCGACGGGCCGAGTACGAGCAAAATTTTCAGCAGAAAATTATTGTGTGCATTTTGAAGAGAGCTATTTAATAAGAAGCTATATATGTCTTTAACTGATTTTTTTTATTTCCAAACACATAAACATAGGAATCTCTTTACGAGCTTTATCTTCGGCAGCTTGTCTAGGACCAGTTTGGCTTTGTTTATGAGATATCCACTCTTCTAGACGCGTAATAGCAAATCCATTTTTAGAAAACAATTTTACATAATCTTGAAGTGAACGGTGGAAAGATATTGTCTTAATCTTTTTCTTTGGATTTTTCTCTCCTGGAGTCATATCTATATAAATCTTTGATGGAGATAGATACTGGCTGACAATTCTAGACTGTACTCCGTTCTCAAAATTCCAGTCACTCCCTTGTGGGACTCTAAATGCTGGATGATTCAAAACTAAAACCATACGCCCATCATTTTTTAAAACTCTTTTACACTCAGCAAAAACTTCTCCGACATTTTCAATATTCTGTATTGCTAGAACTACAACTATAGTGTCGATAGAACCATCTTTCAAGAACTGTGCTCTATGTGCTGGTGAAATATAAAAAGAAACCTTCTCTTTAGAATTTTTTTTTGCTGTCTCAATAAGGTTTTTAGATAGGTCAGATGCGACAACATTTGCCCCCATATGAGCAAAAACATTCGAGAAGTATCCCTGCCCACATGCAAGGTCATAGACTTGCTCTCCTACCTTTAGATCAAGAATGCGAAGTAAGTTTGGTAATACTACTTTAGCTTGATAACTATCATCATTTTTAAGTAATTCATCATACCAACTAGCTACGTTATTCCAAGAAGTATCTTTAGATTTTATAGGCAAATTTTTCTTCATTCGCATATTGTACCAGAAATAATCTTTTAATAAAGCTACTCGATTATAGTCATATCTTTAGCACTCAATTCCCCTTCAGCATAATCCTGATATTCTCTTCCTTTCCGACGTAATATTATGACACTAGCAGCTCCTATAAATATAACACTGCCAAGTCCTAGCCAAGGATAAAAATTATTTTTAAAAATATTTAAATTACCTGTATTACTCGCATTAGCAGCAAGATCATTTAAATTGACAATATTATCACTATTATCGATCTGATTATTTTCTGTTGTGTTTTGTTTTGAAACATTATCAACAACAGGTTTTTTGTTCACATAATTAACTACAGGAGCTATATTTTGCCTTGGGTAAACAGCAAATATTTGTCCTGACTTGTCAAAGATAGAAATTGAACTTAAATCATTAATATCAAAACCAGTAATTTTTGGAGATAATTTTAATTTTTTATTTGGCAAAATCACCATATCGTCAGGAAACATAAATACATGAGAACCTCCCCTCAGTATCCAATCATTGAGAGAAATCTCATAATTAGAATTATTTTCAATCTCTATATAAGGATCTAATGATGAACCAATTGAACTAACTATAATTCCAGAAGGAACAACTTTCATAGTAATTCTATCAACGGCATCAGGCTTTTCATTTAAATATGAACTGTAGTAAGACAACGACAAGACATAGTCACCAGGATATTGATATGAGTACTCAAAAGGCAAAGATGCTGGCATTTCTTTTTTCATACCATCACCAAAATTCCAGACGAATTTACCTGACACTATCTTTTCCTTTCTTATACCAGTAGTCATATGATCAATGAGAAAAGGTATACCAGCTGTAACTATTTTAGGAGAAACTATTTTTGTAGATATTTTAAATGTTTCTAACACAACTTTCGGCATTATCGAACCTGAAGTACCAGAAGTCGATGAACCAGATGTCGTATTACTATCAGTTGTGTTTGTATTATTTACAGTATCCGTATTCTCATTTATATTCTCAGATTCATTATTTAAAAGACCCGGAGTACTTGATGTAACTATAAAACTGCCACTTGAAGTCCTACTTATACTTTTACCGTCTGTAGGATTTGGAGCACAGACACCACCACAATCATTTGACTCTCCCCATCCAACCTTATCTACAACCACGCTTTCACTATTCTTAATTTGAATTGAATTTGATTCTGTTAGTGTTAAACTATCATAAACAATATTTGAACTACTCAGATTTACTTTTGATATGACAAAATAACCATTTGGCTCAATGGTTTTATTTTCAAAATAAGTTTTAGAGACAAGCGAGCCATAGGTACTACCTGTCGCTGTCTTTCTCTGTATATACCAGTCTGTTAGATTCACAGGATCACTTCCGTTGTTATACAACTCTATAAAACGATTTTCTGTAGGACTTATCTGTACTTCATTTATTAGAACATTTGCATTCGCCTTGTGAACAAAAATAAAAAACATAATTAAAATAATTACAAAATGTTTTTTATTTAAATTAGACATAAAAAAATAAATTATTATTCTAAAACCTTTCGTAAAACATCTTCTGGTACTTCCCTTTTTGCTTTAGGTTTTTGCCAAGAATCCTCAGGGGGTATATTTTCGTTAACCTCCATTTCTTTTTCTGGAGGAGCAACATAAGTGACTTGAGGTTTATCTTCTACTAAAGGCACTATTTCTTCTACCTTTACTGCTTCCTTTATTATATCTTCTTTTTTAATTTCCTCAATCTTAAGTTCTTCAATTTTAGACTCATCCATCTTAGATTCTTCTATTCTAGGCTCTTTTATCTTTACTTCTTCTTTTTGCTCTATATTTAATTCATTTTTATTATCAGCAGAGATCTCTATTTTTTTTAATGTATCTTTATGTTCTTCTACCTTATGATTCATGGCTTTACTAAGCAAATCCTTTAGAGATGCTTTCTTCTCTTCAGATGCTTCTTTTATTGGAGCTATAAATTCTTTTTTTTCAGTAACTATAGGTTTTTTAAGAGAAGAAAGTGACATAGGAGCAGGAACTTCCTTTTTAATTTCCTTTATATCTGACTTAGGATCTTCCTCTTTTTTACTATTACTTACACCTATTTTTTCCAATAAACCTTTCAGTAATGGCGATGGACCAGTATGCCTCTTCTCAGTTTTCTGATAAGTAGACTTATTTTGTTCATTATATCTATTGTTATTATTTGGTCTGTTTACATTATTATTTTCATCACCATTTTTTAATGGTGTCCTTATTTTATTTTGTTCATTATTCTTTGACACTCTAAAATTAGTATCTATTACGGGGAATTCTATACCGAGAGCTGCCAATGGTGCAGTAGAAACTCTTTCTTCTTGTCTTGAAGATCTTGAAGCCACAAATCCTGTCTCCGGCTTTAGCTCTCCACTCTTTATCTTAAACATACATTCTTTACAGTAAACAGGACGCCCCTCCTTAGGTTCAAAAGGAACCATAGTAGACTTACCACAATTTGAACAATCAGCTTTATATTTAGCTTCACCTTCACCCACCTGAAGCATTCCACTCCATCTAGATATCTCACCTTCAACTTCTTCACGTGATCGAGTATAAAGCCTTCTAGATGATTCTATTATTTTATCTTTAACTCCTGATGTTGCATCTACTTTAATAGGAGGAAGCGTCGTCGCAGAAAAAGGTCGGCTAGTAACCCCATTGATCATTAACTTAAGATAAATATGATAGTTTGGTAAGTTTACTAAATCTTGAGCCATAAACTCTGGCTCAAATTCTTTTTCTAAAAAGTCTGCATCGTCTGCACCAACACGGAAGATAATCATTGTACCTACGTTACCAAAGACTGCATCGCGAACTTTCGATCCATCTTTATTCTCGAGCTGGGCAGTATATTGGTGAGCGACAGTAAGATTCAAACGGTATTTGCGAGCTTCTGAAAGAATGTTTGCAAAAGCGTCAGTAGCAAAGTTTTGGAATTCGTCGACATAGAGATAGAAGTCCTTACGATCTTCTTCGTGAATACGGACACGCTCCATAGCAGCAAGCTGGATCTTGGTGATTATCATACCTCCGAGTAGAGCAGAATTATCTTCACCAATACGCCCCTTTGATACGTTTACGAGAAAGATTTTTCCTTCGTTCATAATATTAAAAATATCAATTGTAGATTTTGGTTGTCCTACAACATTACGAATTATCGAAGTGGAAAGGAACTGTCCGACTTTATTCTGAATAGGAGCAATAGCTTCATTTCTGAACTGCTCACGCCACTGTTCGTATTCATGAACCCAAAATGCTTTCACAACTGGATCTTTCAAATTCCCTATTATCATCTGACGATAATCTTTGTCGACAAGAAGTCTAGGAATACCTAAGAGTGTTGTTCCTGGAGTATCAAGGAGAGCCAGAATGGCATTGTTCAGTATGTATTCCATACGAGAACTCCAAGCATTTGCCCAAATCTTTGTGAAAATTCCCATGAGACCAGATGCTACTAAGTGCTTGTATTTTGGATCATCCAGTTGTATGACATTAAAACCAATATGAAAGTCTGTATCTGCAGGATTAAAGTAAATAACATCTTTAGTCCTATTTTCAGGAATAAGATGTAGTATTTCTTCGACAAGCTCTCCGTGTGGATCGACTACGCAAACTCCTTCTCCATTTTGAATATTCTGAATTATAAGATTGGAAAGAAGCACAGACTTACCTGTACCTGACTTTCCTAAAACGTACATATGCTGACGACGGTCTTTACGTTTTATCCCAAAGATTTCGTCACTATTACGAAAGTTCGTTTTAGCAAAATAAGTTATGTCACGATTATGAGGAATTTCTTTTTCCATCCCGTTAGAAGCAGGTCGCGGTCTATTGTTAAATAAACTAAACCTTAATTAAAAAAAATAAATAAAAATATATACTTTCATGACCCATTATACACTGCGACCGCGGCTTCTAACGGGACCATATATTACTTATAGTATACCGTGATTCTTTTAAATAAAAAAGGGGTAAATATACATTGACAATATAAATTATGAGGATTATCGTATAAGTAAAAGAACTTTAAATTAAATTCATATGCTATGGAAACAATCTTCGAGATGTCCATTATGGACTGGTTAATTTTCTGACTGACGATATCGTCTTTTGGATTCCTTATCAAAGGAATCCTAGAAACAAAAAAGGATACTAGTCAGGTATCATTGACATGGTTTCTATATTTCTTATTAGATACCATTCTGATGTTTGCCACTATTCAAGTCAGTGAAAAAAACGGAGGTGGAGGCTACCAAATTTTATTTGGATCAGCCATTTGTTCTTTCCTAATGTTTATAATTCTTTTATACCAAAAAAGGAATGCTTGGACATTATTAGAAGGGATAATGATACTACTTATCTTCATCTGTGTCAGCTCTTGGATTATCAAGGGACCATATGAAGCTGTAGCTTTAGGTATTATATCTGAATCTATAGTTGGAATATATTTATTTATAAAAACAATCCAAAAACCTGTTATTAAATATAACTTAATAGGATATTCATTGTTTTTACTGGCAAGTATAGTAGCAACTATAGACGCAAAGGATTGGAGTTTGCCGGAAGTTGGATACTCCCTGAGTGAAGTTTTCATAACTTCAGCAACAATTGCTCCTTTGATTATCAGATTGATAAAATACAAACGAAGAATTAATTTTTAAATTAAAAAAAATGTAGGAACAGATTTGTTCCTACATTTTTCTATTTATTCATAATTGATGAATGAAATATTTCTGGCTTGTAAGCAGTACCTTTGATAATTTTTATTTCTGGTAAATTTTTATCTTTAATCATCTTCTTTAAATTACTTTCTAGAGCTTGTTGATCATAACCTAAAAAAATTATATCTGGCTTAACTTCTTTTAAGACATTATATGTACCTATCTCACTGTCTCCTAGTAATACTAGATCTACTTCTGGAACTTTTAATACGAAATTAATACGATCTACTTCATTGTATTTAGGTAGTTTACCCTTCAATTCTTCTACGGTCTTATCACGAGCGACAATAGCCACCAAGTGATTTCCTTGTTTCTTTGCATCATTTATAAATGACAAATGTCCTCCATGAACTCCATCAAATACTCCAAAAATTACAACAGTTTTGTTTTGCATATTATTTTATTTCTTCCATCATCCACTCTTTATATGGGTGATTGATTCGGCGAACATCAACCCCAGCAATCATAGGGACACTATAGGAATGATTCTTCGATATTATCTCATTTATATCTTCTAATTTAGTTTCAAAAGTTGAAATCAAAAGCATGGCCTGCTCAACACACTGAAAACCTTCATCCCAATTATAGCAAGATGATATAGGCCAGAAATCCACAGAAGCAGCAATATTTTCATGAATTATCAAGCCTCCAAGCTTTTTTGCCTCTTCCATATTTTTACATGTAGTGTATATAAATATCATAAAATATAGATAAATTCGATAATAGTAAATAACGACCTTTTAATATGATAATTGTATCACTGAGTAATTATTTGTAAATATTATTATATTAAAGGTTCTCCACCTTTTTCTTCTTTTTTTTCTTCACTTTTTTCAGTTTTATTACCAGAAATAGCAGCTTTTTCCTGTGCAGATCGTATTATAGTTGACTCTTCTTCGGCTATCAATTTCGCTGCATCACCTGCTGGAATAGAATATTTACGACGAGAAGCATCGAGAACTCTTTTTCTATAAGAAGGATGAGTTGCAGGAAGAACCTGAAGTGTCTCTCCTGAAAAAGGGTCATAACTCTCTCCATCGATAGTCATCTTTATATAGAATTCTCCTACACCTAGATTTATCATATCCTTCACATCAAAGACTGGAGCAAATTCAGGCTTTAGTTTTGTGGCATCATCACCTCCTACTCTAAATGTGACAATCGATCCGACGTTACCGAGGACTGCTTGCTGAACCTTTGGCAAAAGCTGGGCTATATATTGATGAGCGATGATAAGATTGAGTCCATATTTACGAGCTTCTGAAAGAATGTTTTCAAAAGTATCTGTTACTATATTCTGGAATTCATCGACGTATAAATAAAAGTCTGCACGATCTTTTGGATCAAGCTTAGCACGAGACATACCAGCTTGCTTTATCTTCGTTAGGAACATCGCTCCAAAGAAAGAAGAATTCTCTTCTCCTATCTTTCCTTTTGAAAGATTTATCAAAAGAATTTTTTGTTCATTCATCAATTTTTCAAGATCAATTTTATTTTCTTTCTGTCCAAAAATATTTCGAAGCATCGGATCAGAAAGGAATTGTCCAAGTTTG
>JBAXFQ010000016.1:0-14998 GCA_037139835.1 Candidatus Nomurabacteria bacterium | reverse complement strand
TGAGTGAGCTGTTACGCTTTCTTTAAATGATGGCTGCTTCTAAGCCAACATCCTCACTGTCAGAGAAATTTCACCTCCTTGATATGCACTTAGCATAGATTTGGGGACCTTAATTAGAGATCTGGGCTGTTTCCCTTTTGGCTGATGGAGCTTCGCCCCCATAGCCTAACTGCTGTGTTTTTAATTCTTGGTATTCGGAGTTTGATAGATGTCGCGAGATTGCTCCCTGTCGAAATCTTCCAGTGCTCTACCCCCAAGAGGAACACACAACGCTAGCCCTAAAGCTATTTCGGAGAGAACCAGCTATTACGAGGTTCGATTAGCTTTTCACTCCTTACCACAAGTCATCCGAGACTATTGCACGGGTCACCGGTTCGGACCTCCATCTATCTTTCGACAAACTTCATCCTGCTCATGGCAAGCTCACCTCGCTTCGGGTCTTATTTATACTACATTAATTTTTCGCGCTATTAACACTCGGTTTCCCTAAGGCTCCATTGTTCTAACAACTTAGCCTGCAGCATAAATAAACTCGTTGGCTCATTCTTCAATAGGCACGCCGTGACGGATCGTATAAATACGTCCGCTCCGACTCCTTGTAAGTATATGGTTTCAGGTCTATTTCACTCCCCTCATCGGGGTTCTTTTCACCTTTCCCTCACGGTACTAGTTCACTATCGATCTAAAAAAGTATTTAGCCTTACCAGTTAGTTCTGGTGGATTCGCTCAAGCTATTCGTGTCTTGAGTTACTCAAGAATGACAATAAAGAAGATATGAGATTTTCGATCACCGGGCTATCACCGTCTACGGCACTCCTTTCCAGAAGTTTAATCTAATAACATATTTTGTAACTTCTCTAGATTGCTCTACATTGTCACCTTACAACCCCGCAAATATTACTATAAACGGTTTGGGCTCTTTCCTTTTCGCTCGCCGCTACTCAGAAAATAAATATTTTTCTCTTTTCCTCAAGGTACTGAAATGTTTTACTTCCCTTGGTATGCTCCTTTACGTCAAGCGCAAAGGTCTCTGAGGTATACTCAGAGGGGTTTCCCCATTCAGAAATTTCCGGATCAAAGGTTGCTAGGCACCTCCCCGAAACTTATCGCAGCCATGCTACGTCTTTCATCGCCTTTTTTAGTCTAGGCATCCGCCATATACTCTTAATTTCCTATTAGGAAATCTGAAAACCATCGTGCACAACCATATAGATTGAACATGATGCGATGTAAGCATTCTCAGGAACCGCTTCCTTCTATGCTTATACATCTTTAATTATTGTTGTGTTCTGTTTCCGACTCGATTGAAAAGACCCTCTAAAATTAAAGGATAACAGTGAGTCGGAACAGCATTCAGTTTTCAAATATCATGTTCAATGTCTTCGAGGTATTAACCTCATAGAAACTTCATTCGGACATTATGATTGAGATTACTCACTCACATGCTCCTCTTTCGTTTCTAAAAATAAAAGCCGCCTTCTGGGCGGACAAAGCGAAACCAATTGGTCTTACTTTTACCGCTTAACTTGGTGATTTTTATTCATTAACATCGTGATTTGAATAGTATACGAAATGAAAAAGAAAGTCAAGCATTTCTCATGAGAAAAAGGAAAGGGCCGAAGGCTTTCGCCTTCGGCCCTATTTATCCTTTATTTTAAAGCTCTAAATATTTACTTTGAAGATAAATCTTTTGAGATATTTTCGATTGCATGTGCTGCTGCTTCCTTTCCACCGAGACCGAAAGCTAATCCACCTGCCAATGCAAGCATAACGATTAGACCCATGAATAGAACTTGCATGAAGTAAGTAGCGATACCTAGTTCAGACAAAGCTATGATAAATGCAAATCCTAAAATAGCATATTTTGTGATAGCACCTAGCATATTTGCTGAAGTTATATTTGCTGCCTTTGATGAAACGACTACTACATTCTTCATAGCGTCAGCAAGAATAGTAGCTATAACTAGAACGATAGCTGAAATTATTACCTTTGGTAAGTATAAAAGAACTGCTGTTCTCAAAAAGTCATTTACTTGTGTAAGTCCAACGATCTGAAGTGATGCCATCAAGAATACTATTATTATAAACCATTTAACGATGACTCCGAAGAATTTACCTATGTTGAGTTTAACCCCAATTCTCTCCATCATGTCATGAGCTCCTGCACTTTCGAAAAGTTTATCCAACTTTAAAGCAGAGACAACTTGTGCTATTGCTTTTCCTACGACTGAGCCTAAAACCCAACCTACAAGAAATATGATTATAGCTAATAATAAACCTGGCACGAAATTTATAAAGCCATACCAAAGTCCTAGCAGTGAGTCACTCAAGACTAATCCTAAATTTTGTATAAAAGACATAATTTAATAAATAAAAAAATAATAAGGTACTCGTAAGTTCGACCTTAGTGAAGTACCTTATTATTATATCATTACTATTTCTTTTTAGATATATATGTGGATAACTGACCACTATCTATTAGCTTTTCGTGTGGAAGATCTAGGATATCACAGACTAGTTTATCGTACATATCTATGCGATATCTAAATTCTTCACTATCGAGAACTACGTAGTCTAGCTCTTTTCCTATCTCTGATTCTAAGCCTTTGATAACTTGTTGAATAATATTCTTCTTGAGCTTACCCCCCACTATTAGTATATCCACTCTACTCTTATCACTACCTATGAATATTCCAGATACTATCATCAATTTAATTTTACCAATCTGCTTGAATCTCAATGGAAGATCTTCTCTAAGTAAAAGAGATGGATCTACAAGTAAATCTCTGATTGAATTAAGATAAGGGAATCCTACATCTAGATGCCACGCTGGAACTTTCTTCTTTGCTCCACGTGAACCTTCGTGTGTTACAAATTTTTGCTTTACAAAGCCCATTGCGCAGAGTGCATTTATCTCTCGACGACAATTCGCTTTTGTAACTCGACTGCGACTCACTACTTCTTCTACTTCGAACGTATTCTCACTATTTAATAAAAATAGGCGCATTATTTTCACTCGTGCCTGACCCCCAAAAAGTTTTGCTAGCGTTTCCATAAGGACTAGTATACGCCAAGTTCCCAATCCTTTCAACCCCATACAAAATAACCTAGTTAAAGAAGTTGCTATATTTCTACATTTCAAAAATTATAGATTTTTTAACTGCTTTTCTAATTCTTGAATTCTATTTTTATCTCCTGGGGAAAGTTTATTACCATATTCCTCAGGGGCATTAGTTACTCTAATCTCTTTTTTAATTTTTTCTTCTGGGTCTAAGACTGAGGAAAAATCAAAATGTGATATAGGTTGATATCCATAAGTACCATCCTCTTTTTTAAAAACAACAATTGAATACCCTCTATGTTTACCACATAACGCTTCAGTCATATTTGCATGAGCATTTTCATGAGATATCGTTCCTATTGTAAAATAATAATTCCTATCCAATTTTTCAACTAAAGTTTTAAATTCAAGTAGTGTATCAACTGTAACCATATATTTAGAAATCTCTTTACTAACTAAAGATATCTGATTAATAATTTCAGGGGTCCTTTCAATTTTACTTAAATTAAATCTCTTTTCTGTTAACAAAAGTAAATCTTTACCATTGATAGCATTTGCTTGAGCTCTTCTTAATTCTCTTTCTATGTTTTTCTCCATTCCAATAAGATTTGGAGATTTATTATCTGTATTATTTTTTATAGAGTCAGTTGGAGGAACTAACTCATATATAGAAGTATCGGTTTTTAAAAATAATCTATTTCCATCTTTTTTTATACCAGTTATAGGACTAGTATTCTTGTTTTTATTATCAAGATAAATAGGTTCACCTATCCTAACATCAAAATCCAAAATTCCTTCGAGAGTAGACCCCACGGCAACTTCAGAATGCTTGTCAGAGCTCTGTTTTATTAATTTTATTTTTATACCAGGAACAAGATAGTAACCCTCTAAAATCTCTTGACCTGGAGTTAGCTTTTTTTCAGATAATTCCATACAATTAATTATAACATTTTAGATTCAAATATAATAAAACAGCCCCGGGCCTGAGGCCCGGGGCTGTTTTAGTAATTTTTAATGTCCAACAACACATCTTTTATTATCTTTGAAATTTGTTCTTCTGACATATTTTCTCTACTTACAACTGAACCTTCTTCATTTTTCTTTATCTTTAATGCCTGTCTTATCCCAAAATCACTTTTCCCAAGGTTGGCTGTTATTAAGTTTTTATATCCATCTTTGTCAACAAAAGATACCTTCAAATAACCAGTATCATCAAAATCACAAGAGTACCCTCCTTTAACAAAGTGAGAATAGTCACCCTCATTATGATTAATTTGTGAATTGTTTATATTTTGTTTAAGAAAATTATAGATATCAACAAATGGAATCATTTGTAACTCTAGAGCGTTCTTTTTTTCTTCAGATTCTTTTTTTAAGATATTATCCTTTTCTTCCTTATTTTTTATATTTATATTATTTTGTTCAATACCATTATAATCAATTATTCCTGAGAATTGTTTAATATCATTTAAAAATTTTTCCATTTCCTCTTTGTTAATTTTTCTAAAATGCACCGGGCTATTCTCCTTTCCATATAATTCAGGAATAACCTTTAAATTTTCTCTTCCAAAATCTCCATATGGTTTTGTTTCTGAATTAGACAGCGAATCATCTTTATAATTATAGACGATATCCTTATCTATATTAGATATCTCATTCTGACCCTTCACTAATTCATAATAACTATTACCACTATCATAAGAAACGCTTATTTGCGGCTTCAAATCTTTTTCTCCATCACCATTAGTGTCTAAATTATAAGATATATCATAGTTACCATTTTTGAATTCAAAAAGATAAGAATTATCTGGTTTATTTTTTAAAAGTCCATTTTTAAGTGCTACATCAACTTCATTAAAAATTTGAGATTTTAATTGTTCATTATTTTCAATTCTTGTTTCGATTCCAGCATTTTTTATTGTATCCTGTCCGTTAAGTTTACCTGGCATTATTCCAATAACGCTAATAGCCGCAATTTTTCCAATTTTTAACAAGGCTTCTTTTAAAGAAGTTCTTTTGGATTCTAATTTGGTTATTTTATTTTTATTGTAATCAGTTGATGGAAAATTATTTTCTGTTCCTTGCAATCCTAATTCATTTCTTATCTCATTTATCTTTTGAGTTACAGTATTTATTTTTTCTTGTTCATCGTTTATTCTAACAGTAATATCGGAAATGTTTTCGTTAATCTTCTCCGGCTCGGTTTGTTCTTCTTCTTTTGTTTTTTCGATCCGTGAAGCGACATTTTCGAGTTTTACCTGATTTTCAGTTTTTGCTGTATTTATTTCTTCCATATTTATTATGATACTTCTTTAGTCAAAATAACTCAAGCAAAAAAACACCCCGCAAGGGGTGTTTTTTATCGGTAAAATCTGATTATTTGAGAGTAACCTTTGCACCTGCTGCTTCTAATTTCTTTTTGAAATCTTCAGCATCTTCTTTCTTTAAGCCTTCTTTAAGAACTGAAGGAGCTCCATCTACTAGATCTTTAGCTTCCTTAAGACCCAATGCTAGAACTTCTTTAACTACTTTCATAACAGCGATTTTCTGCTCACCTGCAGCTGTTAATTCAACTGTAAATGTGCTCTTCTCTTCTACAGCTTCTGCTGCTACTGCAGGTCCTGCTGATGCAGCTGCTTGAGCTGAAACTCCAAACTTTTCTTCTAATACTTTTACAAGTTCGTGTAAGTCAAGAACTGACATAGCCTCAACAGCTGATACGATGTCCTTGAATTTTGCAGGAACTACTACTTTTGTTTCTTCCATAAAATTTTTTTAAAATAATTTATAATTTATAAATACTGACTAAACCTTTGCTTGTGCGATTTGATCAAGCACAACAGCGAAACGTTGAATTGGTGAATTGATGATATTGACGAACATACCACGTAGGGTCTGAAGTGGAGGGATGTTTGCTATTGAGATCATTTCTTCGGCTGTCATATAACGGCCTTCGAATACTCCCCCAACAATTGCAACATTATCTTTATGTCCCTTTTGGAAGTTAAAGATTCCACGTGAACTTGCAAGTAGATCTGTACTATATGCTACGGCTATCTGACCAGGAATCTCAGGAGCAACTCCTGTGATACCAAATGATCCTAATGCACGCTTGAGCAAAGTTTTCTTTGCTACTACATATCCGACTTCTTCTGTCTGTAAATTACGACGAAGAGTATTGTTGTCGGCTACTGTCAATTTATCAAATTTCACAAAAACAACTGACTTTGCATTTTTAAGTGCGCCTTCTAAACCAGCTACGAGTTCTTTCTTTTTTTCTAATGTAATTGGCATATTGTTTTTTAAATTATAATGTTTATTAAAACATAACAGAGGTACTCGATTCAAATAAAAAAATATTAAATTGTTTTATTTATCTCTCATTTTCTGTTAAAAAAAGGCCCTGATGGGCCGTTGCGTAGACAATTTCATATATAATGAAATCGTTTTCGACCTCGGCAGGATATTAAGACTTGCGTCCCCTGCTTTCTACGGCTACAAAACTATACTATCAAATAATCTTACTTTGTCAAATTTGCACTTGCGCTAGTGGCATTGGTTTTCCCTTTCATTGAATCAATATATACCAATGAAATAAGACCCAACAATATAACCCCAGTAAAAGCTAATATGACCTTAAAAGAATGTTTATCAAGCATGGAGCTATTATATCACATGTCTTTTATATTACTAAAACTCTCTCTTCCTTTTTCTATTTTCTCATTGTTCCCCTGTATTCTTTCCCCATTCCCGACGTGGGGGATTTTTTATTTTCCCCACGTCGGGAATGGGGAGAACTTCTATTTTTTATTATGAAAATAAAGTGCTGATATTAAAGTTATTAAGACAGATAAAGCTAAATATATATATCCAGTAAAGAAGATCATGAATGTACGATTTACACAGATAAGGTTGCCACAAGCTACCGGACTAACTTCTACTGACAAGATACCTATTAACATAAGAGGTATGGCAACCACAGCAAATTTCTTCCAAACTTTAAATACTCGTTCTGAAAAAATAACTAGGAATAATAATGAAGCAGAAATGAAAAGAGGGGTACCAATAAAAATAGATACCAATTCATTAAAAAACATATTACTGCATGAATATGTATGACTGTTATTACATCCTATAATATACATGGCATAAATATAAGATATTAATGATATTAATAAAAATACCCCTAATATAATTAAAATTTTCTTTCTATGATTCATATATCTATATTAACTTAAAAATAATTTTTAATCCAAAAAATATTACTATTAATAAACCAATGACTATGATTTTTATTTTGATATTATTTTGAATTATAGTATCGGATGCACCGACTGATGCACCTAGTACATTGCCCTTCGACTGACTACCATCGTCATTAACATCTTTTTTAGTTACAATTTTCGAAAAATTTACAGATGGATTATTTTTTATTTTTACAATTCCTCCACTCTTTTTTATGGCTATTTTATCAATAGCATTATTTATATCTTCTATAGGCTGATTCTTCGACTCTTTAAAATAATTTAGTATAGTGGACCCGCCCCTCGAACTACTGCTTGAAATATCTCCGGAGGTATCTTGATCTTTCTCTTCTGGTATAGACATATCTACAGGCTTTAATTCAGACTCAAATACACCGTCTCCATCTTCATCCATAGATATCTCTGTAGCCAGAGAACCATCTTTTATAGACAGCTCTCCTCTCATAAGTTCAGTCGTCGGTATGTCTATCCATACTATAGGCTCGCTTGGTATATCATCTACTATATTCTCTTCTTCTAAGGTAAATATGCCATCTTCTAAACCTTGAAGTTTCAGAGTATAACTTCCGCCCTTAGGTACTACGATATATTTGTCTTCCCCTATTTGCATGTATATACTGTTCGGTATTTGCTGTTCTATCACATTCTGTTCTTCATTCTCTCCCTCTGTGACTCCTGTATGTAGACCTTTATCATCATATATATCTATAGCTACAGGTGAATGCATTTTAAGGATTGTATATGAAGGAAGAGATGGAACTGACCTTGATATATAACTAGGCAAACTTGCCTCCTTTTTTAAAATATTATGAATCAAATCATACAAATAAATAACTTTAAAAATATTTGCGTGTTCGTATCCTGAATAGAAAATTTTTCCTTCTTGTTTATCATTATTGTATTTTTCCAAATTCAAATAATATTTCTCTCCATCTCCAAACAAAGCACTATCTCCTACCACAGTCCCATCTCCTCCAGATGTAAATCCTGCGTCAGAAGAAAGCACTGCCTTTTTCTTAAAACAAAATAATTTTATGAGTGAAGTACATTCATTTTTGGATTTATATCTCAAATCATTAGCCGTTGGTAGACCCCATCCTGCTATTTGAGATACTTTTATATTTGAAGGCATGACAATATTATCGATCTCCTCATGTAAATTTTTAGTACTATTAAAAATAGTTTCATTAAGAATAGTTGGGTTAACTAAGTCTCCATAAGAAGGATTAATCCTATTCCCTTCTATGTCTAAAAGAAAATTTTCAAATTCATTATAAGTATCTATCGACTCTCCATATTTATCTCTCCAATTATTCAATTTATCAAGTGACGGATCAAGCAATATTAAATCTTTATTTACATTAGTCACATACTTTCCTGACGGCAATAAACCATAAGCTCCAGGAACATTCTTACCAAAGTCCCTAGCTTTCTTTCTCGATAAAAGTAAATTGAACATCATCCCTTGGTCATATCCATGGAGGATTCCTAGTGTAGCCTTCGGAGTTCCTAAAAATGGTGAAGCTACAGCTATCAGATTATCTATATGATCTATCAGATCATTCTCTCCTTTATCTTTCATGTCTATTAATTTTGATATCAAAGCTTTAGCTACCAGTCCTCCATTTGAATGTGTGATTATTGTAACTTTTCCATTATTAGAATTATCTACCAACTTCTGGAGCTGCTCTATTATATACGGTATTTGATCTCCCTTTAATTCTTCACTATACGATATATTTCCATCTTTATCTTCCACTCCTCTTTCTACTACATCTAGAGGAGAGAGTCGCCAGTCATAAGGTATGGATTTCCATTCTACAATTTCATTATTTGAAACCATTTCATCTAATTTCATAAAAAATGTTTTATAAAAGTCTATAACTCCCATACCAAATACTTGAGCTTCACTCATTACATCTTTAGTGTAAACTTTCTTATTTATCAAACCTCCTACTTTGGTCATATTCAGATCCGTCACATCCCCTCTCGTATTAGGTTCCCAAAGTTTATCTTCATATCCTGTGCCAAGTGAAAAGTCGCCCACACTCTGGTAAAGTCGACTAGCTTGAAATCCAGGTATAAACATTATGTTTGAGATACTCTCCTTTAGTGGATCTACTTTTAAGAATGGCTTATATAAAATATTGTCAGATATGATATCTCCTTTTCCTAATGCATTTGAAGAATGTGTTGGTCCAGTCTTACCTCCCCAAAAGTTCGCAGTAAAATCCAGATCGATTCCAGAAAAAGTATTTACTCCATAAGATAGATTGTTGTGTATGTTATTTTTATTTGCTGAAAAGAAATTTGTATTGAATATTACAAAACCTTCATAATTGCCGAATATATCACTGTTAGTTATTTTTAGAGTGTCTGGTTTAGTATTATTGAAAGCTATCACTCCAGCGTTTTGTGCGTTAGTAATTTTCACTCCTGAAATATCCGCATTTACCTCATTGAAAAGAGACACTCCATTGTGGAGGCATGAGATACTGCCACCATTAATTTTTAGGGAATAATTATTAAATACAGTAACACCATCACTTTGACACTCTAGATTCACATTCAATAAAGAAATATTTGCATTCAAAAAAGTAGTTATATTAGGGTGCTCTTCCTTGTAAGTACTACTCATATATCCGGTAAATCCATTGTCTACATTTTTAATCGTAACCCCACTTACATCGATAGAGCTATTATCATATAGAGTAAAAGCATCATTTTCTAGATTATTTATACTGCCATTTATGATTTTTATTGTACTTTCATTGTATTCAGTCAGACCAGAGTTACCATCACTAATATTTAAATTTTCGAAATCCACTTTAGAAGACTCAAAAGAGATGGCATCATTTGCATATCTTAAAAATACATTTTTAAAAACAGAATCTGTCGAATTTTTAAAATATATACCACCCCAGTCTCCAGCCCCAGGTTCATACCAGTCCACCATCTCACAAATCTCTTCCCCTATTCCACTCCAATCTTCATCATAACTTTCATAATAACAATCTTCATAATCATCATCAGTACTACCTCCCACTTCATCATCATAACTTGAAGTAAAATATACAGGGTCACCATCTTGTCCATTTACAAAGATTTTTCCTAAGATATACAGGGTCGGTTTAGAATATCTGCTTCCATTAGGAATAAATTTAACTAAAACTCCAGGGTCTATAGTGAGTGCAGCATCCTCTCTTATATATAAATTTTTACTTATGAGATAAGGACTTCCATCTTTTGTCCAAGTTGTATTTTCAATTATATCACTATCTACAATTGTCGAAGCCTCTACTTTAGCAAATAAAAAACCGTAAACTAAAATAGTTACGGTCAGAAAAAAGAATAATAAATATTTTTTACTAGATCTTTGGCAGATACATAGATGTAAAATATTTAATTTTAACATCTTAAAATTATACAATCTTTCAAAACACCTCGTCAATATATCAATATTGTCAAAAGTGCATAACTCAATATACTTCACCTTGCCGAATATCCACAGAAGCCTTGTATCGGTGGATAAAGCTTCGGTGTTCACTTCTGCATATCTACGCCATGGCGTAGATATGTAGAGGTGAATAATTATCGATCAATTATAATACGAATATTGGGATCATTGATTAAAAAGGCTTAATTTAAGGGTTATATTTAGCTATTGACATTTATATATAAATATTATATAATATAGGAGAAATTAAGAAACAATCTAAAACTCAGAAATATGAAAAAGCTAGTTGTATTATTCGTCCTTTTTATTCTTGTAGTTATAACAATGTCTTCCTGTTTATCTGGAAGATATATGGAAGCATTTGATAACAATTGCAGGTCCAACAACTTCCATGCAGGAAGCGGATATTCTGCCCCTGGTGCTAGTAATTACAACCCTGGTTGTTATCAGGGATACGGAAGCTGGAATTCTAGTGGACGTCCGGCATACTCTACCACATACAGAGGTAGAAGGTAAATATTAAAGATAAGAGAGGAAAGCCAAAAGCTTCCTCTCTTTTTTTTGATTAAATTAAAAAAACATTCTTATATATTTCCCCATTCCCGACATGGGGAAATACCCCATGTCGGGAATGGGGAAGATTTTATTTTTTGACATTTATGTATAAATATTATATAATATGGAAAAATTAAAAACTCAAAGATGAAAAACTTACTGAGATTTAGATTCTTATTTCTTGCTATTTGTCTAGCAGTTGGAACTTCGTCCTGTATGGGACTAATGTATCTCGATAGATTTCCTATCGTTAAAGATGAGATATATTACGATTACTCTCTTCCTTATGGATATTATTACTACCCGAATTATGGATACTATTATGGTTACCCGAGGTATCATTCGAGTCACTCCATGTACAGATCCGGCGGAGGAAATAATTACAATAACAACGGGGCAGGTCAAAGACAAGGAAACAACAACAGAGCGTACTCTCCTACTTATAGGAGAAGGTAGAAAATTAAAAAAACGAGAGGAACTTTGACTTCCTCTCTTTTTTTGTTTTAAAATTTGTAATAAAAAAAAACAGCTGGTTCTAAGAACCAGCTGTTCGAATTTTTATTAGTTTAAACATTACTTTAAACCGTCCTTCAAGCTTTTGCTTGAGGGAAAGATCTTCATGAAAAAAATCAATACGAAATTTATCTTTTTTATTGAACCTAGATGCCATAGCATCATCTACACGGAAAATTCCTTTTCCGTACGGAGTATCAATATTGAAGTCTTTTATTTGGATAAATACATCCAAACCTTTCTCTTTTATTCTACTTGTAAAAGTTGAACCTAAAGCAATTGACCCTGACTTTATCATACGCCCGAAAGCACCTGAACCATCACAATCCTTTCTCGTTTGAGAACTATCCTTAGGATCATAGTAAGTAGCATTCGCAATTTGCCAATTCGAAATCACCTGCTTCAAACTATCTTCTACAGTCTTGGGAGTGTTGGATTCTTTTTTATTTTTATCCAAAATCTCCATTAGTTTATCTCTCTCTATGCTTCCATGACTTCCAGTTGTGATACTCACAACCAGTGAAAATATAAAGACAAACAAAAAAACCATAAACTTCATAACATATCAATTAATGAACAATCTTATATATCGTTAGTATTATATTATATAATGATATAATTGTCAAATAAGCATACAATACTTGCAAATAAAGTATATTTAAGTAATATAAAAAACAAACCAACACATCGAAAGCTATGATTGTAAATTTCATCCCCGGGTTCCCGGATTTCAAAAGATTAAAATTTGGATCGAACAACAATTTGGTCTCAAAGGTCTTACGCAGTGAGACAAAGAAAAACAGAACGTCGCAATCTGGCGACCCGAGAAAACATCAAACCTTCCCTTTCAATATGAGGAAGAAGTAAAACACTAAAATACCAGATAGAGAGTTCCGCTCTCTATCTGGTATTTTTAATTATAAAAATATTGAAATTAAAATACACCCATCGGGTGTATTTTAATACGATTATTTTTATTGCCTATACTTCTATTATTGACAATAATAAGTAACGCAACTAAAAGAGGTGGACCTATGCAGGTCTACCAGCTGACGCACCTGAAGATACTGCTTTTGATTCGCAGTATTTACAGCTACTCTTGTGTGTAGATATCAAATAGATAGCTGACAATCCGACAAGAACATAAATGATCTTAGAGATTATCGCTCCTTGTCCACCAAATATCATTCCTACATCCCAATTCAAAAGACCTACTAAAAGCCAATTCAAACCTCCCACTATAACTAATATAAATGCAAGACTATGTGTTGTTTTCATAATTTAAAGTTTCAGTGATTTACAAAATAATTTGTAAAATTCACTTGATAAATATTTAATAATTTTCGACCGAATAGAAGTATCGCACCTATATTATATCAACAATATTCAATATTAAAAAGTAGTATTTATACACAATAAAAGCAAATAAAAAGTCGCACAATTAAGCGCGACTTTTAAAACTTATAATCAAATTTTGATTATTTTTTGGGGGAACGGATGACCACAGTATGACCATCGAAAAAAGATTCAAAAACTATCTTTCTGCGAGATGGAAACCTGACAATTTCGCAAGCTGATAAGACTATCTCTATTGCTTTACTTCTAAAGCGAGAGATAGTAATGATTCCACTATCGAGAGATACAGCCTTGATTTTGCCTTTTCGGTAGGTAGGCATCCTCGCTAGGTGATGCTTCTCTGATTTGAATCGACCTCCGACAAATGCCTGAAGAAAAGTACTTGTAATCTGATCTTGTGTCATAGAATTTTAAATTTTTAAATTAATTAAAATAAAAAAAATAAATTTTACTTAGGTCTGTACAGTATTACCGTATGTAACTGATCAGCAGATTCGAACATAATCCGAATGTCGTTATAATAACGACAAACTCCGTAAGACGAATTTACTTCAATCTTTTGATCATCAATCTTGCGATAGAGAGTAATGATTCCGTTCTTTAAAGAGATTTTTTTAATAACCCCAGTAAAAACAGTTGGCCTCCCTATAACATACTTCTGAACAGAACTAAATCTTCCATCGACATAACTCTGAAGGAAATCATTTGTGATAGGTTCCCTTTTTGGTTTCTTCATAACTAGCATACAAATAACATTTAAGTTTATACTATATTTGACAATACTTTACTATATATGTCTTATTTATGCAATATATTTAAAATTTTGGTTATAAATACATACTAGAGGGCAAAGCTTCGCTTTGCCCTCTAGCCTCATCATCCATGTTTATATTGGTATATTTGTGCTAAAATTACCATATTATGAATAGGACTTGGCTTATAGTATTTGGAGACTTTGCATCATTTTTGATATCATTTGCTCTACTTATATTCATCCGTTTCAGCCCTGAGAATTACCAGAGGGCTATAGATACCCATACTCTCCCTTTTATCATCCTATACCTCTTCTGGGTGCTTATTTTCTATGTATTTGGGCTATATGACCTAGTTACTATCAAGCCGACGATACCTTATCTGAAGAGATGGATACTGGCCCTCGTATCATCCTTTGTCGTAGGGCTACTACTCTTCTATTTCGCGCCTATATTCGGTATCAGTCCGAAAGTGAACCTCTTCATACAAGTAGCCCTTTTTGGAATCTTCTCCTTCTTGTTCCGTCGGTCCATCTACAGTCTCTATGCTAGAGCTATCACGGCTCCGGCTATACTCGTCGGGACTTCCCCTTACCTTCTCGAACTAGAGAAGACGATAAATACAAATCCACAGATAGGATTGAAAATAATAAAACATTTCAAAAATGGAAGTGAGATAACGGATGATTTAAAAAATATTAAGAATCTGATTATCATTCTAGATAAAAATGCAAACGAATCTGACCAAAATATTCTAGACTTCTACAAGCAAGGAGTCGAGATCATCGATACGGCGAAAGCTTATGAGAAATACTTACTGAAGATTCCTGTAGCTTATATCGACATGTCATTCATCATCGACAATGTAGATATCAAGAAGAACCTACTTTATACTGGGACGATATACATCACAGATAGGATATTCGCACTCGTCATACTCGTGCTCACTTCACCATTTCTACTCGCCAGCGCGATACTCGTATATCTAGAAGACAAAGGCCCAGTATTCTATACACAGACTCGAGTCGGACTAAATGAT
>JBAXFQ010000015.1:0-16321 GCA_037139835.1 Candidatus Nomurabacteria bacterium | reverse complement strand
GACTTGCATGCCTTATCCACGCCGCCAGCGTTCATCCTGAGCTAGGATCAAACTCTACTTTAAAATAGAACGGAACAAAAGAAAAAATACTTTTGTTTCCTTAAACTGGATTATCGTCTCGCACGTTGCGAGACTCATCTCACTCCTGTGAGATATTTATTTTGCGTTGCCACATTCGATTCTCTAGAATCAAACGGGCTGATTAATTGTGATACAAAACTATATAAATTTCAAAGAAAATAAATCAGCCAGGTATACACCAGACTGTTAGGACTATTATATACATATAAATAAAGAAGTCAAGCATTTCAAGCATTATTCTAATAATATAAAAACCCCTTATTTATAAGGGGTTTTTATGAACATAATTAATGAAGCGGGCTCATTTTATCATTTGGATTATTTATGTTGCCATGATTATTACTATCTCCTCTTTCTTTTTTATTTTTCGAACCTCCCCTTTGTAATTTTAGATACCTATATCTTTCATACTCCGAGCTCGCATCGCTAATGTGATTATCTTCTTCATCATATGCTTTATATATTAAAGCTCTAAGTTCTTCCTCTCTTTTATTTTCGATAATTTTATTTTTTTCTGCTTTTTCTTCTAATTCAACAGCTACTGCTGCTTTCTCAATTTCAGCTAATTCTATTTGTCTTTCAATCTCTGCCATAAATGCTTCATATTCCTCTGGTTCTTTTACTTGCATTTCAATTAAATCATCAGGTCCAAGATGGGTAATATCTATATCTTCATTATTTTTTAATTTAGATATTTTTTCTAGGGGTAAGTCCAATTGAGTTCCGTCTATTTTTTTAGAGTTATGAATTTCAAATTTTTTCATGCGTACATTATAATACTTTTTAATGGTTTACAAAAGACTATTTTTCTGTAATAATAACAATGTTTTTAAAAAAAACATTTTCGCCCTGTTATGCTGTTTTGGTAGATAACAGAATACGCGGTAGTAATGTTATAATAATATAAGATAAATAAATATGCCCTGTTAGCTCAGCTGGTAGAGCAGCTCCCTCTTAAGGAGACGGTCGGAGGTTCGATCCCTCCATGGGGCACATAAATAAAAAACCTGTCGAAAGACAAGGTTTTTTATTTATGTGCCCCATAGCAAGACAACTACTTGTCTTGCGTGGAGGGAGCGAAAAGCTTTTCGTTTTTCGGTGTTAGCCGAAACGAAAAGGTATACTGTTCTCGTAGAGAAAGATTCCTCTTTTATCAGGATTGTGAAATTTTTTTGTGCCAATAAAAAATATTCCTGACCAAAATAAAAAACTTATTTTAAATCAAATACCCCATATAACTGAGGGCCATACAGCCAATTTTCTTCAATAACATACTGATTTCCACAAACTATGGCTATTCTATCTATAGAACTTTGACACCCAATAAGTCCAGAATTACAATTTTCTATTTTTTTAGTAAATAATTTTACAATAATTTGAGGTTTTCTAGTTGAAACACAAAATATTTTATCTTCGGGGTAATGATATTTTGACTCAAATTCATATTTAAGAAAACTATTCATATAATAAACAGGACTAATCTTTTTATCTTGAGGAAGCACATCAGAAGGATTTGTATATAAAAAAGCACCTCTATTTAATCTTAATTTAAGATAAGAATAATTATCTTTTAGATAAAAAGCTCCAACAGTCAGTAAAATTAATATTACTATTCCTAATACATAGATTACTTTTTTGTTTTTCATAACTTAATAATTATATACTTTTTATTTCCTCAACAATTTTACCAATCCATCAATCAATTTCTTCAAAGATTTATCTTCATACAATGAAAGAGTAAATATAGGCTCTCCTAACTTTTCAAATTCTTTCTTGATCTTATCTATCTTCTTCTCATCTGTCATGATGTCCGTCTTAGTTAGGATTATTATCTCTTTCTTTTCAAGTAATTCTTTATCATACGAACCGAGTTCTTTTCTTATCTCTTTATAAACCTTCATAGGATTCTCGTTTTCAAGTGAAACTAAATGTGCAAGCATTTTAGTTCTTTTTATATGCCTCAAAAATTTTATACCTAAACCCTTACCTTCTGAAGCCCCTTCGATAAGTCCTGGGATATCGGCAATAATGTGTCCATAAAAATCTCCAAGATTTGGATCTAAAGTTGTAAACTGATAACTACCTATCTTTGCATCAGCATTCGTAATTGCATTTAAAAGTGAAGACTTACCTGCATTTGGTAGTCCGATAAGACCTATCTCTGCAAATAGCTGTAGTTCTATCTTGAAGTTTCCTTCTTCTCCTGTCTTACCTTTAGTTGCTGTAGTAGGAGTTGTGTTTGTAGATGTCTTGAATTGTTCATTACCATAACCACCTACTCCACCCTTAAGTAAAAGTTCTTTCTGTCCAACTTCTTCTAAGGAAATAGAGGCACCGCTCTCGGCACTTGTGATTACAGAACCGATAGGTAATTCAATATACAAGTCATCTCCATTTTTACCGTGACGACTTCCACCTGCACCCTCTTCTCCATCATTACCTCTGAATTCTTTTTTATGTTTATATCTAGAAAGAATGTGTACATCTTGTACAGCAATAGCATAGACACTTCCACCACGACCTCCATCGCCACCGTTGGGTCCGCCTTTATCTATAAATTTCTCACGGCGCCATCGAACAACCCCGTCTCCACCACGGCCTGCTTTTGCAAAAAATTTTATTTCGTCTATAAACATATTAGTTAGTGCCTAGTATCTAGTGATTAGTTTCTAGTAAATATAACTTACGCTAATAAAGCCTTTTCGGCAAGTTTCATTGCCCCTTCCTTAGAATTAGCCACAACGAGAAAACCACTCTTGTGACAAAAAACAATATCAGAAACTCCTGTAATTTCTTTGAGTTTAGGATCTCCATCCAAATAACCTCTCCATGATTCTGGAAACATTTTTCGGTTCTCCATAGTATCTTCTGACTTACTTATAGCTTCAACCTTCCACATACTGCTATGTCCTGAAGGAAAAACTAAATAAATAGGTTCAGGTACTTTTGATAATGTATTCTGATAAAGATAACGCGGAAAATCATAATCTATTACTATAATTCTTTTATCTTCTGACTTATTATATACATCCATCATTATATTTACTGCTTCAACATCTGATTTTGTAACTTCTATTTCTCGTAATAAAAACTTAGCTACTTCTTCAACTTGATCTTTAAAAATTAAATTTAAATCTTTATCTCCCTCCTTCCATGTTGGCTTATTATTCATAAATACAGCATCTGGACCATAAGGAATAGAACCTCCATATATAGGTTTTACAAAAGTAATTCCATTATCAATAGCATCTATATTTTGTGCCAATTTTTCATCTATCTTATTTGCAACTTCTATACTTCCACAAATTTCTGGTCCATACTTTTTCCAAACCAACCCAAAAGAAGCATAAGGAACACCATTTGATCTAGAGCCTGCGCCACCTCTCTGATGATGATCGAAGAAATCTTTATTATCATCATACTCACCTCCTGTATCATAAACATAATCTCCCGTTTTTATTATTTCTGGATTTCTAGAACGAATTATTTTAATATTTCCTTTATTTAAAATATGAAATACAGCCGTAGCAAAAAGATCATCCGCATGAAATGTCCCGTCGTGTGTCACACATATTTTATTTTTATTAAAAATTGACATAATCATTCTTCTAATTGACTGAATTCTTTAATGTTGAATAATTCTACCACAAAAGCGATTATTTTCTCTATCACAAAGAATACAATAAAAAAAGTGAGTATCATAAGTAAGACATTTCTTATATCTCTACTAATAGACAAAGCTGTGTATCCAAAAAAATACCCCAAAGATAGCATTAATATGGACCAAAGAGCTAGAGAATATCCTTCTGCTTTTATATATAATTTGAGTGGAATATTTCTATAACCGGAGAAAACTATAGTAAACCATCCTATACCTAAAATAAAAAATCTAGAAACAAAAATTGACCAAAATGGCCTTTCATTAAATTTTGGAAGAAAATAAGAAATCCTTCTCTCTATCTTATTTATAATAGGTCTGTGTGAATGGTGCTTGTTTAAATAAAATCCGATTGTATACCCTAAAAAAGATTTAGTTGCACCACCAAATAAAATAGCGATTAAAGCAATTAAAAAATGTAATGATCCCAAATAAGAGAAAATACCAGCGAAAATTACCATTATCTCCCCCTCAAAAATAACACCTATAAATATAACAAGATAAACAATAATTGCATGTATCTCTATAAAATGTCTTATGGCTCCAATTGAAATATACTCCATATGTTAATTAGAAATCGAAATGAAATACTTTTTTAAGGATCCAATTTATAACAGAGACTAGAAGTGCTCCAAAAAAAGCTGAACTGAAAGATTCAACGCTAAATCCTTTTATAATACTTCCCAAATACCAAAAAAGTAATCCATTTATAACCAATGAGAACAAACCAAGAGTAACAATATTCAAAGGTAAAGTAAGTATATTTACAACAGGCTTGATGAACATATTGAATAGTGTTAAACAGGCTCCTACTATAAGTACCACCCAAATTGGATTCACATTTATACCTGAAATAATCCTTGTGGAGACAAGTACAGCTACTGATATTATTATCCAATGTAAAATAATTTTCATTTTTGATTTAGCGAAATAGACTCGCCTGTATTAAATAAATAATTTATCTACGACTTCTTTTACAAGTGCACCATCTGCCTTACCTTTTAAATCCTTCATAACAGAAGCCATAAACATTCCCTTCTTAGTCAAATCTTTTACTTCGAGCTCACTAATTTTATTTTTAACGACACCTTCTATCTCATTTAATTCCATAAGTTTTGGAAGATATTCATTTAAAATAGAAAGTTGCTTTGACTCTTCTTCTACTAAGTCCATCCTTCCTCCTTTTGTAAATTGTTCAATTGAATCTTTTCTCTGTTTTGAAAGTCTTGTGATAACCTTTATGACATCTTCATCAGACAAAACATCTTGAGGTGTCTTACCTGTTGCTACTAATTCATTCATAAAAGCAGTGACTAACCCCCTCATAACTTCAAGACGAACTTTGTCCCCAGCTTTCATGCAATCCTTTATACTATTTTTAATTTGTTCGTGTAATGACATGTCTATATTGTAGCAAATTTATGATAGAATACCAGTATGAATAAAAAAATTATATTTTTTGATACTGAAACAACAGGCAATGAACCCAAGAAGGATTTTCTTTGCCAAATAGCATATAAAACTGGAAACGAAGTATTTAATGAACTCTACAAGCCACTAATCCCTATTCCTCCTGAAGCAAGTGCTATAACTCATATAACCAATAAAATGGTAGCAGAAAAACAGTCTTTTAAAGGAAGTGATGGATACAAAAAAGTAAAAGAATTATTTGAAAACAAGGACTCTGTAGTTGTCGCCCATAATGCAAAGTTTGACATAGCAATAATAGACAAAGAAGATATCAAGCCAGCCAACTTTATATGTACTCTTCGTGTAGCGAGAGCTTTAGACAAAGATAACGTTATACCCCAGTATAAACTTCAGTTTTTAAGATATTATCTAGATATAGAAATAGAAGCATCTGCACATGATGCATTGGGAGATGTATTGGTATTAGAAAAACTTTACGAGAGATTACTGGCTAAAATAATAAAGGAAGATGGTATTACAGAAGAACAAGCTATAGAAAAAATGATAGACATATCTTCAAAGCCATCACTAATGAGTATATTTAATTTTGGTAAGCACAATGGGAAAGCAGTCGAAGAAGTCGCTAGAGTAGACAGAAATTATCTTGATTGGATGCTTACTCAAAAAGAACAAAATCCTGATAATGAAGAAGATTGGATATATACGCTTAAACATTACTTAGGAAAACTAATTTAAAAATTTATGAATACTTTAATTATAATCCTTCTCATTATAATCATCATCGGCATAATAGTCGGTATAGTTTATATTTCCAAAAAGAAGCCTGAAGAAAAAGCAGATAATTCTGTTCAACTGCTATTAAACCAAATCAATGAATTATCACGCATGATAGATAGCAAGCTAGGTGAATCTCAAAAAGAAATAAATCAAACCATGCGTTTTCAATCATCTGAAACTTCAAGAATAATTGCTGATATTACAGAAAAAATAACTAGACTCGATGAGACCAATAAGCAAGTAGTATCATTTGCCGACCAACTTCAGAATCTTCAAGATATATTGAAGAATCCTAAGCAGCGTGGAATTCTCGGTGAATATTATCTAGAAACACTCTTAAAAAATATAATGCCACCAGGAAGTTACCAGATGCAATACCCTTTTCCTGATGGCACCATCGTCGACGCAGCAGTATTTGTAAAAGATAAAGTAATACCTATAGATTCAAAATTCTCTCTTGAAAATTACAATCGAATTTCTGAGACAAATGATAAAACCGAAAAAGACAGACTAGAAAAAGTATTCGTAAATGATTTGAAAAATAGAATAGTTGAAACTTCAAAATATATTCAACCAGATAAAGGTACTATGGACTTTGCATTCATGTTCATACCTCATGAAGCTATATATTATGATCTACTTATAAATAAAATCGGTGCAGTAAATGAAGATACAGAGAATCTAATACAACGTGCAGCAAGTAAATATAAAGTTATAATTGTCTCTCCTACTTCATTCCTGGCATATCTCCAAACAGTCCTACAGGGCCTCAAAGCAATGCAAATAGAAGAAAGCGCTAAAGACATAGTCAAGAGAGTTAGCGAGCTGGGAAAGCACCTAAGAACATACGAAGAGATGCACCAAAAGCTTGGTAATGCACTCGAGACCACCGTAAATCATTTCAATAAATCTAATCATGAATTTAGAAAGATAGATAAAGATGTCATGAGAATAACAGGTGAAGCAATAAGTATAGAAATACAAACGATAGAGAAACCTCAACTTGAAGATTAAATTAAAAAATCCATTCAGTATACTGAATGGATTTTTTAATTTAATCTTCTATATTTTAATAACCACAGTTATATGTTGGACAATAAGTATTTGTAGGGTTATAAGTATAACCTAGATTGTAATATGGGTATTGATTATTCCAAGTAGTATAGTTTGATCCATATCCATTTGTATAATAAGCACTATTATTATAATAACCTGAGTTTACTGGATTGTAAGTATTATTATAACTGCTTGCATCATATCCACTGTTATTGTAACCAGTATTGTAATAAGTATAAGAGTAGTAAGTAGGAGAATTATAAGAACCACTATTACTATAACCAGTACTGTAGTAAGGATTTGAATAATATGTAGGAGTGTTATAAGAACTACTATTAGTATATCCAGTATTATAATAAGGATCAGAATAGTAAGTAGGAGAATTATAAGAGCTATTATTGGAGTATCCAGTACTATAGTAAGGATCAGAATAATATGTAGGGGTATTGTAACCAGTATTTAGTGAACTATAAGTTGACCCATAAGTACTTGTTGGATAATATCCAGTATTACCATTGTACCCTGTACTATAGTATGGAGAGTTATACCCACTATTATTTATAGTATTATAGGCACCATTGTTAGCATCAGTAGTATATCCATTATAATAATCAGTTGTTTTTCCAGTAACATAATCCCAAAAAGAAGCCTCAGACTTGTTCGGGGTTACAAAACTTCCAAAAGTGAAGATAATTAAAAACGCAAAAAACGTAATAAATGTATTTTTCATAGTACACGTATTATATATCTTTTATATGATTTTGTCAATACCATAATAACCTTAATTAAAAAGGTTTAATTTACAAATTCAATGATTTAATTTTAGATCTTGTCTTAGTCCCAAAGTAACCATTTGCTGGATATATTTTGTATGCTTTTTGCCATTCAGACAAAGCTTGCTTTGTCAGTTTACCAAAGTAAGTAGTTGAACCAAAAGATGATAGTGACTTTGAGTACGGACCTTTCTTTTGATCAATCAAAAATGACTGAAGAGTTTTAATATCTTTATTTCTCATTCCTATTTCTAAATCTTTCTTAATTTTCTGAATTAAAGAAACTTTTGGGATAACAGTAGATACTGATATCACTGACGGCATGGGAGAAACAATAGGAGTATTTAATACAGGAACAATAGCTTTAACTACTGGTGTATAACTACCTCCCCCACTACTACTGCTGCTTCCACCACTTACAACAACACTCTTTGGGGTAATATATTCAAAAGTAGAAACTGAAGAGTTGTCTGATACTTTACAAACTCTTAAATATAATTTTGTCGAAGATGGAAATGTTAACGAGTCTGAATATAGAGTTCCACTTGAACAATCTGCAGGTGTCGCGTCTGTAGAGTATTTCATGTAAGTAGTAGGACCACTATTATTAGTCAACACCGTTATATTGATATCAAAAGTCTTACTTCCTCCAGAATTGGTAGCTGTTACTGTATAATTCGCGGCATCCGAAATACTTGTAGGATTTCCACTTATAACGCCCGTAGATGTATTCAACACTAGACCAAATGGTAGACTTGGAGATACAGAGTAGATTATATTCGAACCTGTGACTGTCGGATTAAGAGAAGCTATAGCAGAATTCCTTGTATAAATATTTGGAGTTGTATATGAAAGTGAAGATGGAGCTACATCATTTACAGTGATCACAATTCCGTAAGTTGTACTTCCTCCTGGATTTGAAGCTGTAATAGTATATGTAGCTTGACCTGTAACTTCAGATGGAGTTCCACTTATAATACCAGTTGATGTGTCTAGCGATAATCCTGTTGGTAAAGATGGAGAGACAGAATAAGCAACTCCTTGACCCGTCACAGTTGGAGATAAAGAAGAAATCGTACTATTCTTAGTGTAAATATTAGGAGTTGTATATGAAAGTGAAGATGGAGCGGCTAAAAGATTTTCTTTTATCTCCATAGCATTTAGCATTCCATAACCCCAATTTGGATTTTTTGAAACTACAGAAATTTCTATCTCTCCGTTCGTAGGTAAAACATCCATGAATTCCACTGTGTCTGTGATATTACCAGAAACTAACAAAGATTTAGTAGTAGCTCCAATAGTATAATCTGTATAATCTCTGGTACTTTCATTTAAACTAGCAGAAGTATATCCAAATAATTTTATATTATATGTTTTATTATTTTCTAATCCAGAAATTTTTATCTTGGCTGGAGTCTCGGATGGACCATACAAACTAGCACTACTATCGAGCACTGTATCAGGATATATACCCGTATTATTACCTGTGGGATTCGACTGCAAGCCACCATTAAATGGAGCTGTATTCGAAAGAGAAAGAGTTGAACTTTGACTATCGGAATCCTTTAGATTCGACAGATCACTACAAAGCAAGGAATCTTTCCCCACATAAAAACTATTCCAGTTGTAAATAGAAGGAACATAATTATCATTATTAGAAGAAGCAGAACAATCATTTACATTAGTAATGCCACCTCTTATTTTTATATACCAAGTTCTAAGAGGTACCACTATGGCATCAAGTCTTCCAATAAAAGAAGTCTTGGCTGCACCTGTAGGTAATAAAACAGCATAATTTCTAGCTAGATCTATGTCTGATTTTCTCTTACTTGACTCTGCGGATGAGACAAGAGACTCGACTCTAGTAATATCATTTTTAGAATATGAATTTGATCCCCAATCTAAGTTTATAAGTCCAGTACTCTTGTTGTCTGTATGATAAGTAAAATCGCCCCCATAATTTATACTACTAATAGTAGCATCAGAGTCTACAAGAAGTGAGAGCGCGTAATTGGTCAAACTATTTGAAATATTTGAAGTATCTATATTTACAGTCAATTGATTCCCTACTAAGTTCTGACTTAAAACAGAATTTTGCTTCACCATCATATAATCATAGACTTCTTCGGCTCCTGCAACCCATGCTTTATCATTTCCAAAACGTCCGTAATTATTTTCAATATGATCCATCAAACTTTTCCAAGAAGTCCAAGTCATACCACCATTCCAATCAGGAGAGTATGTACTAGTAGTTATCTGATGAGTAAATTCTTGAGCCCAATGTTTATCCGAACCTACACTTGTAGAAGCAAGCTGGTCTACATAATTAAAAAGACCTCCAGAAATATAACTAGCTTCGTTATCAAACAATCTATACATAACAAGACGATTATCACTTATGGAATTACTAACATTGATATAATCAGGAACACTTACAGTGCTACCATCAAATACAAAAGTATTACTTTGGGCAAATGTTCCCTTAAACCTATTGTCAAAAGACGGCTGTATATAATTACTATCTCCATTTGGTAATACAACATGAGACATATTCAAAGGACCAGTTACAATACCAGCATTATTTTTCAAATTAATATGAGAAGCAACCTCGACATTATTTTGAGTTAATTCGTAATTATAATCCAGAGCTCCAACAGAATGACCTCCTGGATCTCCGTTGTAATATTCATTGTTAGGATCTCCTGGTAAAAGAGTTGTCGAGGTATAACCATGGTTGAAAACATTCCAGCCGTTATCTACAGCATCTTGCAATTGTGTCCAGTTTATATAACTAGGAGTATTCACGTGTATATCAGTGTAGTTACCATTCCTAGCATAGAATGCATAACCAGCACGGAAAGGTACATTATTTCCAGTTCCATCTGTGAAATACAAACCACCAAAATACTGACCTAGATAATCAGAATAACCACCATTCATATACTTAAAGGCGGTATCATACCCTCTTATATTTCCATCATCAAAAGAATAACTTAAGGCAAAATTTTTATTATATTTAAGAGTGGCTTTAGAGACACTTGCATGGGTAGGTATTGTAGAAAAAGTAATAACTAAAGTTTTTGTATTATTTGCTTTAGCTATACTAAACGGAGCAAAAAAAGTAGTAAAACAAAAACTAAATAAAATAATTGAGGAAATTTTTCGTAAAAATTTTTTTTGTATCATTTAAATATTTGAATATAATAATAAACACAAGAATTATATCATAAATGATACATTTTCAAAAAAATATTTATCATAATGATAAATATTTTTTTAATTTTTATTTATTTGTCTAAATCAAGAGTCTCGTCTATACGAATCTGTTCTACAAAGTCTGGAACGTGTGATACTAAGATCATCGCACCTTTGAAGTCACTTAGAGCTTTAGCTATGACTGGCAAGTGACGAAAGTTGATATGATTCGTCGGCTCATCGAGTATTAAAAGCCCAGGCTTTGTTAGCACTAGAGTCGCAAAAGCAACTAGACCTTTCTGCCCTTCAGATAGACTTCCTATCTGTGTATAGACCATATCCCCTGTAATTAAGAAGCTCGCAGCTGTCGCTCGTATACTTTCTTCATGTACTTTTCCACTTACTTTTCTCATAGTTTCAGCAAGAGACTCATAGACAGTATCATTGAAATCAAGAGTAGAAAAATCTTGTCTGTAATAACCAACTCTAACTTCCGAAGGAATAGATATACCATCAACTTTACCTTTTACAATAGATTCTAGTAATGTACTTTTACCTATACCATTGGGGCCAGAAAGAAGTAAATGCTTATTTTTACGAAGCTTTACATTTACTTTTATATTTTTTATTTTATGATTTTTATATATAGGGACTGAAGTAAATGTAACAATATCTCCTGTATAATCATCCTGAGTAGGAATAATAAAATTTCTTATGGTCTTATCTTCTTTGCGGACGTCCACTTTCTCTTCTTCAAGTTCTTCTGCTAGGTCTCGCATTCTTTTTGCAACAGCACGTAGATTTCCTCCTTTCATAGCAAAAGCATTAGCTTGATCTTTCTTCGCTTGAATCTCTTTTGAAAGCATTGCATTCTTACGATTCTCTCTTTCCATACGAGCTGCTATTTGATCACGAACATCTGTATAGTTACCGACATACTGCTCTATCTTTTTTGTATATACATCTAAATATAAAACTGCATCAGTAAAAGAATTCAAGAAGTGAGCATCATGAGAAATAACAATAACAGTCTTTTTATATTTCACAAGAAAATCAGTTAGATGTGAGATACCTGCTTTGTCCAAATTATTTGTCGGTTCATCAAGAAGAAGAATATCTGGCTCTTGTATAAGAGCAGAAGCAAGTAAAAGACGAGCCTGCTGACCACCAGAGAAAGAGCGTACTATCCTCTCATGAACTTTATCATGGCCTTTTAGATTTACTATTTCTAAGACATCATCTATGCGAGGATCTATATCATAAACCTTTTCTTTAAAACATTTTTCAAAGAATTCTCGAACTGTCAGGTCGAGCTCGTCGCGAGGAATCACCTGACGAGAAAGTGCGATGGTCGTCCTCTGAGCTAGATGTATCTGACCTTCTTCTGGTTCTCTCTCACCAGTAATAAGTGAGAAAAGTGTACTTTTACCTGCCCCATTTTGTCCCATGATAGTAACCTTCATACCACGACGTACAGAAAAATCCACCGAGTCTAATATCGGTTTATTGTGTCCATATTCAAAAAAAACTTTTTCAAAACGTATTACTACTTCTCCGTGAGCCATATAGATTATCACAATACACTATTTTTCATTAAATAGAAAGATAAATTATTTACTAAAATAAACATTTTAGAAACCACAATTAAAAATTGTGAACTCTAAAACGTGGACGATCCTGCAAAACAAGATCGTCCGCTTTTAATTAATTAAACGCTTTGTGAAATATAAGGAGAACAATAATTTTCTGCCTTATCTTCAAAGATTTTGATTGGCTTCCTTTGTTGCTTAAGAAATTCGTGCTTTTCAACTTCTGATAAAGAATCATATGCCTTGCGCATAACGAGAGTTAAATCCAATGGCTTTACATAAAGATTATCAAAATAATTAAACATTTTAATGTTGTAACCTTCTATAATCTTATCTTTATAAATCTGATCTTCGGTTATTTCCCATAAAAAGAAGAGTTCTTTAACACTTTTGTATTTCGAGATTGTTTCCGATGCAAATTGGATTGATTTATCTTTGCGATCAATCAAACAATGTACATTAGCCCAGGTCTTTTTGACAAGAATGTTTTTAGAGTACAAGGAATTAATCTTGAAAAGCAAAAGACAATACTGATTTATTCCTACATTTTTTCTTGCCTCGAGTAATAATGTAACCAAATAAAAAGCATGTAGTCCTTCCCATAATCCATAACATTCTACTGAAGAATGAGACGACATTTCTGGTGTGTATGAAATCTTTTTAAATAAAGGGTCGAATTGATTCCCTTCTTTATCAAGAATAATCATACTAGATTCTTCATACTGTAAAATCTCCTTTATATAATTTTCATCTTCCCAATACTTTGTTTCAAACCTTCTACTGAGTAACATATCTCTGAAAAAGTTTTCGCAAACCAATCCCGAATAGAGTATATGATTCGGAAACAATTGTTCAACCAAAACTGCAGCCCTCAGCATTTTCCCAAAACAACTACCAGTGTTGATGATTATTTCTCCGATCATAACTTCTTTTGCCTCTTTTGTGCACAAGCCATCAAGCGAATATAAAAATAAAAGCGGATTATTACAATCCGTTACTATCTCTTTATCCTCAAAAATTTCTTTAACAGCCAACTTAAAGTTTTCGATTCTCTCCATCTTTTTTGTTTTTAAAGGTTTAAATTATTTACAATTTATTTAAATTTACAATAGCATGATAAATGTAATAAGTCAAATTTATCCATATAAATAAACTTGAATATCATATAATTAACTTAGTTTTATGCTATTTTGAACTAGACTACTTCTTATACTCTTATAAGTAGGAACACATAAACCAACTAACTTCCAAAAATCCTTAGAATGATTCAGCTCTTTTAGGTGACATAATTCATGTACTATTATATAGTCTGACTGTTCTTCTGATAAGAAGATAATTTTATAATTAAAATTTAAATTACCCTTTCTTGAGCAACTTCCCCATCGTGTCTTCTGGTTTCTGACCGTAATATTATTCCATTTTAAATTATAATATCTATTAAAATGTTCTAGTCTTCCTTTTACTAGGATTAAAGCATCTTCTTTATATTTTAAATATTCTTCTCTCTTCTCTTTTTTATTTTTAACAGGAGGAAGTTTAGAAAAATACTCCATTCTTTTAAGTAACCAGTCTGACTGATCTTTCAAAAATCTATCAACTATGAATTGAGGTACGAACCTAGGGGTCGTGACCGTGACTTTCGCTCCTGGGTGTATAGCTAGTCTTATATTCCTCGATCTTTTATTTACCTTTAAAATATAATCAATGTTTTGATTATTTAATTTTATCGACTTCAATTTCATTATCTTTATTCTTTAATTTTTTATACAAAGTTCCAGTAACAATTAGAACCAAGATACCTACCAACATCATCACAAGAGGATGACCATGTAAAAATGATATTTCTGAAACAAGCTCCTTCATCCCCTCACTTATCATGACTGCTCCAAATATAACCAGCATGGTAAATAATAATGGATACCTAGTTAAAAAAGGCCTTGTCTTTCTACCAAAAATATCATTTATCCTTGAAGTTAACTCTTCTACTTTTTTTATTATATCTAATTCATCTTTGTTCATATGTTTTTATTTTAAATTATCCTTATGGAAACCTATATAAGATCTAATTATTTTCTTTCCACTAACTGCAAGTGAGATAGACCTCATACATCCATCATCTATATCCAATTGTGTTTTTACCTTTAACCTTCTTCTTCCTTTAGTTCCAGTTCCTCCAATAAAGGTAATCGGCAACAAGTATTTTTCTTTTTGTATATAATCAACATTTATATTCAAAATATTTGGAATAACTATCTTGGATCTTTTTTCTAATTTATTCAAATTATTTTCTATAGAAAACTTTACATTTTTTGCTGTTTCAAAAAGATTATTATTAGTAAAATTTAGAGGTAAACCACCCGCCCTCCTCCAAACTCCTGCTTCTTTTATATCAAATTCTCCCATGTACCAATCTGAATTACTATAAGAAATTAATCTTTTTTTATATTTATAATTATAACTAACAATCTTATCTAACTCCTTTTCCGTCATTTTAATAACCTTAGATTTAACGTTTAACAACCTTTTATTAAAATCTTCTTTAGATAAAATGGATAGATAGTATTTATTCCCTTTTGTTTGTTTAATAAGCTCTGCAACAGCAAAACATCTTTTAACATCTATTGTATCTACTTTTCTTATCTTTTTCATAATTAAAAATATACAAAATGATTATAGCATTTATAATTGCAAACATAAAAAGCCCCTCTTGGGGCTTTTTATGTTTAGAAAATTAGATTATTTCTTTTTTGAAACTATTTTCTTTGCTGGAGCTTTTGCTACAACTTTCTTTGCAGATGCTTTAACAACTACTTTAGCAGCAGGAGCTTTAGGAGCTACCTTTACTACTACTGGTGCCACCTTAACAACTGGCTTTGATACTACAGCTGGAGCTGAAACTTTAGGTGCATTCATCTTTTCGATAGCATTTATCAAACGATCAAGTTTACTATTCATCTCACCTAATTGCTTACTCATATCATTACTTACTGGAGCTACTGCTGGCTTTGAGAATGTTTGGGCTGGACGATCATTGAATTCTCTTCTTGGAGCACGATCATTACCAAAATCACGGCGAGGAGCTTCATTGCCTCTCTTTTCACCAAAACAATCATTACAATATATTGGCTTATCACCTGATGGACGGAAAGGAACTTCACAACTCTTGTGACATTCATCACATACAGCTTTGTGCATTGTGACTGGACCTCTGTCTCCACCACGACCTCCTCCGAAAGATGGACGGCCTCCGCCTCCATTTCCACCTCTAAAACCTCCACCTCTATTACCTCCTCCGTTAAAATTTCCCATATATTATATTTATTACCTGGTCTAAACTAGACAAGTTATTACTATTATATTATAATTATAGCACTTTTAAGACTAAATAGCAAATAACAATAAACACCCACCATTCCTGGTGAGTGTTTATATTTATTTAGATTGCTTATGCAGCAACTTCAGGAGTAGCTTCTGCTACAGGAGCTTCGACTGGAGCAGCTGTTTCTTCAACAACTACTTCAGGTGTAGCAACTACTTCTTCTACTTTTACTTCTGGTTCCATATAGATATAATTTTATTAGAGATACTAAACGACTCGCGAAGTATACTATAGATAGTATATATGTGCTAATTATTTTTTATTAATTCTAATTTTTCGCTACGACTTAACCTTTTCAATTCCCCCTCCCTAGACCGTGATTTTGCATATGTTTTAAATTTTTCAAAATATTTTAAAACTACAGGACGACGAATCTTTGTAT
>JBAXFQ010000014.1:0-20131 GCA_037139835.1 Candidatus Nomurabacteria bacterium | reverse complement strand
ATCTTTATTTAATTCTATGATAGCAAAAGCTAAATCTTATAATAAGAATTTTGCTGAGTATGGAGTAGATCTAGTGAATCCATTTAAATTATATGAACCGGTTGGATGTCTCGAATGTAACAATACTGGATTCCACGGCCAGATAGGAATATTCGAAGCTATTTATAATGACGCAAAAATAGAAGATATAATAGTCACAAACCCAAGTGAAAGAGAAATAAAAGAAGCAGCTAAACACCAGACATCACTCAGTATGCAAGAAGATGGTCTTGTAAAGATACTAAAAGGTATCACCTCTTATGATGAAGTGGCTAGTGTTGTAGACTTCTACGAAGAATAATTAAAAAACCACTTATTTAAATAAGTGGTTTTTTAAAAGAAAAAAACATAAATCTCTAAACAATCCTTTAAGAGCATGCGCTGATAAAGTAATATAAGATTACAGGATAGCCACAGTAAATATAAATATAAACCAAGACGTCCTATGCACATATATAGAGCACGGGGCCGATTGCTTAGAGATTTATGTCCTCTTCACAAAAATGCTATAATTAACACGTATCAAACTTCTAGAAAGAGTATAGCATATTAAGAATATAATGTCAAGTAAAAACACAACAATAAAAGATATGAGTCCAGAGTCTCAATCATCCAATAAAGATGAAGGTTTCTTGGACCAAACACTCCGACCTGGTATTTGGGAGGAATATATTGGTCAAGAAAACATAAAAGCTAATCTAAAAATACTGTTAACAGCAGCAGCAGAGAGGTCTCACCCAGCAGAACATATATTATTTTATGGTCCACCGGGATTGGGAAAGACAACATTGGCTCATCTAATAGCAAAAGAGACAAGAAGGCAGATAAAAATCACTTCTGGACCCGCAATAGAAAAAGTCGGGGATCTTGCTTCTATCCTCACAAATCTTGCCCCTGGTGATATTGTATTTATAGACGAGATACATCGTTTAAATAAAATGGTAGAAGAGATATTATACCCAGCTATGGAGTCAGGTGTTTTGGATATTATTATTGGTAAAGGACCTTCAGCTAGAACTATCCAACTTGAATTACCACCTTTTACACTTATAGCTGCTACTACTCGTATAGCACTCTTATCGTCCCCTCTTCGTTCAAGATTCTCAGGTGGAGTTTTCAGACTTGAATTTTATAATAACGATGAAATTAAAAAAATATTATCTCGTTCGGCTAAAATACTAGGAGTAGAACTTGAGGATGAAGCCTTAGAAGAAATAGCAAAGAGAGCTCGATTTACCCCTCGTACTGCCAATTATTTTTTGAAGCGATGTCGAGACTACGCTCAAGTACATAAAATTCCCTTATCTAAAAGTGCAGTAAAAAGTGCCTTGGCCCTACTTGAAATAGATGAGATAGGCCTTACTTCATCAGACAGAAGAGTCCTTGAAATAATAATAAACAAATTCAATGGTGGCCCTGTGGGTCTTAAAACTATAGCCGCAGCATCAAGTGAAGAAGAAGCAACGATAGAAGAAGTCATAGAGCCATATCTAATACAACTAGGCTTACTAGAGAGAACAACAAGAGGTAGAACTGTCACTAAAAAAGGTTATGAGCATTTGGGTTTTGATTTTATAATTAAAGATTAATTTGTTATCTTAATTTCTTCCATTAAAATAGATTCTCTCAAAGTGCACATGCCAGGGGTGAATCTGTTGATTCAAATATTTTTACTAAAAATTTGTCTTGACAGACTCGCAAGTCACTTTGATAGAACTATTTTAATTCCAGAAATTTATAATTTGTATGCGAATTTTAGCAATCGATCCAGGATTCGAAAGAATCGGAATAGCTGTCTTAGATAAGACATTAACAGCAAAACATACTCTGGTTTATTCTTCGTGTTTTAAAACTCGAGCTGATATTCCTTTTCATAAAAGACTAACTCTGATAGGAGAAGAGGTGGAAAGAGTAATTAAAAAATACAAACCAAATGCTCTGTCTATAGAAAAGTTATATTTCACAACAAACCAAAAAACAGTGATGGGGGTCTCAGAAGCAAGAGGAGTTATCGTCTACAGTGCCTCTCGTAATAATTTACTAATTTTTGAATATACACCTCCGCAGATAAAAATTGCTGTTACTGGTTATGGAAAATCAAGTAAAAATGCTGTTATGTCTATGGTTCCCAAGCTCATTAACATGGAAGAGGAGACAAATTCAGACGATGAATTAGATGCAATTGCTATTGGTATTACATGTTTAGCTCATGAAAGGTTTTCCCCCACACCTACTTTTTTGTAATTATGAGATATATAAAAAGCAAAAAGTAGGTGTGGGGGTTTTCCACAGGTGCCTAGCTATTGCAAAGAAAATAATATTTTGATACAAATAATTATTATAATATATTTATTTAAATAATTGACTTATGAGTTATAAAGACGACGAAGAATTAGGTGGAGATGTTGATATAAATGAAGATGATGCAGATGTGCTATTATCTCCAGATGATTTAGATGAACCTATTGATGATGATTTGCTTATTGATGAAGAATTACTAGACGACGAAGAGGATGAAGACTTAGAAGAATTTGCTGGTCTTGATGGATCTGAATATTAAATTAGGTTTCAGTAACTAGTTTCTAATGATTAGTAAAAAACACCTTGGCGACGCCAAGGTGTTTTTTACTAGAAGATAATCACTGAATACTAATCACTAATTTTTATTTTGCAAAATCTTTTCTTTCCTATTTTATAAACACCACTTTTTGCTAGTTCTTCGAAAGTAGAAACTTTCTGGTCTTCATCCATATTTGTTATTGCACCCTCACCTATTAGTCTACGAAATTCGTTTTTAGAAGAAACAATTTTTTGAGAAATAAGAACATCTACCAATGAAGTTCCTTCTTTTACCAAAATGCTTTCTATCTCTATAGGTATTTCTTTTTTAGAAAATGTTTTTTCCCAATTACCTTGTGCTTCTTTTGATTTTTTATCTCCATGAAACATTTTTACAACTTCATTTGCTAATTTAACTTTCATTTCCTTTGGATTAACATTACCGGAATCAAGCATTTTCTTCATATCTTCTATTTCTCCTGTAGATATATTTGTGCAGAGTTCGAATCCGGGAATAATTAAACCATCAGTCCAACTCATAACCTTACCAAACATTTCATTTGGTGTATCAGACAGTGAAACCATATTTCCTTCTGTTTTACCCATTTTTTTACCAGAATTATCTTCAAGCAATTTTACGGTAATAACAAATTTTTCTTTATTCTTCATCGTTTTCATAAGATCACGACCACAAAGCATATTAAATGTCTGATCATTGCCACCAATTTCTCCATCTACATCCATAGCAACAGAATCATATCCTTGCATAAGTGGATACATAAATTCGTGTAAATATATTGGCTTACCATCATTCATTCTCTTTTCAAACATATCTCTTTCCAACATTTGCTGAACAGTAATATTTGAAGCTAGAGATAGTACTTTTTCAAAATTCATCTTACTAAGCCACTTTGAATTAAACTTAAATTGAGCTGCATTTTTACCTGTAAAAGAAAGTATAGAGCTAGCTTGTTTTTTGTAATTTTTTAAATTTAGCATAACCTCTTTGTGGGTTAGTTGTTTACGAGCAGCCCCTTTGTCTGTCGGGTCCCCTATCATCGCAGTAAAATCACCCATTAATAAAATTATTTTATGTCCGTCTTTTTGAAATTCACTTAATTTTTTTATTGGTATTGCATGTCCAAGGTGAAGAGTTGGCCCAGTTGGGTCAATACCTAGATATATTGTAAGTTTTTCTCCTTTCTTAATCTTACTTTCCAAAAATTCTTTAGATGGGTATATAGAAGCGATACCTCTTGTTAACAATTCATCGTTTATCTTTTTCATATTTGTATATTATCATATTATGTGTTCTTTGTCCGTACCTATAATATTTATGATATGATACTGATATATGAAAAAACATTCATTTAAATCACTAAAAAACATCTTATTTATAATACTAGGCTTGGGGGTTATGTTTGTAGGTGTAGCCATAATCTGGGTTAGTACTCTAAAATTACCAGATTTTAAGCTTTTTACGGAAAGAAAGATACAAAGTTCCACTAAAATTTATGATCGTACTGGTCAGGTACTTCTGTATGACTTACATGACAATATAAAGAGAACTATTATCCCTTATGAAGAAATGGGTACAAATATTAAAAATGCTACGGTTGCGATAGAAGATGGTGAATTTTATCAACATAAAGGAATAAGAATAACTTCCATCATTCGTGCGACGATTTGGGCTAAATTAACTGGTAAAAAAATACAAGGTGGTTCAACAATTACACAACAGCTTATAAAAAATACTCTACTAACATCTGACCGTTCTATATCACGAAAGATAAAAGAATGGATATTAGCTATAAAGCTTGAAAAAATATTAAGTAAAGATGATATACTTGCCCTATATTTAAACGAAGCTCCTTATGGTGGAAATATTTATGGAATCGAAGAAGCATCAAAAGCTTTTTTTAATAAAGAACCCTTAGATTTAACACTAGCTGAGTCTGCCTATCTTGCTGCTATACCAAACGGCCCAACTTATTATTCTCCATATAGAAAAAATAAAAATAAACTTGATGAAAGAAAAAATTTAGTATTGAAAAGAATGCTCGATTTAAAGTTTATTGATGAAAATACTTATAATAAAGCAAAAACTGAAGTAGTTGTATTCATGCCCGAGAGACCAATGAACATAGCTGCACCGCATTTTGTATTCTTTATAAAAGATTATTTAGAAAAAAGATACGGAATAAATACTCTTGATGATGGAGGTCTTAATATAATCACAACTCTAGATTATGATTTACAAAAAAAGGCTGAAGCTATAGCTCTAGAAAAATCAAAAGAAAATCAAAAAAATTGGAATGGTTCAAATGCCGCTATTGTTGTTATAGATCCAAAAACAGGACAAATACTTTCCATGGTTGGTTCACGTAATTATTTTGATACAACGGTTGACGGTAACTTCAATGTCGCAACAGCAGCAAGACAACCTGGTTCATCTTTTAAACCTATCGTTTATGCTGATGCTTTTGAAAAAGGATACACTGCTGATACAACTCTTTTCGATGTGAAAACTGAATTTAATGCTTCTTGTGATCCTGATGGTAAACCACTTCCAGGTAGTAAAGGGGCTACGTGCTACACACCAAGTGATTATGATAATAAATTTAGAGGTCCTATGACTCTAAAAGACGCCCTAGCTCAATCTATCAATATAGTTGCTATTAAATTATTATATTTAGTTGGAATAAATGATGCTATAAAAATGGCTAATAATCTTGGTATTACAACACTTACAGACCCAACTAGATACGGACTATCTCTTGTAATCGGTGGAGGAGAAACAACTCTCCTAGAAATGACATCAGTCTATGGGGTTTTTGCTACTAATGGTATTCGCCACCCATATACTGGTATCTTGTCTGTAAAAGATTCAGATGGAAAAACTTTAGAAGAATATACAGATAAATCATATGCTGTACTAAAACAAAACACAACAAACATCTTATCAAATATTTTATCAGATGATACTGCTCGAACTCCAACATTTGGCGCAAATTCTATTTTAAATGTTCCAGGACATAACGTAGCAGTCAAAACGGGTACTACGAACGACAACAAGGACGCTTGGACCATCGGATACACTCCTTCTATTGCTGTTGGTGTATGGGTAGGAAACAACGATAATAAGCCTATGAAAAAAGGTGGAGCTGCTTTAGCTGGTCCGATATGGAATGCAGTTATATCAGATACATTAAAAGATAAAACAAATGAATTTTTTCAAGATCCAGAACCAATAGACCCTTCTTTACCACCTGTATTACGTGGATTCTGGCAAGGAGGAGAAACATTTACTGAAAATACACCATCGTATGATCCAAACACTGGTGCACTTATTCAAAATGATAAAAAAGAAGTTTCAATTACTAATGTTCATACAATCCTATATTGGATAGATAAAAACAATCCATTAAATAACATCCCTGCTAAAAGCACAAGTGATTCCCAATTTACAAACTGGGAATACGGTGTGCAAAAATGGTGGAAAGAAAATATGATAAATTATAAAAATATTTCCGAGATTGATCGTAATAACGTACAAAATGTAAATACTACCGATCAATCAATTCCTATACTTACTATAAGTGGAATATCACAAGATATATATAAAAATACAGATAATATAAACTTTACAGTTAATTCTACTAACCAAAGCCAATTAAAAAAGGTGGATGTTTTTATAAATAATACATATCTTAAATCTATAAAAAGTGCACCTTTTTATGTCTCCTTTATTCCTAAAGACATACCTGGTATTTCAAATCAAAATATCATTAAGGTTGTTGGATATGATACAAATAATAAAACAGGAGAAATTACTTCTCCTTTAAATATAGAATAGTTATTTAATATCCTTAAAATTACTTTCAGGTAAAAGAGTTGATATTTCTTTTAATATCAACTCTTTTTTTATTAAAATTTCATTCTTAATTAATGGCGATGCTTTTATATAAATAAAAGGTTGTTTTATTTGAATATTTTTATTTTCTATTTTAATAGAAATAATATGATCTATAACACCCAGTATTATTCTAGTTTTTTCTTCACCAGAAAAAAGTATTTCTTTAAATTTGCCTAAATAATCTTTTATGTGGTTATAGTCCATTTTTAATTTTTTATATTATTTTCTAATTATCTTCTATCTATTCATTGGCATAACTAGATACATAAAAGAAGGGTCTCCTATTGGTCTTATTATCATTGGTCTATTATTACCACTAAATTCTAAAACTAAAGAATCAGAACTTATAGACATAAAACAATCTATAATATATTTATAATTAAAATTTAGAGTTATGTTTTCTCCAGACATAGCTGCTGATATAAGAGTTATATTTTCTCCGATATCGCTATTTTTAGCCTCAATTTCAAAAACTCTCTCTCCGGGTTTTATATTAAAAGTAACTTGATTAAATTTATCTGAAAAAACATTTGAAACTTTTAATGAAGATATAAAATCTTGTTTTAAAAGAGTAACTTCAGTGGTTGGATTTTTAGGTATTATTTGTTTATAGTCTGGAAAAGCCCCATCTATTATCCTTGATGTTAAATATATATTTGTAGTAGAAAAAGATATTTGATTCTTATGTAGTGTTATTTTAATATCCCCTTCCATTCCGTCCAATACTTTAATTATCTCTGTAGTATTTTTAAATGGTATTAAGATTCCTTCAAAAGAAAGTTTTTGTTTTATTTTAACTTTTTTCTCAGCAAGTCTAAAAGAGTCCGTCGCAACAAAAACCAATAAATCATCTTCTGGATATATATAAACACTACCTATCTCTGGTTTAATTTCTGAAACAGAAGCACTATAATAAACAGACTTTATTCCCTCTAAAAACTTTTTTGCTGGTATTAAAAGATTTTCACCCTCTATAACAGGTATTGTGGGAAAATCATCACTAGATATACTTTTTAAAATAATAGTATTTGTTTTAGTTTTAACTGAAAGATTATTATTTATCAATTCAAAAGAAACAACTTGATCGCCTGAAAGCACTGAAAACAAAGAAGATAATATATCACTCTTAATAGCAATAACTCCCTCTTTCTCTATTTTAGCCGGAACTTCCATTTCTATACCAATATTTAAATTAGTAGCTCTAAGTTTTAATGTTTTACCAGTAGCTACCCATAGTACAGATCCTAATACAGGTAATGTTAAATTCTTACCAGTTATCCTGTCTACAATCATTAAAGCGTTTTTAATTTTTTCTATTGAGCATTCTAATTTCATAATTTTTTTATTTAATTAACTCAAGTTAACTTTATACCTTATTGTTAATTAATCTATTAATATAATTTATTACTATTACTAAGAGTGTTAATATGTTAATTACTTTTTAATCTTTGTTTTATATAACTTTTATCTTATTTAAATAATTTTATAATTTATTTAATTTATAATAAATTGATATTTATTATTTTTATTAAAAGTTTTCCACATACTTATTTTTTTTAAACACACTTTTTCCACAACTTATACACTACTTAAACATGATTCTTATTTTTTCTATTTCTTGAAGTAGGGCTGGGTCTGTTTTTAAATCCTCTTTAATTTTTAAATGGGAATGTATAGCAGTAGTGTGATCTCTTCCACCAAGTTTACTCCCTATTAGAGGATAGGATATATTGAAATCTTCTCGAAGTATATACATAGCTACTTGTCTAGCTTTTACTATTTCTTTACGGCGGGTTTTTTCATAAATTATATCCTTAGAAATTCCATAATGATTTGAAATAATTTCTACTATATCTTTTATAGCAACAGTTTTCTTTGGTTTTATATTATTTTTTATTAAGGCCTTGATTTCATTTAGAGAAAGAGCTTTATTTTTAAGCTGAGTTTGGCATATTATAGTATTTAAACTTCCCTCAAGTTCACGTATATTACCTTCTAATATCTCTGCTAAATATGAGACAATCTCATTATCGATAATAGAATTTGTAGATTCGAACTTTGCTTTAATAATAGCGATTCTAGATTCATAATCCGGCTCAACTATTTGGACTGTCATACCAGAAGCAAATCTAGATTGAAGTCTCTCTTCAAGTCCTTGAATAAAGTTTGGATGCTTATCTGAGGAAAAAATAATCTGTTTATTACTTTCATAAAGTGTATTGAATAAATGGAATAACTCTTCTTGAGTTTTGTCTTTACCAGAAATAAACTGAATATCATCCATAATAATAACATCATATTTACGATATTTTTCTTTAAATGAATTTGGATTTTTATTTTGAATAGAATTTATGTAATCAATAGCGAATCTCTCTAGAGATACATAATATATTTTCTTACCAGGATGTTTTATTTTTATGGTATTCCCTATTGCTTGGATCATATGTGTTTTACCAAGGCCTGTTCCTCCGTATACAAAGAAAGGATTATAATTTTGACCAGGATTCGTTATGATTGCTTGGGCGACTGCATATGCTAGTTCATTGAAAGGTCCAACAACAAAAGAGTTGAAATTATATTTAGGATTTAGGTTATCCTCCTTGTTCATATAGAGGTCATTTAAAGGAAGCTCTTTGTTTATATTTATTTGCTTCGTAATAGTATTTTCAACATTTTTATTAGAGTTTTCATTTTTGTATATTATATATTCTATACTACGAACACCCTCTTCATAACCTATGATGGTTTTAAGGATCAATTTATGAAATTTGTTATATAGCCAATCTTTCACAAATTCATTTGGTACCCCAACATATAAAGTACCAGCCTCTTCTCTTACTATTGATGTGTTTTTAAACCAGGTGGTAAAATTAGCCTTTGATATACTTAATTCTATTTCAGATAGGCACTTTTCCCAGAGTTCTTTTGTGTTCATAAGTCCCATTATACCTATGTTTCTTAAAACACAACAATTTAATATCTTAATTAAGGTGTTAATAACGTGTGGATATGTTTACCCACACACCCATATTTTATTAAAATACTAATCTTCTTTATAAATAGTCATAAAAATATAGGTGTGGGGGTTTATCGACCTATGTTGCTTTATGTGTCAAATTAGTATATATTTTCATTATGTCTCTAACATATCAACCAAATAAAAGAAAAAGAGCTAAAACTCATGGATTTTTAGTTCGAGCAAAGACCCCAGGAGGTAAAAAGGTTACCCAAGCACGTCGCCAAAAGGGCCGTGCAAAAGTTTCAATAGCAAAATAATTATGCTTCCAAAGAAAAAGCGAGTCACCAAAGAGATATTTCAAACCATTATGGAAAAAGGAAATATCATTCCTGGCTCGTTTTTTGTGTTTCGGTATATAAAGCAAGATACACCTCAATATGCCTTTGTAGCACCTAAAAAGATAGCTAAGAGGGCTGTAAAACGTAATTCCCTACGCAGAGTAGGATACAACATACTACGTCAATATGACCTTAAATTTAATGCAGGTATTTTCTTTTATAAAAAAGAAGCTTTAGTTTCAAATACTACCGAATTTAAAAAAGATATCGATTTTATACTTAAAAAAGCCAAAATTATATAAAATGAACCCCATTAGAGATTATTTTATTAAAAATATAGAAAATTTTAAAATATTTAGTTATTTACTCTTATTAACTATAATTATAAACATATGTTTTGTCTAAAAAAGACTATCTCTAACGGGGTGAAAAGATTTTTAATTTATTTAATAAATCTATACCAAAAAATACCATTTAGGTCTCATAATTCTTGTGTATTTTTACCTACTTGCTCAGAATATACCAAGGAAGCCATATTAAAATATGGTGTTTTTATTGGTATATATAAAGGTTTTTGTAGAATTATACGTTGTCATCCTTGGCAAAAAGATCACTATGATCCATTAAAATAGTGTATTTCTTTGATTTTATAATTTTTTGATATACAATAGAAACATGCAAGCACTATGGCACACCATTTTTTATCAACCTATTTATAATATCGTTATTTTTTTAATGAACAATGTCACTTTTGGTGATGTTGGTTTTGCTATTATTCTTGTTACTATTATTGTTAAATTTGTTCTTTATCCTTTAACTAAAAAGTCTATTAAAAGTCAGATTTTAATGAAGAGGATGGAGCCAGAAATAAAGCTTATCAAAAAGGATTATCCTAATAAAGAAGAACAAGCCAAAAAAACCTTTGAATTATATAAGAAATATGGTACAAATCCATTTTCTGGATGTTTAGTTGTATTAATACAACTCCCTGTTATTTTTGCTTTATATTTTGTTATTTTAAAAGGTCTTTCTTTGGATACTATGATTTATCCGTTCTTGAGTAAACCAGCTTTTATTCATACAAATTTTCTTGGTTTCATTGAAATGAATAGTAAAAGTATACTATTAGCTATTATTGCTGGAGCTACTCAATTTATACAAGGTTATCTAGCCTCCCCTGTTAAATCAGAGAAGGATGTAGAAATAACTACTGATATTCCAAACAATGAACCTAAATCATTCCAAGATGAGATGTCTAATAGTATGCAAATGAATGTCAGATATATATTACCTATCTTTATAACATTGATTGCATGGAAAATATCTGCAGCGGTAGCCCTATATTTTGTTACAAGTAATATATTTACTATTGTTCAGGAATGGTATATTCGAAAAACAATAGATAATAAATAAAATTTATATGTCAGAAGATTTAATTAAATCAATTATAGAGAATATTTTTACACATACAGCCTGTACTATATCAAAGATGGATATAAGTCTTGAAGATGGAATGCTTTGGTTTATGATAGAGACACCTGATTCAAGATTTATGATAGGACGTGAAGGAGAAACATTGAGATCTCTCAATCACCTCGTCCGTAAGATGGTAGAAAAATCAACAGAGACAGAAGAAATCTCAAATATATTCATAGATATAAATGGTTATCAAAAGAAAAAATTTGATAATCTTAAGAATGTAGCTCATATGATGGCAGAGAGAGCAAAATATTTTAAGAGTAATATAGAAGTTGAACCAATGCCAGCCAATGAACGTCGCATTATACATATGTTTTTAGAGAAAATACCAGATATAAAGACTGAATCAGAAGGTTATGGGCCCAATAGAAGAGTGGTTATAAAATACGTGGGGAGTAATTATTAATAAATTTAAACCTAAAATGCCTGAGCGATGCTCAGGCATTTTAGGTTTAAAATTATTTTATTTTATAAATCAAATTTCCAAAGTGTGCCGTCTTTTTTATTTATAAAGAATAGTCCATCTTCGTTCTTACTCAAGAATAGATTTGTAGCATCTACAGGTATTTCACTAGAAGAATTAGCTAAGGTAGCAATATCTTGATTATTTGTATTTATTTTTACAAATTTATCATCAAAAGATACAAGACCTTTATACCAAATGTCAGGGAATTGGTTACCTATTATTGTATTAGGAACAGCACAATAAACATTTATATTGTCGCTACTCCAGACACATTTTTCGGGTAAGCCGTATATTTTTAAATCTATGGAAATACGTCCATTTATATTATAAACATTTAACTTAGGGCCTGTGTTTAATGAAGCTCCAAATAAAAAACTTTTTCCATCACCGCTCGTTAGTGTTGTAAGCCCTGGTATTCCACCTAGAATTTTTGTGAGAGTTCCACTTTGAATATCTAAATTAAATATATCTCCATTTACTAAGTATGAAGGTTTTGTTGTTATATATATAGATTGATTTGTAACCCATTGAGGTAACCATTCAGAGAAAGAAGAAGTAAAAATATTTGATGTTTTAACATCATTGAAATTACTAACTGTACCTGCTACACCTTTTATATTTTTAATTAAAGAAAAATAACTATTTTTATCTGGTGAAAGACTTATTGAAGTTATATCAGAAGCAAGAAAACTACTATTTTTATTAGTTAAAGATGATACGAAGCTAGTAATACTTTTATTATCTGTTGATGGATATCTATATATGACTGAATTAGCTCCATTTCCAAAAATAGCTTCATAAACACCAGGAACAGTAGAATTTGAGATTTCACCCTGAGCTCTAGTTTTTAGATTCATCTGATATATATGGCCTGTTGCTTTTTCTACATAGCGTATTGATGGAGTTACTTCATAGTTAGGTATTGATACTGGCGGAGCAACCAATTTATTTTTAGTGGTTTTAGTTGTGGTTATTGGAGTAATTACTGTATTATCTACTACAGCAGGTATTTCTTTTTTCTCTTCGAAATAAGCTGCACCAGAGACTGCAAACTCTGTTATTTTATGAAATCTTGAGTTTTGCAATACAACTCCATTTTTTTTAGTAGGGTTGTTTGTATTATTATCATTCTTATTTATATTACTTATGACATCAGAAGCCGAACCAAAAGGGTTGAATTTTTGATATATACTTACATTTGGGTTTCCTACTGGAATTCCCCTACTTTTATTATATAAATAAACACCTATTATTAATATAATGATTGCAAATATTGCTATTAAAATTATTTTTATTTTGTTAGACATAATTAATTATTGAAAAGCCGAAGGACAAGCTTTTTTGTCACCAATCCATGGAGCCATGCCATATTTAGCATACAAGGTTTTTGCTATTCCCAAGTTTGTATTAGTATCTAATAATGCATTTTTACAAGTGTCGTAAAGAGTACCAACACCAGGTCCATTCCCCGTTTTTAGGGAACAACTAAAACCGCTAGTATATTTAGGAGCTATAGCATCATTTCCTGTCACAACTTTATTAAATAATCCTACACATTTTGGTCCTACGTAATCACCATGTGCTGACAAATTAACTTGAAATAAACCAAAAGAAAATGATAGTTTAGGACTAGTACCTGCGCAGTAATCAGTTCCGCTAGTAGCATTAGTTCCACCACTTTCCATACTACAAATTTTTGACATAGCTGTAGCCACAGTAGTATCAACTCCAAGAGCAGTGGTTAAATTTGCAACAGAGCATGGGCCTGATGTTAATACTTTACAATTTACACTTTCACCAGTAGCTGGATTAACTGGATCATTAACCCCTCTGTCATACAATGGAATCATTGTATTTGCCGAGCTAATGGCTAGACCCCCTGCTCCTGTTAATGCTGGATTAATAGTATTTAATAGTGCCCAGGAAGCAAGTGCTATAATCAAACCCAGTATAGCAGAAAGCATTTTACTTTTGGCTTCTACCTTACCAAAAACTGACTCTTCTCCCATATACATAATTCCATATACTATAAGCATTATCACAGCGAGAGCTATACATATTCCTATAAGAAGTTTGAAAATTACATTTAAATATTTTCCTATATCATTACCTAGACAATTTGGATTCTTTCCACTCCAGTCCATACAAGTTGGCATTCCAGGTATTGGAGCAAGTAGTGTGTATGTTGTATTATTTTTAATACCTACATCGATAGGACTAACAGGGACAACTCCACCTACTGGTTTATTCAGTCTAGTTGTTTCCATTAATTGTGCTGTCGCTACTGTCATTTGAGTACAAGCACCAACGTCTGTTGCTGTTGTAGCAGAAAAACCACTCAAATAAGTATTTCTAGCAGTAGTACATGCATTTAAACTAGAATAACCACCTATTGATAAATCTCGTATACCCCCATCTATTCCTGTAAACCACCAAGGTAAGTTTGCATTAACTGCACTTACTGTAAATGTTGGAGTCTGAGTTGTTCCTCGAAATGTTGTATTTATAGTGATAACACCAGTAGTTATTCCAGAAGGGAGAGATGTTATTGATATACTAGTTGGGGTTACTGTAAGATCTGTATTTTTTAAAACAGCTCCATTATTAAAAGATAAATTAGTAACTCCATAAAAATTACTTCCGTTTATGGTCATAGCATCACCAGCTTTCCCCGAAGTTGGAGTTATGCTTTTTACCGAAACAGTATCTCCTGCATAACAACTTGGACTTACTGTATATCCTAATTGAATTTGCCTTTTTAAAGCAGTATCACATATGGCCATGGTGCTATAACCTGTATTAATATTTCCCATCTCTATCCTGGTATTTCCATTCATATACCAATAAAAATATGTAGTAGCAGCACTAACTTTAGTCGATATAACAAAAATACAAAATATAAAGACAATAATTATTTTAATAATTTTTTTTTGCATATTATAGACTTAGTTTTAACTGACCAGTAACTTTTTGGAATAACTTATTGATATTTTCTAATGTAAGCATGATACTCGCATACCCCCCTCTTGAAGTTGGAGATACTGTTAACTCTCTTTTATTTAAGGGTGTGGTAACCGAGTCTCCATTTATAGTCCAGTCGTAAGTAAAGTTTTTTTCGTTGTTTTTAAGAGCCAAGAAATAAGGCTCAGCAACCAATGTCATCTCGTTTCCAGGAAAAGGACTATTTTCAGTAAGTGCATTTTGGTATTGAATACCTTCAGTTGGGGATTTATTGTAAAATATTATTTCGGGATCATATGTTGGGATTTCTGTTTTTCCTTCTGCATCATAAGATCCATCAACAGAAGAAGCCTTCACTGATACTTTTTCAGAATCATTTAAAACACTACCATAAAATGTATACGAATCTTTATTGTATCCCGAAACATCTAGATTTGTCTTGTCTGATTTCTTCCAAGTATAAGATATATCTCCTCTGCCTGATTTTATTGTGTTTGTATTTGGTATAGCTACAGCCCTTATTAACCCCTCTGATGATACTAAAGACTTACCTTTATAAAAAAGCGGAGTATATCCATCGACAGATTCCCATAGTATTTCTACTTCTGATGGATTAATAGTAAAGCTTTTTGTTAATCGGTCCCGTGTATCTGAAGTCATGATGGTTACTACAAAAGAAGTAGATGTGTTAGGTCCTTGAGTTTTAAAAGAATATGTCGTTTTCCCGTATCCAGACAATATTATTTTATTACCACTCCTCCATTCAATCATTGCCTTGTTTAAATCTGTAGCATAACTAGATAGAGTAATTTTAGTATCTTGGTATGGTTGAGGCTTTTCTGGATACATATCAATATTGATATCATTTTCTGTAATACCTATTTCTACTTCGGCCCTAGAAAGACTAGGAACAAAAAATATACAAAATATAAATATAAAATATAATAGTTTTTTCATTTTTATTAACACTACAAGTACATTATACGATAGTCGAAGCCCATAAACAACCCAAAAATTAAAACTATTTACTACTATTTGAAGCCAAGAGCTCATCTTTAGCTTTTTTAATAGCGAGGATTTGCGATGGATCAGAGGTTATTATTTGGTCTTCTGTATATGATGCTATAGTCTTTATCGCTACATGCTTTAATCCCGCAAAGAAGATGCCTTCCCCTACATTTGCTTCAAGGAGAAGATATTTCTCTTCATCCGTAAGGTCAAATGTTTGTAGTAATACATCGATAGTAGCGGGCGATTGTTCCAGAAGAAGTTGAATGGTAGAGTTTGTAACTATAGGTATACCATAAGGACTTTTCATAAAGTCCCCTACGTCCTGAGTGATAGTAGCTAGGCCTAGGTAGTATTTACGTCCTCTCTTGGCAATTGAATACAAGAAGGAGGCAGTATCTTCTGACTTCATCATCCACCAAGCCTCATCCACTACTAGAAGTCTCTTTTTTAGATTTTTACGGACAGCATTCCAGATAAAGTGAGTCACTATGTACATAGCGACAGGCTTAAGCTCGTCTTCCATATCTCGAACAGAGAAAACTACGAACTTACGATTGATATCTACGTTTGAAGGTCTATTTATAAAAGAAGACCAAGACCCGTGAGTATATTTTGTAAGACGTTGTATCAATGAATTACTTCCATCCATACCTGCTAGGACTATTTCAAAGTCAGAAAGAAGTGGGGGCTCTATATTTGCAAAGTTTGATAGAGCGGTAATATCTTTTAAGGCATAAGTTTCAGTGATGGCTCTATCTATAATGGAGTCTTCTTCTGGGGTAAGTCCACCGAGCATTATTCTAAATAATCCTACGAGGTTGATAGTGTTTGCTCTTAGCACATCTGCTGCAGTCTCGTCGGGTCTAGGTATAGGTAAGTCGAAAGGATTGATATGATGGTCTGAAGATAGCGATATATTGAAGTATCTACCCCCTATTGCTTCGGCTAGGTACTCATATTCACGTTCAGGGTCGATAACAATAACTTCAGTATCAAACATTAAAGTTCTTATGATTTCAAGTTTTGTCGCATATGATTTACCAGCACCAGCAGTAGCAAAGGTTATAGAGTTATAGTTAGGAAGAGAAAATCTATCAAAAATAATAAGACTAGAATTATGTCTATTTACACCATAGAGTATCCCCTTGTCTGAGGTAAGGTCAAAAGAAACAAAAGGGAAAATACTTGAAAGTGGTTCTGTGTTGAGCTTTTGGTGTATACTCAACATATCCATACCTAAGGGAATAACGCTTTTGAAACCTTCGTTTTGTTGAAATAATGCTGGCTTTAGGTATACAAGCTTTGAATCAAGTAGTGATTTTACTTCACTTTCTATTTTAAATAAATCATTTTCATTGTCTGCATAGACTGTAATATAAAGTCCAACATCAAACATCTTTTCTTGTGCCTGCATAAGACTATCACGAAGACCTTCAAGGTCTTGATATGCTGTATCAAGCATTGGGTCTCGAACTAGACCCTTTGATTCACGTATAGATATCTGACTTTGAACTTCAGCTACTTTTTTCTGGAAAGATCTCAATATTTCTGATGTCTCTATTGGGTGTATAAATATTGATACATCAAAAACTTTATCAAGATTGATAATCGGAGAGAACCAGTTATCTGTGAGGTATCTAGGATAAGAAATGACAAAGAATGTACGAGCTATCTTGTCCCCCAAGTTTAGACCCCTAGGTGTTATTTGAAGAGCTGAAGGAGCGATAACATCCTGAAGTTCAAGAGTCGCAGCCTTGTATATTTCTGTCGGCAAGACAGGCATCACAGCACTAGGTTGTTTTGGTTTACTATTAAATAGTGATGAAAATATACTCATCCCGTTAGAAGTAGATTGCGATCTGTTCGCTACCTTGCTTAGTTAATTTATTAATTTTATCCATATATAATTTCATTATTTTATCTTTTGTATTGCGATCGCGACTTCTAACGGGACTCATAATAATTATTGTAATTTAATACCCTGACTAATATCTCCTGGATTGAATGTCTTGTAGAAAAGTTCTACTACCTCGTCTGTCTTAAGTTGACTACTTCTGATACCTATACCACTTAATCCATTTACAATTACATTTGTCCTTTGTTCTAGTTGGCTGCGTTTTTCTTCAAAAGAAGCCATATCCATAGCTTTTTTAGTATCTTCTACTTGTTTTTTAGGAGCTCCACCACCCAAAAGACTATCTATCATTCCATTTTTTGATTTGATAACAGAAGGACTATAAGGCACAACAACAAAAAATGTTTTAGTCATGATATTTACTTCATCAGTAAAAGATCTTATAAAAGAAATATACTCTCTTGTTTGTATTTTCAACAATGCCTCGGTTTGTTCTTTAAGTCTCGCTTCTAGCATTAATAGATAAGGTCTGATATCTAATCTTCTAGACTGGACAACTATCTGAGTCGGAAAGTCTAGACCGTTTAAGAAAGCTTGAAATTGATTTATGATAGCGACTTGTTCATCGGAAGATTTAAGAGAAAGGTTTATAGAAGAAGCGATCAGAATAGCACGAAGACCGCCATCTTTAAGTACGATGACCCCATTTCTAACTTCTTTTATTGGTACGAATTCTTGTGCTGCTTTTGCGTCAATTGCCATAATGTAATTACTAATTAACAATTACTGATTACTAATTTAAAACCAATTACTTCTACATTGTATCATACAATTATTAATTGGTAATTAGTAATTGCTAATTATTGATTGTCTTGTCTATCTTGAACGTCCAGACTCCACGACAAATCCTTTAATCTATTTTCGGAGAGCATTGGTACGTTCGATACTTTTGTAGGGGTGGTTACTTCTTCATCTTGATTATCACTTTTTTTTACTAATCTTTGCTTCCAGATATAAAGCTTTCCAGAGACTATATAATTAAAAAATGCTTCCACATAATAAAGAAATGGTTTACTATTTATTTTTACAAAAACTAAGCATATTGTAAGTCCAGCAATCGGTAATATAAGAAAAATTCCCATCCATAACGGAAGTGCTTTGTATAATACATATACCATTCCCCCACCGCCGATAAGAAAAGCAAACTGTCGGAAAGTAAAAGGTCCGAAAATTTTATCTTCAATATCTATAAATTGTGGAACTTTAAATTGCATGGTGAGTAATTACGAATTAATAATTATAATTTTTTTTATTTAAATAGCTTCATGATAAGGATCATGGGGGTTTGCTGGTTTTTCACCTTCAAATTTTTCTACCCCTGCTTGTTTTGTCGTACTAATTTTAGGCAAAGTATAATCACTCATCTTTGTCTCCCCTATCATATTTTTGGATAGCTTATCAGTAATAATATTTTTCTTTAAAATATTTGGTATTTCCTCTCTGTATTCGACTTTTTCTTGTGTTGAGTTAGGCACAACAGAAGATATAGTAACCTCTGTTCCTTTTTTTATTTTAGTAGGTATTTCCTCTCTGTAACTATTTTCTTTCATTATGGGAGTAAATATTTCACTTTCTTGAGAGACAGGAACATCAGAAATGATTTCTATGCCATGTTCTTTGTATAAATCATCTTCATTTACGATATTGTTAATCTTTTTAACTTCTTTTTCTTCTTCTTGCTTTTTATAAGAAGAAGGAGGAAGAGGAACCCCCTCTGTTATTTTAGGATTATAAGGAGGTATTGGTATTTCTATGTTTATATTTTCTTTTATATTTGAACTATTTACTAAAGTTCCCTTAATTACTTTAAATATTTCTTCATTAATTTTAGCCACCATCTCTTTACCTCTATCTTCTGGTACAGCAATTCTATTAAGAACTTCATTTTCGTATTTACTTGCTAAGAGCTCCCCCTTCAATGTTTTAACAGTAATATCTTCTAATTCCCCCATTTTTTCTACTGACAAACTGAATTCTTTTGAAATATTATAAAGTTTTTCTTTCCAGTTAGAAAGAGATACGGCGGTCTGAACATCCTTAGGGGTGTTGACTAGATTTGGATCATTGGTTAAAGATTTACTTTTATAAACCACCTCGACTTCCTTTTTTTGATTTAATCTTTTTTCAAAACCTTCGTGCATTTTTTTAAATATTAATTTGTCCATTTCAGCAAGGAGTAAAGATACATCATTTTTAGATAAAAGCATTCGTGTTTCAAGTTCTTTAGGGAAGTTCTCTGTACTTACAAGTCCGCAAAGCAATAGTTCCGTCTCAATTATTAAATTTTCTATTTGATTACTATCAAACTTATTATTCATCTCTTGAATTATAAGTTTCCAATTTACAGCATCAATAGCATTCCTGCTCTCTGGGAGTAAGTTTTCTCTAGCTTTAGCTATTTTTATATCTAATGTGTCCATTATTTTTATATTCTATATAAACTTTGAATAATCTCCTCCAGATACAATAAAATCAACACTCTGGTTCC
>JBAXFQ010000013.1:0-22485 GCA_037139835.1 Candidatus Nomurabacteria bacterium | reverse complement strand
GATATGGTGGTCACACCTGTTCTCATTCCGAACACAGAAGTTAAGCACCGTTATGCCGATGATACTCTTTATGGGGAAAGTAGGTTGTCGCCAGAACAAAGTATTCAACTAAAACAAAAATCCGCTTTATATTGAGGCGGATTTTTGCTATACTGTTTCTATGAATTGGGCAACTCAAAGAAAGTTACAATATATAGGTAGTTTTACATTTATTTTCTTAATAATAGTTTTTATTATTTTATATCCTATAATCTTTAAAAAGCCAACGTGTTCTGATGGTATAAAGAACGGAACTGAGACAGGTATAGACTGTGGAGGTATGTGCTCACTTATGTGCAAAGAAAATATCTCAGATCCAGTTGTTCTTTGGAGTAGGGGTTTTCCTGTTGTTGGTAATACTTTCAACCTTGTAGCTCTTGTAGAGAATCAAAATAAAAATTCTGCTATAACAGAAGTTTCTTATGAATTCAGAGTTTATGATGTTTCTAATCGTCTTATAGGAAGAAGACAAGGGACTACTTATATACCACCAAATAAGCAAATTGCTATTTTTGAACCTACTTTTGATCCTGGTGAAGCTCAATTAAAAAGTGTTACATTTGAATTCACTTCACCTTATGTTTGGATAAAGAAAGAACCTACATTAAATAATCTTCCTATATATGTTGATAACATAAATATAGGAGAAGATAAGAAAAGTCCTAGTCTGTCGGCCAAAATAAATAATGAATCTATTTACGATATTCCTCCATTTGAAGTAGTTACTATTCTTTATGATATTGATCATAATGCTATAAATGCTTCTAAGACAATCACAGATGGAGTAAAAAGTAATGATTCTATTCCTGTATATTTTACTTGGCCTAAAGAATTAACAAGTGATCCAGTAACTAAAGATGTACTTGTTCAGATAAACCCTTTTACCGTTTCATTTTAATTCATTTATCAGATTTATACAGTAGCACATGTCATTTATTCAAAATAGAGTAGATAGAAGCACTACGGGGGTTGATTGGCTCCTTGTAGCTTTTATGATACCCGTACTTTTGGCGGGGCTCATCACTATGAAGTCTTTTACAGAAGCTACTCCTTACTTTTCTCATCAAATTATCTGGATAATTATTTCGTTTGTAGTATTTTTTACTTTCTCTTTTATCGATTTTAGATTCTTAAAAAGGACTGATGTTCTAGTCATTCTTTTTAGTATTTTTTCTTTTTTATTAATTTTACTTTTTGTTTTTGGTCATACTTCAAATGGAGCAAAATCATGGTTCTCTGTGGCGGGATTTTCTTATCAGCCGTCGGATATGATGAAGCTTGTAGTAGTATTAATGCTCGCTAAATATTTTTCGCGTCGTCATGTAGAGATAGATAATTTTAAGCACATATTTATTTCAGGGATTTACGCGTTCATTCCATTTATTTTAGTCTTTTTCCAGCCTGACTTTGGTAGCGCTATAACTATACTTTTTATATGGATTGGTATGACTCTAGTCTCGGGTATCTCTCGTAAATATTTTTTAATACTTTCTGGTATTGGAGTTGTAGTTTTCATATGTCTATGGTCTTTTGTTTTTCATCCATATCAAAAGGATAGAATTATGAATTTCGTAAACCCTATGCATGATATACATGGCACTGGTTACAATATCTATCAATCGACAATTGCTGTGGGTTCAGGTCAGCTGCTGGGCAAAGGTGTCGGTTTTGGTACACAATCAAGATTAAAATTCTTACCAGAATATCAGACAGACTTTATCTTTGCAGCATTTGTGGAGGAGTGGGGTTTTGTCGGGGCGATGCTTCTATTCTTACTACTAGGTCTTATTATTTGGCGAATACTGCATATATCTTTACTGGGGGCAACTAATTTTGAAATACTCTATGGTTTAGGTTTATCTATATTTTTTATGAGTCATTTTGTGGTTAATATAGGCATGAATATCGGAATAATGCCTGTAACCGGTATAACATTACCTTTCATGAGTTATGGTGGTTCGCATCTTCTAACTGAGTTTATGGGGCTAGGAATACTTATGGGTATGAATAGGTATAGAAGGGTGGCGCATAAGGATGATATGCGTAATGAGTTTTTAGGAATTTAAAACTAATTATCTAACACCATCTACTTCGTTATAAGTTCCGCATGCTCGGTCAATGTAGTTTACTACATCTCTCTCGCATTACTCACTTATGCCTCGTATATGGTATCATCTAATTAGTTTTCAGTGTTGTGTATTTATTAAAGAATTATGAATATTATAGACGGTAGAAAAATAAAAGGGGAAATATTAGAAGAATTAAAAAACAAAGTTGAGAGACTGCCTTTTCCTCCTATTTTTTGCGATATATTGGTGGGTGAAGATACAGTCTCAGCTTCGTATGTCAGGATAAAAGGAAAAGCGGCAGAGTCTATAGGAATCAAATTCAAAACTGTTAATTTCCCAGAAAAAATAACGACCGAAGAAATAGTAGAAGAGATAAATAATCTCAATAGAGTTCCTCATATTTGTGGAATAATTGTTCAACTTCCTTTGCCTTCACACATAGAAGCACAGACAGTATTGGATGCTATCAATCCATCTCTTGATGTTGATTGCCTTGGTTCTTTTAATAGTCAAAATTTTTATAGTGATAAAGGTGGAGTTGGTTATCCTACAGCTCTCGCGTGTATGAAGCTTCTGGACTCACTAAATTTAAATCTTAAAGATAAGAATATAGTCGTCTTAGGTAGAGGTAAACTTGTCGGCTTACCTGTCACACACTTACTAGAATCCAGATCTCTAACAGTAAAAGTTGTAAACAGTAAAACTGAAAATAGTGATCTTATAATCAAAGAAGCTGATATTATTATTTCAGCCATAGGCAAAGGTAAATTTATCACAGGGGATATGTTAAAAGAAGGAGTTGTGGTTATAGACGCTGGAACATCTGAGGAGAATGGTTCTGTAGTGGGGGACGTTGATATAGATTCAATCCAAGAGATGGCTTCATTTGTCACACCGACACCAGGAGGGGTAGGCCCTGTGACGGTATCGATGCTTTTAGAAAATGTTTTTAATGTAGCTAAAAATCGTATAGAAACACATGAATAGCTTACTTTTTAATTATATTTTTAGACTGTCCGAGAATCCTTTTATTACAAAATTTGCACTATTTCTCTCTTATCCATTTACCTATGGGCTTATAGCTTTATTATTTATTTGGATTATTTTTGTAAGTAAGAGAAAAATGTTTAATTTCTCTTTGTTCTTTCTTTCTGTATTTTTCTCTTGGTTAACAGCAGCAATTTTGAAAAATATTTTGCATGTGAGTAGGCCCTTTATTACTGAGCATGTAATACCTTTATATAAAGAGACAGGTTTTTCTTTTCCATCCGAGCACATGGCAGTATTTACAGCGATAGCAGTCTGTATGTTTTTAGTAAATAAGAAGTCAGGTATTATTTTTTCAATCATTGCGATATTTATAGGATTATCGCGTATTATAATAGGAGTACATTATCCTCTGGATATATTAGGAGGATTATTTGTAGGTTTAATTATTAGTTTAATAGCAAGAAAAATATATAAAAAGATATGAGTATAATTCACACAATCATCATAAGTATAATAGAAGGTTTAACAGAATTTCTGCCGATATCATCAACTGCTCATATGGATATAGCTCGTACCTTACTTGGTATACCTACATCTTCATTCATAAAAAGTTTTGAGATAATTATTCAGTTGGGGGCTATAATTGCTGTCGCTGTTTTATTTTATAAAAAAGTTTTTTCTTCTTGGAAGTATATTATCAATTTGATTATAGCTTTTATACCTACAGGAATTATCGGATTTATTTTATATAAATTAGTTAAATCATTTTTACTTGGCAATATTTTAGTTGAGGCTAGTGCTTTACTTATCGGAGGTATAATTATTGTTATATTTGAAAATTATCAGATTAGTCATAATAAAATAGAAAGTGAAGAGGTTAATATTGAAAAACTTACATTTAAACAATTAATTATTTTAGGTACGGCTCAAGCTTTAGCTGTGATACCCGGGATATCTCGTTCCGGGGCAGTTATTATTTCTGGTCGTGCCATAGGACTAAATAGAATTTTAATTACAGAGTTTTCTTTTTTACTTGCTGTTCCTACGATGCTAGCAGCCTCTGTTTATGATATTTATAAATCAGGTGTCTCTGTCTCTTCTTCAGAATGGGGTACTATAATACTAGGATTTTTTGTAGCATTTATCGTTGCTTTTGTTGTCATAAAATGGTTCTTAGAATACATAAGAAAGCATACATTTAAGATATTTGGGTGGTACCGTATAATTTTGGGAATTATTTTGATTTTAGCCTTATTTTTTAAGGTAATTTAATTTTTTTAAAAATATATACTCACTTGCTATTTTAGCAAAAACGCTATAAAATAGGCCTATTATGTGGAAAACAAGAATTACAGCATTACTTATTTTATTATTAGGCTTCGGTATCGGTTATTTCGTTTATAAATCAGAGATGGCTCATAGAGCTGTCGTAAAAGATGTAGCTCCAAAAGGATTAGCAAAATTTCCATTCAAGCTAGGTCTTGATCTTTCTGGTGGTACACACTTGGTATATCGTGCAGATGTGTCTCAGATTGCAGCATCTCAGGTTGCAGATTCTATGTCATCACTTCGTGATGTTATAGAAAGAAGAATAAATATATTCGGTGTTTCAGAACCTTCAATACAAGTTCAAGATGGTGGATTCTCAAATCAAGGTGAACAACGTTTGATTGTAGATCTTCCTGGTGTTACAGATGTATCAAAAGCTATAGCAATGATTGGAGAGACTCCAGTTCTTGATTTTCGTACAGAGAATCCTGTAAAAGATGCCCCTCAACAAGCAGTCGTAGGTAAAGATGGAAATGTTACTGTCGATCCATATGCTTCAAAATATATTAAGTCAGATTTGACTGGTCGTTATTTAGATAAAGCAATTTTAGAATTTAATCAAAATACAGGAGAACCAGTAGTTTCATTACAATTCAATGCTGAAGGTTCTGCTTTGTTTGAAAAAATAACAAGAGAGAATGTCGGTAAAAGTGTTGCTATTTTCTTAGATGGATCTCCAATTTCTATTCCTACTGTTAATGAAGCTATTACTGGAGGTAAGGCTCAGATTTCTGGTAACTTCAAGCCCCAAGAAGCTAAAACTCTTGTCGGTCGTTTGAATTCCGGTGCACTTCCTGTAAACATTGAACTCATTTCCACGCAAACTATTGGTCCATCACTTGGATCTCAAGCTACAGCAGCAGGTGTTAAAGCTGCTCTTATAGGTTTCTTGGCTATCGCTTTATTCTTGATAATCTGGTATAGACTTCCAGGTCTTATAGCAACTATCGCTTTGTCCATGTATGTTGTGATAATGCTTGCTATCTTTAAGTTGCTTCCAGTTACTTTGACAGCTGCAGGAATCGCAGGGTTCATCATATCGATAGGTATTGCTGTTGATGCGAACGTTCTTATCTTTGAACGTATTAAAGAAGAATTGAGAGGAGGCGCAAGTGTTACTGATTCTATGCATAATGGATTCAAGCGCGCTTGGTTTTCAGTTCGTGATTCAAATATATCAAGTATTATTACAGCTATTATTCTTTACTGGTTTGGAACTACTCTTATTAAAGGATTTGCCTTGGTATTCTTGATTGGTGTTCTTATCTCAATGATTTCTGCTATTTCTATCACAAGACTATTCTTGTATACACTTAACATAAAGAAGACAAGTGGGTTCACAAACTTCTTATTCGGGTCGGGACTTAGTAGTGCTAAATCTCAAAAATAATTTATGTTTATAATAAAATACAAAAAAATATTCGTTTTCATTTCTATCGCATTGGTAGTTTTATCTATAGCATCTATATCTTTCTTTGGTTTGAATCTCGGTATTGACTTCAAAGGGGGGTCACTTACAGAAGTAGAATACTCTACTATTGCTCGTCCAGATCAGTCTTCTATAGAAGCTAGTTTGAAGACTTTACCTACTTTAGGTCAAGCTCTCATACAGCCTATCGGAGACAAAGGTTATAGTATAAAGACACGTGATATAACAGACAAAGAACACAAAGATGTTTTAGCTGCTCTGGGTTCAAACGCTACAGAAAAGAGTTTTACATCTATCGGTCCTTCAGTTGGAGCTGAGCTTGTTCGTAAATCTTTGATTTCATTCATACTTGTTTCTCTTGGTATTATTTTTTGGATTGCTTTTTCTTTTAGAAAAGTTTCAAAGCCAGTTTCTTCTTGGAAATATGGTTTGACAGCTATCGTAACTTTGGTTCACGATATAATGATTCCAGTTGGGGTATTCGCTGTACTAAGTCATTTTTCAGGAGTAGAAGTAGATACACTCTTTGTTGTTGCTATTCTTACTGTCCTAGGTCTTTCCGTATCAGATACTATTGTCGTCTTTGATAGAATCAGAGAAAATATTCGTATCGGACATTTTAAGACTTTTGAAGAGACAGTTGGTAAAAGTTTAGAACAAGTTTATACTCGTTCCATTGCTACATCGTCTACTGTTATCATTGCTTTGCTTGCTCTAGTATTCTGGGGTCCAGCAAGCACAAAAGTTTTTGCTTTAATGCTTACAGCAGGAATGTTCTTTGGAACATATTCATCTATATTCCTAGCAAGTCCACTTTTGGTTTTTGTTAAGAATTGGCAAGATAAAAAGAGTAAATAAATTGATTTTAAATAAAAGCCCCGCCGGTTTACCGGCGGGGCTTTTATGCTATAATGTACTAGCATTCAAAGTCGTTTTATTAACTTAATTTGTTCTAGTTGTCTTTTCTAATTATTAGAAACTAGCATATAGAACCTAATCCAAAAAATATGTCAATTTTATATATAGTTTTAGCAATAGTAGTTGCGTTAGTCTTGTTTTTAATATTTAAATATAATAGTTTTATAACTCTTAAAACTCGTACCCAAGAAGCTTGGGCTGATATCGATGTACAGCTTAAGCGTCGTTACGATCTTATCCCAAATCTTGTAAATACAGTCAAAGGTTACGCAGCACACGAAGCAGGAACTTTCGAGAAGGTTACAGAGGCTCGTTCAAAGGCTATGCAAGCAGGAACGTTGGCAGAAAAAGGGGAGGCAGAGAACGCCTTGTCTGGAACTTTAAAGTCTCTTTTTGCTATCTCAGAAGCTTACCCAGAATTGAAAGCTAATACAAACTTTATGGAATTACAGAGAGAATTGTCAGATACAGAGAACAAGATTATGGCTTCTCGCAGATTTTACAATGGTAATGTTCGCGACTTCAATACAGGTGTTTCCATGTTCCCAGGTAATATAATTGCTGGTATGTTTAATTTTACAAAGATAGAATTCTTTGAACTTGAAGCAGATAGTGCAGAGAAAAATCCAGTTGAGGTTAAGTTTTAAAAATGGCTACACTTTATACACAACAAGGGCAAAATGTTCGCAAGACTTGGATGCTTATGAGCGCCTTTTTCTTGATAGTTATAGCATTAGGTTTTGTATTTTCTCGGATGTATAACAATCCAGGAATTCTTTATATTTTTGTAATTTTCTCTGTCGTCATGAATATAGTTAGTTATTGGTATTCAGACAAGATTGCTTTGTCTCTTGCCAATGCGAAGCCAGCGACGAGAGAAGAATATTTTGACTTCTATACTTTAGTTGAGAACTTGGCTATCACTTCTGGACTTCCAATGCCTAGGATTTACGTGATAGAGGATCCATCACCAAATGCTTTCGCCACAGGTAGAGATAAGAATCATTCTGTAATTGCTGTAACGACAGGTCTACTCTCTATTATGAACAAGACAGAACTTGAAGGAGTTATCGCTCACGAGATGAGCCACATAGGCAACAAGGATATGCTCGTATCGACTGTGGCCGTTGTGCTCGTCGGATTCGTTGCTATAGTTTCCGATATGATGATCCGTATGACTATTTTCGGAGGACGTCGTGATGATAGAGAAGGGAACGGACTTTTTATGATTATCGGTATAGTAGTGGCAATCCTGGCCCCTATAGCAGCGACCCTTATACAGCTCGCAATATCACGTAAAAGGGAGTACTTGGCAGATGCTTCAGGAGCACTCCTTACTCGCTATCCAGAGGGTCTAGCAAGCGCCCTAGAGAAGATAAGCCAGTATGGCCGACCTATGCAGACTCAGTCAAATGCTATAGCGCACTTATATATAGCAAACCCTCAAGGTTCAGGTGCTTTCGCTAAAAAGGTAGGCAACCTATTCTCGACACATCCTCCAGTAGAAGAAAGAATAAAAAGATTGAGAGGAAGTTTATAAAATTAATATTTTAAAATACACAGGCAAGACCTGTGTATTTTTTATATTAAATCGATTTGGTAAAAAATAAAATATTTAGTATGATAGTGCCAGATGTTCTTTTCAGAGCACAAACTTTATTATTAATTAAGTTTGTGTGTACCCTAGTTTCGGCTAGGGCATGGAGAGGTCGCATAGTGGTCTAGTGCACTACCTTGGAAAGGTAGCAAGGTGTTAAAGCCTTCGGAGGTTCAAATCCTCTCCTCTCCGCCAGTATAAAAATGAGCCCAAATTAGTTTGGGTCATTTTTATTTGGCTGAGAGGGAAAAGCCATTGGTATCCTTTTAATCATTAAATGTAAATATTAATCTTGATTTAATAATATTTTTGTGATAGTTTAGTCTTATTGATAGTTCATTGACATCCAGGTACAAGGAATAAGATTTGGATAGGTTAACCTCTGTAAAATTATATACAGATCCTTTAATGGGTGTTTGGGTAGAAACCTAATCATTGGTGCATAAAGCTATACATTTAGTTTATCGTATGGTAGCATTCAGATTTTATTTTTCGGGGCCGAAACAAATTAAAGAAAAACTGCCAACAAAGTGAGACTTTTAATACAAAGTCTGGGAAATTCGGCAGTGCAACCTCATCTTAGTATGGGGTTGTTTTGTTATGGATGAGATATTATGAAGTAGTAATGACTATCTTCTACAACACCTTGGTTTTTGCATAAATTTTACGTTATAATACTACTATGATAAACATTTGGCTTTTTATTTTGATTATTTTACTATCTTTCGTATTGTATTTTTTTGTCAGATTCTATTTCAAGAATAGAAATACAGAATACGAATTTACCTCTATTATCAATCATACCTTCAGGACCCCACTAACTCGTATTAACTGGATAAGTAAAGAATTAGAAGATATCAATATATCAAGAGAAGATAGACTTCAATATATTCAAAATTTAAATAATGCGACGAATAAACTTTTAGAAATAGTTGACCTCATTGTCGGTATTAAAGATATTAAAAATAAAAATGGATTTTTCCTAGTGGAAACTTCCTTTAGGGATATCGTTGAGAAGTCTATATCAAGATATAGAGAAGACATCACTAAAAAGAATATTGAGTTTAAGATATCATCTTTTCAGACTATTCCACTCCTGACTTTAGATTTAAAGAAGATTACTTTTGCTATAGATTCATTGATAGAAAATGCTATTATTTATACACCTGAAAATGGTAAAATATTGATTGATTGTATTTTGAAACCGAAAAATAAGTTACTTTTCTATATAGCAGATACAGGTATCGGGCTAAGTTTTTACGACAAAATGAAAGTATTTTCTAGATTCTATCGTAGCAAGAAGGCCGTTCTAGCATATCCTGACGGTATGGGTCTCCGTCTTTATTTATCAAAGAAAATAATAGAAAGTCATGGAGGAAAGGTGTACGCTAAGTCAAAAGGGGAAGGTGAGGGGTCTGTGTTTTTTGTTGAACTTCCTATAAATAAATAAAAAGAAAACCTCTCATTTGAGAGGTTTTCTTTTTAAGGGGAGGGTTTATCTCATGAACCTATTCATGAAGTTGAAGCTAAAGTGAAATGGTAATCTATGGAAACGGTTAACAATTTTATGTGGAACGTATACCTGTCTATAATTATTTATATTGCTTGTTACAGATACATTAATATTTGAGCAGTTAGAAACTAAATTGTTTTGACAAACAGTAATTACAGAGTATCCTGGATTATTTGCATATATATTCAATGTGTTGCCACTTACACTTGCCGATACATTGTATGGGTTAGTATTCCCATATACATAGTAATTCGAGCCCCCGTAAATAGTTATCGGCGTATATTGTCCAGCTGTCATACTAATACTATTTTGACTTAAAGTTACAGAGCTTCCACAATTGCTATTGTAGTAGTTGTAACAATTATTATTAATGTAGTTGTTATTAAGGTAATTATTGTTGTCATAGTTATAATTATTATTGTAGTTATAATTGTTATTGTCGTAATAAGATGGCCATAAAACAGTTTGAGAAGCTACACCATTTACCATTATATATACATACGATCTAGGTACTACATTGTAGTCAGTATTTGATATTGAGACAGATAGATAACCACTAGCATTTGTGGATCCTATAGTATTTGAGGAGAGTGTATTGCTATATGCATTACTGTAATAGAACACAACAGATGCATAAGGGTCAGCGTAGACTGTCATTTGTGTATATCCATTAGTCGAGCTATTAACAGAAAGAGTAGGGGAGATATATGCGTGAACGTTAGCAAAAGGTGCTAAAACCATCACCAAAAGTAGCCCTAAGGTGCTTATAAAGTATAAAGTTTTTGTATAAATATTTTTCATATTTCTATAATATTATTACTGCTATTACACTATTGTATACGATTTTTGATAAAAATTGGTGCATGTTTATTAAAATAAACATATAGTTTTTATTATGTCAAATATTACAATTTATGTCTTTCCCCATTCCCGACGTGGGGGAATTTCCCCACGTCGGGAATGGGGGAATATTTGTTTTTCTTATTGTTGACTAATTTCTAATAGAATTATAGAATTTATGAGCGATTAACTCTAAAATTTAATATAGGTCTTAGCTTTTTTATAGAGCTTGTTTTTTCATCTTTAATTCATTTTAGAGATGTATATTGTGTATATTATTAATTAGTTAAATAAAATTATATGAATAAAAAAATGATTGTTCCGTTAGCTGTGATTGTTATTATAGTAATTACCACAACCATAGTTGTAAATAAAAATAGAAAAGTTTCCATTAATAAAAATATTAGTTCTAGTAGTATGCAAGGTAATGCTATAGGATTTGCAAATAGTAATGGTCCATTGAAAGAATTTAGTATGACTTCTTATACTGATGTCATAAATGGTCAATATAAGCCAAATTTTTCAATCAAAGACATAACGGTAAATAAGGGGGATAGAGTTAGAATCAAGATTACAGAGATAAGTGGAAATCATGATTTTAAAATTAATGAATTCGGAGTTTATACTGTCACAGATTTAAACAAAGAAGCAGTTGTAGAATTCGTAGCTGATAAACAGGGAGACTTTGTCTATTATTGTACAAAGCCAGGACACAGACAAAATGGTCAATGGGGAACTCTAAAAGTTATTTAATAAATAAGAAAAAACACCTTACCGATAGAAAGTAAGGTGTTTTTTATATTACCTAATAATTAAAATCCAAACATGTGACCAAAGAATGATCCCATCTTACCAAAGAAGCCTTGATTATCTTTTGTGTTTGTATTAGTAGTGTTTGTTTGCTTAACTCGGTCAATGATAGAAGAAGCTGTGATATTATTACCATTTATTGTTCCTTGTACTATTACTACATCCCCAACAGTTATTTCAGAGGTTAATATAGTATTTGGTCCCTTAACTATTTTCGCGCTAGTAGCATCTACAGTGAAGTTGATATTACTATTATTTGTAATTACTACAGTGTTGCCATTTACAGAAGTTACAGTCCCGGCTATCACAGGCTGACCATTACCAGTAATAGGGTTTAGGTTAGGAGTCGGTCTTGTTCCGTTATCATTAGGATTATTTTTGTTAGGATTATTTTGTCTATTTTCGTTACCTCTTATTCCATCTCGAATATTTGTAGCTACAAGATTTGTGCCAGATAGGGTTCCTTGAGCAGAGATTATATCTCCAATTAAAATGCTAGCTATTGTTCCAGCTACATTACTTTTTGTAATTTTTGCATTTGTTGCATCTATTGTATAGACAGTAGCAGTTGTGGTATTTACTCCGAAACCTTGTCTGCCATTTACTGTAATAATATTTCCACTAATGGAGGTTACAGTTCCAGAGACTCCAGGTTTCATCATGCCTCTATTTTCTCCTCTATTTCCACCTCTATTACCCCTTATATTATTTTGTTGATTTGTATCTTTGTCAGTTGTAGTCTCAGCAAAGACAGGTGACATAACTGTCAGAGCCATCAAGGATAAAGCTACTATTGAATATATATTTTTTTTGATTTTCATTTATTTTATAATTATTACTAATAAACTACAGAATAACGACTTATCCTGTACACACTAGTATACGCTTGATATGCTCGTAGTGGTGCAATAGATGATTGAGATATTATATGATAATTTATCGTATAAGTATTATAAAGGATTTTGTGCCGGTTACTTTTTGTTATGTTTTAAGTTATAATTAATTTCAGAATTATTATATGGATGCAAATAAAATTATCGATGTTAAGAATTTAATAAAGAAATTTGGTGATTTTATTGCAGTAGACGATATTTCTTTTTCTGTAGAAAAAGGAGAGATTTTTGCTTTTTTAGGACCCAACGGAGCAGGGAAGTCTACTACTATAAAAATGCTGACAACCTTACTAACTTCAACTTCTGGAAATATAAGTATCAACGGGCATGATCCCGAAGTGGAACCTGATTTAGTAAGGAGAATGTTTGGAATTGTATTCCAAGATACAAGTCTCGATGATGAATTGACTGCTTGGGAAAATATGGAATTTCACGGAGTTTTATACGATGTTCCTAAAAAGCTACGTCGAGAAAGAATACAAAGTCTGATGCAATTTGTCGAACTTTGGGATCGCAAAGATAGCTTAGTTAAAGAATTCTCTGGTGGTATGAAAAGACGCCTAGAAATTGCTCGTGGTCTACTTCATCACCCAAAGATTATTTTTCTTGATGAACCAACTTTGGGTCTTGATCCTCAAACTAGAAATCATATGTGGGAGTATCTAAAAGATCTGAATAAGAAAGAAGGTACAACTATATTTTTTACAACTCACTATATGGAGGAGGCTGATCGTATTGCTGATAAAATTGCGATTATCGATCATGGTAAAATTATTGCTTCTGGAAACTCTTCTGAATTAAAAAAAGATACCAATACTGAAACATTAGAAGATGCTTTTCTTTTTTTGACAGGAAATGTTATACGAGAAGAAACAGCTACTTCTGTTGATCACATGCGAACGAATCGTCGCATGTGGAGAAGATAAAATATAAATAAATTATGAAAATATATATACTTTGGTTAAGACAAATAAAGAGATACTTACGTTCTAAATCAAGAATTTTAGGGTCTTTAGCTCAGCCACTATTATTTCTTCTAGCGATGGGATATGGCTTTGGATCTGTTTTTCAGAAGGCAGGTCAAGGTAACTACGTAAATTTTCTTGCACCAGGTATTATTGGTATGAGTATTATCTTCACATCAGTTTTTACAGGGATAGAAATAATATGGGATAGACAGTTCGGCTTTCTCAAAGAGATGATGGTGGCTCCTATGTCTCGTTTAAATATAATGATAGGTAGAACTATGGGGGGTGCGACTGTTGCTACGATGCAAGGAATAATAGTTTTGCTACTTTCTATGCTTTTTGGTTTTCATCCATATAGTTTTATTGGAGTTTTGTTTACTATTCCGGTTATGTTTTTAGTGGCTCTTCTCTTTACAGCACTAGGGACGATGATAGCTTCTCTCTTAGATGATATGCAGGGATTTCAATTAATAATGAACTTCTTGATCATGCCTTTATTTTTTCTTTCAGGCGCTTTATTTCCATTAGAAGGACTTCCAAAAGTTATGTCTATAATTACAAAGATAGACCCACTTTCTTATGGAGTGGACGCTTTTCGTTATTTACTTATAAATGTAAGCCATTATGGTATAGGTCTAGATATCACTGTTCTGTCTATAATCACAGGATTCTTCTTATTGCTGGGAGGTTATTTTTTCAAGAAGATTCAAATATAATTTAAATAAGTTATGCACTTGCCAAGATTGAAAGTTATTGGTATTATCATTCTTATGTTTAGGTCAAATTATTATTCAAATAAAATTGGTCCAAAGTTCATGATATAACCGCCCAAAGCGGTTTTTTTTATACAAAATTATGGAAAAATATAAAGAAAAATTATTAAACAGTCTTAAGTCACATATAGATTTTATCCGTCAAAAGATAAAAGAAAGGGTTGAACCAACGAGATTAATAGCTAGTAAAAGTTTGAAAGACATATCTAGAATGAGACCAGAGGATCAGATGGTCCAGATGCAGCTTGTTGCTAATGCTCAAAATAGAATTGTTGAGTTAGAAAATTTAGAAAGCTCACCATATTTCATGAAGTTTTATATTACAGATGAAGATGGTTCAGATAAAGAATATTATTTTGCTAAACATCAATTTTCAGAAGAGTCTATATATTCCTGGGTCGCACCAGTGGCAGCTATACGTTTTGAATCTCCAGGTAGTGCCTCATACAGACTTCCTGATGGAAAAATAAAAAAAGTTTTAATAAAAGAAAAGGAACAGTATATGATAGTTGATGGTAAAGTTATCTTTTTTGCAAAAGAAGAAAAAGATAAACCTAGAGAGTTAATCTACCAAGAACATTTTACTAGACAAAAAAGTGAGTTTGCACTTCCTGAAATAATTGCACAAATAGAGAAAGCTCAAGATCAAGTTATTCGAGCTCATTATAAAGGACCGCTTGTCATATCAGGTCCTGCAGGATCAGGTAAGACAACCCTTGCTCTTCATAGAGTTGCATATCTTACTCAGGCCCCAGATACATCTTCATTTTACCCACCGAGATCAATTATTGTCTTTGTTCAGGATAAGGGTACCAAGGAATATTTTGGAACTCTTCTACCTGGTCTTGGTATCAATGATGTAAGTATAGTAACTTTTGCAGAATGGGGACTTAAAGTATTGGGAATAAATGATTATTCATATATAGAGAGATATGGAGAAAGTGAAGAAGAAAAAGATTTATATGAATATCAAAAATTGAGAGCATTAAGAGAAAGACCGATATCAAAATGGAATAAAAGCATTACAAATGTGCTGAATTTACAATACAGTTCGTATATATCAAAAGATAATTTAAAATTATTTGAAAAACAGAAAAAAGAAAAAAGTTTGGACCGTTTTGATCTGATTGTACTTCTCCAATCTTATTTTGAAAAATATGGAAAGTTTGAGACAAAGCGAGAATACAAAACATTTGTAAAAGATAAACTTGTAAAGAAAATAGAGAAGACTCTAGCCTCGTATTCATTAATGGTAGTTGATGAATTTCAAAATTACTTACCAGAACAATTGAGTATTTTCAAAAGTTGCCAGATAGAAGACCTGAAGTCTGTGGTTTACGTAGGAGACATAGCCCAGCAAGTAAAACTAGGAACTATAAGGAATTGGGAAGAAACAGGAGAGATTATTGTATCAGATAGAAATATAAGACTAAATAAGGTTTATAGAAATACTAAAAATATTCTCGCTTATATAGAAGGTCTTGGTTATAAAGTTGAGATACCTGATGGAGTTAAGATAGGACCTGGTGTTGTAGAGAAGATAATTAAAACAAAAGAAGAAGAGATAGAGCATATAGTTGAATCAATTAAAAAATATGATGAGGGAAGTATAGGAATTATTTCTAAAGATGAAAAATATCTTTTACCTTTCAGGAAAGAATTTGAAGATGTAAAAAATATACATGTTCTTACGATGCTAGAATCTCAGGGAGTAGAGTTCGATATAGTATTTATCGTAGGGGTAAATAAAAAATCATTTGAAATAAAGCATGATGTCGATGTTCTTCCAAAACATATCGAAGAAAGGAAAAGAATGCAAAAAGATTTACTTTACGTTGCGCTTACTCGCGCGATAACAGAGCTTCATATATTAGGTGAAGATACTTTAAATGATATTTATAAATATTAGTTAAAATATATCTAGTATTAATATTAGACTATATACGAGTATTAGGAATGAAAATATCAGTATGCTACCAAATAATTTCTGAGATGCGAATCTAGTCTCGTTAAAAAAGTCTGAAACGAAATGGTATCGAGAGTTTAATCTATGGAACCACTTTTTAGTATGAAGATATTTCACTAGCTCGTGACTGTTTGTATTAAAAGAAGATTTTATAGATTGACCTTTTTTCTTAATTAACCAATAAAAGATAGCTATTATCAAAAGAATAAATAGTACAAAGCTCAATTTGCTAGACCATCTTTTGAATATCATCATTAGCAATGTTCCTGAAAAATGTCCCAAGAAAACATTTAGCATCGCCCAGCTTATTCCACTCAAAATATTCCAAAATATAAATGACCTTCTTTCCATTTTAGAAAGACCAGCGATGAAGGGTATGATAGCTCTGATAGGTCCAAAAAAACGACCCCAGAAAATACTTTTATTTCCATATTTTGCAAAGAACTTTTCTCCATGATGTATTAGAGTTCTGTTTATTATTTTTTTTCTTTTTATCCATTCTCCTCCCCATAATCCTAAAGAATAGCTAAAGAAATCACCAAGTATTGCACCAACTGAAGCGAAGAGTACGATATCCCATACATTTAAAATACCCTGTGAGGCAAGGAAACCACCGACAGAGATAAGTGTGGCTCCAGGAATAAAAACACCAACAACAGGTGCAGACTCGATAAAAGCCAAAACCAAGAAAAGCCAATCTCCTAGCCAAGCAAATTTTATTAAAAGGTGTGTTAGTAATGCAACGTCAGGCATATGATTAATTATAATATAAATTAGTTTGCAAATTATATCATTATTAATATTTATTTCCCATTTTTGAATTTTATAATTTTTATGCTATAATATACGTATATAATTTTGGCCTTATAGTATATGGTCTATTTATTTTATTTGCTAATTAATCTACATCGCGCCTAAAGGGTATACACGACGTAGTCCACAAAATCAATGATTAAAAAAACAAAAATAGTAGCTACTATAGGGCCAGTGACTACATCAGTAGAAATGCTTTCAAAACTCCTTAAAGGAGGACTCAATGTAATGCGTTTAAATTTTTCACATGGAGATTTTAAAGAACATCAAGAAAAAGTTGATAATTTTAAAATAGCTATGAAAGAAACTGGTATAGGAGGTGCCATAATGCAAGACCTCTCAGGACCAAAGATTCGCTTAGGAGAATTCTCTACTGAGAGGGTAGAACTCAAGGCTGGAAATACAATAACGATAACAACAAAGAAAATAATTGGTAGTGAAAAGATTGTCTCAATAAATTACCCTCTATTTCCGCTTGAAGTTAAGAAAGGAGATAAAATAATGGTAGATGATGGTAAGAAGAAATTTGAAGTTATTAGTGTAAAAGGTGATGAAGTTGTGTGTAAAATTCTAGTAGGAGGAGATACAAAGGGACGTCGTGGAGTGAACCTTCCAGATTCTGATTTGTCTATAAAGTCTCTTACAGAGAAAGATATAAAAGATATAGATTTTGGTATAAAAAATAATGTAGACTTTTTTGCTTTTTCATTTGTTCGAACTCCGCAAGATGTTATTGACCTTCGCACTATTTTAAATAAAAGGAAATCAAAGGCTTTGATAATAGCAAAAATTGAGACCCCTCAAGCAGTTAAGAATATAGATGAGATACTTGCTCTTTGTGATGGTCTCATGGTTGCTCGTGGTGATTTAGCTATCGAAGTACCAGCCGAAAAAGTACCAATGATTCAGAAAATGCTTATAAAGAAATGTAATGATGCAGGTAAGTTTGTGATCACTGCTACTCAGATGTTAGAATCGATGATTAAAAGTCCAGTACCTACTCGTGCAGAAGTTTCTGATATAGCCAATGCAATACTTGATGGTACGGATGCAGTCATGCTCTCAGAAGAAACTACATTAGGTATGTATCCAGTAGAAGCAGTCAAAATGATGAGTAAGGTGGCTTATGATATAGAACACAACTATCCAGAAAGAAAATTGATTCCTAAAGTAGAAAGAGGTCAGCGTAGCATAACTGATTCTATAACTGGCTCTGCTATAAAAATAGCTCACGATCTAGACGCAAAGGCTATAATTGCTCTGACTAAGACTGGCTTTACTGCTCGTATGATTTCTCGTCATAAACCTGTTTCAATGATAATAGCAGCGACTTCAAGTGTTGTTACTTCTAATCAGTTGAATGTTTCTTTTGGATGTTTACCTCTTTTAATTGATGAATATAAGGAGACCAGAGAAGCATTTAAAAATGTAAGAGAACATTGTTTAAAAAATAAAATATTAAGTAAGGGAGATAAGGTTGTCATCATAGTTTGTTCGTCTCCAGATAAAAAAGATATATCTGCAAACGCAATAATAGTAGAAACAATATAGTTTTTTAAAAAATAAGAGATAATATTCTCTTATTTTTTTATTATAATATTATTATGTTAGAATTATAATATATGGCTCATCAAGGAAATATTTGGGATAGGGAATACAAGAATCCATTATTGGTAACAAAAAACGAAGATCCTCAAGCTGATACTTTGCGTTTTTTAAAGTTTCTTAAAAAAGAACAGAAATTTAAAGTTGAAGATAGAGTAGTCTTAGATCTGGGTTGCGGTACAGGTAGGAATTCTAATTACCTTGCCGACTTGGGCAATAAGGTTATAGGTATTGAAATCTCCAGAACAGCATTAAATTTAGCCAAAATTCGAGCTCGAGATTTAGGCATAGAAGTTGATTACAGGATGGGTGACATAGGAGAGAAATATGATATACCAGATGATTCAGTAGATATTGTTTTAGATATTACATCCTCAAATTCTTTAGATGAAAAAGGAAGATCTATATATCTAGAAGAAGTTGCTAGAGTCATGAAAAAAGGTGGATACTTTTTTGTTCGTGCACTTTGCAAGGATGGCAATAAAAATGTAAAGAATTTACTCAAGACGAGTCCTGGTAGAGAATATGATACTTATATCATAAAAGAGATTGGGCTTACTGAAAGAGTATTTTCAAGAGAAGATTTTATAAAAATATATAGTAAATATTTTAAAATTTTAAATCTAGAAAAGAAAACGAGTTACACTACTTTCAATAATCGCATTTATAAACGCGACTACTGGCTCGCTTATCTAGAGAGGTAATAGATGCTATAATATCTATATGAATAAAGGCAGTATTGGGATTTTTGATTCAGGATTAGGGGGTCTCTGGGTTTTGAAGCATTTAAAAGAAAAGCTTCCAGATTACAGCTATATATTTCTTGGTGATCAAGCCAATGTCCCATTTGGAGGCAAGACTCCCGATGAACTTTTTCTCATTGCGACTCGTGCTCTCGATTATCTTTATGGAGAGAAAAAATGTATGGGAGTAGTCCTAGCTTGTAATACTATCAGTTCTACTATTTACGATCGTTTGCGTGATTGGAAAGATGAAAAGTATTTCGGTAGAATTCTTTTTGGAATTGTCAGACCTACAGTAGAGTCAATCGATAAGCAAAGTCCAGTTGTTGTCTTTGCTACACCTCGGACTTGTGAATCAAAAGTCTATGAAAAATTTCTAAGTGAAAATGTTAAAAATTATATAAAGATACCGCTGCCTCAACTAGCTTACCTTGTAGAAAATGGAGGGGATACATATTCATATATAAAATATTTCAAAGATATGATAGGTAGTGATATAGTAAGTGGAGCACTTCTCTGTACTCATTATGGAATTGTTCGAGATGATTTCAAAAAAGTTTTCCCCCATATTAAGACTTGGGTTTATCAAGAGGATTTAATACCAAAATATTTGTCTGAGTACTTTTTAGAATTTTCTGAAAGGGAAGCTTTCTTTGAACACAATAGTGATATTGAAATATTGATAACCAAAGAGAGCTCTGTTTTTGGTAAGTTTTCTCGTGAATGGTTTGGAAGCATTGTGACTCCTCAGATAATAAATTTATAAATGATATAATAGACGTATATGAGTAATAAAGAATTTGATATTGCTTTCAATAAATTAAATAAAGCCCAGCTCGATGCAGTTGAGACTATCGATGGACCAGTTATGGTAGTAGCAGGTCCTGGAACAGGTAAAACTCAGATTTTAACCTTAAGAATAGGCAATATATTAAAGAAGACTGATACATCAGCAGATAGTATACTCTGTCTTACCTTTACCAATTCCGGAGTCTCTGCTATGAAGAAAAGACTTGAAGAATATATCGGATCTGACGCTAGGAATGTCACTATCTCTACTTTTCATAGTTTTGCTTATAATTTAATAGAAAAGCATTATGAGCTTTTAGACTTTTCATCCTTACCAGAATTATTGACGGATAATGAAGCAGTTTTTCTCGTAGATGAAATATTGAATAATAATGATTGGGAATATATCTCTCCAAGAGGAAATCCTTCGATGTATTTCAGTGACTTAAAACAATTGGTTTCAATACTTAAACGCGAGCGCATCACAGCTGAAGTTTTTCTCTTAAATATTGAAGACGATATAAAAAAGATAAAAGAAGATCCTGACAATATATCTACTCGTGGTGAGAGTAAGGGTAAATTAAAAAAAGAAGCAGAGAAGAAGATAGATCAACTAGACAGGACTAAGGAAGTTGTTTCTTTTTATGAATTATACGAGAAGAGTAAAAAGGAAAGATCTCTCATAGACTATGATGATGTTTTAGAGTATGCAGTAAAGCTAGTCGAAGATTATGAAGAAGTCAGTAGTGATATAAAAGAGAATTATCTGTACGTATTAGTAGACGAACACCAAGACTCAAGTGGTATTCAGAATAGCTTCCTCAAGGCAGTATGGGGTAATGAAGAGAAGCCAAATATTTTTGTAGTAGGGGATGATCGTCAGCTTATATACGCCTTTTCTGGTGCTTCACTTGATTATTTTACAGAGTTCCAACATTTTTTCGGAACAGCTAAAAAGATAGTTCTTACAGAGAATTATCGTTCGACATCACCCATCTTGGATATCGCTGATAGTTTACTCAAGAGTTCTATTACAGATGAGAAATTGAAGAGTAATAAAAAGGGGGATCATAAGATAATGCTTTCCGGGTATTCATATCCTCGGGATGAAATTATCGGAGCAGGATTATATTTCAAACAAAAAATAGAAGAAGGTATGGATCCAAGTGAATGTGCTCTACTCGTTCCCAAGAATTATAATGTTCGTTCTGCTATCTCGATTCTCTCTGACATGGGTCTCCCTGTATCTTCTGGTAAGAATTTATCTTTGTTCTCTGTTATAGAAGGCGACTTTTTTAGAAATGTTTTAAATATAATTGTTAACCCTTCTGATGTTGTTTCTATTTCTAAATCAATCCTAGACAAGACAAGTGAGATACCATATCTGTCTGCTCACAATTTTTTGAAAAATACAAAACCAGATAAATTGACTATCGAAGAATTAATTTCTTTTGGATCTTCTGATGGGCTTTTCGCTGGAGAGAATCCTGTTTCTAAATGGGGAAAAAGATTGGAAGGTTTTATAAATACTTCTCAAGGGGAATTGCCTAGTAGTATAGTCAGTCATATCGGTAATGAGCTTTTAATAAATAGCGCAAAGTCTAGTGATGAATTATTGACGAGAGTTGAGATAGTCCGAAGCTTTATACACCTGGCAACTCTTTTTGAAGAGAAGAATAAAAAGGCTACCTTAGCTTCATTTTTAGAATATATAGACCGCTTAGAGTCATATAATACCCATATAGAGCTTGCAAAATTTGGATCTGACTCTGGTATTAATGTCATGACTTTGCATAAATCTAAGGGGTTAGAATACGAATGCGTCTGGGTGGCTCATATGAATGAGGAGACTCTGATGTCTGAGAGGAGAGGAGGCTTTACTTTGCCAGAGAAAATAAAAGAACATATAAGCAAAAGAAATATCGAAATGGCGAAACGTGAACTTTATGTAGCGATAACTCGTGCAAAAGAATTTTGCACTCTTTCTTATGCAGTTCTGAATTATAATAGCTCAGTGATGGAAGTAGCGACGATAATTAAAGATTTAGAAGATTTACATTTTATTAAAAAAACGGCAGAAGAGACAGAGAAAGAAATACTCGCTATTGGTCCTGAAGTTTATGTCAGTCAAAGTATTTTAAAAGAAGGTAATATGGTGACGGAAATAAAAAAATTAGTAAAAGATAATTATAGTAGTATTAAAGTTTCTGTATCGATGCTGAATAATTTTTTCGAATGTTCTTGGAAATGGTATTTTAGAAACTTTCTTAGACTTCCAGAAGTAAAGATGGTTCACCTGTCTTTGGGGACAGCTGTTCATGCGACAATAGAATATATTTTAAATTCTGAAAAATTACCAAATGAAAAAGAAATAAAAGATAGAATTAATTTTGAATTAGAT
>JBAXFQ010000012.1:0-22923 GCA_037139835.1 Candidatus Nomurabacteria bacterium | reverse complement strand
CCATTCCAAGGAATGTTCGACATGTGTAATGCTATAGAGACAGCGTTGATACCAAGAGCTTTTGGGTCTGTTTCTCCTACTGCGATAACTGTGACAATTACTTGTACTGCATTTTTTATATGATGATCAAATAGTGGGCGGATAGTACGATCTATCATACGAGCTGCGAGTATTGATTGATCACTAGGTCTTCCCTCTCTTTTGTTATATTGACCCCCAAGAATTTTTCCGGCAGCATAAAACTTCTCCAAGTATTCAACTGTAAGATTGAAGAACCCTAGATTTTTACTTCCATCTTTTGAGATTACAGCTGTGGCCATGACGACTGTCCCTTCACTTTTTAATATAACTGAACCATTAGCTTGGTTTGCTAAATCAGAAAACATTGCGACAATTTTCTTGCCGCCGATCTCTACCTCGTATTCTTTACTTTCCATAATATTTGCGAGCTAGTCTCCAGACTCTAGTTTTGAAACCCATATTGTATTACCTATGGCTTCAACTCTAATTGTCCGGAGATTAGCTTAATTACTTATTAATAATGACAGCATAGCAAAAATCCCTCTTTTTTCAAAGAGGGATTTTTGCTGAAATATTTCTATTTATTTTTTAATATATTAGATATTTTCTTGGGTTGGCTGATAGATCTAGGAAGTCATCGGCTTGCTCTTTCAATTTCATTGAAGAACTTTTCCCAAATGATACGACTTCAACTTGGACTCCAGATGTACTCTGTAGATATTCTACAAGAGGGATAAAGTCTCCATCTCCTGCTACCAATATCACTGCATCAAGTTTGGGTGCCATCTTCATAATGTCGACAGCTATACCTACATCCCAGTCTCCTTTCTTTGCTCCTCCTGAAAATATTTGTAATTCTTTTGTTTTGGTTTCTATTCCAAGTTTCGTCAGTGCATCGAAAAAGTTTTTTTCTTCACCTCCTTCACTTGTGATAACGTAAGCTACAGCACGGACAAGTTTACGTCCTGCTACTGCATCTCTTAAAATCGCTCCAAAGTTTACTTTTCTCTTATATAAATTTTTTGCAGAGTGATATAGGTTTGATGTGTCGATAAAAACCCCTACCCTCTGTTCTTTGTGTTTTATTATACTCATAATTATTATTTAAATTATTTATTAAAATTTCGACCGAATTAAAACCGAAACGAAATAGTCTTTGAAAAGTGACTTGCGAGGCTCGACGGAGCGAGCACGAGGAATTTTTCAGTAGAAAAATATCCGTGCACTTTGAGAAGAACTATTTTGTGAAGGTTTTAAAATACATACATAGATTATACCATAACAAAAAACTCTGACCGAAGTCAGAGGTTTTTGTTAAGCTTTTATTTTTTTAACTTCTTTCTCGTGACGGGACTTGTCTGTCTTCTCTAGGTATTTAAGGTGTGTTCTGCGGTCTGCTACCATTTTGATTAATCCACGACGTGAGTGATTGTCTTTTTTGTGAATTTTAAGATGGTCTGCTAGTTCATCGATTCTTTTAGATAGAACAGCAATCTGAACTTCAGGGCTACCTGTGTCCTTATCATGAAGCTGGTTCTTTTTTATAATATTTTGCTTTTTCTTTGTTGTTAACATGGTCTGCACATATTAGCACAAGTTGTAAAGAAATGCAAGACCTACTATATGCCACCTGTTATTTTACGACATAGCAAAAAGAAGTGATATACTATATATAGTATGGCAACAGAACTAGAACAACTCAAGAGAGAGTTTCTCGAACATGTAGAGATAGAAAAAGGAAACAGCTTGAAGACTGTAAATAATTATGATCACTATGTAAGTCGTTTTTTAGATTTTGCTAAAATAAGTAAACCAAGTGAAATCACTGACGATAAGGTTCGTGAATTTCGTCTATTTTTAAATCGTCAACCTGGAGTAAAAGTCCGAGGTCAGTCTGCTTCGACTTTGAAGAAGAACACACAGAATTATTATCTTATCGCTCTTCGTACTTTTCTAAAATACTTGATGAAGCGAAGGATCACTTCCCTTCCTCCTGATCGGATCGACTTGGCTAAAATAAAAGAGAGGTCACTTGACCTGATCTCAGTAGATGAATTGAATAGACTTTTGAAAGCTCCACTAGTAGAAAATATTTCTGGTAAAAAAGATGACACATTAAAAATTTTAAGAGACAAAGCGATACTTGAATTATTCTTCTCGACTGGTCTTCGTCTCTCAGAACTTTGTTCTCTCAATAGAGACCTGGATTTATCAAAAGATGAATTTTCAATTCGCGGAAAAGGAGAAAAGGTTCGAGTTGTGTTTCTTTCTGACTCAGCAAAGGATGCCATAAGAGAATATTTGAAGAATAGAAAAGATTTAGACGAACCGTTATTCATACAATATTCAAGTAATGCAGGTAAAAGTAACCGATTAACACCTAGGTCTATAGAAAGAATTGTGAAATATTACGCGATAAAGGCTGGTATTTCTAAAAAAGTTACTCCTCACGTTATTCGCCACTCGTTCGCAACTGATTTACTCTCGAATGGTGCCGACATACGTTCAGTACAGATGATGCTTGGACATGCGAATATCGCAACGACACAGATATATACACACATCACAGACAAGCAACTCCGTGATGTACACAAGAAGTTTCATAGTAATTAATTTTAAAAAAGCTGCATAAAAACATTCTCGGACTCACCACGAATATTTTCCTGCTGGAAAATTTCTCTGCTCGGCTCGACAGCCTGCGCAAGTGTTCGCTCGAGAATATTTTTACTACGCGTTTTTTACTGTTATAATAAAAATATGGATTATGAACAACACAAAAATTATTTTGAATTAGCTTATAGGACCGGTAGTGATATCTGGACAAACCTCTCTATTAAAGATCGAGGAAAAATGTTGATGAAAGAATTACCTAAGGGTTCAGTAATATTAGATGTAGGATCTGGACGAGGTCTCTTTGCAAAGAAGTTGGCAGACTCGGGTTACTCTGTCATCGGTATTGATTTTGAGAAAAATATTGTTGAGAAGACAAATAAAGAAATTAAGGATTGGGGATTAGAAGGAAAATTAAAATTTGTTGAAGGTAGTGCTTTAGACATCCCCTTCGTCGATAATAGTTTCGATGGAGTTTGTGATTTTGGTTTAATGGAAAATTTATACAAAGAGGATTGGGGTCAGTATGCGAGTGAGATAAGTCGGGTTCTAAAGCCGGGAGGTTTTTATCTTAATACTTCCCTTTCAAGAGAGACACAACAATTCTTTAAATTTTATCCAAAAGGATCGATCGATGGTGAGTTTGAAAAATACGGAGTTCACTATCATTTTTTCAGTAAGGATGAAATGAAAAATATTTTCGATCATAAGCTAACTCCAGTTGTGCAAGATATAGAATTTACAGACAAGCCAGACGAAGTCGCACTATTAGAAACTCTTTTTCAGAAGAAGTAATAAATATAATTTATGAGAATAATTTCATGGAATACAAATGGACTACGTGCGACAGTAAGACAAGGGAACTTCACTCCCCTTTTTGCTTTTAATAACCCAGACATAATTTGTTTTCAAGAAACAAAATGCGAGCCTGATCAGCTAGACTTAGACGTTAGAAATTTGAAAGGATACAATTCATATTTTTCTTTTTCGAAAGGTAGGAAAGGTTATAGCGGTGTCGCTATTTATTCAAAAGAGAAACCATTAAAAGTTGAGTATGGTATCGGCATACAGAAATTCGATGACGAAGGTAGGATAGTCATCGCTCATTATAAAAATTTTATTTTAATAAATTGTTACTTCCCTAACGGGGGCGGAGGTCCTGAAAGATTGAAATACAAATTAGAATTTTATGATGCTTTTTTAGAATATATAAATAAATTAAAAAAGAAAGGTAACGACGTAATTTTTACAGGAGATGTAAATACTGCTCACAATGAGATCGACTTGGCTCGTCCAAAAGAGAATGAAAAGAGTACTGGCTTCCTTCCTGTCGAAAGAGCTTGGATGGATGAACTTATGAATAATGGATGGGTAGATATTTTTAGAAATTTATATCCAAACAAAAAAGATGTATATACTTACTGGGATCAGAAAACTCGCGCACGTGATAGAAATGTCGGATGGCGTATCGATTACTTTTTTACTAATCAATCATTTATGAAAAAAGTAAAAAGTTTCAAAACCTTAGACGATTATATTGGTTCTGATCACTGCCCTATAATGCTTGACATAAGTGTACAGTAAGGCGTACTATATAAATGGAAATAAGAATGCGCTTAAAATTGCCCTTTGTTTTAAAGTAGTTTTGTTTTTGGTTTTTTTAATCGGTTTAAAATTCTGGCAGTTTCACTTTCGTGAGATTGCCAGATTTTTTTTATACACCGTGCTTTTTATGAAGTTTGTCTATCTCTTCCTCTTCGAGTTGTTCTTTCTTTTCCTTTCCTCTCTCTCCTAGAGTTTTAAGTTCTTCGTCCCCTAACATATTGAGAGACGCAACCAGCTCACCAAGATGCTCCTTGGTGTTTTTCTTTGGGTCGTCGAGGACTTCTTCGAGTAAGGCACTCAGTATCCATCCCATGCGAGGACCAGCTTTGATATTTAAAACTTCCATCATGTATTTACCATCGATAGCTAGCTGACCGACAGATATAGGATCACGAAGCACTTCTTCTATCATGGCATGGTATTTACGAAGTCGGAAAGGCGCCTCCTTTTTCTTCATCCCCACCCTGTCACATTCACGAACATTCATAAGATCCCAAATGTGCTCCTTCCCTACATTTGCTACGACACGACGAACGGCTGAAAGCGTGATCATCTCAGTGTCTGAGAAGAACATGTGCCCACGGACTAACTTTAATATTAAGTCACTTGATTTCTTTGTGAGTTTCAATCTTTCAACAATTTTTCTAGTCATTCTTTCTCCTATTACTTCATGACCATAAAAAGTGTATTTTCCTTCTCCTTCCGCTTTTGTCCCATCCCAGCGTCTTGTTCTTGGTTTACCAATATCATGAAAAAGAGCAGCAAGTCTTATCTCAAGAGACCAGCCTTTTGAAGCTGCATGGTCAAGAGCGTGAAGTAGGTGCTCCCATACATCATATATATGTGCACCTTTCTGTTCACATCCTATTCCCTCTTCTAGCTCGGGAATTATAAATTTAAGTAATCCAAGTTTCTGTAATAATCCGACTCCTGAGACTGGATTGCTCGACATTATAATTTTCAAAAATTCATCTCTAATTCTTTCAAAAGAAACATTCTTTATTAGTTCTGAGTTATCCACAGTGGCTTGCATAGTATCATAAGATATAGCAAAGTCGAGTTCAGTTGAGAAACGTATCGCTCTTAGCATTCGAAGTGCATCTTCTTGAAATCTATCATTTGGATTCCCTACTGCTCTTACTACCTTGTCCTTTATGTCTTCCTGTCCTTTATAAAGGTCAATTAACTGTCCTTTATGAGGGTCATATGCTAAAGCATTTATTGTAAAATCTCTTCTTTTTAAATCATCTTCTAAATTTTCGCTAAATTTTACTTCGTCTGGGTGCCTAAAATCACTATATTTAGCTTCAGTTCTATATGGTGTAACCTCTAATATGTTATATTTAATATCATTATTAGTTTCATGTGTAACACTTTCCCCCATTCCCGACGTGGGAGAAACTAGTATTGGTATACATACTCCTACGGTTCCAAACTTGTTTTCGTATATTGTTTTATTAAATAAAGGTATTATTTCTTCTGGTTTAGCATTTGTAGTAATATCCCAGTCCTTAGGTTCTCTGCCTATAATTAGATCTCTAACACAACCTCCCACCAAAAAAGCCTCAAAACTTGCATTTTGGATAGTAGATGTTACATGTGTAACATAATCTGGTATTTTAGAAACGTTTATTGTGGTAGTTTCTTGTTTCATGTGAAACTTTCGATTGATGTAAATATACTTTTTTGTTATATCTACTTATCAACCTATATTTAGATAGCTTATATATATAGTAACTATCATTAATTAAAATCGTGCGGTGCACTCAGTAGGTGATTTTGGTAAATCAGGATTATCCAAAATCATAAAACCTGATATCTATAGTTAAAATTAATACTTAATTAAAATTGTGCGGCGTAGGAGAATCGAACTCCTGTCTCATCCTTGGCAAGGACGTGTTCTACCACTAAACCAACACCGCAACGTGATTAACTGATGAATATTATAGTATTTTTAAGGATTAAATGCAATTAGAAATTTACATTGAAATTAATGGATATTTTACCACTTCTCATAAATTGCAATAAATTATATATAATTTTAAAATTATATATAAATAGATTCGAAAAATAATAGTTTTTCGAGGGTGTTTGTTGTATAATATAGGTAGTTATGAAAAAATGTTCAAAATGTGGACAAATAAAACAAACTAATGATTATAATTTTAAAAATAAAAACAAAGGTTTGTATCAAAGTGAATGTAGGAGTTGCACTAGGTTATTTGTAAAAAATCATTATAATAACAATAAAGATTATTATTTAAAAAAGACTCAGGCTAGAAACCTTAGAGTGAGGAAAGAAATGACAGATTATATTATTAGGTATTTGCAAAATAATCCTTGTGTTGATTGTGGAGAAACAGATTTAGTGGTTTTAGAGTTTGATCATAATCGTAGTAAATTTACTAAAATAAAGGCGATTTCTTCCTTAGTAAGAGCTAGTTATCCCTTAAGAGTGGTAATAGATGAAATAAAAAAATGTGTAGTAAGATGTGCAAACTGTCACAGGAGAAAAACAGCGAAAGAGTTTAATTGGCTTAAAAATAATTAATAATGCCCTTGTAGCTCAATGGATAGAGCACTAGTCTTCGGAACTAGTGATGGGGGTTCGATTCCCTTCAAGGGCACAAAATATATTGTACTAGTTTGACCTTTATTAGTCCTTTATACACATAAAAAAACGTTAAAAATTAAGAGATATGTGTATAACTATGTGTGTATTGTTTATAAGACACTTATAAAAGTTATAATTATCCTGAAAGACATGTAAAAGTTTTTTAAAAATATGTTGCATTATAAGGATATTTTGTAAAATACAAGGAATATTGTTTATTATTGTCTCTTAAAGATAAAAATATGTTTCACGTGAAACGATTTAAGTATTTGTTACACATGTAACAGTAATTTTATGAAAATTTTTACTTCAGATTCACAAAAAATAGGCTTATTAGGGGAAGATGTAGCATGTAAGTTTCTCATGAAACATGGATTTTCTATTTTAGAAAGAAATTATACTAAAAAATGGGGAGAAATAGATATAATTGCAGAAAAAGATAATAAAAGGTATTTTATTGAAGTTAAATCTAAAAGTGTTAATTCTTTGGACTTCGTTACACATGAAACAGCAAATAGACCTGAAGATAATATGCACCCCTGGAAACTTAAAAGATTGAGAAGGGTAGTCGAGACTTATCTCATAAGTAAAAGATTAGGGTCTGTTAATTGGCAGTTTGATTTATTTGTTGTCTATCTGAATATTGAAAATAGGAAGGCGAGAGTGAAAGTGGTAGAGAATGTGATACTTTGAAAAGTAAAAAGGAGTCTTTCTCTACGAGAACAGTATACCTTTTCCTTTCGTGATTACACTCAAATGTAAAAGGTTTTCGCCTATCGCCTCCCGGCGCGATTTTCTAATCGCCCTACGTGAGCAAAGCAGTTTGCTCACTATCTCGCATAAAAAAATCACCCAGAAGGGTGATTTTCATCTGTGCGGGATAAGGGAGTCGAACCCTTCACCACAGTTTGGAAAACTGTTATTTTACCGATAAACTAATCCCGCAAACGTTTATATCTAAATTAAGGAAACATTTATTTGTCGGGGCGCCGGGATTCGAACCCGGAGTCGCCTGTTCCCAAAACAGGAATGTTAGCCGTTACACTACACCCCGACAAATAAATTTTTCCTACATACCTGGATATTAACCTAAATTTACATCCCTATATGATTTACTTATATTAGCATATTTTTAATAAATAACAATTGTATTTTAACTTTATTGTGTTAACATGAATTTATGCAGTTTGTATTTATATTTTTCACATTCATTTCTACCTTCCTAGGGGGTCTTTTCGGTTTGAGACATAAAGATAAGATGAATTTGATTCTCGGTCTGACCGCTGGGGTTATCTTGGGTGTAATAGCTTTCGATATTTTTCCTGAAATAATATCTTTAACTCAAAAATTAGGAGTCAGTTCAACTTCTCCTATGATAGCTTTGGTTTGCGGATTTTTAATTTTTCATATTGCAGAAAAACTTTTTCTTGTTCATCATTCTCATGAAGATCAATACGGACCTCATACTCATCCAGTAATAGGGAAGTTCCAAGCATTATCTTTATCAGCACATTCATTCTTGGATGGAGTTGCTATTGGTCTTGGATTTCAAATTTCTGGAGCGACAGGAATCTTGGTTGCAGTCGCAGTTATTGCTCATGATTTTTCTGATGGATTAAATACTGTGTCTATGATGGTTAGACATAATAATACAAATAAGCAGGCATTAAATTTTTTATTTATTGATGCGATTGCTCCAGTGTTAGGAGGTCTATCAACTTTATTTTTTACATTATCAGAAAAATCATTACTTATGTATTTAGGATTTTTTGCTGGATTTTTATTATATATAGGAGTTTCAGATATTTTACCTGAAGCACATAGTAAAAATTCTTCAATGAAAACGGTAATGATGACTATCATCGGAGTCTTATTTATATTCTTAATTACAAGGGTTTTATAGAGTTTAATATTTGTTTTATTAATCAACAATACAGCAATAGAAAAACCACTCCTAGATAGAATAGAGTGGTTTTTTCTTTATATAAAAAATTGGTTGAACAATTTAAATATTTTCACAACAAGCGAGGATCGTATGAGTGAGTATTCTCATTCATGACGTCTGAGCGAAGTTGGGATAAAAGATGGTAATCTTTTACTTAACAGCATCCTTTAAAGCCTTTGCTGCTCTAAACTTTGGAACTTTTGTAGCAGCAACTTTTACTTGCTCTCCAGTCTTAGGATTGCGAGCCATACGAGCTGCGCGAGCCTTTACTGAAAAGATTCCAATTCCTGCGATTGATACTTCACCGCCTTTTTTCAAAGTAGCAACGATAGCATCAAACATAGCGTTCACAATTTCTTCAGCTTGTACTTTTGTACCGCCGATTTTTTCATGAACTAATTCTATTAAAGCTTGTTTATTCATTTATTTTAGTTTCTTAATTCGCTCGTGAGAGAAAAATAAGAAGGCTAGTTGAATAATATTCGACCGTTTGCAAACGATCCCTGAATGAACAGGAGTAATACTATTATATACCAAGCTATTTTTAAAACAAGGGGATTCACAGATTGACAAGTGTACCTATATGTTTTATTAAAAAATGCTTAGAATTTTGCATCCGCAAAATTCTAAGCATTTTTCTTTTGAATAGTATCAATTTATCAGATTATTTGATTAAGAGATTTCCAAATAATTTCAAATTGCTCATGCTGCATTTGAACAATACTTTTATTTTCGATCAATATAGTGATAATTGGCTCAACTATTTGTGTGATCACAAGCTTGTGGGGCAAAATAACAAGATTTGCTGTTAAATCTACCTCTTTTGGTAAAAATCTAACTTCCTGGTTTGTATTTTTTTCTATTTGCTTATAATAATGAGCATCTTCATTGTCTTGCAATACTGTTCTTATTTTTAAGTTTAATTTGGCTCTTTTCTCTATAAAATTACTAAAATATTTTTTATCCATATTTAGGAATCTTTTCATGTCTGATAGTATCAAATATTCATCTTTAGGCTTAAGTCCGTCAAGAATACTATCATATACAGTTTTTACACCTTCAACTCCTTCATAATACTTAATAAAACTTTCTCCACTCTTAAGGCTATGGATAGCATTCAATTCTGGGATCATACTTTTTAAGCGTTCTTTTTTTTGTTCAATTATACCTTCCAATCTTTCTGGCTTTTCAGCTAAAAAAAACTTTTTCAGTCCTTGAATTTCAGTTTTCATTATACCTTTACTTTTAAGGCTATCGATAACGGTATACACAGTAGTTCTTTTAACTCCAGACCCTTTAGATATTTCTTGGACAGTAGACGGACCTAATGATAGGGAAGTTATATATACTAAAGCTTCGTGTTCACTAAGACCAAAATCTATTAAAATATTAGTTAATTCTTCTTTTTTCATAAAGTGTCGATAAATTAGACAACATAATTATATTATAATATATGACTAATTGTGTCAAATTTAGTACTTTGTCGACACATTTGACACCAATGTCAATAAAGATTATAATACAAGAATGAAAAATGTCAAATTACCAAAAGTGCTAGGTTCAAATATGGGAGTTGTCATGCTAAATAATGCAGCTACAACAGCTCCTTTTGAGAGCACGATGAAAGAAGTAAATAGTTATTTGAAAGAATACGGAGCTCTTCATCGTGGAGCCGGTCCTTATGCCAATAAAACTTACGACAAAGCAGTTGAAGCCCAAAATAATATTAAAAAATTTATTAATGCCAAAGAAGAAACTTGTCTAGTTTTTACTTACAACACTAGTGGGGCAATAAATTCTTTTATAAGGTTATTAGATTTAAATAAAACAGACATAATATTAACTTCTTCAATAGAGCATACTTCAAATAATTTGCCTTATACATACAATAGTAAGGCAAAAGTAATTTATGTAGATGCCTTTGATGATGGATCAATTGATTTCATTGATTTGGAAAGAAAAGCGTCTAAATATTCATCTCATCTTAAACTGATTGCTATCACAGGAGCATCTAATATGACCGGATATATACCAGATATAAAAAAGATTTCAAATATTGCACATAAAAACAATGCTTTGTTGTTTGTAGACGCAGCTCAGCTTGCTCCTCATCGAAAAATTGATATGAAAAATTGCAATATCGATGCTTTGGCTTTTTCTGCTCATAAAGTATATGCACCATTTGGACTAGGAGTTCTCGCTGTATCTAAATCGATACTAGATAGATCTCCTGTTGATCCAGGAGGTGGGTCGATAGATATGATAAGCGACAATCAAATTGTTTGGGCACCAGTGTCTATTAGACATCAAACAGGTACCTGGAATGTAACAGGTATAGTAGCACTTGGCTCTAGTTGTAAAAAAATCATGGAAATAGGCTGGAATAAAATTATGAAACATGAAAGAGATCTTATAACGTACGCAGTTAAAGAATTAAAGAAAGTCCCTAACTTGATATCTTATATAGAATTAGACAAATATATAAAAGAAGATAGAATAGGCACTTTTGTTTTTAATCTTCCAGGTTATCATCATTCATTATTATCTTCTATTTTAGATCAAGAATACAATATTGAAACTCGAGCTGGGACGATCTGCAATCATAAATTGGTAAGACGGTGGTTTCAAATTAATGATAAAGATCAGTTAAAAATCGAAGAAGAGATCATAAGAGGTAATAGGTTATCGTCATACGGCATTGTTAGAGCAAGCATTGGAATACAAAACACTAAAAAAGATATAGATAAATTGGTTCAAGCCTTAGTTTTAATTCAAAAAAATGGTCCGAGACTAAAATATAATCCTATTTTAGAAGAAGAAATTTATTCAGTAATAAAATAAAAATATGAAAACAACAAATGTTAAAGCAAGTAATTTAAATTATGATCATTACGAGACAGATAAATATGACAATGATATTGAAAGAGTTATACCTGGTCATAAAAAAATGCATAAGGAAATAGAAATGATAGTTAAAACTTTTAAGGATAATCATGTAGTTAACAAAATTGCAGATCTTGGTACTGGCACAGGACTTACAGCAGGAATGATTATGAAATTAGTCCCAAACGCCAATTTGACTGCAAATGATTTTTCTAAAAAAATGATTATGGGGGCTAAAAATAGACTGTCTAGATTTAAGGTTGATTATGTTTTTGGAGATTTTTCGGAGATAAATATAGGTAAAAATTTTGACATAATTTTGACTGTTATTGGGCTTCATCATCAAAATACAGAAGGTAAGAAAAAAGTATTTAAAAAAATATTTAATTCTTTAAATGAAGGAGGTTTATTTATTTTAGGAGACTTAGTCACATATAAGAATAAACAAGAAGCCGCCCTAAATGATGCTTTACATTTTGCCCATATGGTTAGAAATGCCGAGGATGAAAAATCATTAAAAGAATGGGCTCATCATCATAAATTTTTAAATGATTTAGCTCCTATAGAAGATCAAATAAAATGGTTGAAAGATGTAGGGTTTAAAAAGATATCTGTGAAATATCAATATTTAAATACAGCTCTAATAACTGCCTACAAATAATAAAAGCCCCTGTAATCATTTGATTATAGGGGCTTTTATTATTTGTAATTATTTATCTTGCGTATTCGATAATTCTATTTTCTCTGATGACTGTGACCTTGATTTCACCAGGGTAGGTGAGTTCTTGCTCGATCTTCTTGGCTATATCGCGAGCCATATTCTTGGATTCTATGTCACTTAGCTTTTCAGGGGTGACAAAGATTCGTATTTCACGGCCTGCTGATAGGGCATAAGACTTTTCTACTCCTTCGAAGCTTGTTGCTAGGGCTTCTAGCTCCTGTAGACGCTTGATGTAGTTCTCTACACTATCTCTTCTTGCTCCTGGGCGACCTCCTGATATATGGTCGGCTGTCTGAACGATGACTGACTCTATGGATTCATGAGGAGTGTCGTCGTGGTGACTCTTCATCGCTATGATGATACGAGGATCAGCCTTGAACTTCTGAAGGATTCTAATACCGATATCGATATGTGTTCCTTGAACTTCATGGTCGAGAGCTTTACCTATGTCATGTACCAATGCACCTGCTTTAGCTATCTGTACATCTGCACCGAGCTCTTCAGCGAGCATTCCGGCTATATGTGCCATCTCTATTGAGTGTTGAAGGACATTCTGTCCATATGATGTACGGAAGTATAGACGTCCAACTATAGCACTGATTCTAGGGTCTAGGTTGAAGATTCCACATTCATATACTGCCTGATCTCCTTTATCTTTGATTATCTTATTTATATCTTCTTGGGCTTTTGCTACTACTTCTTCTATCTTAGCTGGTTGAATTCTTCCATCTAGTATCAAGTTTTCCAATGCTAGACGAGCTACCTGACGACGGACTGGATCAAAAGATGAGATGACGATTGCACCGGGAGTCTCATCTATTATGAGTTCTACTCCTGAGGCTCTCTCGAATGCACGGATGTTTCTACCTTCTTTACCAATAATCTTTCCTTTGATGTCATCGTTTGGGATGTTGACTGATGTAGTCATCATTTCACTGGCAGTGGAAGATGCTAGACGATTGATACTTGCAGAAAGAATGTCTTTTGCACGGCGGTCCAACTTTTCAGCATTGGATGTCTCCATCTTTTGCATTCTTATAAGTAGATCTTCCTCATACTTTTCTTCTATATCTTTGAAAAGAATTTCCTTGGCGTCTTCGGTAGAAAGTTTGGCAACTTTTTCAAGTTCTTTTTCTTTCTCTGCTTCCATACCATCAACTCTTTCTTTTATCTTCTTTACTTCTTCTACCTTCAGCTTTATCTTCTCTATCTCTTTGTCTATTTCACCTTGGCGTGCATCGAGGAGTTCATCTTTTTTGATGAGACGGTTCTCTGTATGCTTCCATTCCTCTTCTTTGACCTTTGTTTCTTTGTTGACCTCAGCTAGATGAGCTTCTCCCTTTTTCTTGGCTTCATCTACAACCTTTTGGGCATCTTCTTTTGCGGCTAGCATGACCTTCTTGATCTCAAGTTCCATAGAACCCTTCTGACCAAGTGAGACAATGAGACGCAAATAATACCCGACACCTGCTCCTAACGCTAGGGCGGCTACGGCTATGATTATTATTATTGTTATACTCATACGACTTTTTGTCGCTTTTCCAACACAGGATTAACCCTTATATTATAAAGGTTTAAATTTGAACAAGTATGATTAGTTTAGAACGGGAAACTGACTTAAGCATTTGGTTCATAAATAAGATAGATGTCGTGACTGCATTAAAAAGGCGAACATGTAAATAAAAACTTTTAAATTTCGATACATATATAATACTCCAAAATCGTGATTTTGTCTAGGAATGGAAAAACAGCCCCGCGACCTTAGTCGCGGGGCTGTTTGTATTTTATTTAGAAAATATTACTTTTCAATTTTCTGTTTAGAGATAATGTCATCTATAATTCCATACTTTTTGGCTTCATCAGATGTCATCCAGTAGTCACGGTCAGAATCTTTCTCTACTTGGTCCATCTTTTTACTTGTATTGGCTGCAAGAATTTTATTTAGAGTATCTTTGGTTCGAAGTATATGCTTGGCATTGATGGCGATATCACTTGCTTGGCCTTCTGTACCACCCATGACTTGGTGAATCATGACTTCTGAATTTGGTAGAGAGAATCTCTTGCCTTTTTTACCAGAAGAAAGTATAAGTGCGCCCATCGAAGCAGCGATGCCGACGCAGATAGTAGAGACATCACTTTTGATAAAGTTCATCGTGTCTATGATAGCGAGTCCAGCGGTGACTGAGCCTCCTGGAGAATTGATATAAAGGCTGATGTCCTTCTTTGGGTCTGTATGATCAAGGTAAAGAAGCTGGGCAATGATAAGATTCGCAGTGTGGTCGTCGATAGGACCACCGAGGAAGATAATACGTTCGTTTAAAAGGCGAGAATATATATCATAAGCTCTTTCGCCAAATTGTGATTTTTCTATAACTGTTGGTATAAGCATAAAATTAGTAGCTAGTAACTAGGTTCTAGTGACTAGGGGAATTAATTGATAACTTTGAAATTATAACAAAAGTGACTATTTTTGGCTAATGGAATTTTTTAGTAAAGAATTATAAAAAGGAGTATAATCAGCTTAATTAATTTTTTGAACATTTGTTTAATAAAAGAAAGGAGATACTCATGAAGGTTTTATACGGAGGTAAATTGTGGGAGTGGAAGTTTGGCTCGCAAAGTTTGAAAGATACTTTTAAGCTGATTAATCCAAAAGAAAAGGTTTATTTAAATGGAAATGGTTCTGGTATTTGTATGATGGTACTTATAAGTGAAATAGAAATAGTATCTCAACCAAAAAAAAGAAAGGAGGAAAAATGGATGGAATGTTTGCCATGATTAGTATGGTTTTAGAAAAGCTGAGAAAAGTTGAAGATAATGATTTGAAGACACCTGAAGAATTTGTTCTTCTAAAAGATGTAGGTTTACATAATGTAAATAATATTTTTAGAATACATATTCCTAAAAGTTCTTCAAATCACATTTCTTTTTCTGATTTATTGAAACAGCTTTCCGATTTTGATTTTATTGGAATAAAGAATTTGAATTATTTATTTTCAAATAAATCTTTAATTCCTGAAGTGTGTAAAGAAAAGACAACTTTATTTCTTGGAACTATCGCAGTAGATAAAGATAATCGTCTGTGGACTCCAAAACTATATTATTTGCCTTTTCATGAAGAGTGGCGAATGGGATGGTTCTGTCTTTCAATAGACAGGATAAGTTGTAGCTGCAATATCGTCTTAACATCAGACAATATTCTAAATAATTAAATTACCTCATAAATTAAAAATTTATGAGGTAATTTTTTTTTAACTATTTTATTTTTGGCTATCTAGAAATGCAAATACTTTTTCATTTTCGAGCATTTGAGAAACATATTCTCTCGCACGAGATGGGTCAGCATCTTTATACATCTCTGTAATTTTCGTCACATCCTTTATTATTTCTTCTTCTGTTGGTTCTAGTTTTTCTTTTTCAGAAATAAGATGGATTATCAATTGTAGTTTTGCACGTTTCAGAGCATCAGCTTTCCATTCGTTTCTCAAATCTTCTTCAGTTTTATTTATTTGCTTTAAATAATCTTCAAGCTTTAGCCCTGCGTTAGTGATATCAGCTTCTAGGCGGTAAAGCATTTTGTCTGTTTCACTCTGAATCAGAATCTCAGGTATTTCTCCTTCTGTTTGTTTCACAAGCTCTTCGACTATAGAAAGTCTAACTTTATCTTTCTGTTCTGTTTCCTTTTCTATTTTTATATTTGTACGAATTTTATCTTTAAACGCATCTGCTGTTTCAAAATTACCAAAAGACTTTACAAATTCATCATTTAATTCCGGCCATTCACTTTCTGGTATATCAGGGTGAGCCGCCGCATGCTCTTCTTCTGACATATTCTCGTGGCCTTCATGGTTACTTCCTTTAGCTTGCTCAGCTCTCATCTTACGAAGATCATTTACTACTTTGTCGACTTCTGCTTCTTCGACAACGATAACTTTTTTATTTTCTTCTTTACTGTTTTGTTCTTTAGCAATGTCTTTATATTCAGGAAGTTTAATTTCTGGCATTACAGCTGTAGTAATCTTGAATTCTAAATCTGATCCTCGTGCTATCTTTGTGATGGCTACTTGTGGACGACCGATAGCATCTATCATATTTTCTTTCAGAATTTTAATGTAGCAATCTTGAAGTGCAGCTTCTGCCATCTCTTCTAGAAGCATCATGTCATTTGTATTTTCTTTTATGATTGCTGCCGGTGCTTTACCTTTACGAAAGCCTGGAAGCTCCATTCTTTCACCGATTCTTTCAAGAGCTTTTTCTTCATATTTTTCAAAATCAGCAACTTCTAAAATGCCTGTTATTTCAACCTCACTTTTGTCTAATTTTTTGATTGTTGTTTTCATCTTATTTTTTTCTTAATCTACTAATTTGGTTCCCTCATCTTATACTAAATCTTAATAATTTTCAAACATTGTATTTTAGTTGATTTTACACATATTTCCATCACCTTACGCTATAGCGTAAGGTGATGGAAATGTATTTTTATAATTTGTATTATTTATGTGACTTGTAATCATTTTCCAATTTAAATGTTTTTATGGAATCTTTTAATCCGATTGATTTCACGTAGTCGAGAAATTCTTTAGGAAGAGGAGATGGACCGACCCAGACACTTCTCTGGATCATTATGAAACTAAATTTGATAAGAGTTTTACGAAACCAGTCTCTCTCATTCTTCTTGTCTTCTGGAATATCGTAAAGTAAAAGTAAATTTTTTGGACCTTTGTTTTCTGTAACTTTAAAATTTCTTAGTTGTTGTTTTTTATTTGTATTTATTAAATCTCTACCTTTTTTATTTAAAATATAATTACCGTCTGATTTTTCTATAAAACCATTTTTGTTGAGATAATAAAAATTATTCCTTACCGATTCTTTATTATAATTTTGAAAAGCAGGAAGAAAGAGGGCATTCATCGGTATGCCTTTATAGTAATACTTAGGAGTATTTAATATCTCCATTATTTCATCTCTCATAGACATATATATATTGTATCATACTTCCATTACATTACGCTATAGCGTAATGTAATGGAAGTATTTATTGATAAATAAGATTATTTCTTGAATAATTTATCTATAAACAAAAAGCGTCTTTCGAACAATATATGTGAGATTGCTACAACAAAAATTGCTCCCGCAAGATAGCCTATCAGAAGTATAATTAAAAATTCTGTATGCGGTAATTTAAATTTCCATGTCCATACGGGGAAGAGTATATTTGTGGTTTCATAGGTAGATATTATTAGAATGTTCCAGAGAATGAATTGTGACAATTGAACATTTTGTAATAGTAATATACTAGATGCAAAAAGTCCGTAAGAAAATATTGAATTGATAATTAGAAAGAAGATACCAAATTCAAGACTAAATGAATGTAAACCAAAGAATTTCCCTACTATAAGATCAAATGGTATTCCTAATACTATTGCGATTAGAACTCCCAAACCAAGAATCATCGGTATTTCTGAAAGTTTTTTTTCATAATACGCATATACAAGAAAAAGGAATAGTTGTGTAAATACGACAATTATAAAATTTAACCAAGCTCCAGACATATTTTTAAGTATACCAAATATTTTTTATGTTGCCCCCTGTTAATTTATTGTGAAGCCAATTTGGCCCTTAAACTTGAGGTACCAGAATTGTTCCTCAAGTTTTTCTTGACATGTTATATGAGGGGGGGGTAGAATGAGTGTATTAGAAAAGTTTGTATTATTAACATGTCCGCTAAGCGGATTAAAATATAAAATTTATGGAAAAATTTGAAAGAAATGAAAAGAGCACAAAAAATGATTTAGATAAAAAGATTGACGAAGGAATCCAAGAATTCAAAGAAACAGGAGGAAAAACCTATGGAGAAATTTTAAGAAGTAAAGCTGATGAAAATTTTTTAATTAGATTAAAAGAAACAGCAGTAACTTTTATTAAAGAAGGAGTAGTAAAAGGTACAGAAGAGGAAATTATAAGTAAAATCCTAAAAATTTCTAGAAGTGAAGAAAGAGATACTTCAGGCTTTGTAACAACCTTGACCACTAGAGATATGACACAAGAAACTTTAAATCAAGGAATCGAAATGTTTAATAAATACGGACCTAAAAATCCAATCTATAGAGCAGACGAAAAAAGTTATTTTGGTTCCAGTTTATATTTAAACTGTTATTCAGACGATTCTAAAAGTTATTATTATAGGGATATTGAAGTAAATGAAAAAGGTGATGGAAAAGATAAAAATGATTATCGTAATTATGGCGTAAGCACTAGATTAGGACAAGGGTGTATTTCTTGCGAAGGAGGGAAATATTGGGAAGAAAATTAATTATAAATTAATTAAAAAATCCCGCAGATGCGGGATTTTTTAATGGATGAGTAATTTTGGAAATGCTCTTTTTAAGGCCTTGCCTCTGGGCTTCTTTTTAGGCAAGGCCTTTTCCCGAGCATCTATTTATTTAAACCAAAATGCAACCAAGATTGGAACGATGATCAATGCAATGATGTTCAAGATTTTAATCATTGGGTTGATAGCTGGTCCAGCGGTATCCTTATAAGGATCACCGACTGTGTCGCCAGTAACGGCTGCTTTGTGAGCATCACTACCTTTACCACCAAAGTTTCCAAGTTCTATGTATTTCTTTGCATTGTCCCATGCTCCACCACCGGAAGTCATTGAGATTGCCAAGAATATTCCTGTAACAATTGATCCTACTAGAAGTCCGCCCAATGCTTCAGGGCCTAAGATGAATCCGACAAGGATAGGTGAGACTACTGCGATAACAGCAGGAAGAATCATTTGCTTTAAGGCACCAGTAGTTACGATGTCTACGCATTTTGCATAGTCAGGCTTGCCTGTACCATCCATGATACCTTTGATCTCACGGAATTGTCTGCGAACTTCTTCGACAACTTTTCCAGCGGCTTTTCCTACAGCTTCCATACATAGAGCAGAGAAGTAGTAAGGTAGAAGTCCACCTATAAGTAGTCCGGCTATAACTTTTGGATTACTTAAATCAAAAGTAAGTGAGTGTCCAAAGTTTGCAAATTCTTGTGTGTAAGAAGCGAAGAGGACGAGCGCAGCGAGTCCGGCTGAGCCGATAGCATAACCTTTTGTAACTGCTTTTGTTGTATTTCCAACTGCATCTAGAGGGTCAGTAACATCACGGACTGAGTCAGGGAGTCCTGCCATCTCTGCGATACCTCCAGCATTATCAGTGATAGGACCAAATGAGTCGATCGCTACGATGATACCTGTAAGGGAAAGCATAGACATAGCTGCGATAGCTATACCATATAAGCCAGCGAAATTATAAGAAGTTAAGATACCTGCAACGATAGTAAGTAGAGGGAAAGCAGTAGACTTCATTGAGACTGCTAATCCTTGGATTACATTTGTGCCGTGTCCTGAGACTGAGGCTTCTGCGATAGACTTCACAGGGTTGTAAGCTGTAGAAGTGTAATACTCAGTGATGACTATGATAAGAGCAGTGACTGCTATACCTACCAATGCACTTATATATAATGCATTTACAGTGTAGACTCCGTTTCCAGTCATAAGCCACTTTGTAATAGGGTAGAAACCTATAGCTGAAAGAACTCCTGCCGCGATAAGACCTTTATACAAAGCGCCCATTATATTGTTACTTTTTCCAAGTTTTACAAACCATGTACCAATGATCGATGAGATTATCGCTACTCCACCTATCGCTAGAGGATAGATGATAGCATTGTTGAAGCTTGCGAATATAAGAGAACCGAGAAGCATTGTTGCTACAGAAGTAACTGCATATGTTTCAAACAAGTCAGCGGCCATACCTGCACAGTCTCCGACATTGTCTCCTACGTTATCAGCGATAACTGCTGGGTTACGAGGATCATCTTCTGGAATACCAGCTTCAACTTTACCGACAAGGTCTGCACCTACGTCAGCAGCTTTTGTAAATATTCCACCTCCAAGACGAGCAAAAACTGATATCAAACTAGCTCCAAATGAAAGTCCTATTAGAGACTTAACATCTCCTCCTGAAAATATGTAGAAAGTTGTGACTCCTAGTAGTGCAAGACCAACAACTAGAAGACCTGTGACGGTACCTCCTTTGAAAGCAAGACTTAGAGCCTCTTTTAGACCCTTTTTAGCTTCTTCTGTAGTACGGACATTGGCACGAACTGAAACGTTCATACCGATGTATCCAGCAAGAGCTGAAAGAACAGCTCCGAAAATGAAACTGAAAGCTGTCATCCATCCTCCAATCATCGGTATAAAACCAATAACGAAGAAAAGGACTACAGCGATAACTCCGATAGTCTTGTATTGACGATTTAGATATGCACTGGCACCTTCTTGGATAGCTTTTGCGATTGCTTGCATCTTTGCATCACCTGCACCTTTCTTTAAAACAACACGGATTAAAAATAGACCGTATAATATTGCAATTATAGAACTTATAAGAGCAAAAATAATAAATGGATTCATCCCGTTACGAAGCAGGAAATGATTACATTTCCGTACTTAAATTAATTTAATAAACTCGACACACAATAATATTTTTTAATTTTATATCCCGTAGGCTATCTATAAAAGCTTCGTACGGGATTCATATTCCTTTAATTTACTTCTCATCTGTACCGTCATCAACGATACCACCTTCTAAAATATCATCTTCGCTTAACTCTTCACCATTTTTGACAGAACTTGCTTCCATACCTTTTATGTCGATTCTCCATCCTGTGAGCTTGGCTGCTAGACGGACATTTTGCCCTCCTTTACCTATAGCTAGAGAGAGCTGGTCGACTGCGACTTCTACTATTGCCTTATGTTCTTGTTCAAATATTTGAATATCTAGAACATTGGCAGGGGAGATAGAACTTGAGATATATGTTGCTGGATCAGGGGACCAAGGTATTATATCTATTTTTTCTCCATTTAATTCACTCATAACCGTTGAGACTCTTACTCCTTTCTGTCCGACGCAAGATCCTACTGGATCGACGTGTTCATCATTGGAGTAAACTGCAATCTTGGAACGAGCTCCGGCTTCACGAGCTATAGACTTTATCTCTACTACTCCTCCAGCTATCTCAGGTGCCTCCATTGCAAAGAGTCCTTCTATAAGTTGTGGATGAGTACGGGAAAGCTTTAGATTGACTCCTCTTGGTGTCTCTTCGACAGAGTAGAGATAAGCCTTGATTCTCTCTCCTTGTCTGTAGAATTCTCCAGGGATTTGTTCTTCAGGAAGGATGATACCTGTGGCACGATTGAAGTCTATATAGACTATTCCACGTTCTACCTTCTGAACTGTACCATTGATAATCTCACCTTCTTTACTTCCATATTCATCGACTATTGCACTTCTCTCTGCTTCGCGAATCTTCTGAATGATGACTTGCTTCGCAGTTTGTGCGGCTATACGCCCATAATCATTTTTGTTTTCAAGGGGGAAGGCTAATTCTTCTTCGAGTTTTACACCACTTTTTATTTTCTTTGCATCTTCTATCAGTATGTGATGTTCTTCATTGAAACGAACACGATTGTCATCTTCTGCTATTTCTTCTTCGTCTTCATCTTCTTTTGTCATTCTGACTAGAGAGTCATCAACCACTATCTTGATCTGTTGAAACTCCATTTCTCCTGACTCTATATCTATCTTTGCACGGATTATCTGGCCTTTTTTGCCGTAATCCTTTTTATATGCGGCAGCTAGGGCTTGCTCAATGGCGTCAACAATCTTCTCTCGAGGGATTTTGCGCTCTTGTTCAAGCTGTTCTAATGCCGACTTCATTCCTTTTAGGTCTAACATAATTAGTTCCTAGGTACTAGGTTCTAGCTGCTAGCCAAAACATAGATACCCGTTATTAAATTGTAATTTTTACTAAAAACAAGCAATTCTTGCGTATTTTTAGTAAAATAAAAGCCCGGTTCGAGGACGGACTTACAAACATAATGTTACCCCAATGTATAAGTTTAGTCAATATATACTGAACTTATAATAATATTTTTAACGGAATTTATTGCTTATAAAAATAATGAGTGTTAAAATTATAGTGTTGATTATTATTTTAATCCCTACTAATTTTTTATATGAAAAAATATTTTATTAGAGTTTCTTCTTTTCCTCGTTTTTTTAATAAATTTAATATTAAAAATATTTTAATATTGTCTGCCATAGTATTAGTATTTCTAGGCATTGGTGTTATGAGAGCTCAAGCAGTATGTACTATGGCATATTGTAGTGGTCTGGGGACTGGCACTCTGGATGGATATGCAGTTACTATTGGATTGGGTGATAGTAGTTTTACTGCAGGTCAGAACATGAATGTAGTTACTGCTTCTGCTCCTGAAACGCAATCATCAGGAAATAAACCTGCTTGGGGTATAACAATTTCTATTATGACTGATGATGGACAAAATACGTCAAACTCTGGTTCCGGATTTAAAACCTTTATTGTTCCTACAACTACCGGTACTCATACACTTAATTTTAATGGAACTTTTTCAGTACCATATTTAGATGCTAATGGTGTTACCTGGAATATGGG
>JBAXFQ010000011.1:0-26372 GCA_037139835.1 Candidatus Nomurabacteria bacterium | reverse complement strand
TATGTTTTAAATTTTTCAAAATATTTTAAAACTACAGGACGACGAATCTTTGTATAGTGCGCTCCTCCCTTCAGATTGTTGTGACTATATAATCTCTTCTCTAAATCATTTGTAGAACCTACGTATAAAGTCCTATCCGAACATTCGAGTATATAAGTGAAATACATAATTTTAAAAAATATTTTTCAAATCATCAAAAGAATCAATTATTTTCCATGATTCATCTTTAATATTTGAATCTTTGAATGTTACTCCATGACCAGTTAAACGAAACATCTCAATATCATTTTCACCATCAGCTACACAAGCACACTCTTTTATATCTATATTCAACATCTCACAAAAACTCTCTAGATGTCTAGCTTTAGCTAAAACATCTTCACCACCAGAATGAATACCAATTATTTTATTATCATCATCAAATACAAAAGTATTATTTGCTTTAAAATATTTAACACCTAGATCCTTAGCCACTATACTAACTAAAATATCAATAGAACCAGATATCAAAACCAATTCATAACCTTTATCTTTTAAATACTGAACTGATTCTTTTGCTCCATGATTGTAAGTATATTTCGACAAAGTATTTGTTATACTTTCTCTTGTAGAATCTTCATGCTTCATATACTTTTCTAATACTCTATCGTTCCATTCATCATAAGTATACAAACCTGCTTTGTAATCCAAATACATTATTTTGTCTTCTTCAGCTGAAATACCCAAAGAAAGACCTAATTCCTTCCAGCTATTTGTATTTATTAATGTTTTATCTAAATCAAAACAAATTAATTTTATATTTTCTTTCATTTTAAAATTTTATTTATTTATCTGAATTTCAATAAGAGTATTGTATCATATTGAGAGACCAGTTGAAAAATAACCATTTTTGTTGTATTCTTATATTACTTTACTTAAAGCATTTTATTAAGGTATTTGAATTACGCATTTATACACCATTGGGAGATCGTCTAACGGTAGGACAGAGGCCTTTGAAGCCTTTAATCTAGGTTCGATTCCTAGTCTCCCAGCAAAATCAAAAACCCTGCTTAATCGCAGGTGTTTTTAGATTTTGCGGGAGAAGCAAATGAACTGCTTCATTTGCGTCTAGGAATCGAAGACCCTGAGCTTGGATTTTGAAATAATAATTTCAAAATACGCGAAGGGTTTACTGAACCTGTAAGGTTCGATAAGTGTATTCACGGTCCTAGTCTCCCAGCACACGTTTTTAAAATAAAAAAAGAGAAGCAATTCATGCTCCTCCTTTTAATAAAACTAAAAATTAATTCGCGCCTATTTTTCAAAAAATTTTTCAGGATTTATAAAAAAATCCATGATTACATTTAGCGTGGTTATTCTACGGCCAGAATTTAATCTGCGGGAATCTAAAGGTCCTAATGTTCCATAAGCAGTAAACCCAAACAATAGCTTATCTTTAACCTTAACAATTTCAAGAGTAGGGTTACTATCTCCACCAAAACTTGACCAGCGTTCCAAATTAAAAGTTTTAAATCCGTCATAACGGGCTTCAATACTTTCGAAGTGATAACTCAATAATTTTGCTATATCTTTTCTGTTTTCACAAAAACGACTCAAAAATTCATTGAGCAATTTAATATCTGAGTTTAACAATTCATCATTAAATTTTTCTAAAATTGATTCTCTTTCCATAACTAATATATTTGAAGGTTTATAAAAATTCAATTTTTCTTCATATTACGATTTATTCATTTTTTGTCAATAAATAAGTTTTAATACTGCCCCATACTCCCAGCAGACATCCCTAAAATAAAAAGGAGAAGCAACTCGTGCTCCTCCTTCAAACCAACCGATTAGCGTTGATGGTTTTGTTTAAGTTTCTAAATGCTTTTTTAATTTAGCTATTTTATGGTCATTTACAACAAATAGTCTAAGAAATTAGTTCACAAACTTCTTTCTTAAACTTAAAATTACCTGTTGCATAAGGCAACCAAAAATTTGCTGCTTCTAATTTTCCATCAGCAATTAATGATCGGACGGCTTCAACACCATCAACCTGATAACCACCTGAATTTTGATTACCAATTTGAAATGATTCCTTCCCTTCTGGTGTCGGATTCTCAACAAGTGGAATCTCTACTCCAACCCATTGCTCACGAATATGTTTCGGGGCAAAACCTGGAGGTACTTCTACGATCTTAATTCGAGCCATAATGTAAAATATTAATTAAATTAAACAAAACTTTTTCTTTACACTAACTATTATCTAATCTTTTGTCAACAAACACGATCCCTTTCTATGCTCAACCGGCTACTCCTAGTATTTTAAACCACTATCTTGCTATAATAAATTCATGAAAATAGTATGGGATAAAGTAACAAAATTTTCTCAAATAATAGCAATTATACTTTTTGTAGGAGTATTTTTATTAGGATTGTTTATTGGTTTAAAATTTTAATTATATATGGAATATTTAGATATATGTGACAGTGAAGGAAATTTATTAGGCAATAAAGAATTAAAAACAGAAGTCCACAGACTAGGTCTATGGCACAGGTCTGTTCATGTTTGGATTTTAAATTCTAAGGAAGAATTATTAATTCAAAAAAGGTCTCCCATAATGGACAATTATCCAAACGAATGGGATGTTTCAACAGCAGGACATGTTTCTGCTGGGGAGGATTTTATAACATCTGCAATCAGAGAAACTAAAGAAGAAATTGGACTAAAAATTTCAAAAGAAGACTTCAATCTTATAGGAACAATCAAACAAACATCTTCTAGAGAAGGATATATAAATAATGAAATAAATCCTATATACATAGTAAAAATGGACCTAGATCCAAAAGAATTAGTAAAACAAAAGGATGAAGTGACAGAAGTGAAATTTATAAAGATTAATGACCTTAAAGAAATAATAGAGAAGAAAGACCCTACTTTTGTACAACGCACAGAAGAATATAAATTACTTTTTAATTACCTCAATAATTTAAAATAAAAAATGAACTACAGAGAATTTTTACAAACTCATACTACATGCCCTTTCTGTGAACCAATTATAAACAGAAATATTCAAGAAGAATATAAGGCATATCTTACATTTGCAATTGCACCATACCACAAGCACCATCTTTTAGTTGTTTCAAAGCGACATATAGAAAATTTTGAAGAATTAGAGCCAGAAGAGATAGACTCAGTCAACAGACTCTTACATGCTGGGGTGAAGATAATAAAATCTCTTGGCTATAAAAATTACACAATCTTATTAAGAAATGGAGATGATCATAGTAAAAGTATTAGACACTTACACTACCACATCATCCCTGTATCTATGATAGGAGATCTCAATCATGAAGGAGGAGAAAGACTAGTAATGACAGAAGAGGAAATAGAACAACTATTAGACGAAATAAAAAGTCTTTAGGGTTATTAGCTGTTATTTTGCTATAATACAAACATAATGAAAAATAAAACAAATGATGCCAAGACTGATTTCAAACCTAATAAAAATATTCGTGTTCTTTTTAAGAAAAATATTTTGTCTATTAAGAAATTAGGTGAAACTAAAAATCATGTAGGTGTAAATACTACAACAATCATTTGGGTTGTTATATTGGTTGGGATAGTAGTCTCCTTAGCTGCACTTAAATTAATATCCAACTACGAAGAAAAAGTTAATTCTATACAAACATCTCTAGTAAATACAATTTATGATAAATTCAGTGTATTCTCTAAAGAGAATGATCAAATAAAAAATACGAAACAATCTTTTGTGGAAGTATTAAAAAATAAAAAATTTAATAAAACAAATGAAGTATTAAATAAATTATTAGATGAAGCACAAAAAATACAACCAAAGATAGATGAATTAAAATCAATATCCAAGCTAGATGTAAATCTAGCAAATGGAATTAAATATAAGGCTATTTTTGATGATTATTATAAAGCATCTGATCTACAAGATAGAGATAATAAAACATTAATCGAAATGATTAAACTAGGATTAAAAATGAATTGGAAAAACCCAACACAAGAACAAGTAACTAAGTGGAGAAACCTAGCGATAGAATCAGGTACCATCGATAATGCTATTAAAAATGTTCAAGCAGAAATTCAGAATAATCTAAGTAAAAAGTAGATATTTTTACCACATCAAATAAACTAAATATCCTATTAAGAAAATAGCTGGAACCCAGATAGGCCACATTATAACTATCATCATATTCATATCGTCTTTCTCTGTATCTTCCAATTTTGTTTAAATAAAAAAAATAAAATCCCCCACAAAAGGAAGATATAAAAAATTAGCTAATTCTTTAATATTTAAATTTTAACAGATATTTAAATATTATTAATCTAGGCACAAGACTAGAATCTTGTTATAATACAGCAATGGAAACATCTAAAACTGAAAAATACTTTTTATTCGGACTTTTAATAATAGCTATAGCATTTACACTAGCAATATTTTCTCCATTCCTAACCTTATTAGTTTTATCTATTGCCTTTTCAGTAGTTCTTAGTCCTATATATAGATGGATAAAGAGTCATCTAGTCTACAATGTATCTTGGCTAGCATCAATTCTGACAGTTATCCTATTCTTAGTAGGTCTATGTATACCTTTATTTTTTGTAGGAAGAGCAGTATTTTATCAAACTCAAAATGTTTATTTTGATGTAGTTAATTCTGGTGGAACTAATCATTTTATGGACACAGTTAACCATTCTATAAACAAATTCCTTCCTACTGGTTTTAATTTTGATATCCGTGCAAAAATATCGGCACTTGCTACAAGTCTAACCAATAATCTAGCTGAATTTTTTGGAGCTACCTTAAATTCTATTTTAATGTTTATACTGACAATACTAACCCTTTTCTATTTATTAAAAGACGGTGAAAAATGGAGAAATGAATTAATTAAAATATTCCCTATGAGAGATGAAGATACAAATATAATTCTTTCTACGCTCAAAAAGTCAATCAATAGAATACTAAAAGGATCCTTCATTATTGCCCTTGCCCAAGGCGCTCTCGCTTGGCTTGGATTTGTCTTCTTTGGAGTTCCTAATGCTGTACTTTGGGCTGTTGTAGCCGGGATATGTTCTTTTGTTCCTACTATTGGAACTTCAGTCGTTACCTTACCTGCTATTCTATTTTTATTTTTTAGCGGTATGGAGCTTCAATCTTTGGGATTACTTCTCTGGTCACTTCTTTTAGTTGGCACTATAGATAATATCCTAGAACCATACATAATATCAAAAGATACAGAAATATCTTCTCTCTTTGTTCTCTTCGCTATACTAGGAGGTATAGCATTGGTAGGACCTATGGGAATATTAATAGGACCTCTTGCATTGAGTCTACTATATAGTTTGGTCTCAATTTACAAAAAAGACTTGAAAAATTAAATAGAATTTCCTGCTATATATCCAGTAGTCCAACATATCTGAAGACTATAACCTCCAGAGTTTCTACTTATATTTAATAAGTCTCCAGTAATACGTAAATTTTTATATATTTTTGAAGACATTGTTTTCATGTCTATCTCTTTGAGTGATATTCCCCCATCTGCAACAACAGATCTCTCATAACCCATAAGATTGGTTATTGTTACTGACATAGACTTGAGTAGCTTAACCATTTTCTTTCTAGTTTCTTTGCTAATACTATGAACCTTCGTATCAAAATCAATACCTGAACCCATCAATTCGACAGACTTTGACATACCTTCTGGAACGATATCTTTCAAAATTGTTCTAAATATTTTATTTTTATTTGCATCAAAAGTTTTTATTATTGATTCTTCTAGCTTGCCTTCATTTGTATCTGGGTATGCATCTATACTAGCCGTCACAAGACCATCCTGCTGCAGGAGGTCATCTACTTTTTTAGAACTATTTAAAATGAGAGGACCCGAAAGGCCAAAATGAGTAAAAAGAATCTTGCCTGTTTTAGAAAATTGCTTTTTGCCTTCTAGATAAAAAGTTATTTTCATAAATGATAACGATACTCCAGCGAGAGACTTTACCCATTCATCACTAACAGCCAGAGGAACAATATTTGGACTAGAATCTTTAACTTCATGACCCATATCTTTCAACCATTTGAATCCATCTCCTGTCGAGCCAGTCTCTGGATGAGACATACCTCCTGTAGCGAGAATAAATGAATGAGCGAAATAAACTCCACTATCCGTCTCTACACTTTTTATTAGATCAAACTCTGTATTTATCTTTTTTACAGTGCAATTATTCTTTATAGAAACATTATTTTTGTTTAAATCTTTCCTAAGGACATTATAGACATCGATCGCTTTTTCAGTAGCGGGGAAAACTCTATTGCGGGCTTGAACAACAAGAGGAAGACCTCTCGATTCAAAATATTTAAATGTATCCTTAACTCCAAAAATAGAAAAAGGTGTATAAAGAAAAGGAGCTCCTTCTCCATAGACAGATAGCAACTTATGAATATCAGGTTCGTTGTTTGTGATATTACACCTTCCACCTCCTGTAATCTTAAGTTTTTCACCTAGATCTCTATTCTTATCTAAAATAAGTACACTCTTCCCCTGAGAAGAAGCTACAGCCCCTGCCATCATACCAGAAGCACCGCCACCTATTATTATTACATCCCAGATTTTATTATTATTTTCTCTCATTTAGAATTTCAACTAAGGCCATTTCCAGCGGAAGTTCGTTTATAACCGCATTCTTTAAAGAATGATATGTATTCAACAAAATAGATAATGTGGAAGAAGATATATGTTCTGGCTTGGATGCAATAAGATTTATGATATAAACCATATCGTTTTCTGATATTACTCCCTCTATATCTTTTTTGGTCTTAGGAGCATATCGAAGCATAAGAGCGTATCTTAATTTCGAAAGTATCATTTTTAAATACACAGACATATCGAGATTATCCTCACTCGCTTTTTTAATACATTGAAAACCTTTTTCTATGTCTTTGGTAGCAATAGAGTCTAGGAAATTATTTACTAATGTATCATTTGGTGACCCCGTAACTTCTTCTATATCTTTTAAACTAATTTTTTTATTATCAGAAAAAGAAATTACTTTTTGCAAAGTTCCATACGCATCACGAAAAGCTCCATCCGCTAAAAGCGCTATGAGGGCAGACCCACCTTCTTCAAGTGTGTAGCCTTCTTTCTTTGCAACATTCGTAATAGCAGAAGCCAAGATGCTATCTGTGGGCTTTTTAAACATAAAACTCTGACAACGAGAAACTATCGTATCAGGAACTTTTTCAAGCTCAGTTGTAGCAAGGATGAATATAACGTGCCTTGGAGGTTCTTCAATAGTTTTCAAAAGTGCATTCCAAGCATCTTTTGTGAACATATGAACTTCATCTAATATATAAATCTTATATTTAGAATCAAATGGCAAAGTCTGAACGCTATCCCTTATACTACGAATATCATCGATTCCACGATTTGAAGCAGCATCAAGCTCATATATATCATTCACAGATGAGCCTAATTCACGAGCTATAATACGGGCAATAGTCGTCTTGCCAGTACCTCGAGGACCACAAAGAAGATAAGCATGAGAGACTTTCCCTGCTTTGAGTGCTCCATCTATGGCTTTGACAATATGATCTTGACCCAAGACTTCTCCAAAGTTCTCTGGACGATATTTTCTATATAGTGCAATATTAGAATCTTTCATAACGGATATTATAGCAAATTAATGATTTTTAATAAAATATTATAAATTGACATAAAAACAATGATTAGATATCATTACCAAGAACAAAAAAAATATAAAAATGGAATATAAAAAGGAGAAAGATAGATTATTGATACTTTTATTTAGAAGAACATTTTATCGAGCTATTGCTTCGTTGATTTTTATTTTATTATTAATTAGTACATTTCATAATGGGAAAATAACAGAAAATAAATTGGGTTTTAGGATATTATATAGTGCATTGGCATTAATATTTATTATATTCTCAATAAAATATTATTCTTTATTAAAAAAACACAAAAAAATAATGAAATAAAAAAAATAAGGAGCCTCAAACTCCTTATTTTTTCTTTATAAATTCTTTAGTTACCCTTTCTACTTCTTTATATGATTTTGTTTCCATTAATTTTAATCTTAACTCTTTAGCCCCATCAAAACCATTAACATAAGCTTTATAATGCTTCTTCATATTCGCAAAGTTTTTTACTTTTCCTAAAATTTTCTCATAAAGCTTTGTATGCTCAAGCATGACTTTTAATTTCTCTTGAATCGTAATTTCTTTATCCTTTTTGTTAAAAATCCATGGATTACCAAAAACAGCTCTTCCAATCATTATTCCGTCACAACCCGTCTCTTTGGCCAATTGTCTACCGTGTTCTATATCTCTAACATCACCATTACCTATTATTTTAGTTTCTACGCCCATTTTATTTCTAATATCAACAACCTCTTTCACATGCTCCCATCGAGCTGGAACATCCGACATTTCTTTTCTCGTACGGGCATGGATCGTAAGAGCATCAATATCTTGTGATAACAAAAAAGGAATCCATTCTTCTATCTGGTTATTATTATAACCAATACGAGTTTTAACTGACACGGATACACCTTTCTTTTTTGAGTCTTTGATACCATCTTTAACTGCCTGAATTATCTCTCCAGCCTTTTTAATATTTTTCATCATTGCCGCCCCTGCTCCTTGCTTCTCGACAGATTTATCTGGACAACCCATATTAATATCAATACCATCAAAGCCGAGAGTTGCTACATAGCATGCTGCTTCACGCATCTTAGAAGGATGAGAAGAAAATAATTGAGCGATTATTGGTCTTTCATTTTCACTATATATCAAATCATATTTTAAAACTTTTCTGCCTTCACTTACTAGTCCATCTGCTGAGACAAATTCAGTCCAAGTAACATCTGGCTTACCATACTTTGCAAACATGCCTCGAAAAGCAGCATCAGTGACATCAGCCATCGGTGCTAAACAAAAAAATGGTTGTGGTAATTTATTCCAAAATTTCTTCATAATATAAAGTAGCTTTTTATTAACTCACAAAATAGTTCTCTTCGAAGGACACGTATATTTTTCTGGTGAAAAATTTCTCTGCTCGGGCCTTATCTCACGACACGATTTACTAATCGGCCCTGCGCAAGTTCCTTCTCAGAGACTATTTTACTCATTAACAAAAAACTACTACTGAAACTTATATAAAACCTTATTTTTAAATCGTAGGTCTATATATAAAAGACTATCATACTTTGTATTTATTTCATTTGCAAATTCCGGCTTACTCATTGCGATCGATAAATTACTAAGTATTGTAACTAGATCACTATCTTCTTTGAAAATAATTTTAGAATTTTGATTTATTCCAGAAGTTTTTAAATAGAGAGAATATATACCTTTTTCATCAATAACAAGATACGAGGGCCTAAATCCTAAATTTGTAATACCATCTATAAATCTAACAATCTCACGAAAGCGATTAATCGGAATCATCTGTGAACCCAAAGGATTCGTAACATCTCCCTCTATCTTCGTATAATATTTAAAATAAATATCGCCAGAAAAATATGGGGCTTTATCAAATATATAACCATCATTATTAACAAAATAACAATTCTCCCCAACATCATCTTTATTGTCAGGTATATTTAAACCACAGTAAAGATAAGAACCAGCTCTTTCTTTAATATCTATTTTCAAATTATTAAAACCTACACGATATACTGAGAGATTCTCTATTCTCGGAAATTCTTTAAATAAGTTTTTATATATTTTATCGTGAGGGTATATCAAGAAATTCGAACGAGAAAAAAGTCCTAGATATCTTCCTTGTAATTTATCTTTTACACTTTGTTCTAATTCCACTCCGTCGATTATACTATTACCTTTTATTTCAATTTTACTTATCACAATTTTTGGATTGGAAGAAAAATAAGAAAGACCACAAATAATTGATATAAATAAAATAGAAAATAATATTATTAAACGCAATCTCATGGCTCGACGATTGCGTTTAATAAGAGCTATTCGTGGTGACGTTGGTATATCCTTCATTATCTAAGAAATAATATCTTTACCCATATATTTTTGTAAAACTTCTGGGATTTTTATAGTACCATCTGCTTGTTGAAAATTCTCTACCATTGATACAAGTATTCTAGGTGTTGGTATTGCCGTACAATTTAAAGAGTGAGCATAATTCATCTTTCCATTTTCATCTTTATATCTAATATTTAAACGACGAGTCTGAAAATCATGGAAGTAAGAAGCGGAAGAAATCTCTCTATATTTATTTTCTTTTGGAACCCAAAGTTCAATATCATATTTTTTAACTTGCCCCATACCTAAATCACCACCGCAGTTAACTACTGTATGATAAGGAATATTTAAAGATTCTATAAACTCTTCTGTATTACGATTTATCTCTTCGTGAAAGGCTACACTTTCAGTATGTGAAGCCTTACATAAAACTACTTGTTCTAATTTATAAAATTCTTGAACACGAATAAGACCTCTTACATCCTTAGAGTGACTACCTGCTTCTCTCCTGTAACAAGGTGAAAATCCTAAATACTTTTTAGGTAATTCTTCTTCTTTTAATATTTCATCGGCATGATATCCCATAAGAGGAACCTCAGCAGTACCAGCTAAAAAGTCTCCATCTTGAGTCTTATATAAATCTTCTTCTCCTTGTGGAAGATATCCTGTACCAAAAAAAGTTTTTCTATTTACTATTATAGGAGGAATGAATGGAACGAAACCTTTTTGAGAAAAGAAATCCATGGCATAACTCCAAATCGCCATTGATAAACGAACTCCATCACCTGTCAAAAAATATCCTCTAAATCCATGAACCTTTACTCCTCTTTCAAAATCTACCATCTTGAGGTTAGTCATCAACTCTACATGATCTTTTGGTTCAAAAGAAAAATTAGGCTTCTGCCCCCATTCTTTTATTTCTTGATTATCTTCATCACTTTCACCTTCAGGAACAGACATATCTGGAATATTTGGAACGGTAAGCATCAATCCTTGCCATTCAATCATAACAGCCCTTAACTCTTCTTCTTTTGCCATCAGATCTTCTTTAACCATCTTCATCTCTCCTATCATTTGTCCTCGAATAGTCATATCCTTTTCACTAGCGATAGAATTATTCATTTTATTCTGTTCACCTCTTAGAAATTCTACACGAGAAAGAAGTTCGAGCCTTTTCTCGTCTACAGAAAGAAGATTATCAATATCTACTTCGATATGCTTTTTCTTTGCACCTTCTTTGATAACATCTTTATTCTCACGTATAAATTTAATATCTAACATCCCAGTACTAAATTTTAGTTATAATTTTTACCAATTACCCGACAGTCCTACTATCTATTTATTTTATCTTAATTTAACTTAATCAAAAATTTAGTACGGGACAAGTAATATATACAGTATATAAAAAAATGATATAATATACAACAGATTAGTTTTTAGGTTCTAGTTACTAGTAGTTAGTATTAAAATCCTAAAAACCTGATTACTAGAACCTAATTACTAGAAACTAACTCAATGGATGATATATATAAATTAAAACCTGAACAATTCCCTACTGGTTTAAATGAGATTCCCCAACCTCCTAAGACTCTATATATAAGAGGCAAACTTCCTCGTGAAGAAGACAATATATATCTGGCTGTCGTTGGTTCACGTAAATATACCTCTTATGGCAAAGATATCTGTGAAAAACTTATCAAAGGATTGAAAGGCTACCCCATAGTCATAGTTTCTGGTCTTGCTATAGGTATCGATACTATTGCCCACAAGGCTGCTCTTGAGACAGGTCTTACAACTATCTCCTTCCCTGGATCAGGACTAGATAATATTGCTCTGTATCCAAAAGTTAACATCAAACTCGCACAAGAAATTATAAATAAAGGAGGTTGTATAATTTCAGAATTTGAGCCAAGTGCTATTTCACAACTTTATTTTTTCCCTCAAAGGAATCGTCTAATGGCTGGAATATCAAAAGCTGTCTTAATCATTGAAGCTGAAGAAAAGTCTGGAACACTAATCACAGCTCGTATGGCTTTAGACTACAATCGTGATGTCTTAGCAGTTCCTGGTTCTGCTTTTTCGTCAAATTCAAATGGAACCAACGGGTTAATCAAGCAAGGGGCTACCCCCATCACAACAAGTGAGGACATACTTATAGCTCTAGGGTTCAACATAGAAAAACCTAAATTAACAGATAAAGAAAAATATGCAGACTGCGGAAAGGATGAGATGAAAATAATAGGATTGCTTCGTGAACCAATGGAGCGAAATGATTTAATACGTGAACTTGGTATGAATGTAGGAGAAGCCAATGCACTTCTATCTATAATGGAACTAAAGGATTTAATAAAAGAAGAATTAGGAGAGGTTAAAAAAATATAAAATTCTTTTTTAAAAAAATAAATATTTGCAAAAAATATTATTAGGTGTTACTAATATAAACAATATGAAATTATTAATTGTTGAGTCACCTTCAAAAGCAAAAACTATTGAGAAGTACCTTGATGGTGCTTTTACTGTGCGTGCATCTGTCGGACACATACGAGATTTACCAAAATCCAACAAAGATGCAATAGACATACCAGGTGGTTTTATTCCTCGTTATGAAATTTCAAAAGGAAAAGAAAAAGTAGTTAGCGATTTAAAAATTCTTTCAGAAAAAGCTACAGAAATAATGCTTGCAACTGACCCGGACCGAGAAGGAGAAGCTATATCATGGCATTTAAAAGAACTTTTAGATGAAGATAAAAAAGTTAAAGCTCCCATAAAAAGAGTTACTTTTCATGAAATCACAAAAGAAGCTGTAGAAGAAGCTTTAAAAAATCCTCGTGATATCGATCAAGACTTGGTCAAAGCTCAAGAAGCTCGACGCGTATTGGATAGACTAGTAGGATATGATTTATCTGGAATTATTTGGAAGAAAGTTCGTTATGGGCTTTCAGCTGGACGAGTACAGTCGCCTGCTCTTCGTATAATAATGGAAAGAGAAAGAGAAATCCGTGCATTTATACCTGAACAATACTGGACATTAGAAGGACTTTGGGAAACTGAGAAAAAAGATAAAGTTATTTTGTCTTGTGTTGAAGAACCAAGAGAACAAAAAATTGTTGATAAAATATTGGATTTAGGAAATAAAGAAAAATGGTTTGTAAAAGATTTGAAAACAAGCGAACAGAAAAGACAACCTAGAGCTCCTTTCACAACTTCAACCCTGCAACAGACAGCTAGTACTCGTCTTGGGTTCTCTCCTTCACGCACTATGCAAGTAGCCCAGAAGCTCTATGAGGCAGGTTTTATAACTTACATGCGTACTGATAGCACAAACTTAAGTATAGTAGCTCAGAATCAAATCATTACACTTGTAGAAAAAAAATATGGCAAAGAATATTCTGAAAAACATATTTATAAAACAAAATCTAAAAATGCTCAAGAAGCCCACGAAGCAATACGCCCTACACATGTAGAACAACTACACGCAGGTATAAATGAAGAACAGAAAAAACTTTACCAATTAATCTGGGAAAGGACTGTCTCTTCTCAAATGTCTGATGCAAAATTATTAAAAACTAAAATCACAGCAAATATAAAAGAAGGTGATATTCCTGACTTTACTGCAAATGGCTCAAGGGTATTGTTTCCAGGATGGCTTATCTGCGAGACTGGTGCTAGAGGTGAAGATGTAGAACTACCAGAAGTAATAATAGGAGAAGGATTAAAATTACTAAAATTAAATAGTACCGAAAAAGCTACAGAACCACCAAATAGATATACAGAGGCAGGCCTTGTCAAAGAACTCGAAGCTCGAGATATCGGCCGCCCTTCTACTTATGCTTCTATAATGAAGACTCTTGAAGATAGAGGCTATGTACGAAAAGAAGGCAGAACATTGTTCCCTACTGACACAGGTGATGTAGTATCATCTTTTCTTGAAAATAATTTTGGAGAATATATAAGTGATACTTTTACTGCTACGATGGAAGACGAGCTCGATGATATAGCAAATGGAAAAAGAGAATATGCAAAAACATTGAAAGATTTTTATATACCGTTTCAAAAAGATGTTAAAGAAAAAGATAAACTTGCCAAAGCTACAAATATGGGAGAAGCACCGAGTGATATACTTTGCCCAGTATGTGAAAGCAATATGATAGTAAAACTTTCGAGAGGAGGTAAATTCTATTCTTGTATTAAATATCCAGAATGTACAGGAGCAAGAACAATAGAAGGAAATGTACTCGAAGGACCAAAAGAAACTGGAGAAATGTGCCCTACATGTGGAGACAAAAAAGGGAAAAATTGTGGAGGAAAACTAGTAGTCAGAGAAGGAAGATTTGGAAGCTTCATATCTTGTTCAAGATACCCCAAATGTAAATTTATAAAACAAGATGAAGAAGAATTAAAAAAGAAAATGACAGATATAATCTGTCCTATGTGTCAAAAAGGAAAAATGATGGAGAGAAGAGGTAGATTTGGAATTTTCTATTCTTGTAGTGACTATCCAGATTGTAAAAATGCAATAAAAGCAAAACCAACAGGTAATATATGTGACCTATGTGGATCACTAATGATGGAAGGCACAAAAACTATCCCAGAAAGATGTAGCAATAAAATGTGTAAAAATCACAATCCACATAAATTAGGAGAGGATATAAAATTAAAAATTAATGGTAAATAATATTTAAAAATAAGCATTAAATAATAAAAACTAGACTATGGGCTAGTTTTTATTATTTTTGTTATAATAGTTTTATGAAACCTGATATAGAAGAAATTTTCAATGAGGCAAAAAATCTAAAGGCTGCGGACAAAGAACTGATACAAAAAGCGTATGATTTTTCACGCAAAGCACATGAAGGACAGCTACGTAAAAGTGGTGAACCTTATTTTAATCATGTATTCGCTACTGCAAAAAATTTAGCAGAACTTGGAATGAAAGAAAAAACAATTGCGGCAGGACTACTCCATGATGTGATAGAAGATACATCCACAACAGAAGAAGAGATTCAGAAAGAATTTGGAGGAGAAATACTTTCTTTAGTAAAAGGGGTAACGAAATTAGGAACAGTAAGATATAAAGGTATTGAACGTAAAGTTGAAAACTTGAGAAGATTCTTTGTATCTATGGCTGAAGACATGAGAGTGCTTACAATAAAACTAGCAGATAGACTACATAACATAGAAACACTAAAACATGTACGACCAGACAAACAAAAACGTATTGCACTAGAAACTCTTGAGATCTATGCCCCACTTGCAGATAGATTGTCTATGGGAAGACTCAAAGGTAGACTCGAAGATGCTGCTTTTGAATATGCCTACCCTAAAGAATACGAAGAAGTAAAAAAATTATTACTTGAAAAAAAAGACGCAAAAGAAAAATATCTTATCGAAGTTAGAGATAAAATAAACGAAAAAATAAAAGAAGCAAAAATTCCTAATACAAAAGTAGATTATAGACAAAAACATCTATATTCTCTTTGGAAAAAACTCCAAAAATATAATATGGATATCGGTAAAATTTACGACATCATAGCGCTACGTGTCATGGTAGATACTGTAGCTGATTGTTATCACATACTAGGTATAATACATGGAGAATGGACTCCTGTTCCAAACCGAATAAAAGACTACATAGCAATGCCTAAGGCCAATGGATATCAAAGTTTACACACGACTATATTCACTGGTACCGGTGGAATAGTAGAAATACAGATTCGTACGCATCAAATGCACCAGAATGCTGAAAATGGTATCGCAGCACATTTCATATATAAAATAAAAGATTCAGATAAAAACAATGAAATAAAACAACTAGATTGGGTAAATAAACTACATGAACTAAACAAAGAAGACGATGAAGAAAAACCAGAAAAATTTCTTGAAAAAATAAAACTTAACTTTTTCCATGATCGCATATTTGTATTTACTCCAAAAGGCGAAGTCATCGACCTTCCGGAAGATTCTTCCCCTATTGATTTTGCTTATGCTATACATACAGATATAGGCAACCATATACAAGGAGCTAAAATAAATGGTAAAAATTCTGCATTAGGAACTAAACTTAAAACGCATGATATAGTAGAAATCCAAGTAAATAAAAATACTAATCCTTCATCTAAATGGTTAGATTACGCTAAAACAAATCTAGCCAAAAGAGAAATAAATGCATATCTCAAGGGACATAGCCTCCTCTCTAAATTCTTATCCTTTGGTAAAAACTAAAAATAGAAATTTTAAAAGCCGTGTCACTACGGCTTTTAAAATTTTCTAAATATTTAATTATAATGAGAAATTTTTTATATTATATAAATCCACATCCTCTTCTGCTTTCTTTATTTCTTCATTAGAACGATCATCTAAAAGATTGTCTTCTTCATATTTATTTTCTTCTATTATGTTTTCAATTTCTGGAGTTTGAATCTGATCAGATACTTTTTCATTCGATAGAGAAACTACTTCTACTTTTTTCTCTGCTTCTTTTTGAGAAAGGAATTTTTCTAGCATTAAGTTTGGGTTACCACCTTCACTTTTTGATTTTATTATATCAAGAATAGTTCGAAGGTCATCATTTGTAAAGAAATCGATTGTGATATACCCACCATTTTCTTTCTTCTCAATATGAACTCTAGTACCCAAAGTCTCTTGGAGTTTACCCTCTATTTCACTTATCTCTGGGTCTTGGATATATTCCTTTTTACGAACTTTATCGAAAGCTATCTTGCGGGCTATCTTCTCAGCATCACGAACAGTAAGCTTCTTCCACATTATCTCTTTGAAGAGCACAGACTGCTCTTCTGGTCGATCAGAAAGCATGAGTATGGGACGTGTATGACCTTCACTTATCTTCCCAGCTGACAATGCATCAAGTATCTCCTGAGGTAAAGCTAGGAGACGTAATGTATTTGAAACATACTCACGACTCTTTCCCATCTTTTGTCCTATCTGTGTATGTGTAAATTTAAATTCTTCTACAAGTCTAAAGAATGCTCGAGCTCTCTCAACAGCATTCAAGTCTTCACGCTGAAGATTCTCTATTATGGAAAGTTCCAATTTTGCCATATTGTCATCGCCTACACGAATTATAGCTGGAACTTGAGTGAGTCCTGCCAACTTTGAAGCTCGAAGTCTTCTCTCTCCGGCGATGAGTTCGTACTCTACTACTATACCTTCATCTTCTTTTACTATCTCTATTCTAGATACAGTGAGTGGCTGCAAAATACCATACTGACGAATCGAATCTGCTAAGTCTCGTAAACGTGCTTCGTCGAATTCTCGACGAGGTTGAAAAGGATTTGGCTTAACCTTTTCGATATCTATCCAAAAAATTGAATTACTATAAAGCTGTGACATATCTTTCATTTTAGCATATTTTTTAAATGTTGAAAAATTTAAATATTTATGATACTCTTGTTTAGTAGAAAGAAAAAGGTAAAAAGTATAAGGCCTTAAAATACATGCGTCGGTGGTGGAGTGGTCTATCACAACAGACTGTAAATCTGTCGGCTTCGGCCTTCGTTGGTTCGAATCCAACCCGACGCACAAATAAGAAAAACGGTTTCAACGCCGTTTTTCTAGTTGCATCGAGTTGGATTCGAAAGACGGAGCGTGACGACGCGAGTCGGGGTCGCGAGATTTTTCAACAGAAAAATACTTGTGGCCGAAAAATGTACTCATAGTCCAACCCATGTTGGATTCGAAAGACTTTTCTGTATTTTGGTTACAAAATTAGTAAAGTACCTGCCAATATAATAGGCGAAAAGCACACTCGCGGTCCAACCCATGTATATTTTAATCGTCTACTCTCTCCTATTGACTTATCTATATATTTATGATATAATATTAAGAAATATTCATATATAATCCTTTTAAAATTTGATATCATGAAAAAGTTATTTGTAATCGTCCTTATTTTTATTGCATTAAAAGTATAAGCTCAAGTCCCCGTTGAAAAAGCTGATACAATAAGGTTTCTTGTCTCACACATCATCGTCACGAAAGCACCCGATGACGATGATAAAAACTTCATAAGTGTATCAGTGAGAGAAGAACTGTTGCGTTCAAAAAAAATCAGAATATCAGAAAACGGTGACACCCTTTTTGTTGCATTACTATCTCAATACCCGAGAGTTAAAAATTCCGATTATGGAAGAGATGGTAAATATGGAGAAATATCACTCTCTATCGTTTCTAAAAACGGAAAAGCTGCCTCTACCTCAAATGGTAAAATTGGCATTAATGATGGAGCTCTATACTACACAGCTCTTCAGTTAATATCAAAACTTGCAGTTCAAAGATTCGAGTTCGAAAAATAAAATAACTCGTCTAACAAAAAAAATGACCCTTGTCCAATAGACAAAGGGTCATTTTAAATTTAGCACACAATTTTACTTCCAATACTTGCTCCGGAGGAAAGCTCGATAAACTTTACCAACCAAACTCAACTTCTTGGGTTTCGAGTCTTTCATTAAAATTTTAGTATTCTTATTTCCAAGATTACCAACTTCAAAAACTCCATTTCTGAAACCAACTTCTCCTTTAGACCATAGATATGCATATTTCAAATCGACAGTTTTGATAATTTTAAAATTAGTCGAAATGAAATTTAATGAGTTTTTAAGGTTTTCATAAGCACCCTTTTCTTCCAAAGAAACAGAGAGATAATCATAATGATTATGCTCATTAAAATATCCTAAACATAACCTCTTAGAAGTTTTGCGGAATATTATACCGACAAATAGAACTATTCGAAACGTTTCATTTGCCTTAAAGAGCAACAAAGGTTCACTGTAATCAGTGATCACAAAGTTATCCAGCCTAAACTTATATTCATTTGGCCGGTCAAAAAATACCCGAATTTTTTTCATACTTATTTTTTTAGTTTAGTTCTAAACTATCATTTTTCCATTTTTTGTCAAATTAAAATCCCTGACATTATTTAGTCAGGGATTTTAATTTAAAACTATTTGGTATTAATCTTATTTCCTACCTTCACATTTGAAACAACTTTTTTCTTCTTTAAATCTACTATTAGATCCTCCCCTTTCATTGCAACACTTACAGAATCACCATTTTTTACTCCTTTACCGATTATTAGATTAGCAATTGGATTTAATATTTTATCTTGTATCAATCTTCCTAATGGTCTTGCTCCATAATGTGGATTGTAACCTTCTTTTGCTAGATAAGTTAGAGCTTCATTGGAAATTTCAAAACCTATCTCTTTCGCCATCAGCCTATCTACAACAATCTTTATCTTCAAATCTACTATATGTCGAATAGATTCTAATGAAAGTATATCGAAGACAATAGTATCATCTAATCTATTCAAAAATTCTGGACGGAAATAATCTTTAAGCGACTCAAGTACTTTTTCTTTTGTCTGAGAATATTCATCTACTTTAGATTTATTACTGAATCCTAGTGTCTCCATCTTTTCAATAAATTGAGAACCTATATTTGAAGTAAGAATGATTATTGTATTTTTAAAATTAACAACTCTACCTTTTGCATCTGTTAATCGTCCTTCATCTAAAACTTGCAGAAGTACATTGAAAACTTCGGGATGAGCTTTCTCAACTTCATCAAAAAGCACAACAGAATAAGGTCTATGACGGACAGCTTCTGTAAGACTTCCAGACTCATCATATCCTACATACCCAGGAGGTGAACCAATGAGTTTTGAGACACTATGACGCTCCATATACTCACTCATATCTACTCTTATCAAAGCTTTGTCATCATTAAACATGAACTGAGATAAAGCTTTTGTGAGTTCAGTCTTACCTACTCCTGTAGGACCCAGGAAGATAAACGAACCAATAGGTTTATTTGGATCTGAAATTCCAGCTCTATTTCTTCGAACAACATTAGCTATCTTAGCTATAGCCGTATCTTGACCAACAACTCGACTTCGAAGTATATCTTCCATCTTAGACAACTTATCTCTTTCTTCTTCTAGCATTTTAGATAAAGGAATACTCGTCCACATAGATACAACTTCTGCTATATCTTCTGCTGTTATTTCTTCTTTTAGCATCCTTCGAGACTTTTGAAGCTTTTTAAGTCTTAGAAGTTTAGTATCTAATTTCTTTTTTAAATCAGGTATTTCTCCATATCTAATTTCGGCTGCTCTAGTCAGATCAGCATGCATCTCTGCATTCTCACCTTCAAGACGAAGAGTCTCAAGCTCTTTTTTAATACTTCGGATTTCAGTAACAGTCTCTTTTTCATTCTTCCATTTTAATTCTATTTCATGAGTCTTTTCTTTTAAATTACTAATTTCTTTATCGATTTCTTTTACTCTCGATTGTGCCTTCTTGTGAACTTCTGTCTTACTAGATTCGATAGAGATCTCTTTACTGAGAGCTTCTCTTTCTATCTCAAAACGCATAATTTTTCTATGTGCATCTTCCAAAACAGTAGGCTTGTTCTCTAATGATATACGAAGTGCAGAAGAAGCTTCATCAATAAGATCAACTGCCTTGTCAGGCAAGTATCTATTTGTGATATATCTTGAACTCAAATTTACAGCTGCCATAATAGCATCATCAGTAATACGAACACCATGGAAAAGTTCATACTTTTCTTTTAGTCCTCTTAATATAGCGATAGTATCATCTATGCTTGGCTCGTCGATAAAAATAGGCTGGAATCTACGTGCCAAAGCAGGATCTTTTTCTATATGTTTTTGATATTCTTTGAGAGTTGTCGCACCGATAGCACGAAGCTCTCCTCTGGCAAGTGCTGGCTTTAACATATTTGAAGCATCTAGTGATCCTTCAGAGCTTCCAGCTCCTACTATAGTATGAATCTCATCTATAAATAGAATAATTTTATCATCTGACTTTTCTATCTCTTTCAACATTCCACGAAGTCTCTCTTCGAATTCTCCTCTATACTTTGTGCCAGCTAAAAGAAGTCCTAGATCAAGAGAAACTACTTCTTTATCTTTTAGACTTTCAGGTACATCATTTTTAGCGATTCTTTGAGCTAAAGCTTCTGCCACGGCTGTTTTGCCTGTACCTGCTTCTCCTATCAATATAGGATTGTTCTTAGTACGACGAGAAAGAATCTGCATCATGCGCATTATTTCTGTATCTCTTCCTATAACTGGATCAAGCTTATCTTGCCGAGCCAAAGCTGTTAAATTCCTAGTGAATTTACTTATCAACTTGGAAGTTTTTGGTGTATTTATCTCAGATCCTTTTTCTTTTCTTAGTTGATTTAAAACTTCTATTACTTGATCTTTATTAATTTTAAATTTACCCAGCAATTCTCTTGCTTCACCAGGAATCTCTAAGAGCGATACAAATAGATGCTCTGTCGAGACAAAATCATCTTTTATATCTTGGGCAATTTTACTAGAATTCTCTATTGCTTGAGCCAAGTCTGGAGTTAGATATATCTGATAAGAAGGAGAAATAGTATTTCTATTCTCAGGAGACTCTATCATCTCACTTAGATTATCTACTAAGAGTGTTGTGTCTACCTCCATTTTTTCTAAAATAGAAATAACAATCGAATCTTCTTGTATTAAAAGTGCTGTCATCAAATGCAAAGTATTCACATGGTTCTGACCACGCTCAATAGCCAGCTCATGAGCCTTTCTTATAACTTCTTTTGCTTTAGTTGTGAAATGATTAAATGGGGGCATAAATATAAATAATTAAAAAATTAATAATTAAGATTAACTGTTACAGCACAAAAACTATTTATTAAGAATTTTATTGCGTTACTTTTGTAGTATCAGTTGTTTTTGTCGGAGTAGTATTTGCTTTCTTTTCTGTTATTTTCAAAATAGTAAATCCATTACCAAATTTCTTTAAAAGAGTAGCATCAAAGTCAATCTTATTTAAGACAACTTTATACACTTGGCTCTCATTCAGTATTGAAGAGTCTACAAGAATCAATCCAACATCAGAGATGATTATTCCTTGGCCCAATTCTTTCTCACTAGAAACTACAGGAGAATTTATATTAGGATCAGTTGTTATAACTGTTGACCCTGTTGAAGTTGGTGTGTTTGAAATATCTATTGATGTAGATGAAGACTTGGTACTGTTTATAGAATAAATATTTACAAGCGAATCACCACTACCAGTAATCAAACCAAAATCTTGAGACTTATCTACTGTATTCGTATCTTTTACTGGAGCTTCTACTGTCGTTACTTTTTCTATGGTTCTTTGTATAACATTATTTATGGTCTGAGGAACACTCTTTGGCATCTGACTCATAAGAGAAACAGTCACAATACCCGTAGCTATAGAAACTACAAAAGTTATAAGTAATGTAAGCAAAATAAGCTGTTTTTTGTCTAAATCTTTGATATCCATGTGACTATTATATCACAATTGTCTACTATTTCCACTTACTATAATTACTTAAAATTTTAGTTAAAACTTTTACTAGAGTATCCATATCTGCATTCTTGGTCTGACGGCCGAGTGTTATGCGGAAGGACCCTTCCTCTTCATTATTTTTCTTACAAATCTTTCTTATTGCTTTGATAACATGAGAGCCTGTATCATCGTCACTCTTGCAAGCACTCTTCGCGGAAACTTCTATCCCCTTTGCGTCGAATTCTATAACCAAGAGTTCACTTGATATTCCTGTGATTGAAATATTTATATTATTTGGAAGTCTTTCTTTATTGTCACCATTAAGAACAATTTTATATGGCGCTACTTTTATTTTTAATAATTTATCTATTGCATAGTCACGTATAGTTGTCAGTCTTTTAGATTCTTTTGTCTTCATTTTATTTGTAATATCAAAAGCAAGAGCAAGGCCTGCAATAGTAGCAACACTCTCAGTACCAGATCTTAATCCGGACTCTTGGTCACCTCCTTTGTAAACTGAAGCAAGTTCAACTGATCTTTTCTTATATAAAACTCCAATACCCTTTGGTCCATAAATCTTTGAACCGTTAAAAGACATCATATCCACTCCGAGCTTTTCGACATTGGAAGTATCTAGATAATTCATAGCTTGCGTGGCGTCCGTATGAAAAACAGGAAAAACAAAATCATTCTTATTTTCTGATTTACCTTTTCTAAAATGTCTAATTATTTTTGCTATTTCTTGTATAGGCTGTATAGTTCCTATCTCATTGTTGGCATACATTATAGAAACTAATACAGTATTCTCTTTTAAAGATTCTTTTAATTCTTCTAAATTTAGAATTCCATTTTTGTCTACAGATACATAAGTCACTTCCGCTTCTCCTCTTTCTTCAAGTAAACGACAATTTTCAAGGACCGCAGGATGCTCGATCTGAGAAGTAATAATATGCGGAATTTTTGATTCTAATTTAATATTTCTTATTAACCCGATTATTGCCAAAGCATTACTTTCTGTACTACTCCCGGTAAAAATTATCTCATCATTATGAGCATTGATACCTTTAGCTATTTTTGATCTTGATTCTTCTATAATTTCTCTTACTTTAACTCCTGAACTGTGAATTGAAGTCGGATTTGAATAAAAATTCTTATTACATACAGACATTAGATCGATCACCTTTTTATCAATAGGTGTTGAACTGGCATTATCTAAATAGATATATTTACTATTAAACATATCTATTACTATACTCCCGATTTCTTACGAGGTAAACCTCATGTAGAAATCGCAGTCCTCTGGTAGGGACATATTTGTAAAAAAAGCCTTATTAGTATATACTCTTTTAAGTTATGAGTATTTCTATCTTGGTATACATTTTATCGGGTATCATTGTAATCCTATTGATATGGATAGGGCTAACAGAGTATCGATTCAAAAAGTTTTTTGCTGGGACAAAAGCCCGCAACCTAGAAGAAGTTATGATTGAACTTGGAAGTCAGATGAAAGAAATCAAAAATACACAGGAAGTAATAAACAAGCACTTGATAACAGTAGACAACAGACTGAGTAAATCTATAAGGAGTGTAGAAACTATCCGATTCAATCCATTTTTAGATGCAGGAAGTAATCAAAGTTTTGCTATATCATTTCTAAACGATGAAGGAAATGGCGTTGTTATGTCTAGTCTATACGCTCGTGACCGTATGAGTATCTTTGCAAAACCAATAATAGATGGTAAATCAGACTTTGAATTATCTACAGAAGAAAAAGAAGTATTAGAGAAATCAAAATAAATTATGAATACAAAACCAATACAACCAGAAAATATAAATAAAAAAATGCGACCTCCAGTCGTTGTTGTTATGGGACATGTCGACCACGGAAAATCAACACTTTTAGATTACATTCGTAAGTCAAACATCGTAGCTGGCGAAGCAGGAGGTATTACCCAAAGTATTAGTGCTTATGAAGTTAGTCATAAATCAGAAAGTGGAGCTGATAGACTAATAACTTTTTTAGATACACCAGGACATGAAGCTTTTTCTAAAATGAGAGCTCGTGGAGCGTATGCGGCTGATATCGCTATCTTAGTAGTTTCAGCAGAAGATTCCGTTAAAGCTCAAACTCTAGAAGCTTATAACACAATAATAGAAAGTAAAATACCTTATATAGTGGCTATCAACAAAATAGACAGACCAAATGCAAATATAGAAAAAACAAAAATGGACCTTGTGGAAAAAGGTATCTACTTAGAAGGGCTTGGAGGTGACATACCATTCGTTCCGATATCAGCAAAAGTAGGAACAGGAGTAGATGAACTTTTAGATATGATTATCCTTGTATCTGATATGCAGTCCTTTACAGGAGATTCAAAACAAAATGCTTCTGGAATAATCATTGAGGCAAACCGTGAGCCTAAACGTGGAATTTCTGCTACGGCTATAATTAAAAATGGAACCCTCAGATCAGGAATGTTCGTAGTCGCAGGTGAAGCTCTGGTAACAACTCGTATTATGGAAAATTTCCTAGGTAAACCTATAAAAGAAGCTACTTTCTCCTCACCTATTCTTCTTATTGGATTTGAATCAATGCCTGAAGTAGGAAATTCTTTTGAATCATTTGAAAGTAAAAAAGAAGCAGAAAATTATATAGAGATGATTAAAAATGAAGCTTTGAGTAATAAAGTTCAGCAAAAAAATATTGTTCAAACTGGTAAAATAATCCCAATAATAATCAAGACTGATGTTGTTGGTTCTATGGAAGCATTAGAAAAAGAAATCAGTAAACTAAACAACGACGAAATTTCTTATAAAATAATTAGCTTTGGAGTTGGAGCAATCAATGAGTCTGATCTAAAAATGGCTAATGCAAATAAAGAAACTATCATTGTAGGATTCAATACAAAACTTGATAATGGAGCAAGAGACCTAAATGAGACACTAAAAGTAAACGTTGAAGTCTTTGATATCATATACAAACTTACAGATTGGCTAAAAATATTAATTGAGGAAAGAAGACCTAGAATAGAAACAGTCGAAGTAACAGGATCAATTAAAATACTTAAAACTTTCGGATCTACAAAAGACAGACAAGTCGTAGGAGGAAAAGTAATACAAGGACGAATAGTAAACGGCGGTCAGGTTCGTATAATGCGCAGAGACTTTGAGATAGGTAGAGGTAAGATCATCGAGCTTCAACAAAATAAAATTAAAGCAAAAGAAGTACTAGAAGAAAATGAATGTGGAGTACAAGTCGAAACAAAGATAGGTATAGCACCTGGTGATGTACTAGAAGCATTTATAATAACGATTAAATAAAATGTCTGAATTTAGAACTGAAAAAATAACAAACCATATAAAAGAGCTTGCTGCTATCTTCATAGAAAGAGAGGCTGGTCCTACTTCGATGATAACTGTCACCCGAGTTCTCCTTTCTCCAGATAATAAACGTGCCAAAATAATGGTAAGTGTCCTTCCTCGTGAGAAAGAAAAAGCAGCTTATGGATTCATAAGAAGAAATCTAGGAGACTTAAGAAAATATGTTTCAAAAGGATTAAAGATAAATCCTGTCCCCTTTCTTGAAGTTGAAATAGATGAAGGAGAAAAAAACAGACAACGAATTGACGAATTGTTAATCCAAGGTTAAGATAAACGAATGGAATCAAATAGTCTTTGAAAAATGCCTTGGGAGGGCGACGGCCCGAGCACGAGGAATTTTTCAGCAGAAAAATATCCGTGGATTTTGAAAAGAGCTATTTGATGTAATGAGTTATAATTATATACCGGCCTGGTAGCCAAGTGGTAAGGCAGAGATCTGCAAAATCTCTATACAGCGGTTCAATTCCGCTCCAGGCCTCAAAAAAATAAGCCTAGCAATTTATATAAATTTTTGCTAGTATATCTTCATGCCCAGGTGGCGGAATTGGTATACGCGTTAGTCTTAGGAACTAATGGAGCAATCCTTGGAGGTTCAAGTCCTCTCCTGGGCACAAAATAGAAAAATCCC
>JBAXFQ010000010.1:0-32829 GCA_037139835.1 Candidatus Nomurabacteria bacterium | reverse complement strand
TTACTATTAATTTACTACTCTTATAGTATATGTGAACGAGCGTTCACAGTCAAGATAATACCTGTGGATAACCCAAAAATAGATATGATATAATCTGCATATGGATGAAAACGAAGAAATAACCGAAGAGAAAAAAGAACCAGTATGTCCAAGATGTGGACTACGCTCTTATGATGATATCTGTCGTAACTGTGGAGCACCAATTGTAGATAATAGTGACGATGAAGAAGAAGATTATAATTGGAGAGAAAAGTATAGATAAGAAATAATATTAAAATCACCACAACTTTAGTTGTGGTGATTTTAATATTATTTCTTTACTACTTTTTTTGGTTTCTTAACTTCTTTTCTGTGTCCATCTCCTTTTGCCATATATTATATAAAAATTATTTGCTAATAATATATATTATACATTGTAGATAATTTTTAGTAAATATTATTTCCAAATAATATATAATATTTAGAAATTTAGCTGCTGAGTATTTTCATTCGAATAATCTATGCTTTGAGTTGTCATCATCTTCATGTTACTGATGTATGAATTTACAATGAGCAATGCCCCGACTACCGCCAGTGTAATTAATCCATTAGTTATAAGATCTGGATGATGGTGTCTAATCTTAATTATTATATTTAATAGTATTGATAAAATAATTATTCCTAGAATTATAAAAAGAATTGTTTTTGTTGTATTACGAGGAGAAGCTACAATTGTTTGTATTAATGTTGGAGATTTTACTGTTTTGAGAGTAATATTTTTTACAGTATTATTCCCTTCTACTGTTTCAGCACCTAGAACATTATTCTTCTCGATAATTGGCTTTATAGATGTTGTCGGTAATTTAACATTGTTTGCTACAGCTACAATATTTTTCTCAACTATTTTAGCTACTTTAGGAACTTCATTTTTAATGACAAGCGGATTAGCATAGACTTGGGCGACAAAGATAGTCTCCTGTCCTTGATACATACCTGTAGCTATACCAGTGCCGACTTCTGTATATTTATCTTTTACAATGTTGGCTCTGTGTGTAGGACTGTTCATCCAAGCATTTGTGACGTCTTTTGAATCAGTAAAATTAATAGCCAAGTTCTCACCAGCGTATTGATATTGATATCCGACTTGAGTGAGCCAATACCACGGAGTTTTACCTTCTGGACTTGTATGAGCAAAGTAGCCTTTTGAAGCCATATCTTCGGCTTTCATCTCTGCTGCCTTGTTTAATATAGGATTGATTGTTAGAGTATCTAGCTTTTGAGCTGTTCGTTCGTCATTGGTCAAATTGGCTAGGATAGAAGGCAGGACAGAAGCCATACCCCCATTCCTATTTATATGAGTTATTATGGGGATAAGAAAAGTAAAAATTTCTAGGAATAAAACCACAAAAACTATATTACGAATATTTTCTTTGCGTAATAGATGAGGTCTATGATCATTCTCTTCATGAGGTATAAAATACTTTTTAAGCCATGAAAACATATGTGTATTATGTCAAATAAAACCCCAGCTGTAAAGCTGGGATTTTATTCATAAATTAATAATTATTTATTCAATGCAGCACGAGTGACGACTCCTACTATGCCAGTGACTTTAATCTCGTTGGTAGCTTGGAATTTCATAACAGCTTGCTTTGTTTTGATTCCAAATTTTCCATCAACTGGACCACAATCAAATCCTAGTGAATTGAGTAGTTTCTGAAGCTCTTTGACTTCATCGCCTGTTGAACCCATTCTCAATGTCTTTGTAAAGTTATACTTCTCAGTTCCAAGAACTTGACCTCCTGTAGAAGGTGTAGTTGGAGGTGTTACAGTAGGAGTAGTTGTTGGTGGCGGTGTAGTGCTTCCACCAGATTGTGAAGTTGGACCATATCCAGGAACATAGTCTCCGCTTCTTGAAGATTGTATTCTTTCAAAAGTTGCAGAGATGGAATGGTTTGATGTAACCTCACTGAAAGTATATTTACTAATATTTCCTTTTGAAATTTCATCAACTATAACATTTGATATTTTGTAATCAGTATTTGGAGTTATGATGAACTCTTCATCTGAACCATCAGCAACTGCTACAGAACCAGAAGGAGAAATATATCCATTCTCACCTGCTGTTGCATTTATAGTGTGAGTTAACTTTGCAACAGTAAACTTTTGTGATACATCTGGGGCCGCATTATAGTTATCATCTCCGCCCTGGTGAGCTGTCACTGTACAGTCTCCTATTCCTAGAATATGAATTTTGCTATTTCCTTCTCCTATCAATGAACATACACCTTCTCCCTCTACTCTGTAAGTGATATCAAGTTCAGAGTCAGATGTTGCACCTGGATCAAAATCTGGATCAGTATCTAACTTTGCATTTATTGGATCAAAAGTTATTGTTTGATCTGCTTTAGTAATTACTAGATTATCTCCAGTATAAGTAATAGTGTAATTAGGATTATTTAGAGTTCCTTGATGTATTGCGTATGTACCTACATTTTCACCTTCATCACGAGTCAAAGATCCAGTAAGTGTATCTCCACTTATCATTTCAGATTTTATATAAGTAAGCTCTGGGTCGGCTTGACTATAAACTTTTGTTTTATGATCTGCTGTTATTGTGAGTCCTATTTTGTTTATAGTTAGAACTTCTGAGGCTTGTCCTGCATAGTTTGCATCAGTAATAAATGCAAAAACATTGTAAGTTCCGGCTTGAATTGGTTTTGTTGTCAAACCATTATAAAGGATTACGTAATGCAATCCTTCATTTACATTTGCTGCTAGTTCGTGAGTATTACCGTCATAAGGAACACTAGTACTTCCTTCCAATGTGATAGTTGATGCCTTTGGTGATATATTTGCAGTTGTGTTCGCGGTAGTATTTTCTAAGCTATAATTTCCAATAGCAGTTCCTCCCATAGCTATACCAGTTACTGTTATAGGCTTATCTACACCTACATTTGATCCATCATCATCAGGAGGAATAGCACTGTATGTTGCACTTCCATATGACAAAGTTACATCTTCTCCACTAATTATATTACTACTTCCTAATACTACTGTGGCAGTAGTATTTCCATCATAAATTTTACTTATACCATTTGCTATTACAGTAAGATGAATAGCATTTATTGTGATATTTATATCTCCACTATTCGAATTGTAATTTGTTCCTCCTGTAAATGTCCAGTGAGCAAGGCCACCAGGAACATTTTTAAACTTACTTCCTAGGTTTAACCAAGCAGATAAATTAACCCCTTCTGCGCCAGTTGCTGATCCTGTTATACCATGTTCAGTGGTATCATATGGACCAGTATATCCAGAAATAGAAATACTTGCGTCAATTTTAGTAATTGTAAAGTTACCCACTGAAACATGATGTAAACTACTATAATCTGTAGTATCAGTAGGGGTAAAATCAGCTGTAATAGCATATACTCCTGCATTTGTTGGTATAGTTGATGATCCGTTGTATTTAACATCATTTACATTTCCAGAAACTGACTTAGATATAACAACAGCTTGTTGCGATCCATTGTATGGGACAGAAGGATTTGTTATTGATAATGTTGGTATGGCTCTATTTATATTGAAAGACCTATCAACATTTGGGGCTGCATCGTAGATATCATTTCCTGACTGAGAAGCACGAATAGTACATATTCCAGCTGTTACTATGTGAACAGATGAACCACTCACTGTACATATTCCAGTAGTCTGAGATGTGAATGTTACAGGTAAGCTTGATGTTGCTGTCGCACTTACACTAAAATCTGAAGCACCATAAGTTTTGTCAGATAAAGATCCGAAAGTTATGGTTTGAGCTGTTTTGTAAGTAATAGTAATTTTTACGTAATCTACACTTGCAGTTCTGCTATGAGAAGAATTATTATTATCTACTGATAATATAACTCCAAAATTTGAAGAATTTATCTGATCTGCTGACCAAGTTGTGCCCCATAGACTTGAAGTGCTTCCATAACTAGCTGCGATTTCAGTTGTAGGCCAATATGTAGTAGTATCTGCATTATTATCTCCAGAAATAATACTATTTTTTAATAAGTATATATATCTATCTTTGATGGAATTAGTATCACTGGATTTACGACCTATTACTACTTGGATGCCTTTGATTGTTGCACCAGTTGGTATGTTAAAACCAAAATTTTTTGCATCTAATGTCTCAGAGTGATATGACTGACTTATTGAAGATGTAGAATATGAATCATCGTCAGAATAAATTCTGTCTGGATTACTCCACGAACTACCAAATCCACCACCAGAAACTCCTGAACCTGCGAAATTTGTAACAGGTGAAGGTGGTACGACTATCGCTAAAGCACTGTTGTGACTAATAATTCCAAACAAAACGAACATGGCCACGAAAACTATTGAAAAATATTTTTTCATAAAAGTCTGTGAAATTACGTCAATTGTAATTTCAAATTAATAATAATTTTTTGGAGTAAATTGAAGACAAACGATAATCGACGAATTAATTATTTATCTTCTCTCTCCTTGATTCTAACTCAATCAATATGTCTATGTCAATAATATTATAAAGTGCATAATTTATACTGAAAAAACCTTAAAAATTGATCTAAATACGTTAGAATAATTAATGTATCGTTTGAGATTGAGAGGTATTATTAACACTATGAGCCACTGTATTTGGTGTTGTTAAAGGCATTGTACCTTGCGTTGAAGGAGTTGTGTGTACAGGTTGTGATACAGTCGTTGCGTTGTTTGTTCCGACATTAGTAGCTGTTGGAGTAACTGTATTTTTAATTTCATCCTTAATTTCATCTTCATTATCATTTTTCTTGAAAAAATTAAAACTATATATACCATAACTTCCACCTATGATAATAACTAGAATCAATAGTATTAACCATCCAAACATAGGACCCTTGGTTATATCACCTAATTTTGCAACACTTGCTGCCATTGCATTTTTAAGTATTTCTCTCCCTGATAGTTTTTGATCTATTCCACTTGCTGTTTCTGATGGGTTTGAAACTTGTTCCGTTGATATTGTTGAAGGATTTATATTTTTAGAGAGCTTATTATTAGTGGAACCAGTAGATAATTCTTGTACTTTGTTTACACTATTTATTCCACTGTTTTTATCTCTAGGTAAATAATTTTTTGAACATGGTATACCAGAATAAATATTATATATATCATTTGTTCTAGGAGCACAAGCAACTAGAAATATGGTTTTATCATCATAAATACAAGGCTTTCCTGTATTCATATCGTACTTATCTCCTGATCTAGGTGTACATCCAAAAAGTACTTCGGATTTTACATTACTATAATTACAAGGCTTTCCTGTGTTCATATCGTACTTATCTCCAGACTGAGGTAGGCATCCTATCAATACTATTGATGTCGTAGTATCGCTATTATTTAAATTAACGCGAGTTTCGGATATTGAATATAAATTTGTACCAGGTGGAACATTGACACTGAAGGCAGAAGCTGAATGTGTATACATCAATCCTCCAGTAATAATAATTAATGCGAACACAATCACACGAACTAATTTAAAGTTCGAAATTTTCTTTTTTGTAAACATAAATTTATTTGTCTCGCCAAAGTGGATATCGGCGGATGTTTTTAATAATAATTGATAATTGGTATTTCAGAAACAAGAGCAAATATACCCTAAGTATCATACTGTTTGAAAACTAAGTCAAATAATTTTAAATAAATAACATCATAAATTTTGAAGTGTCAAATGTATAAATTGGATCAATTAAAATATTATATTGTGTAAATTTTAACAGCAAAATAATCTATATTTTATTTAGTATTTTTTATATAAAGGACATTTTTTATAAAGGACATTATATACAGAATGTCCTTTATAAATTTAGATAATATAGCCTTATTTTTTCTGGTAATCTTTCTATCGAGTAACGGAGCATGGTTCTAGGCATTTCTTTATTGTGAGTATTTAAATACTCAATTAAATCTTTTTCCGATACTCTTTTACCTACTTCTCGGAGCATCCACCCACAAGCTTTATGTATAAGATCATGCTCATCTTTCATCAATATGTCTACAATTTTAAAAGTCCAATCACTCTCATTATTGTATATAAAAGCAAAAGTGCTAATAATCGCTATTCTTCTCTCCCAGAGATTATTTGATTTAGCTAACTTTATTAAAATTTTCCTGTTATTCTTTATAAGATAATCTCCTAATATATATCCAGCTGATAGATCTACTAAGTCCCAATTGTTAATATATTTGGTGTGTTTTAAATAAAAATTAACTATTTCCTTTTTACTTTTATCATTATTTAAGGATTGTTTTTTTAGTAATTTATATTTTTGCACTAAAATTAGCAGGGCTACAAGTCTTACTTCATGGTATTTATTTTCTAAAAGTTTAGATACTTCATTTAATGATAAATTTGTATATTTTAGAGCTATCTGGCGTGATACAGGAACGGTTATTCCTAAGAATATATCTCCTTCGCCGTATTGACCCTTACCAGTTTTAAAGAAATGAGATAAAATTTTAGATTTATTATTATCTTTATATTTATTGATTTCTTTGAGTAAGGAATTTAAATTAAGAGTATTAGCTTTAGACATATAGATATTATATAAAAGAATTTCCCAAACACATAGTTTGGGAAATCTAGATATATTTATTATATTATTTCTTAACGTATTTAACTGAATCACTGTGTTCAGTTATATTTGATCTCCGTTCCGTTATAAATGTGTATATTATAACAAAAATTGCATACACAAATAAAATGAAATACAGGTAGCTTGCCAAGCCAGAGGTTACTAAGGTCTTGTGTAGTGAGTATATGATTATAAACAAATCAAATATTATAAGACTCGAGATTAAATCATATCTCCATGTGTCTTCTGTCGTTGATTCCATTGAAATAATATTAGTTTAATAAACTATACGCCTATTAGTTCTAATGTCAATTATTTATATATTATTTAATTACCTTAAATTTAATTATAGATATATTTTTTGTATTATCATCATAGGAGTATGAAAATGTGGCCTTGCTTTGTATGTGACCATCTTCATATACGACTCCTCCTTGTTTCATTACGGGGTCGACATTTACAGACATAACATTCCAACTTCCCCCTAGGACAGGTTTATTGGTTGCTATATTTTTAATATTATCTTGTATATACTTTTCCACTAGTATCTTTTCATCTAAATAGACACAGTCATATTGGCTCAATGACTCATTGTAAAATAATTTAGACTTATCTTTGTATATATAAACTCCATCTCCTCTATCTACCATATCTCCAGCCCCCGCAGAGGCGCTACCATCTCCAAATTCAATAGAAAGCTCTTCTTTATTTTTCATACCTTCACCAAAGGAGTCCCACCATACGTCCGCATTTCGAGACATAGAAGTCTTATCTACAGGCCCAACTGTACCTTCAAAAGTTCCTATTTTAGAATCCTTTTCTGCTGGAATACTATAAAATTCGCCTGTGACTTTATCGTCTAGGATACTTAATTTAATCCACGTTTTATCAAAGAATCCTCTATCTGTCTTAATCAATCTAAAATAGCACATATCAATAGGCTCTTTTACTTCATTCATTATTGGTACAGTATTTTCTTGTATTATGATTTTAGGTTTTTTATTAGAAAGAATACTCATCGTAACACTACCGATAATAACGATAATAAGTAGAAATATAAAAATTAATTTGATATTTGTTTTCATATCTATATTATACCACTAATATATTCCTTTGAGTAAAATTACTTATTTAAAAAGAAAAACGACCGTAGAATAAATATCTACAGTCGTATCGTTATTTTTTTGAAGGCGTCTTCAATATAAGATAAACTGATATTGCTCCAAAATAGATTGGGTAGTACCAAAGCGGAGCAGACTCCATTTTGATTCTAGGGTCGTCTGCTGTTGGGAAAATCATACAAAAAAGTATGAGTCCTAACAATAGCCAAATCATAGGATGGATTACTTTAAAATCCATTCTAATGTTACCTGCTTCAAAAATTCCATTTTCAAAACTAAAATTTTTCATATCAATATATATTTAAAAATTTGTTTTTATTTTAATTCCCTTACATTATAGCATAAATATATGCTATTTGTCAATATCTATGATTTCCTTTTATTTTCTAGGTATTTTCGGTTTTTTAGCTTTTCAGGGAGTAAATCCTTTGAAGTATACTTTTCATACTCTTTTCCATATCCAAGCTCTTTATTAAGTTTTGTCGTAGGGTTTCTAATTATAAGTGGAATAGGAAGATTACCATAGCTAATAGCATCCTCTTTTGACTTTAGGTAAGCATCATTTGCTCTACGGTCCTTTGGAGCCTCAGATAAGTAGACTACTCCATGAGCGAGGTTTATAGCGCATTCTGGCATTCCTATTGTCTCGACTGCTCTAAAGACTGCATTGGCTACGACTAGAGCTGTTGGAAGTGCTAGACCTATATCTTCACTTGCAAAGATGACCATACGACGAGCGATAAACTTTGGATCCTCGCCGGCAACAAGCATACGGTTCATATAGTAAAGAGCAGCATCGGGCTGGGAGGCTCTCATACTTTTTATGAAAGCACTGATGGTATCATAGTGCTCACTCCCCTTTTTGTCATAACGGAGGAATTTTGATTGAAGTGTATTTTTAAAATTTTCAATTGTAACCTCTCCGTATAATGAAATAGTATTTTCTATCATTGATAAAGCTTGGCGTGCATCTCCTTTAGACATAGATATGAGCCACTCAACTGCATCTTTCTTCATCTTATGACCAGTACTTTTGAAAATCCTTCGCATATCATCGTCCGTGAGTTCTTCTAATACGAAAACTCGACAGCGAGAAAGTAGCGCTGGTATGACTTCAAAACTTGGGTTTTCAGTTGTAGCACCTATCAATATTAATTTTCCACTTTCTACATAAGGAAGAAGAAAATCTTGCTGAGCTTTGTTGAAACGATGAATTTCATCTAGAAACAATATTCTAGGACCTAAAAGAGTGCCACTGTTGCCACCTTCTACTATTTGTCGTATGTCGTCTTTACCAGCTGATACAGCTGAAAGCTCGTGATAGTCAGCATTTAGTACCTTGGCATAGATGCGAGCTAGGGTTGTCTTTCCGACTCCTGGTGGCCCCCACAGTATAAAGGAAAAGATATGCTTTTTACTGATAGCTATCGCTAAAGGTTTACCTTCTCCCACGAGATGTTCTTGACCTATGAATTCTTTTAAGTTTTTTGGGCGTATCTTTGATGCTAGTGGTTCCATCCCGTTAGAAGCAGGTCGCGATCTCTATGTTTTATTCGCAATTTAACCTACTGATTACTATTAAATAATATAAATATTCGAATCTCGTATTTCGTGACCGCGGCTTCTAACGGGATCCATAATATTTGAATTATACCATTACAGTCATACTAGTCACGTTGACTGAAGATAAAGAAAGTATTATAAATAAATAGAATGTCTAACTAAAAACTAAATGCCATGGAAACAAATGTAGTAGCCTTCATTATAATTTTTTGCTCCTTTTTCTTATTTCTTTTTTTTATTACTGACAAGTCTCCGTTTAACTTGGTATATAAAATTAGGCGGTGGTTTACTCGTCGTATTAATCAAATTATTTTCTTTTTTGAATACAATCTTAATCAAATAAGAATTGTTTTAAGAAGAGAATTTAATGACTAAGTTCTCTTAATGTTCAAAACAAAAGCCCTCATATAACTTATATTATGAAGGGCTTTTATTTTTCTATTTTCTATATTTTCTGTTCTTCCACTTGTCTGCAATCTTCACCCGATTGAGAGATCTTTCAAGTTCAGATTCAAAGTGTTCGAAGTCTACTATTTCATTATTGATAGCCTTCTTTCGTAATTCTTCTGCTTTGGCTTTTGCTTTCTCTATAACTTCGTCTGATATGTCGCCTACATGTTCAGCAAAGTCTGCGAGTATTGCTACTTCAGTGACACCTTTCTCGTTTGCTTTTACTTCTACGAATCCTCCTACTACGGCTATTGGTAGGTGTTCTCCATTTACAAAAGCTACGATATCACCAGAAGAAAGAGGTGCAATAAGAGGTATATGATCTGCTAGGACAGTAATCTCACCTTCTTTTGTAGGTATAGTTACCTGTTCTACCATCTCTTCGATGATTAGCTTCTCTGGTGTTACGATTTTAAGTTGTAATAGTTTAGACATATTGTTTAATATTTTTCTAGAAACTAAATACTAGCTACTAGAAACTAATTTTTATATAGCACCTTTCATATAAAATTCGTTTTCTGAAAGAGCATCATGCTTACCTTCTAGTATTTCTTTGAAAGATCTGATCGTTTCTTTTAGAGGAACATATTGACCTGGAGTACCTGTGAATTGCTCTGCAACGAAGAATGGTTGAGATAGGAATTTTTGAATCTTACGAGCACGAGATACGAGAGCCTTGTCATCTTCAGAAAGTTCTTCCATACCCAATATAGCAATGATATCCTGTAGATCCTTATAACGTTGTAAGACACGCTGAACTTCACGGGCAACTTCATAGTGTTCTTTACCTACGATGTGTGGGTCAAGAATTGTAGATGAAGAGTCAAGTGGATCAACAGCTGGGTAGATACCTATCTCAGTAAGAGAACGGTTCAACACAACAGTAGAGTCAAGGTGAGAGAACGTAGTAGCTGGAGCTGGGTCTGTAAGGTCGTCAGCTGGCACGTAGACAGCTTGAACAGAAGTAACTGAACCTTTATCTGTAGATGTAATTCTTTCTTGTAAGTTTCCCATCTCTGTTGAAAGAGTTGGCTGGTAACCCACAGCAGAAGGAATACGGCCTAGTAAGGCTGACACCTCAGAGCCTGCTTGTGTAAAGCGGAAGATATTGTCGATAAAGAAAAGAACGTCCTTGCCTTCTTGATCACGGAAGTATTCAGCCATTGTAAGACCTGAAAGAGCTACACGTAGACGAGCACCAGGCGGTTCATTCATCTGTCCGAACACCATGGCTACTTTATCGAGAACTTTAGAATCTTTCATTTCGTGGTAGAGGTCGTTACCTTCACGAGTACGTTCACCAACTCCGGCGAATACAGAATACCCTCCGTGGTTACTTGCGATGTTGTGGATGAGCTCTTGGATGACGACAGTCTTTCCAACTCCAGCTCCACCGAAGAGTCCGACTTTACCACCTTTTAGAACAGGACAAATCAAGTCAATAACTTTGATACCAGTCTCAAGAATTTCAACTTTAGTAGCTTGAGAGACAAATTCTGGTGCTTTGCGGTGAATAGAAGAACGCTTGTCTGTAGTGATAGCCTTTCCGTCATCGATAGCATTACCTAGCACGTTGAATATTCTACCCAATGTCTCTGTTCCTACTGGAACTGATATAGGAGCACCTGTATCTGTGACTTCCATACCACGAGCAAGACCATCAGTAGTATCCATGGCTACAGCACGAACAACTCCACCACCTATGTGCTGCTCTGTCTCAAGGATAACTTTTATATCTCCGTTCATTACTGAAAGAGCATTGTATATTTCTGGGATTTCTCCTTCGAAATAAACGTCGACGACTGGACCTATGATTCTTTTGATTGTACCTGTTTTCATATATTTAATAATATTTATAATTTGTTAATAATGCTAATAATATTTTTTATTTAAAATTCTTAATTCCTAATTATTAATTTTTAATTAATAGAAGCCATACCTGCACTGATCTCTGATATCTCTTGAGTGATGCTTGCCTGACGAGCTTTGTTAAATACTAATGTGAGGTCATCTATCATCTCTCCTGCGGCCTCTGATGCATTCTTCATAGCCATCATACGGCTCGATTGTTCACTAGCACTGGACTCAAGGATCATATGGTATATCTGCATTCGGACTAACTTTTCTGCTAAAGATTCTACTATTTCATTCATATCTCCTTCAAAAATATATGGCACTTTATTTTCAGTTGGAACTTTATCTTTTACTTTGGATTCTTCTCCTAACTCATTGATCAGATCTTTTATTTCTTGTTTCTTGATCGGGAGTATTTGTTTTACATTTGGTTTTTGATTTAATGCTGATATGAAGTCTGTATATGCTATATAGACCTTCTTGTAAATACCTTTTTTATATTCATCAATTATTATCTTAGAAAGTGGCATTATATCTGAGAGGACACTATTGTCAGGTAAATCCAAGAATGAAGCTATGACTGATGAACCCGTACGGCGCATGGCATGGTCTCCCTTCTTTCCAATTGTTATTATATCGAGATCATTCATATCTATTTTCTTCAATTCAGAAATAGTTTTCTTTATTATCTGAGAATTGTAGGCACCACAGAGTCCTCCATTTGATGTTATAAGGACAAATAAAGTTTTCTGTTTACTATTTGGAATCTCTTTGAAGAAGGGGCTTGTAGTCTCATCTAGCCTTTCAGAAAGAGAAGTTAATAAATCCCAAGAATAATTGGCATATAAACGAGAAGACACAGCTTTAGAAATTGCACGCTTCATCTTTGAAGCCGCTACGAGTTCCATCGCTTTTGTGATCTTCTTTGTGTTCTTCACACTTTTTATTCTTTGTTTTATTTCTTTTGTTCCTGCCATAAATTAATTTATTTTTATAAATACGAAATAAGTTTCATTTTCTCCTTCAACTAATTCTATCTCCAAACTATCTTTAACCTCTGAGAATTCTGGAGCATTTTTGTATTTATTTACAATGTCTTCTTTTGTCTGAAATTGCTCAGTTTTAAACATAAAACCCTCATTATTATTATTTTTAGAAGAAACTCCTCTAGTCTCATACAAACCATCTGTTCGGTAATAAGTGAAACCTTTCAATTTCATCTCTTCAATAATAGTTTCTAATTTTGTTTTTGGCCTTCCTTCCATCATAATATTTATTTATTAAAACTTGCTACGAAATCAGCTATCGCTTTCTTAAGTTCTGCTTCACCTGCTTCTGTCCACATTCTTGTCTCAGTTACTTCTTTGTAGAAAGTTTTTGCATTCATACTTGCGTATTCAGCTAAGCCTGCTTCAAATTCTTTTACTTTATCAATCTTAACTTCATCTAGAAATCCATTGATAAGAGCATAGAGAGTTACGATTTGGTCTACAGTTCCTACTGGAGCATACTGAGGCTGCTTCAATACTTCCACTGCTCTCTTTCCTCTTTCTAGTTGTTTCTTCGTTCCTTCATCTAGGTCTGAACCAAATTGTGAAAATGCTTCAAGTTCACGGAACTGAGCAAGGTCAAGCTTGATCTTACCAGCGACTTTCTTCATAGCTTTGATCTGGGCTGTACCTCCTACACGTGACACTGAAAGTCCAACGTTTACAGCTGGGCGAATACCTTTGTAGAAAAGATCTGTTTCAAGGAAGATCTGTCCATCTGTAATAGAAATAACATTTGTAGGAATATATGCAGATACGTCTCCGGCTTGAGTCTCAATGATAGGTAATGCAGTGATTGATCCACCTCCGTATTCTTTATTCCTCCTACAAGCACGTTCAAGTAAACGAGAGTGCAAGTAAAAAACATCTCCAGGGTAAGCTTCACGACCTGGTGGGCGACGAAGTAAGAGTGATATCTCACGGTAAGCCACAGCGTGCTTTGAAAGATCATCGTAAATGATTAAAACATCTTTTCCTTGATCCATAAAGTATTCAGCGATAGATACTCCTGCGTAAGGTGCTATGTATGCTAGAGCTGCTGGTTCAGATGCTCCTGCTGAAACGATGACAGTATATGCCATAGCTCCACCTTCTTCTAGTCTTGTCTGAAGTTTACGAAGTTTTGAATCTTTCTGACCGATTGAAACGTAAACACAGATCATGTCTTGGCCTTTTTGATTTAGAATTGTGTCGATAGCGATAGCTGTCTTTCCTGTCTGGCGGTCTCCGATGATAAGCTCACGCTGTCCACGGCCGATAGGGATAAGAGCATCGATAGCTTTTATACCAGTCTGAACTGGCTGGTCAACTGAAAGACGAGTGATAACTCCAGGAGCAACTTTCTCAATAGGGTTTCTCTTGTCTGTTTTTATTGCACCCTTACCATCTATTGGCTCACCGAGAGCATTTAATACTCTGCCTGTTTGTAAGTCTGATACTGGAATAGAGAGGATTTGGCCTGTAGCCTTCACTACTTCACCTTCATGAATCTTTGAAAAGTCTCCTAATATGATGATACCTGCAGTATCTTCTTCAAGGTTAAGGGCTACTCCTATAGATCCACTAGCAAATGAGACCATTTCTGATGCTTTTAAGTCTGCTAATCCTGAGACACGAGCAATACCATCAAATATCTCTACGACATGTCCAACTTTCTCAACCTTTATATCTGATTGAAATTTCTCTATTTGTTTTCTTAAATTCTCTACAATGTGGTTTTTGGTAGTCATATTAGTTTTTATTTAAATAATTTTTTAATTGATGTATTTTGTTTGATAATGTCGTATCTATAATGTCGTCTCCTATCTCAATCTTGATTCCTCCTAGTAATTTTGGATTTGTTTCTTGCTCCATAATTACTTCATTTGCTTTATATTTCTTCTTTATGAAATCTTCTACTTCTTTTTTACTTTCTTCTTTTAATTTTTCACTGGAGCTAACTCTAGCTTTTATTATTCCATTCTTTTTATTTATTATATTCTCCAATTCCTCAAGTATTTCTTTCTTTTTTCCTAGTAAATTTTTATCTCTGATGAATATAACACTCTTCTCTACGATAGAGTTGAGTTCTATACCCTCTTTATCTAAAGAGGAGTCGTATATCGCATGAGCTAAATTTTTAATTGAAATACTTGCCATAAAATTTATATTTTCTTTATTTGTTCTAATGCTTTTTTATCAAAATTTTCATCCTTATGTGATTCTAATAGTTTCTCTGTCGCCTTAACAACAAGAGATACTATTTCTCCCTTAGCTTCCTCTATGATTTTAATTTTTTCAGATTCAAGAGTCTTTTTGCCTGAAAGTATCATATTTTCTACTTCTTTTTTAGCATCTTCTATTATTATTTTCTTTTTATCTTCGGCTTCCTTTTTTCCTTCCAAGAAAATTTCATGAGCTTCTGTTCGAGCTTTTGCGATGACCTCATTGTATTCTTCCTTGGTTTTAGCTAGTAATGCTTGATTGCTTTTGGCATCGTTGAGACCTCCTTCGATGGAATTAGTTCTCTCTGACATTATTTTCTTTATTGGTTTTAAAGCAAAGAAATAGATAAGTAGAAAAATTAAGCCAAAGTTAATAGCTTGAGCAATGATGATTTTCCAGTCAATATGAAATGTCGTTATAAATGAGTCCATGATTTTATAATTACTAATTATTAATTACTTATTATTAATTTTGAATGCAAGAAGCTTTTGCTCCTTACTCCTAGTCACTTGTTGTATCCTAGTCCGAATAAATGATAGAAATTCAGACGGACAAGGAAACAAATGTCTAGATGTAAATAGTAAAAACTACTTAATAGAAAATGCGATAACAAGTGCGTAAATAGCGATAGCTTCAGCGAAGGCTGAGGCGATAAGCATAGGTACGAACACTTTTCCTGAAGCTTCTGGGTTGCGACCAATCGCTTCCATAGCTTTTGCACCGATCATACCGATACCAATAGCTGGTCCGATAGCTCCTAGTCCGATAGCGATTGCTTTTGCAAATAATGCTGCTGCTGCTGCGTCCATATATTTATTTATCCGACTTTCGTCAGAACAATTAACTAATAATGTTTGACCTTTAAACTAATACTTCTGTTTTCACGTGTTTATCTTCCGCCTCTTCATGTTCATCATGATCTTGCGCTGCTATCGTGAAATAGACGAGCGTTAAGATTGAAAAAATGAAGGCTTGGATAAATCCGACAAACAGTTCGAGTCCCATAAACGGTATTGGTAATCCATAAGCTAATATAGCGCTCATAGACATAAGAAGGACTTCTCCAGCAAAGACGTTACCAAATAATCGGAATGATAGTGAAGCAATTTTTGCAAATTCTCCGACTAATTCAAGTATCCCGACAAAAAACATAATCGGAGCTGATATCAAAATTGCTGGCTCCTTTCTTACCTTAGTGACTATTTCACCAAAGGCCTTTAGATTAACATATTTATTGAACATTTTCCAGAGACCGATAGATAATATCCCGAAGATATTTGCACCTATAACAGACATGATTCCTAGTGATAGTGTCGTATTTATATCTGCTGTACCACTACGGATGAATGGTATAAAAGCTCTTCCGTGCTCTGTTGTCTCAACTAGGCCAAATCCACCCAAAGGTAGGATACCTAGCCAATTACTAATAAGAACGAATATAAAAATTGAGAATGCAAGTGGAAATACTTTGGCTGTTATCTTTTTACTTCCAGTCACTTGGTCTGCTAGATCCATAGCACCTTCAACTAAGACTTCAAATACATTCTGAATCCCCTTTGGAATTAATTTTGCCTTAACTTTTATTATAAGAGTCAATATTAGAACGATAATAACAACTATCCATGTTGTGAATAATGAATTAGTTATCTGCATACTACCGATATGACCTATTGGCTCTGCGTATAGAGTTGATTCGTGTGAAATCTCTTGTGATACTGCAGGTATATTTGCGATTTCGTTTATTTTATTTTGATCGATATTTTCTTTCATATTATTTATCCATATACTTTTTAGAAATTCTGACTATTGCGATCATTGATGCTGTGAATGATATAGCGAGGGACACACATAGGATCCAAGGTGTCGTGTTGTATTTAGTATCTAAGTACTTACCTATAATCAAACTAAATATAACTGGGCCGATAATCCATCCTGATACTCTGCCGAAGACCTGTAAATATTCACTATTTAACAATGACTGTTTTTTTTGTTTATCTTTGTCATTTTCCATAAAAAGAAAAGGCTTAAAGCCTTGTGCGTGTGCTTGGAATCGGACCAAGGACCTCTGTCTTATCAGGACAGCGTTCTACCACTGAACTACACACGCAATATTGAACACTATAAATTAACGTACTATATAATGAATTGGTTCTATGTATTCAAACCAACAACTACATACGCATATATCCACTCAATAAATATCTGTTAGATATCAAAAGAACCCTCGCATTGTATCAAGAAATCCCCTATTTTGCAAACAAAAATCCCTCACTCTTGCGAGTAAGGGATTTTTGTTTAGATAAAGCTAATTATCTGCGGAAACCTCCACCATTCTGTGGACGCTCTTCCATAGGACGAGCTTCGTTAACTGTAAGATTACGACCATCGTAATCCTTACCATCAAACATTGAGATAGCTGTAGCAGCATCAGAATCGTTTTCCATTTCAACGAAACCGAAACCTTTTGAACGGCCAGTCATTTTATCCATGATAATTGTTGCTGAAGCGACAGCTCCGGCAGCACTGAAATGAGACTTAAGCTCATCATTGGTAGTCTTATAAGGAAGACCACCTACATACAACTTTTTTGCCATATATGACAATGTGCTTCTCATAGCGATACTTTCATATCCACTAATCGAAGAAAACTAATTTATAAATGTAATCGCGAAGCTGATTTCATTTACATACCTCAATGTTTAAAACACGAAGAATGAAACTAATACCAAAACATAAGCTAACTACTGGACGGAATTATAACAGATATGGTTTAACATAGCAAGCTTCTCAATTGTACATTTATAGATATATGCATCTGGTTGTAACAATAAAAAGATGGGTAATAATATATACCCATCTTTAAATTTCTACTTAAATATTCTTTTAAATCTAAGTATTGCTAACCCTCCTAAAACTAAGACAATTATTCCCAGTATTTGAAGGCAAAATAGGAGGCTGTAAGTTTTCAAAAGAACACCAAATGCACTAAGTGCAATGAATTGTGCAAAACCAGATACAGCAGACTGAATCGAAAGTACAGTAGCTCTATTCTCTGAATTTAAGTGTCTATTTATAAATTCTCCAAAAAATGGTCCCATGAATCCACGGGCAACATTTTGAAAAAATACCATACCGACACAAAAAATAGAAGGTATAGAGCTCATTACTAATATTGGTATTACAATTAACAATACTAATAATATTACTATGCTGTATTCATCAACTTTTTTACTAAAGTAGCTTACATTTTTACTAAAAAACCAAGCGACAATATTCAATGCAAAAAAGACAAATCCATAATACTTTAAATCAAGTCCGACTAATTCGAAATAAGGATTATATGTAAAGAACCAAATTTTTGAAGTAACACCAATGAGTGTTACAAAAAATATGATCCATTTTACCTCCTTATGATTTGATACAAAAAGTATACTAACCTTCATTATTCCTATCTGTTGTCTGGTAGTGTATTTTTTATCTATTGATGGTTCTTTAAAGAAGAAAACAACAATAGTAGAAAATACAACACCAGGAATAGATAAAATTATCGGCAATCGAATATAATATTCTGCTAAATATCCAACAAAAATTGAACAAATAGCAGTTATTAGTAGTCGATTACCAACTGCACTACCTTCGATTTTTTTGTATTCATTTTCTTTACCTAATGATTTAAGTGAATCATAAAGAAATGCTGAATCTGCACCCGAGCACATAGAGAAGCCAATCATCCATACGATATTTGCTGTCCAAGAACTCAGTGGTGAATCAATTTTAGAAAACAAAAAAATACTAATCGAAAGAAAAACTGATCCGATTAAAACTATTTTCTTTCGGCCGTATATGTCAGCTAACGCTCCCATGGGAATTTGTAAAAAAATTGTTCCCAATAAAACGACAGATTCCATAAAATAGATTTCTGATAACTCCATATGTCCTAAATTCATAAGACATGAAATCAGAATTGGACCCCACATTAGAGGTTCACCAAATGATTTGTACAACTTATAAAGTCGTACATTACGTAAAGCATCTTTTTCTTTCATAACTTTTCCTCCTAATATTAAAATGTTAAAGAACTAATTCGTTTAATGCTAAATAAAAAAATATCTCGCTTTCTATTTAGCCGAGATATCTTAAGACTTATTACAATTAAATTGTTTGATAGTTTTAGTTTGAATTAGAAATGTCGCGGCTAAATATAAAGTTGTTTGCGTATCCATAAGATACTGTAAACCCGACCATCGGTGAGATGGCCAAGATATCTATATTTAGTTTGTGACACTTTTTGCTCATGGACTAATAGTAGCACATATATGCATAAGTGTAAACAAAGGGTTAGTAATTAGATTCTAAAGAATAGTGATTAGTAAAAAATACCCAAGTAAAACCTAGGTATTTTCACTAGAACCTATAAACTAATTACTGTAACCTATTTTTAATCTTCTTCTTCTGCTTCCCCTACTATACCTGAGGATAAAGCGTCTATGATCTTATTTATATTACCTTCCATAATTCCTGGAATATTTGACCAGGATTGCTTGATTCTATGGTCTGTAACTCTATCTTGAGGGAAGTTATATGTTCTTATCTTTTCGCTTCTATCATTTGTACCAATTTGAGCCTTTCTATCTCCAGAATATTTACTTGATTCTTCTTGATCTTTTAGCATTTGAAGCTTTGAAGTCAGCATCATCATTGCTTTCTCTCTGTTTCCAAGTTGGTTTCTTTCTGTTGTACAGCGGACATCTTCGCCAGTAGGCTTGTGTATGAGACGTACCGCTGTTTCAACTTTGTTGACATTTTGACCTCCAGCGCCTCCTGAACGAGAATATTCTATCTCTAAGTCAGCTGGATTGATAACTATCGTTGTTCTTTTTTTTAATGGCAAGATAGCTATAGATGCAGTTGAAGTGTGAATTCTACCATTTTTTTCTGTTGCTGGTACTCGTTGAACTCTATGTACTCCTGTCTCATAACGAAGAAGCTTGTAGACATCCTTACCTCTTATTTCAAAAGAAGCTTCTTTATATCCGCCAGCACTACTTGTAGATTCATTTAGTATCTTCCAACTCCATTTATTATTTTCAGAAAATCTCTCATACATATGTGCTAGTTCCCATGCAAATAAAGATGCTTCGTCTCCTCCAGCACCTGCTCTGACTTCTAATACTATCTCATTAGGGAATTCTTCATTTTCTTTTTCTGATTTTGAAATTTCTTCCATTTGACGTTCTATAGCTTCTTTCTGAAATTTAATATTTTGTATTTCTTCTTCTGCTAAATCTCGAAGACTTTCATCTGCTCTCACCATTTCATTTACTTTTTCTTCCTCACTTAAAAGTCTCTCGTACTCTAGAGCAAAGTAACTAGTTTTGTGATCTTTTTTTAATTGTTCTAAGTCTAAATTCATATGACTAAATGTATTATATACCAAAAAAGATAAAAAGCTCCATTAAAGAGCCTTTTATCTTTTTAAAATATTTATTTCTTTGTTTTTCCTGATGCAGCTGCTCTTTTTTTGAAGCGGTCTACGCGTCCGGCTGTATCGAGGACTTTTTCATTACCAGTATAGAAAGGATGGCACTGACTACAGATTTCAACATTAATCTTGTCCATAGTTGAACCAACTGGAAAAGTTGCCCCGCATGCACAAGTAACTACTGAAGCACTGTTATATTTTGGATGTATATTCTTTTTCATGACTTAGCTATATTATCACGATATAATTAGTTTTGCAATGGGTCAATATATTTGGTTTGAATATTTGCAGCTTTTTTCATAACACTATCTCCGTATGTGAAATTGGTAGGCTTTTTAGAGTCACATTTTCTTCCAGAGTAATATTTACATGCAGCATTTCTCTCGCTGGTATAGCTACCCTCTTTGGCTCCTAAGTCTGTTAGATATATAGCGGATGCCATGAATGCATCTTTGGCATACCAAGGATCAGGAGTTTTGATACCTAAAAGACTGGCTATTCTGCTCTTTAATAACTGCCAAGTAGAAGGAATAAATTGAGCTGGACCCATTGCTCCTCCGTATCCAGATCCACCAATAGGACAAGAAACTAGAGTTTTATATGGATCTCTTCCTACTGAAGTTGTAATATCAAAAAATGGTTTTACATCTCTACCAGGCTTCATAACATTCAAGAAGGCCTTACCACTTTTAGAACTCACACCTGAACCTGTATCCATATTTGTAACATAGCAGGATCCTTGGTCTGTTCCTAGATTACTTTCTTGAGTAAGAATAGCTAAAAGGAAAGCAGGTCTGATTCCTAGTTTTGCCTCAGCAATTTTTGCATATTCTAAAGCCTTTTCAAAAGGGATAGCAGATACATCACGAAGATTGAAAAGCATTGAGAGTATCTCAGCTCGACGTTTTGCTTTCTCGTCTAATAATTTCTGGTATTCTTTTTCTTTATTCTGACTTATAGATAGAAGTTGTTGTTTGTCTTTTTCGTTTATTTCAACTTGTTTTTTTGCATTTTCAAGCTGAACTTGAGTATCTACTTCTTGGTTCTTTTTTTGTTCTAGTTGGGTTTTTTCCTCTTCTGTCATAGTTTTAACTCCATTTATTTCATCTACTGATTTTTTTATGTCTTTCTTGATTGAAGAAAATGCATCAATATCTCCATATGCTTCAGACAGAGTACTTCCAGATAAAACAAGAGCTAAGATTGATTTGTTGTCTATTTCTCTATCTTTGCGTATAAGTTGAGCTAAAGATTCTCTTATATTATCTATTCTCGTATTTAATGCATTAATTTTTTTATTTTTATCAACTATTTCTCCTCCTAATTTTTTTATTATCAATCCTTTCGCTTGAATATCTAGCTTCGCTTTTTTTATTTGAGTTGTAAGTATAGAAATATCACGTGATAAAGATACAGACTGACCTTTTTGGTTTGAGAGGTCTTTTTGTTTTTGTGCTATTTCTGCTTCTAAATTAGATAGTTCACTTTCAAGTCTAGCTCTATCTGCTTGTGCATTTTCAAGCTCTTGTGCAGCACTAGCTACTGGTATTTGAATGAAAAAATTTCCGAATATTAATGTTGAAATGAAGAATAAAGAAAAAAAGTATAGAATGTATCGATTCATCTCTCTATTATAGCATATAAAATCTCCCAGACGAGATGTCTGGGAGATTTTATTATAATAACAATATTATTCAGTAACTGTTTCTTCTTCTTTCTTACCTTTCTTTTCTACTTCAATAGCAGATAGATCTACAGGTGCTACTTCTACTTCTTCTTTTACAGCTGCTACAAGAGCAACCACGTCATCACCGTCTGTTACAAGAGTGACACCTTTTGGAAGTTTGATATCTTTGACATGTATGACATCATCAAGAGTCGCAATACCTGTAACATCTACTAATATGTTGTGAGGAAGATCTTTTGGAAGAGCTTCGATGTCTACTTCGTGTAATACTTTTACTAGAGTACCTAGTCCGTCTTTTTCTGCTTTAGCTAGACCTGTGAACTCAAGAGGAATAGTGACTTCTACTGGTTTGTTCATGTCTACAGCTAAGAAGTCTATATGTATAGGCTGTCCTTTAACTGGGTCAACTTGAACTTCGTGTATAAGAACGTCAACTTTCGTTATTTTTTCTTTATCACTTGTTCCTGCAATTTCAAGTACTATTGTGCTTGTCTCTCCAGCAATTTTTAACATTTTAATAAAAGATGTGCTCAAAACGGAAATTAGTGTGTTTTCCACCTGAGCGCCATAGACAACTGCTGGAATCATACCGTTAGATCGTACGATTGAAAGCTTGTCTGTCTTACTTCGCTTTGTTGCGGTTAATATATTCATGAGAGTGATAATAACATTGAAATTGTATATTTGCAAGTTTAAGAATTAATATTCTCTTTTATTTTTTATATTGAAATAGTATAATAGTCATATGGAAAATGTAACAATATTTTTTGATATATTAATAGCCCTATTATCAATATGGGTTCTTTATAAGCTAATTGGTTTTGGTGGTTTAATAGGAAAATCTCTTGCGAGTGTTGGTTATGGAATTGTGATCATAGGTGTATCTCAATTTATAGAGACATTTGGTCTTATAATGTTGAATACAAATATTATAACAGTAGAAGTAATACATCGTTTATTTTTAACTATTGGTTTTATATTTATAGCTTGGGGTTTTAAAAATTTAATGGAGAAGAAATAAAATTAGGCAATTAATTTATTTTTTTAGTTTCCTAAATCTATATATAAAAAAACTCCACGAAATTTAATTCGTGGAGTTTTTATAATTATTACTTAGTAAATTAATACTGGTGCTTAGTGCTTTTAATAAAAGTGATGCCTGAAATGATAATACAGAAAAGTGAAATCATCCAACCGATAAAGCTATATCTCCAAGCGTTATGAAGATTTGCAGTACTAACATTGAAATATGACAATAAACTAAAAATTATTATTCCAGCGAAAAATATTGAAGCTAAAATAATGCATAAATAAAATATTACTCTTTTATTTTCCATAACATGAATTATTTAAATTTTTCTTACTTTACAACTTATTTCAAATATATGCAAATATTAAGCGTAAACAAAAAATTAGCTATTTTAACTAAGATTATTAAATAATTTTAAGCGATTATAAACCACTTCTTCCACAGCATCAACTCCACTTTTCAGGAATTTATATGGTGCGACTTCATTTGGATTCTCATTTAAGAATTTAGTTAATGCGTCTTTGTATGCAACACGTATTTCAGTGTTTATATGTATTATATCTATTCCCTCTTTTATTGCATTTGTGAAATCAATGTCTGCTATTCCTGAGCCACCATGAAGAACAATAGGAGTCTGACTTGCTTCTTTTATAGCCTTAATCCTTTCTATATCTAGTCTAGGATTGCCACCTTTGATCATACCGTGAATATTGCCAACAGATGGAGCTATAAGGTCTATTCCAGTTTGCTCTACGAAATATTTTGCATCTTCAGGTTTTGTCATAGTAGCCTCATTTATTCCTTCAGGTATAGAATCAAGAAGTTTTGATGACTGTCCGATAAATCCTAACTCGGCTTCTATCAATATCTCTCTACCTTCTTTAATACCTAATTCTTTTGCGTAATCAACGCACTTTTTAGTTAAAACAATATTTTCTTCGAGAGGAAGTTTCACTGCGTCGATAATAGCTGCATCGTATCCTGCATCTAGAGCTTTCTTTACAGATTCAAAACTATAATGATGATCAGCATTTAAAAATATTGGATAACTGTCTCTTTCTCGTATGGTTTTTACTAGGGCGGCAACTTCTTCTCTTCCTATGAATTCTTCTTCGCCTTCTGATACTCCGATAATAACTGGAACATTTAATCTCTTTGCAGCATTGTATATACCATGTAGAGCTTCTATGTTTGAAATATTAAAATGGCCAATTGCAATACCCTTTTCTCCTGCTTCTTTTATGTATTCTTTTAAAGTTTTCATATTCAAAATTATAACATATTATGTTACAATATCGATATATGGTCCCGTTAGAAGCCGCGGTCGCAGTAAATAACGGGAATTTTACAAATAATTATTTAATTAATTTTGTGGGTTTGCTGGATTCATTTATTATAATGACCGCGACCTGCTTCTAACGGGATGGATAAACAAATAGATTTTCTAGCAATTGGAGATATTGTAGCTGAACCATTTATAAAGATTACAGACGCAGAAGCAAATTGTGATCTACAAGGCGAACACTGCAAGATCTGTTTTCGTTTTGGTGAAAAAATTCCTTATGAATCAGCTGAAGTTTGTTATGCTGTTGGTAATAGTTCCAATGTTGCAGTCGGAGTCAGCAAGTTGGGATTGAGCTCAACTCTAGTATCTTATGTCGGTGATGATTATGTAGGAAAACAAAATATTGAATCATTAATGAAAGATGGTGTAAATATAGATTATATAAAAATAGTTCCAGGGATGGAGTCAAATTATCATTTTGTACTCTGGTATCAAAGAGAAAGAACTATACTAGTAAAACATACAGAGTTTCCTTATTCGCTTTCACAAGACATGCCAGAAGCTAAGTGGGTATACTTATCTTCCTTAGCAGCAAATTCAATAGACTATCATACTGAAATACTAGAATATATAAATAAATATCCTGATACGAAGTTAGCTTTTCAGCCAGGAACATTTCAGTTGAAAATGGGAGTAGAAGCACTAAAGAATATATACGAAAGAACGGATATTCTTTTTTGTAATTTAATTGAAGCAAAAAGAATTCTAGATACTGAAGATAGTGATGTTATTAAACTAATGACAGATCTTCGTAAATTGGGACCTAAAATAGTAGTTATGACTGATGGTTTAGACGGTGCTTATGCAGACGATGGTACTGATGTCTTATTTGTTCCTGTATATAGCACTGCTTCTGTTGAATCTACTGGCGCTGGTGATTCTTTTGCTTCTGCTATGGTTGCAGCTCTTATACTCGGAAAAGATTTAAAGGAAGCTATGTTATGGGGCCCTATAAATTCTATGTCAGTTGTCTCATATGTGGGAGCTCAAAAAGGGCTTCTTTCTAGAGAAAAATTGGAAGAAATTTTAAATAATGCACCTGAAGAGTATAAAGTAAGTAAAATTAATTAATTTTATTGATAGATTCAATGACAGAGTCAATGATACTTTCTGTATCAATTTTGTAATATTTAGCTAGATCGTTTGCTTCTCCTGACTGACCGAATGAATCATTGATACCCATAAATTTTATTTTAGTTGGATAAGATTCTGCTAGACATTCAGCTATAGCACTTCCCATTCCTCCCGTTATCTGATGGTCTTCAATAGTTATTATATTTTTAGCTTCTTTTGCAAGTTCTATCACTGCATCTTTATCGAGAGGTTTAATAGTTGATAGATTCATAACTTTTACTTTTATGCCACTGTCTCCTAACTTTTTAGCTGCCATTAATGCATTATACAAGACAGGACCGGTCGCTATTATTCCTACTTGAGCTAAGCCATTCTCAGGCATAAATAATATTTGAGCTTTACCTATCTCAAAAGGAGTTTCATCTGTTGTTATTAATGGAGTATCATTTCTGGTACATCTTAGGTATGTTGGTAATTTAGTTTTAGACATAGCTATAGTTGCCTTCCTTGCTTCAATTGCGTCGCATGGTGATATAACTACCATATTGGGTAATACTCTAGTTAAAGCTAAATCTTCTAGACACTGGTGGCTTCCTCCATCTGGACCTACTGCAGTTCCTGAATGAGAGCTTACTATTTTAACTGGTAGATTGTTGTAGCAGATAGTAGTACGAATTTGTTCCCAATTTCTACCTGGATTAAAAATTGCAAATGAAGCTATAAAAGGAATTTTTCCCATTGATGCCATACCAGAAGCTACACTTGCCATATTTTGCTCTGCTATACCCATCTCTATGTATCGATTTGAAAATTTATCAGCAAATAAATTTAATTTTGTTGGATCTTTTAGATCAGCGCATAGAGCGACAATATTATCATTCTCTATTCCGGCTTGTAACAAGCCTTCACCAAATCCTAAGCGAGTTGATTTCTTCTCAACGTCTGAATTGAAAACTTTTGTATTAAGTTTTATATTTTGGTTGAGCATATTATTTAATGTTATCACCTAATACTTCTAATTCTTTCATTGCCATTTCGTATTCTTCTTTATTTGGAGCTTTGCCATGCCATTTATAATTTCCTTCCCATTCTTTTATCCCTTTGCATGGAATTGTTTTAGCTATTATTACATAAGGTTTATCTTTTTCATTTTTTGCATTATAAATAGCACGATTTATTTGAACAAAATCATTTCCATCTATTTGTTCACCATTCCATTCGAATGATTTAAATTTTGAAAGTAAGTCCCCCAATGGCATGACTATCTCTGTACTTCCATTTATCTGTATAAAATTTCTATCTACTATCAAAATTAAATTATTTAATTTGTGTTTGGCAGCTAGCATGATAGCCTCCCAATTCTGACCTTCGTTTAATTCCCCGTCACCAGAGAGACAATAGATTTTCTTATCTATACCATTATCCATTTTAGAAATTATAGCCATACCTACTGATTGTGAAAGACCTTCTCCGAGTGGACCTGAAGAAGTCTCAAGCATAGGCAAGAATTCTCTATGGGGATGTCCTTGTAAGTGAGAACCAAACTTACGTAATGTTTTTAGTTCACTTTTATCAAAATAACCAGCATGAGCCATAGTCGCATATAAAACAGGACAAATATGTCCATTTGATAATACTAAACGGTCTCGCTCTACCCAGAATGGATCTTTAGGTTTATGTTTTAAAGCATTGAAATATAAATAAGTAAAGATATCTGTCATTCCTAGAGACCCAGCTGTATGACCTGATCCTGCCAGGTATAGCATTTCTAAAATACTTTTACGTATATCATTTGCTTTTACTTGAAGCTCTTTTATATTTTTATCTGTTATTGTTTCCATTTTATTTTAAAGATTTTCTAATTCTTTTATAGTTTCTTTAACATCGAAACTTCTCATTAAAGCACTACCTATTACTAACCTACTCGCTCCAGCCTCAACTAGAAGTGGGGCTGTATTTTCATTTACACTTCCATCTACACTTATTATTAAATCTGGATATTTATCTTTCAATTCTTTAATTTGAGATAAAACTCTCTCATCAAAAGCTTCACCTTGGAATCCTATGTGCTCTACACCCATACACTGAACAAAATCTATGGAATTAATAAACGGTAGTACTTTTTCTATTGATGTAGTTGTATTTAGTGCTATACCTATTTCCAGATTCTCTCTAGTGTATAGATCAATGGAATTAATAAAATCCTTAAGTTCTTTTTCATCTTCAGCTTCAATATGAAAAATTATTCTTTTTGCACCAAGACGGACAAAGAAATCGAATTGTTTTATAGCGTCCTTAACCATCAAATCAAATTCAAAATCTAAATTTTCCCAGTAGGGCATTCCCTCTTCTTCTAAAATCATAGCCGTACTTTCTATATCATCTCTCTGCATAGGCCAAGAAGACGATGGCACAAAATTACCATCACACATATCTATCTGAACAATATGAGAGACATTTACAACATTTGCGATCTTTTGTCGTAAATCATTTATATCTTTAGCTAAAACTGCTGGTATTACTTCTGTCATGGATTAGTTTCTAGTATTTAGTAACTAGTATAATTAATTATTAATTTATTCTTTTTCAATCTTATTTAATCTTCTTATGTGTCGCTCATCATTAGAAAATGGTGTGTCTATAAAAAGTTTTATAGCCTCTTTTGCCTCATCTTCATTTATAAATCTTGCTCCCAAGGAAAGAATATTGGCGTCATTGTGCTCTCTGCCTAGTTTAACTATCTCTAGGTTACCTCCATAATATTCAACTGCTCGAATTCCGTGAATTTTATTTGCTGATATTTGCTCTCCTTCTCCACTACCCCCTAGTATAATCCCTAAAGATTCATCATCTTTCATAACTGCTTCTGCTACTGGAACTATAAAGTCAGGGTAATCATCGTTTGTATCCAAAGAAAAAGCACCTTTGTCTACGACTTCAATATCAAAACTAGCTAAATACTTTTTCAATTTTTCTTTAAGGTCAAATCCTGCATGATCAGAGCCGATGTATATTTTCATAATATTATTATACCTTGTTGTAATATTTTAACAAAATCTAAATTAAGGTATAATCATATTATGATTAACTTTCATAAATATCATGGAGCTGGGAATGACTTTATAATGATAAATAACCTAGATAAGAGTATCTTTTTAACACCAGAAGATATAAGTCTTTACTGTGATAGAAACTTTGGTGTAGGAGCTGATGGTATTATACTTCTCGAGCCATCAATAAAAGCTGATTGTTTTATGAATTACTACAATTCAGATGGAAGTATTGCCCAGATGTGTGGTAATGGAGCTCGCTGTACTGCTCAATTTTATTTAAAAGAAACAAAAAAAGATTTAAAAGAAATCAATTTAGAAACTCGTGCTGGTATAAAGAATATAAAAATAAATGACGACGATACTTATTCAGTAAGCATGGGAGTGCCTATTTTTGAAAGTAACGACTTTCCTTCTAATATTTTAAAATTAGAAGGTCATGATTTTAACTGTGTATCTATGGGTAACCCACACGCAGTATCTCTTGTTTCAGGTTTAAATGAAATCGATTTAAAAATAATTGGCCCAAAAATTGAAAACAACGAAAACTTTCCAAATAAAATAAATGTGGAATTTGTAGAAAAGATAATGAGTGATTATTACAAAGTAAAAGTCTGGGAACGTGGTTGTGGTGTAACTCTTGCTTGTGGAACCGGAGCCTGTGCTGTATATGCAACACTAAATAAGATAATGAATTTTGATAAAGAAATAACTCTTGAATTCCCTGGCGGAAAACTTTACTTATCACAAAACCACGAAGGACAAATCCTCCTACGTGGTCCAGCAACTTATGTATTTGAAGGAAAAATTGAATAAATAATAAAACCTCACATAATTATGTGAGGTTTTATTATGACCATTTATTTAATTGTCTTTCCAGTTTTGATTACATGATCTACGAGTGTGTATGTATACCCCATTTCATTGTCATACCATCCGAGGACTTTTACAAGATTGCCTCCAACAACGCGAGTCATTTCAAGATCAGCAATACAAGCATGAGATTCACCTAAAATATCTGATGAGACAAGGTTGTCTTCTGTGACAGCGAATAATTTATGCCAACGTGGATCATCTGCTGCTTTCTTCATAATTTCATTTACTTCTTCTTTTGTAGTATCTCTCTTGGCTATAAATGTAACATCGACTATCGAACCTGCTGGAACTGGAACTCGTATAGATATACCATCGAATAGCCCTTTGAGCACAGGAAAGGCTTCTGTGACTGCGATTGCAGCTCCTGTAGAGCTTGGAATGATGTTCTGAGCAGCAGCACGGCCTTCACGTAGGTCTTTCTTACTTGGGCCGTCTACGAGGGCTTGAGTAGCTGTATATCCGTGTACTGTATTTAGAATTGCCTTCTCTATACCTATAGCTTCGTGCATGATAGCTATAAGTGGACTAGCAGCATTTGTAGTACAAGATGCATTCGAAGTAATATCACAAGTTCCAAACTTTTCTTCATTTACACCTAGGAGAATTGTCTCTCCGTGTGTTGCACTTTCGGCACCCTTTGATGGAGCGCTGATAACTACTTTTTTAGCACCTTGATCTAAGTGGAATTTTGCTTTATCAAAAGAAGTAAATAGTCCTGTCGATTCTACAACTACATCTATATTTAGATCTTTCCAAGGAAGTTTGGTTGTGTCTTTTTCTGAAATATATTTTATAGTTTTACCATCTATCACAAGGTCAGTTCCCTCTGCCTCTATTTTATGATCCCAGTTTTTATAAACAGTGTCGTGGCGAAGTAAATAAGAAAGACTAGCTATTGAGCCAAGGTCGTTTATAGCGACAACTTCTATATCGTCTTTATCCCAAGTAATTTTCAAAAATGCACGACCGATTCTTCCAAAACCATTAATTGCAACACGAATTTTTTTATCCATATATTTTTTATTGTTATGCTAATAATTCTTTTAATAACTTTTGTACTAGACCTGGGTTTGCACTTCCTTTGCTTTCTTTCATAACTTGACCAACTAGGGACATTATAGCATTCTCTTTTCCTCCTTTATATGTAGCTACTACAGCTGGGTTTGCATCTATAATCTTTTGGACGATTTCCTTTAGAGTTCCTTCATCATTTGATTGTATGAGATTATTCTCTACAGCATGGGCTCTTATTGTTTTACCTTTTTCAAAATTCTTTGCTACTCCTAAAATCAAATCTTTAGCAGTTCTAGAACTTAACTCTCCTCCATTAACCATTTCAACTGTTTCTGCTAATAATTCTGGTTGTATAAATTCTTCTATTATTGCTCCTGAACCGATTAAATCATTTGAAATAAAATTTGAAGCTAAAACTATAAGTTCCTTTCTTGGTAAAAGCAAAGATGATACTTTTTCAAAATATTCTCCTAGTTTTGTATCAAAAATATAACTTTCGATATCTTCATCTTTAATACCATAATCATTTCTATATCTATTTCTTTTTGCTTCTGGAAGTTCAGGTGTTTCATTTTTAATTTTCTCTATATCAAATATTTTACTTAGAAACATTTTTGGCAGATCTGGGTCAGGAAAATATCTATAATCGTTTGCATTTTCTTTCTTGCGCTGTGAAAAGGTAGACTGCTTTACTTCATCCCATCCTCTTGTTTCTTGAACTATTTCACTTCCTTTTCCTTCATCTAATAATTTAGCCATTCTTTTAATCTCATATTCAGCAGCACGCTCCATAGCCTTAAAAGAATTAATATTTTTAACTTCTACTTTGGTACCAAATACTTTAGGGTCTTCTGAAATTGATATATTTAACTCTACACGCATCTGACCTTTTTCCATATTTGCTTCAGATACTCCTAAATACCTAAGAACAGTCTGAAGTTCGCGTCCAAAATCTCCTGCTTGTTTAGATGAATGTATAACTGGCTCAGTTACAAGTTCCATAAGTGGTACACCAGCACGATTGTAGTCTACAAGAGAATAATCTCCTCTATCGTGTTTACTTGTAGCTGTATCTTCTTCTAAATGTACTCTAGTAATATCTACACCCTTTAAAGTACCACCAGAAACTATTGGAAATTTATATTGGGATATCTGGTAAGCCTTTGGTATGTCTGGATAAAAATAATTCTTACGATCAAATTCTGTAAAATCAGCAATATTGGCACCTAACGCTATTCCTACTTTTATAACATCCTCTACTGCCTTTTTGTTGATTACTGGTAAAGTCCCAGGATGTGCCATACAAACTGGGCATATATTCACATTTGGAGTTTCTTCATCTGGATTATTAATACATCCACAAAACATTTTTGAATTAGTTTTAAGTTCAGCATGAATTTCAAGCCCTATTGTTGTAAAGTATTCTTTTGACATTTGGTTATTATAGCAAAAGTTGTAAAATTTTGAAAATTATGTAATTATATGTAGGTGTTTTGATGTAAATATTATTGCCCGAGTGGCGGAACTGGTATACGCGCACGACTTAAAATCGTGTCTCGTAAGGGATGTGGGTTCGATTCCCACCTCGGGCACAATAAAAATAAGCAATGGGAATTGCTTATTTTTTTGTGCTGGAATCGAAAGACGGAGGTTGACGAGCCGAGTCGGGATCGAGAAATTTTTAAACAGAAAAATATTCGTGACCGAACATGTACTCATGATTCCCACCTCGAGCACAATAAAAATAGCCATGACATACATGGCTATTTAAAAATTAACTAACTTGATTTAATTATATAAATTAGAGGTTGTAGTAGTGGAATTTTTTGAATTTTTTCTTTCCACTCCTCTTTTTCATTTTTTGTCATCTTACGATACCCCTTGAGACCCAAATTTTTTCTATTTGGCTCTCCTAGTGCATATCGCTTATCACTTATGTGATTAGTTTCAACAGAAAATAAATTAGGAATTTTAAGAAGAAAAGATAAACTTTCCCCTCTATAAATTGTTGAACCTTGACTTTCTCCTGGTTCCACTGAGCTTACATAAAACGGATCCGAGTCTCCATTTTCAAAATCGATCATAAATATATGACCCTTTTTAATTTCCTCATTTTTTAAATACATGATTTAATATTTTAAATTGTTCAATTTTTTCTTTACATTAATCTTTATAATTTAAGTTGTCAATCTATAAAAGCCCGCACTATTGCGGGCTTTTAGATTTAGTCACTATTTTTGTTTTTATTTATTGCACTTGCTAGAATCTTTGGTAAATATAACGTTGGATCTAGATATGCACTTATAGCAGATATTGGTTGAGTAAAAATCTTTCCATTGCAAGCTTTACTAGGAACAGTTGCTACATTTACACCAGCAGAAGCATATACAGCTACATGTAAATGAG
>JBAXFQ010000009.1:0-35119 GCA_037139835.1 Candidatus Nomurabacteria bacterium | reverse complement strand
TCGACGAGATTCCTCAGATGATAAATATCATAAAGGGAGACTTGTCCCTCGTCGGACCTCGACCAGAGAGACCTGAATTCGTCAGTATGCTCGGAGGAACCATCCCCCACTATGACCTCCGCCACATCATCCGTCCAGGCTTTACTGGCTGGGCCCAGATAAAGTATAGATATGCAAATACGGTAGAAGATTCGAAAGAGAAATTTGAATACGATTTATATTATATTAAGAACAGGAATATATTTATAGACTTGGGTATTATTATGAGAACTATACAAATAATTTTTACACATTAGAATGGAAACTAATGATCCCTTATTTAGTATAATAACTGTATCTTACAACTCCGCTAAAACAATTGAGAAGACTATTTTATCTGTGTTAAATCAAACTTACAAAAATATTGAATATATCATTATTGATGGAGGATCAACAGATGGAACAATTGATATTATAAAAAAATATCAAGATAAAATTTCATATTGGGTAAGTGAAAAAGATAACGGGATTAGTGATGCATTCAATAAAGGTATTCTCGCTTCAAGTGGAGAAATCATTGGTATTATAAATAGTGACGATTGGTATGAAAAAAATGCAGTTACAATAATTCGAGATTTAGATTTTAAAAATAAAGCTGATTTATATATTGGAGCATTAAAATATTGGAAAAACAAAAACACAAGTATTGTAATATTACCAGACTTACACTATAAAAAAACAATTTCATTTCGTATGCCTCATCTTAATCACCCATCTTCTTTTATAAAGAAAAATACATACGATGAAATTGGTCTTTTCAATACAAGATACAAATATGCAATGGATTATGATTTATTTATCAGGGCTTATATTAATAATAAAAAAATAATTTTTACAAATAAAATAATTTCCAATATGCTCACAGGAGGTGTATCAAAAATTAATGAAAAAAAGCATATAAAGAAGTATTTATAATATCAAAAAATAAATTATTAGGATTAATATGGTATTTTTTAACAATCCTCAGAATAAAAATAAGAAATTAATAATATGAATATACTACTAGTAATAACTAAAGGAGATGTTGGAGGAGCTCAAGTCGTTGTCTATAACATGGCGAGAGCATTAAAAGAAAAAGGCCATATAGTTACAGTCGGTATGGGTGAAGGTGAATTTTTAAAAAATAAATTAGAAGAAATAAATATACCTGTACATATATTTAAAAATTTAAAGAGAACAAATAATCCTTTTAAAAATATAAAATTTATCTTTGAAATAAAGAAATATCTTGATAAAAATCAATTCGATATTGTTCATTTTAATAGTTCAAATTCTTTATTTGGAGCGATAGGTGCAAAGATAAGTAAAAATAAAATAAAGACAATTTTTACCTTTCATGGGTTATCAATTTTAGATTCTCGATATAAAAATATTTTTAAAATATTTTATAAATTAACTTTTAAATTTTTACTTATATTTATAAATGAAAATATATTCGTTAGCTATAATAATTTAAAAGAGGCAAAGAAAATAAATCTTATTAATGATGGTAATGTAATATATAATGGACTTGATGAAAAAAAGATAGATTTCTACGAAAAAGATACAGCAAAAAAAATTCTTATAGGAGATATCAAAGAGATTGAGATAGACTCTTATATGATAGGTATTATTAGTAGACTAACGACAGAAAAGAATCATAAATTTATAATAGATAAATTTACAAAAATATTAGAAATAAGACCAAATGCTATATGCTTTTTTATAGGTGATGGACCATATAAACCTTATTTAATAAAATATATACATAAATTACATCTTGAAAAAAAGATATTTATATTAGGAAAAGTAGAAAACGCATCAAAATATTTAAAAATGTTTGATCTGATTATTCTCCCCTCTTATTTTGAAGGCCTTTCTATTTCTTTAATAGAAACAATCTTTGCAAAAATACCAGCAATTGCTTCAGATGTAGGTGGAAATACAGAAGTGATAGGAGATAAATTTATATATAAATTTAATAATGAAAAAGAATTTTTAGATTTATTCGAAAATATATCAAAAAATAAAATATCTCAAGATTTCAATAAACAAAAATCTCTATTTTCTATTACAGAAATAATTATAAATCTAGAAAAAATATACAAATAGAACATGAAACAAACAAACAATACATCATATGTAATAAGACTATCTAAATTTTTTCTTCTGGCTTCAATAGCTACTACTTTTGTAAAAATTCCATCTTTCCATCAATACTACAGGATGAGTGATCTTTTTTTATTAATAAGTTTTATATTTATAACAAATTTATTCTTTAATAAATATATTGACTTTAAAAAAAATAAAAATATTATTGTTGCTATTTTATTTATAATAGCAACAAATATTTTAGGAACGATACTGAGCTATCTAATATATAAAACATTACCATTAAGAGATGTGTTATTAAATTATGCAAGATTATCATCTTGTATAATGATATATTATGAAATCATAATAATAAGCCAAGTAGATAAAACATTTATTAAAAAATCAATTATATGTCTGATGGGTTCACTAATTATAATACCAATCTCCCACATTATGAAAAAAATCGGGATTATTGATTATTTAATGTTCGACCCTACTCGTTTTTCAGGTCTATTAATTGATCCAAATTACTTCGCTAATTTTCAAATAATACCTACTATTTTATTATTATATTTTGCAATAAAGGACAATAATAAATACATTTATAAAATACTAGCGTTTATTGGATTTATGTTCTCAATATCTATGATTTTATGGAGTGGGTCTAGATCTGGAATTTTAGGGTTAATTGTTGCCATATTTTTATTATTTTTCTTTTATATAAAATTTACAAAAACCTCTATCTTTAAAATATTAATAACAATATTAATATTAATATTATCTTTTCCAATAGGAACTATATTAATACCGAGATATAAAAATGAAAATCTGCAAACAAAAACTTCAAATGAAAATAATCAACAGTCATTAATTATCAAAGATATAACTTCTGAAAATCAAAAAACTAGACTCGAAAGTTTTTCTAATATTTCAGATGCTGTTACCAGTAATGATAGATTATTAATATGGAAGAGTTCTATTAAGTTTATAAAACAAAATCCTTTTGGCTATGGGCCTGGATATAATCAAATAATAAATCTTCATGGTGATGTGGGGTCTAATCGAGTCGTACATAATTTTGAACTTGAACTTATATTACAGGGTGGATTATTACTTTTTATATTTATAAATTATTCCTTACTAAAACTATTAATAAAAACATACAATATTATAAAGTTTAAATATTTTAATGAAATACATGCTCTTGTATCCATAATGATAGGTTTATTAATTTCTGGTTTATTTCTTGACTCTATGCCTGAAAAATGGGTATGGATAATTTTAGCTCTTATAGTATCTTATAATATAGAAGAAATTATAAATTAATCATTCAAAGATTTAACCCATTCAGAGCCAATAATCTTTATATCAAAATCTCTAGCCCTCTTAACAGATTTTTCTGAATACTCATCACGAATTTTTTCATTTTTATATAGATCAACAATTGTCTGACTCCATAAAATTTCAATATTAGAAAACGAATTAATATTTACTTTTATTTTATCATCTAGCATTGGCATCATTATACCAAATGAACTATATTCAGATACTTTTGTCTCATAATCAAAATCTGTATCAGGAGCAAGAATTTCTCTAGGACCAAAACGGCAATCGGAAGAAACTATAGGAACACCACACGCAAGTGCTTCTAATATAATATTCGAGAAACCTTCATACAAAGATGTAGATATAAATACAGAAGAATTACTTATATATTTAAAAGGATTCTCTTGTGAACCGAAAAAATAAATATCATAATATTCATTTAAATCATCATTTTCAAACTTAGAATAAGTCTTCATTCCTAATTCTCTAGATAATTTTATTAGGTAATCTCTTAATTTTCCATCTCCCACTATAACTAGCTTAGCTTCTGGTATACTCTCTTTAATTTTTTTAAAAATTTTGATTAAATGCCACTGACCTTTTGCACCCACAAGTCTGGATACATTTATAAATGCAGGATAATTTTTAAATATTTTTTCTTCTATCTTACTTAAGGTCTCTACACTTTTCTGTCTTACAAAATCAACCTCTATGGGATTATAAACTGTATGAACTTTATTCTTTAGAAAAGCAAAACTACGAAGAAGTTTTGCTCCCCCTTTTGAATTAACTATTATTTTATCTGAAAAAATATAAGAAATCTTTAATATTAGAAGTAGTGGGGATCTTAAGCCCTTATAAGCCTTTTTTGGGTTGATTAATACACTAGTTATAATCTTATGATTTCTAAATATCTTACTGAATACATTTGTTATATCAGCTCTTTCTATAAAGCTAACAACAGTAGATCCTCTCTCTATCTGCCTACTAATCTTGAAAGAATAAAAAGGAATAATAAAATATTTTAATAAGGGGTGTTTTATTTTATTATTTAAAAATAATGGCTTAATAGATTTTATCTTATCTTCTCTTATCTCGTACTCAATCTTATTCTCTAAAATAAATAAATCTGACACTATTTCATTGTGCAACAAATAAACCATTTTCCTTTCAGCACCTCCCCTATGCAAAGAATTTATTATACCTATAATTTTTTTATTTTTTAAATTATCCATAAGTATTTATTTATTCATAATCCAAACACCTACAGGTGTAACTGCATAAGATATAAGTGTTGCCCAAGCGGAACCGATAATACCAAACATAGGAATAAATATTAAATTTAAAATTATATTTATAATCATAGATATTAAATTGAGCCAGAAGATAGTCTTCACTAGATTCTCTGACATCAGATACTGCCCTACTGCCCAACCCAAAAATAATCCAACACTAGACCATATATAAATTCTTAATACATTCACTGATTCTAAATATCCGACTCCAAACATGAAATGTATGATAGGCTTCGCGAACAAACTGATAGGTATAGCCATAGCGACTGATATCACAACCATCAATATATATAAATTCTTCAGACGACTCTGATACATCTCTACATTCGTTTTCTTTGCATTCACGATAGCTGGGAAGAGAGAGCCACAGATAATCCCTGGCACAAAGTACCAGACTTCTACTAGCTTCACTGCAGCTGCATATATACCGACTTCGTGGTTCCCTAGCATCGAGCCTATCATCACTTGATCTATCTTTAATGCTATGAATCCAGCAGCCGAAGCGAGCATAAGTGGCCAAGAATTCTTCAATATTTCTCTTGCCAATATTTTATTAAATTTCCAATTACTTATCTTTAGACCGTATGATATATAAGCTCTGACAAATCCAATCCCTTGCCATAGAGAATCGAAGACATATATCGATATGATCCATATCACCCCCTTACCAGAGAAGATAACAATTATTTTTAAAATTGAAGAAATAACTGTCGCAAAGAGTAGAGCCTTTGTATTGTTCTTCGACTTTACTTCTGCATTAAAATAATTACTGATGACATTTATAGCCTGCAAAATAAAAGAAAGAGATGAGATAACTACAAGAAGTCTGACAAGTGGACTAGACTGAAAGATTATCACACTGACAACAGACAAAGAAAAAGCCACTACTCCGCCTATTAATTTCAATCTAAAAGCTGACCCTAGAAGTTCTTCTCTCCTCTCTGGTGTTTTTATCAACTCTCTGTTTAAAATGCCATCGATACCAAAAGAAGCAAGAAAGCCAAATATTCCAGAAAAAGCCAAAGAGTAATTCAATACTCCATAATTCTCTGGACCCAAGTATCTAGCAACCCAAGCTCCTATAAAGAAAGATACAAGGAGGAAGAACATCTGCCCTCCGAACATCCAGCTCATATTTGCAAAGTATCTCTTGTACCCCTCATGTTCAAGAATCCAGTGCCACCGGCTCGGAGTTATATTCTTCATTAAATTGAAAAGTCTGTTGGTCATCTAAAAATATAGGTGTGGGGGTTATAGCTTATCCGTACTTACATTACTAACTTCTAATTCGAATCCTGGGATAGCATTATTAGCTTCTTTCATAACTCCGTCATAAAGTTTCTGATTGTTTGTGACTTTCGCTAATCTTAGAAGTAGTCTATATGATCCTGGGGCTTTGGGATCCATGGCTATAGCTTCTCTATATGCACCTTCTGCGCCTTTCAAATCACCATGCCATGCAGATATGTTCGCTTTTGCCCAGTATGTCTCCGGATTCGTCGGTGAGAGTTTCGATGCATGGTCGAGTAGAGAGTATAAATGATCAGCGAGAGCTTGATCGTAAGGCCTCTCGGTTAGAGTTACCTCTGTATTGTAAAGTAATACAGTACTGATATATAGTCGATAGTCGCTCTTACTCTTACTCCCTTCTATGACCTTCTCTAAATAAGCTGTGAGCGCCTTCAAGTCTGCATCGACATATGGAGCAGTATTCTTGTCCCCTTTTATCTGAGGCAAGTTCACCGCATAGTAGTGATAAATAGTAGAAGCGATACTACTGATATCAATAGTACTACCGACAGATGAACCACCAAGGAGACTTTCATAGTAGCTAGGTCTATCGTCGATATTCATACTTATCAATTTCTTGTATGATACAGCCTTATCAATAGGCATAACTACAAAAAATATAAGGAATGGAATAACTGCAATAGATAGCAAGAAAGTAATTGTCTTCTTCTTGTCTTCACTCATTACTACTTTCGGAATTTTCTCTTTCGTATATACATCTTGCAATGCAAATATAATACCCGCTAGTACATATAAAATTATAATTGAAAGTAAAGAATCAAATACAAATAGATTTTGAAAGAAGTAGCCGACGATGAGCCCAGTTAGAATACTCGCTTGAATATCAGATATATTGCCATTCTTGCTTGCTCTATAAATACCGTAAATGATACTGAGCAAGAAGGCGAAGTATAGAACGATAGCAGGATAACCTCCTGCGATACCAGTATCGAAGTAGACGTTGTGTGAATGATCCGTCCAGCCTTCGTAGCCGTACTTCTGGTCAAGGATTTCTGGATTGAAATATTCTTGAGAAGTGATACCGTAATTCTCTATACCGTATCCAAAGTATGGATGCTCGTCTATACCCTTCTGTGCCATATCCCAGAAAGTGAAGCGGTTGCCATTCGTAGCCTGTGTGAACTTCTCATGTAGATAAGTCCGCGGCTTCATAAGGCTCATCCACCCGATAGAGAATGCGACTATAGATATGACGATGCCTGCGATACCTAAAACTCTCAACACTTTCTTCTTTGATAGAGCCATACATCCTAAGACTGTGACTCCTACTATTACAGAGATTCCGAGAGATGCACCTCTAGCACTTCCTAGTAAACCCTTACCTGAAAGCAGACCATACATATTTATAAATAAAGAAGAGAAAATGATAGTAGCGAGGACTATACCTATCCACCATTTCTTGCCTTTCTCCATTTTTTTAGAAAAGAGGAAGAAGAATCCGAGGGCTATCGAGAATAATAAATAAGCTGCTGTCATAGAAGAGTTACCAATGAGTCCCCCACCCCTACTATCTTTGAAAAATATATTGAAACCTTCATCACCAAACCACACAGATAGAGCAATTATAAAGCTACTATTCAAAAGCCAAGATATGAAACTATATAGATATTCACTTCCATATTTTTTTAGAAGTGAGGCTACTATGAGAGATAATACAAATGCGTGATAAATAGTGATCAACCCTGTCGCTCTACCGAGTGAAGACCAAAATGCTAGAGTCGGATCAACAGCAAGTATACCAGCGATGCTGAGCCATAAGATATATAAAGCAAAAGGTATGAAGTATAAAAGTTGCTTGAGAGAAAGTCGATAAGATCGGTCAGTGATGAAAGAATATATCCAAAACATCGTCAGTATCTCTACAAATCCATAGAAGAAGAAAGTCTTCGGACTCACATATGGAGAGAACATACTATCGATATATAAAAGTGGAGTGATAAATATGACAAACAAACTACCATATTTCAATATCCATTCTCTAAAATTTTTCATGTGTATATTATATATTAAAATTATAAATATGGCCTACATCCCCCCCCCACAAGACCACACAGGCAAGACCTGTGTACACAGGTCTTGCCTGTGCTATTTGTTATAGGACAGCCATTCGAAAATTTCTCTTTGAAATTTATCTTTATTTGGAAAATAATCAGGAAATGCTTTTCTATCGAGAATAATATTTTCTTTTCTACTAATATCAGAATAATCTTGATAACTTGAATATTTATATTCTTTTAAGAAAACTAATGTGTCTTCTTTATTTTTTATACCAATTTCTTTCCAATCTTTTTGAATAAGTTTGACTGGATTTAGATGAATATACGAAAACAGATATTTTAGATATCGATCATCTCCCACATGTTCAGACTTGAATTTACCTTCAAAAAGAGAACCTGTTCTTTTATATTTTTGATTATAATACATAGAATAAGAAGTAGTGATCTTCTGCATAAATTTACTTATACTTCCCTCTTCTGTTTGAGATAAAATCAAATGGAAATGATTTGGCATTAAACAATAACATCCGACAAAAACTAATTTATTTTCTTGTTTGGAATCAAAAAAGTTTTTACTTTTATTACGTAGTTTGAAATTACTTTTAGTATTTGATAGAAACAATAGTTTAATAAAATGATAATAATCTTCATTATCATGAAAGATAGTTTGCTTGCTATTACCTCTATTGTAAATATGATAATACTCTCCAAAAGCAAAAGATACTTTGCGTATAGACATAAAATGATTATAACAAAGAGACTACCACACAGGCAAGACCTGTGTACACAGGTCTTGCCTGTGTGGGTATGTACAGTAAAAAAGGGAAAGAAAAAGCCACCCGGTTAGGGGTGGCTTTTTCTGGTTCGCAGTTTTCCTTCTGTTTTATTCTGTAATCAAATTAAGTCCTACCTTTTCAGCAATTTGTTTTATCCACAGTTCATGACGAGAAAGTTGAGAAGTTATAGCTGCATATTCAACACTTAGATTTCCTATTGATTTAGCAATAGAATCACTTGAAACAATAAGACCTTGTATGAGTTCTTTCAGATCAGCCACTTCACTCTTAACTTCTCCAACATCATTCTTCAAATAAGAAATATCCCCTTTTAATCCTAGTAAATTGGTATTCATTTCTTCTTTAAAACTAACAATGTCTTCCTTGGTAGCTAATACTGATTTAAGTTTTAGTATATCTTCATCGTTTAACATTTTTCTATTATACTCCACCTCTTAATAACTAGTCAACAAAGAGACTACCACACAGGCAAGACCTGTGTACACAGGTCTTGCCTGTGTGGGGGGTATACAGTAAAAAAGGAAAAGAAAAAGCCACCCCTTAGGGGTGGCTTTTTCTGGTTCGCAGTTTTCCTTCTGTTCAAGTTTTAAACTTTAAAACTAATCTGATAGTTAACTAAATTATTAGTTAGCGTATACAGTGTTAGTGTAGAAGTTATCAAGACCTGTAGCTACATCATGAGGTGTTGAACCATCAATGTCTTTAAATGTAAGCTTTGTTATAGCAAATCTTGCATTTCCAGGTGTTGTTGTTGGGTTTGTTGTAGTCATTGTTACTGTAACTTCTGAACCATCTGATACTGTTGTATCAGGTGATACTGTGTAAGAAGCATTTGGAAGTGTGATTTCAGATCCAAGAGTTCCTCCAGCAGTTACCTTACCTAGAGCTACTATATTGCCAGCTGTTGATAATTTAGCTAGGTTTATACCATTTGCCTTTACCTTAAAGACGAATGTACCTGTAGCATAACCAGAAACTCCTGTTGTTGATGGAGTTGCTGTAGCTAATGCACTAAATAGGTTAACAACTGCACCTGCACTCTGGAATGTTTGTGCAAGACCTGTTGCTGTACCTGTCAAATTACTTCCTGAAATTAGAAGATTTGAGTTACTATCAATAGCAGTTACTCCAGCTGCAGCAACAGATATTGTCTGTGACTTGTTAGCTGTTAAAGCCATATTGAAAGCTGTTGTTGCTGAAACATCCATCTTAATACTCAATGTCTTTGTACTATTTGCTGCTACTTTGAAAGTAGTAGGCAAGTTGATGAAAGAAAGAGTTGTACTACTTGGATTTCCAAGTGAAGCGATTATTGTTGCACCATCGTACAAGTAGTAACCACTAACAACTGGGTTATTCTGATCAAGAGTAGCAGTAATTGTCTTTAGTGTTACATCATACTTACTTGTATTTTGTAAATCAAAAACAAGTGCTGGAATTCCTGTTGTTGCGTTTGTTAGGTTAGTAACAACATTTTGTGCTATTGGGTTTGAACCATTAGCAACTACTGTTACCTTACCTGTACCTGATGTTGAGAATTTAACTATACGGTCGTAAGAAGTTGTCTTAGTTGCGTATTGTGAAAGACCCATACCATCGATACCACGAACTACATCTGATGTACTCATATCATTCAAACCAACTGTATAAGTTATTGATCCAGCTGGAAGTGTTGATACTACATCAGCTTTAACGATGAAGTTTGCTGTTCCTTCTTTTGACACAACAACATTCAATCCGTTGAAGATTGCTGTGTAGTTAGAACCAAATGTATTCTCTGTTAGACTTGTACTTGTTACAGGTAATGTACCTAGTAGAGTACCATCTTGGTAAAGAGATATATTTGTGAAGTATTTCCAAGGAAGAGCTGAAGCTGAAGAAGCCAAACTTACGTTTACTCTTGCAATCTTCATATCTGAACCTTTTGCTTTAACAGCGAAGGCCATGATACTGTCTCCTGTTTCTGATTGGTTAACTGTAGTAACAACTGAAACTGGAGCTGATTGTAATAACAATGAGCCTTCTGTGTTTCCTGATACTACTGGAGATACTACTCCTGTTGTACATGAAGCACCAGTTGTTGAACTGAACATTGCACCTGCTGCACAGCCAGCTACTGTTGAAGGAGCTACTGTTGCGCAAGGTGCGCCTGTTGTTGCATTGAATAATGCTCCTGCTGGACATCCTGCAGTTGCTACTGGAGCACCTGCTTGAGCAGCTTCAAGAGCAGCACGAGTCATAGGACCGATCAAACCATCAGCTGTAAGACCTTTCATTGTTTGGAAAGCCTTAACTGCTGCGATTGATTTTGCGCCCATAACACCGTCAACTGTAAGAGCTGGTGATGGAGTTACTACCATGTTTAACACAGTCTGAACATCCTTTTTTTCTTGTAGAGTGTCGATCTTGTTTGGAAATGTGTAAGCAGCACTAACTGAGCCTGCTACAAGTGTTGCCAATACAAAAATCGCACCTGCGAATAATTTGTTTTTTAACATAATCTTTTAATTAATTGTATGCACTTTTAAATTGATTTCGACTTATCCTCTGATGTGACTAATAAAATAATAATACACCGAGGAAAAAACCAATATGTGTGCATAATTTGATTACTCAATATTTTTTAATAATAATGAATAATCTTTTTTACTGAACTTCTAAACCTTGAAACTTTTTCTATACATCCCACATGAGAGCAAAGCTCCATACGGGACATGCTTCTCTCTATCGCTTACACAACTTTTTCTCTATCAAAAAAAGAAATTGCAATGGCAATAGAAAACAAAGAAACAAAATTTAGAATCGTAAACGAATTCCATGAACATAATCTGCTTGCTTCATTTATAAAATATTCTTGCGAATAGTTTACAAATATAGACAAGCATATCTGCCTTGTCGACAGGGCCGATACCACACTTAGAACTTTAAAAATATTCTTGCGAGTCCTCTATGCTATTTCTCTTCTCTATCAAAGAAAAGTAGTAGTAGAAAAAACTAATTTTTCTATGCTACTCATCTTCTCTATCAAAGAAAAAGTTAGCAAAGAAAACGGAAAGAAATTTGTAATGAATCTAAATGGATTGACCAGTGAGAATCTAACAAATAGTAAATAGTAAGCAGAGATGAAGTAAATAAATACGACAACCAAGTCTACCAATACTACGGCTATAAACTGTTTGGTATTAACGATTTATAGTATTAAATTTTCAATGATCTTCTCTCTCCTGTAGGGGTTAAAAACCATTACATAAGAGATATTACATACTAGCATATAATGCATAAAAATGCCAATGCTAATACACAATGTCATTATATAATGGGCTAAAATATTATGCAAGATAAATATAGGGGGTATGTGGATAAATGGGGTGTTTTTAGCTAATTAAGGTGGCTCCTATCTGGATAGCTCTTCTCAAAATGCACACATAATTTTCTGCTGAAAATTTGCTCTGCTCGGACCGCCGTCCTGCGCAAGGCATTTCTCAAAGACTATCCAGATATACGCCAGAGATACGCTAAAGTTGGGGAGGAAGAAAGGGCGAGATGTAAACATCTCGCCCCTTTATTTTTGTAAAATTATTTACTGATTGTCTGATATCGGGACCAGCGCTTGGAGCCTGTCTTCTTGATCTGTCCCTTAAGGACGAGTGCATTCAACTCTCGCTGAATTGTCTTTTCGGAACAGTTTGTGAATGAATTCGATATGTCCTTTATGGAAACCTCTTTGTCTTTCGCAAGAGCCAATATCTTATCTGTTCTCTCCTTCTTTTCTGATGATGAAAATGTGTGACCGTTTGAGTTTGAAGGATGTCCGAGATGTAGAGAATTGGACTTATGATTTGTAAAGGACATTATGTTGGATGATGTCCTTTTGATTGAATTTGAAGAGTTGTCCTTTATAGAATTCTGACTGTCTATTCTCTCTTTCAAAAGATTATTATTTTCTTCTTCGGCTGGTAATGAGAACATCTCTTCGTCGAGGGTAAATGTGAAGTGCTTGTCCTTCTTCTGATGACTCTCTAGCTCACCAACTAATATCAAAAATTCTTTCTTTAAAATCGATGAATTCATCTCTGAAATGAAGCCGATAGTGTACGCGATCTCTACAAAGGAAAGTATCTCGTCTACATGTGAAAGAGAAGAAGAAATTCGTGCATGTTTATCCATCGGAGAAAGGGTTGAAATCTTGTACATGTCTGATAGAAGTGTGACACCAAGTTCACGAAGTTTACTCTTCAAAGCATCGTCTGTATCCATGCAGTCTGTGACCATGTAAAGAGCTGTGACGAGCTTCTCTGTCTTTTTGTTTACGAACTCATAAACATGCCTATCACTAAAGCTTTTTACATCTAGGACATTGGGCTGTCCGTATGAATTTAAACCTGTCTGTTGTGTGTCTTTTTGATTGTTCATAGTGTCTTTTTGATAATAGATACAAGGTATTTATGTCTTTAATGCGTCCATTATACTCTGAAAAATTATGTATGCAATACCCCTAATTATACGCTTCTCTCTGAATAGCTCTTCTCATTACTAATTTATATTTTATGCTCCTTTCCAAATAGCTCTCTTCGAAATACACACATAAAACTCTGCTGAGTTTTTGCTCTGCTCGGGCCGCCGCCCTGCGCAAGTTATTTCTCAGAGACTATTTGGAAATACACATATTAATCGTGTTTATTTTGGGGCGTATTTTTTATAGTTCTTGAAGAGGAACTTGGGAGGCTGTCGAGCCGAGCACGAGGAATTTTCTAGCAAGAAAATATCCGTGTCCTCTGAGAGAAGCTATAAAAAAGGAGCCTCAAAATTCACTTTTCCACAACAAGATTTTGCAGACAAATTATGCTATAATCTGAGTATAATTATGGCAAAAAAAGATATAGATATTGAAGAGGAAGATGAACCAAAAAGAACTCGAAAATCTAGTAAAAAAGGTAGGAAAAAAGTTGAGCTAAAAGAAGAAACTACAGAGAGTTTATGGGGTATCGGATTCCTAGTTTTTGGGCTTTTAATTTTATTAACAATATTCAATTGGGCAGGTCCTGCAGGAGACTTTATTCGTAAAATTCTGGGCTCTATTTTCGGCTTTGGGTACTACTTACTACCTATCATTTTGGGTATCGTCGGAGTATCTTTTATGAGAAAAGGTAGAGTCGATATCGCTCGACTTCACTCTATCATGGGCGTATGTGTCTTACTCACAACTCTAGGAATAATGGACATCGCCACGAATGGAATCGGTGAGTCTCTAAACATAACTTACGGCGGACAACTAGGCAGAATGATCGCATGGATCTTCAGTCCATTCGGAGCCGTCGGAGGGATACTTCTCCTCGGTGCCCTACTCATCGCATCTCTTATAGTACTCGCAAATGAGAAGCCAAATCTCCTCGCACTCTGGTACAAAATTAAAAATCTTTCAAACAAAGAAATCACTCTGCCTTCTTTCGCAAAGAATGAAAATAAAAATGAAATAGAAGAAATCGAAAAAGAAATTAAAAAAGAAAAAGTAGGGAAGTCAGACCAGGAAATCGACTACTCTGAAGTTGCCGTAAAAGAGAAGGAAGAAGAAAAATTGTCACCTAAAAAGAAGTTCCATACTGACTACATTGCTCCCCCACTTTCACTCCTAGAAAAAGATAAAGGCAAGCCAAATATCGGAGACATGAAAGGCAACACAAACATCATCCAGAGGACACTTCTCAACTTCGGTATTCCAGTAGAGATGGACGAAGTCACAGTCGGGCCTACAGTCACTCGCTATGCTCTAAAGCCTGCTCAAGGAGTCAAACTTTCACGTATCGTAGGACTTCAAAATGATCTCGCTCTAGCACTAGCTGCGCACCCTATCCGTATCGAAGCACCGATCCCTGGCAAGTCTCTCGTCGGCGTAGAAATCCCAAATAAAGTGAAGTCGACTGTTGGACTCGCAACACTCCTCGCAGATGATAAATTCCAGAACTCTCCCAAGCCTCTCACTGTCGCACTAGGTCGTGGACTATCCGGAAAGGCAGTCTTCGGTAACTTGGCAAAGATGCCTCATGCCCTCATCGCAGGAACTACTGGATCAGGTAAGTCTGTCACTATCCACTCGATCATTACTTCCCTTCTATATAGAAATGGACCAGATGATATGAAGCTCATCATGGTGGACCCAAAGAGAGTCGAGCTCACACTCTACAATAAAATCCCTCACCTACTCACACCTGTCATAACTGATCCGAAGAAGACGATCCTCGCACTCAAATGGGCAGCAAAAGAAATGGACCGACGTTACGACGTTCTCCAAGCCGAGTCTGTACGTGACATCGAATCTTACCATTCGACTGTCTGGTCTAAAGCTAAAGAAGGTGAAGCAGAGAGAATGCCATACATAGTGATCATCATCGACGAGCTTGCCGATATCATGCAAGCCTACCCCAGAGAACTCGAAAGTGCTATCGTCCGCCTCGCTCAGATGTCTCGTGCTGTCGGTATCCACCTCATACTCTCCACACAGAGACCATCGGTCAACGTCATCACTGGTCTCATCAAAGCGAACGTCCCTACTCGTGTAGCATTGCAAGTATCTTCACAGATAGACTCTCGTACGATCCTTGACCAAGGAGGTGCTGAGAAGCTCCTCGGTGCCGGAGATATGCTATATGCTAGTGCCGATATGTCCCAGCCAGAACGTCTACAGAGTGCTTTTATATCTGAAGATGAAGTTAAGAGAGTTGTAGAATATTTGAAAGATGCATATATGGATGAAATACCAGAACAGATAGAACTTTCCGGAAGTATCGAGAAAGGTGGAGGAGGACTCTTCAGTGATAGTCTAGAAGGTGGCAGTAATGGTGACGACGACCTATTTGAAGAAGCTAGAGAAGTAGTAATAAGAGACCAAAAGGCCTCAACTTCTTATCTACAGAGAAAGCTAGGTGTCGGATACGCCCGAGCAGCCAAGCTTATAGATATGCTAGAAGAACGTGGAGTTGTAGGTCCAGGAAACGGTGCAAAACCCCGTGATGTCATCGAAAAACCTATGAATCACACGGATGATATAGTGGTGGGGATGTAGGTATAGGTAGTGGAAATTAGATGATGAGAAGTGTTATAATGGAAATGTAGTAGCCTTCTTTGGAATAGATTCCTTCGAAGGACACGTATATTTTTCTGGTGAAAAATTTCTCTGCTCGGCCCAGTCGACCTTGCGCAAGTTCCTTCTCAGAAACTATTCCAAATTCGGCTAAAAAATTATTACAAATACAAAATGCAGGACATAAAAAACAAAAATTTAAAATGGTGGTTAGGATTAACATCTTGTGTGATTCTTTTTTCTGTCATTGGAATTTTTGCTTATATGAAAATGTCATTTTTGTTTAAAGGAGTTCAGATAGTCGCCAAGATAGAGAGGAGTGACAATACTACCCTTGCGAAAGTTTCAGGTGTAGCCAAAAATGCGACTTACATCAGTCTCAATGGGCGTGAAATATTTATAGACAAAGATGGAAGCTTCTCAGAGCCTATCGCGCTCATCCCTGGATTCTCTGTCGTCACAATCGATGCTACTGATAAATTTGGAAACAATCAGGAGAAAAAGTTTCAGCTAGTTTACAAGGAAAGTCCCCCATCGGTCGCAATGTTAAAATAATTAATAATTATAAATAATCTAAGTTTATTTCTTATCAAGAATTTCTTAAATAGTCTTACCAGAGGAACTTGCGCAGGACGGCGGTCCGAGCAGAGAAATTTTTCACCAGAAAAATATTCGTGTCCTCTGGGAAGAGCTATTTAAAAAATTCTTGATCAGAATATTCAAAAAAAATATGCAAAAGAAAGCAAAAAAAGTCGCTAAAGAAATGGGTGGCGAAATAGAAGATACAATCAAATCCATTCAGACAAAGTTCGGTGAAGGTGCGATCATGAAGCTAGGAGATGCTCCAAAGGTAGACATCGACGTCATCCCTACTGGGTCTATCGGCCTTGATATGGCTCTCGGAGTAGGCGGAGTTCCCCGTGGAAGAATGATAGAAATCTTTGGACCAGAGTCCTCTGGTAAGACAACTCTAGCACTCCATATCGTCGCAGAAGCCCAGAAAAAGGGTGGTATTTGTGCGTATATTGACGCTGAGCATGCTATGGACCCCGACTACGCTGCAAAGCTAGGAGTAAATATCAATGAGCTTCTAATCTCACAACCAGACAATGGTGAGCAAGGTCTCGAAATAACAGAAAGTCTAATACGCTCTGGCAAGATAGACGTAGTAGTCATCGACTCAGTCGCGGCCTTAACTCCTAAAGATGAAATCGAGGGAGATATGGGCCAACAACATATGGGCAAGCAAGCTCGCCTCATGTCCCAAGCACTTCGTAAACTCACTGCTATAGTCGCCCACTCAAAGACAGTTGTGATATTCATAAATCAGATCCGTATGCAGATCGGAGTTATGTTCGGCAATCCTGAAACTACTCCAGGAGGAAAGGCTTTGAAGTTCTATACTTCCGTCCGTCTAGATATCCGAAGAATCGCCCAGATCAAAAAAGGTGAAGAGGTTGTCGGCAGTCGTACTCGCGTAAAAGTTGTGAAGAATAAAGTCGCTGCCCCATTCAAACAGACAGAGTTCGATATACTTTACGGTGAAGGAATTTCTCGTGAAGGAGAAATAATGGCTCTCGGTGAAAAGCTCGGTATCATCAGCAAGACTAGCGGAGCTATCTTCTCTTATAATGGTACAGCTAAACAAAAAGAGAAAGGACCAGTCGAAGAGATAAAGCTCGGTCGTGGATACGACGCCGCTCGTACTTACCTTCGTGACAATAAAAAGCTATCTGAAGAAATACTAAAGGAAGTTAGAAATCGTTTTGGAGAAATACAAGTCGCAAGTGCGGGGGAATAAAATAAGAAGTTGGCTTCTATCTGAATGGCTCTCCTAAATGCGCATTAAGAGAAAGAGATAAAATCTTAAGGTATTATTTAGCAGGCTACCACAATATAGCTTCCTTCGAAGGACACGTATATTTTTCTGCTGAAAAATTTCTCTGCTCGGGCCAGTCGCCCTGCGCAAGTTCCTTCTCAGGAACTATATTATGTTCGCCTTTTTAATATATCCTTCCGTTTTTAGATCAATTCTGTTATACTCATTTTGTTATTAGCTAACTAGATAGCGTCGTGTTAAAAACACTTACTCGACGTAATTCGTAAAATTATATGCTTGAATACAGTGAAATACGTGTTGGAAAAATAATAATTTATGAAGGTGAACCTTGTGATGTCTTAGACAATCATGTGGCTCGCACTCAGATGAGAAAGCCTCAGAATCAGGTTAAGCTTAAGAGTTTGACTTCTGGACGTACTTGGAATGCTACATTCCATGCTGCCGACAAGGTAGACGAAGCTGATATTGTAAAAAAGAACGTCAAATTCCTCTACTCTACTAAAGATGAGTTCTGGTTCTGCGACCCCGAAGATGCCAAGAATCGCTTCAAAATAGAATCAAAAATCATTGGAGACGCAGCTAAATACTTGAAGACCAATGAGAATGCTATCGCACTAGTATGGGATGACGATGATGAAGAAAAAATAATCCGTATAATACTTCCTATAAAGATGGAATTCACCATAAAGGAAGCTCCTCCATCAATCCGTGGAAATACTGCCAATGGTGGTGGCAAGCTAGCAGTCCTTGAAAATGGTATCAAGATTCAAGTTCCCTTCTTTGTAGAAGAAGGAGACAAGATAATAGTGAATACTGAGAGTGGAGAATATGTAGAAAGAGTTTCAAATAAATAAAATAATAAATGCCCCGCGGATTACCGCGGGGCATTTATTATTCGTTTATATATTATCCTACGATACTGATACCTGCTGAGCGAGCACTACCTTCTATTATTTTCATTGCTCCTTCGATGTTCTTTGCATTTAGGTCCTGCATCTTTCTCTCAGCTATTGCACGGATTTGAGCTTTAGTTACAGATCCTGCCTTACTTACGTTTGGCTTTCCTGAACCACCCTCTATACCTGCAGCTTTGAATAAAAGTCCTGATACTGGAGGAGTCTTTACTTTAATATCATAAGTTCTATCTTCATAAACTGTGATAACTACTCCTACGATATCTCCTGCGTCCTTCTGAGTCATAGCGTTGAACTTCTGACAGAATTCTGCGATGTTCACTCCGGCCTGTCCTAATGCGGGTCCAAGTGGAGGCGCTGGAGTTGCCTTTGCGGCTGGTATTTGTAACTTAACTTTTTTTGTAATTTTCTTTGCCATATATTTATTATTAAACTAATATTGAAGCTTAGCGTAACAGGGTTAATATTATCTTATATTTTCTTAATTTGCAAGAAGTCCAATTCAACTGGAGTCTCACGGCCGAACATTGAAACAAGAACTTTAACTTTTCCTCTTTCATTGTCGACATCACTAACCTTCCCTTCTAATTCTTTAAATGGACCATCGGCAATACGGACTATCTCTCCTACTTCTACATCCATCTGATGCTTTGCAGTTGTACCGTGGTTCTTGTCCATACGTCCAAAGAGGTCATCTACTTCTTTCTTGTTTAATGGGACAGGATTGACTCCAGCACCTACGAATCCAGTAACACGAGGAGTATTGCGAACTACATACCAAGAATTATCATCTACTATCATATCTACAAGGACATATCCAGGATATACTTTCTCTTCTGTTTCTACTCTCTTCCCTGCTTTTATTTTAATTTTCTTTTCTGTTGGAACAACCACACTGAAGATCTTGTCATTCATACCAAGAGAATCAATACGCTGTTTTAGATTACGCATAACTGCGTTCTCGTACCCTGCGTAAGTATGTATTGCATACCAATTTCTCTCACCTCTTAATTCTTGTTTTGCCATATATAAATTAGTTTATATAACCTAAGAAAATCCTAGGAAATACTTATTTAATAATAATTATCTTTTAAGTAATATCTGTTCCAAGCCCTTACTAAACAAAAAGTCTAATAGTCCTAGATAATAAGCAACGAATATAGAAATAGCTAAAACGGCGATAGTCGCGTATAAAGTTTGCTTACGAGAAGGCCAAGTAATGTGTTTGGCTTCGGCCAATACCTCTTTGAAGAATTCAGTGATTGTTTTTATCATATATTTGTTAACTTAAATAAAGCTAGTGTTTATAATGTTTCCCTTATTAAAAACCACCCCGGAGGGCTTACATTTATAGTACCATTACATGTAAGACAAAGTCAAATGCCCCGCAGGCTACGCCTGCGGGGCATTTGTTTATAATACGATCTTACTTTATTTCATAAGTTATAGATACATCTGAAGTAATCTTATTCTCACCTTTTGGTAAGACTGGAGCAGGAGCGGCACTAGATATACTATCTGACATCACAGCCTTCGCTGCATACATAGGATATCCTCCTCCATTATTATCTGAGAATGTCACAACTTTTCCAAGCTTTACACCGAGTTCATCTGCTAATACTTGAGCTTTCTCTCTTGCATCTTTTATAGCTAGAGCTCTAGCATCAACTTTTATCTTGTCTTCATTGTCTATACTAAATGTAGGACCACTGATGTCTGTCACACCGATAGTAGCAAGACCTGTACGAATCTCACTAGCAGAATCTACAACACGAACTTTAATTGTGATTGACTGTGTAGCTGTATATCCGATAATCTTTGGATTGTTTGTAGGACAAGGAAAATTATAACAAGCAGGTTGTACTTCATATGAATACTTTGGATTAAGTCCTCCATACTCTGACTTGATATCCTTATCTGCGATCTTCTGATCTTTCAAGTATTTTAATGTTTTTGTAATTGACTCGTTCAAAAGATCCTGAGCCTCTTTTGCTGTCTTACCTTCTTTATTTAGGTTTATATTCAATGTTGCGATATCTGAAATTGCAGATACTTCCCCTTTGCCTGATACAGATATCGTATTGGCTGGCTGATTGCCACGACCCACATACGAACTACCCTTAACCTCGTTTACGAGCTTTGCGACTGTAAATAATGAAATGACTACTATTAATATAAAAACTGAAACGCTTATCTTCTTATCATTTAAAAATGTTTCCATTTTCCTATTATATCATACAAAAGAATGATGGATAGTCTTCCTATTTATTGAGCTTGATCTTGCACAGGAGCTTCAGGAGTAGCGACTGTTTCTAAGGTTGTCTTTATTTCTTGTGTTGGGGTTACAGGAACTGTAGATAAAACTCCCTTAGGGTTCGGACCGTATTCATTGTCCCCTGGATTACTATCTCTGATCATTAAAATCAACATCCAAATACCACCAACAAGTGGGATAATAGATATAAGTAACATCCATCCACTTTTACCAATATCATGAAGTCTTCTTATTGAGACAGAAAAAGTAGGAATAATTGCAAACAATGCATACATTATATAAACAGGTCCAATATTTGATCCGCCAATTTTTATACCAAGTAAATTATCTGCAACCATCGATGCTATCAAAAAAAGAATGTTAAACAAATAAAAATACCAATACTCTGCCCTTCTTGCACGTCCACTAAAATCTGAATACTTTTTCAAAACTGATATATAATAATCCATTTTTTTAAAATTATTTAATTTATAAACGACTGTTATATTATATCACGAAACAAAGCAGTACAAATTAATTTTGCATTGCTTTGTTTATGAGTAACTTTTATTCTCTATTTAGAGCGACGATTGGATCGAGACGAGCTGCATTACGAGCTGGAAAAACACCAAAAATTACTCCAATAATCATAGAGACAGAAACTGATACTACAACTCCCCAGATTGGTACGACGAATTTCCAAGCAAGGCCTGTACTTTGAGCATATTTGGCGATGAGATAAGAGAATAATGATCCTCCGATGATACCTATAATACCGCCTATTATCGTCAGGAGTACAGCCTCTATCAAGAATTCATAAAGTATATCTTTTGATCTTGCTCCTAATGCTTTCTTTAGACCTATTTCACCTATTCTTTCTGTTACTACTACATACATTATATTCATCACTCCCACACCACCTACTATAAGTGAAATAGAAGCAATAGCAATAAGAAGAAATGTAACTGCTTTTAATATAGTATCAAAAGTATTTAAACTTTCTTTTTGTGTTTGAACTTTGAAATCATCTTTTGCAGGATCATTTATGTAATGATTGTGTCTCAATACATCAGCAATATCCAAAGAAGTCGCATCGGCTTTATTGTTATCTATAAGTTCTACAACTGAGTAGATAAGATAATCTATGCCTTGAATTTTTTTCTGTAAAGTTGTAACTGGTATAAAAACTTGCTCATCTTCATTCATCGGACCAAAGCCACCCTTTGACTCATAAACTCCTATAACTTTAAAGTTATCATTACCGATTCTTATTAAATTTCCTAGTGGATCACTATCACCAAATAAGTCTGTAGCTATCTTACTTCCCAATATCGCTACTTGGGCTAAAGATTTATCTTCTTGAGCACTATAGCCTCTGCCTTTGGCTATAACACCTTTGTCGATATCAAAACGAGCAGCTGATGCTCCGAAAATAAATGATGTCTTAGAGATACCTTTGTAAGTCACTATCTGCTGACCGACAGAGGCTCCATAGGCATTCTTTACATTTGGAATATTTTTAATATCTTCTACATCGCGAATTTTTAAAGTAGTTATAGGTACAGCGTTTGAAGCTGAATTATTTGCACGTCCAGAAGAAGTCGCACTGGCTGAAGATCTCGCTTTAGTCGAAGCAGGAATAGAAGTCTGTACAATAACAGTATTTGAACCAAAAGCTTCTACTTGAGAATTTATATAACTTTTAAAACCTTCACCTGCAGATAGGACTAGTATGACAGTACCGATACCTATCATGATACCTAAAGTCGTCAAAAGTGTCCTTGAAGGATTGGACTTAATTCCACGTATAGCTTGTTTTAAATAAATATTATTATTCATAACGTAATGCAACTATCGGATCTAATTTTGCAGCTTTGAGAGCTGGATAAAGTCCAAAAACAATTCCTGTTAATATGGAAACTGATACTGCTAAAATAACTGCAAATGGAGAAATAATAAATGCCCAATCATAACCAGCAAAACGAGCACCTAGAGCAACGACATAAGATATAAATATTCCTAATATTATTCCTAATATTCCACCAGTAAAAGTAAGAACAATTGATTCTAATAAAAATTGATTGCGAATATCTTTTCTTGTCGCACCAATAGCCTTACGTAAACCAATCTCACGTGTGCGTTCTGAGACCGTCACGAGCATTATATTCATAATACCAATACCTCCTACTATGAGAGATATACCAGCCATAAGACCTAAGAATAGACGCAATGTGTCAGTAATACTAGTCAGAATTTTAATTGCATCTGCTAAATCTCTAACAGAAAAGTCATCATTCTCTGCATTATGAATTCTATGCTGTTCTCTTAGTACTCTAGTGATATCAGCCATGGCAGTCTTTACATTAGTCGATTGATCTATTTTTATTCGAAGAAACTGCACATAGTCTATTCCGAGAATTTGTCGTTGTCCTACAGAAAAAGGAATAAAGACTTGGTCATCTTGATTCTGAAATGCAACTGTTCCCAACTTTTTCTGTACACCAATGACTCTGAAAGGTATACTACCTGATACTTCATTGGTAGTGGGATTATTATTTGGAATTTTTATTTTAACAACAGAACCTATCTCTCCCCCATTGGGGAAAAGGTTTGTTGCGACGTCATACCCTAAGACGATAACATTGGCCCCAGCATTTGACTCTTCATCAGTAAAAAAAGTTCCTTTAATCATTTCTGTATTTTGTATTCTGATATAGCTACCATCCGTAGCGACAAATGAAGTATCTACACTTTCACGTCCAGCGATGATAGTAACATTGCCACTAACAAAAGCTGCCACATCTGTAGCATTTGGAACATTACCTTTATTCTTTATAGCTTCAACATCACTTAAATTTAATGTTTTTATCTGAACTCCAAAAACTGCAGTTGGAGGTCCATTCTCACTACTCTTACCTGGTAAAACACCCACTAGATTTGATCCTAGCTTGGTTATCTGACCTAAGACAAGAGACTGAGCTCCAGCCCCCAAGGATATGATAATGATGACGCCAGCAACTCCAATGATGATACCAAGTATCGTTAAAAACGATCTGCCTTTTCTTGAAAGTAAATCTTTAATAGTTGTTTTAATTTCACTAACTAAAGTATTATTCTTCATCGTCTTTAATTTCTTTTGAGTGCACTCTCTCAGAATCTGGAACTAGAACATCAGAAATTATTTCTCCATCACGGATAGTCACGATGCGATTCGCATGGAGTGCGACCTGCTTGTCGTGAGTAACGAGTATGATAGTACGGCCTTCTTGATTTAATTTCTCTAGTATATTCATAACTGTACTTCCACTTTTTGAATCCAAGTTTCCAGTCGGTTCATCAGCAAAAATAACTTTCGGGTCGCAGACAAGAGCACGGGCTATCGCTACGCGTTGCTTCTGACCACCAGAAATTTGATTGCTCATAAACTGTAATCTCTCTCCTAACCCTACAGCTTCTAAAGCTTTCTTGGCACGATTTTCATAATTGGATTTTGTTCCACTATAAAGTAGTGGCAGCATTACATTGTCTAGCACTGTTGTACGAGGTAAAAGATTGAAAGATTGAAAGACGAAACCTATTCTATTATTTCTTATACGGGCAAGTTCATCATCATTGAAGCCTTCTGTATTCTCTCCATCAAAAAGATACTCACCTGTAGTAGGCCGATCGAGGAATCCTATAGTGTGCATCAATGTAGACTTACCAGAGCCCGATGGACCCATGATAGCAACGAACTCCCCTTCATCTACTGACAAATTTACACCACGCAACACTTTAGTAATCACGCCTCCATTGTCGTAATTTTTAACTATATTTTTAAGTTCAATTAACATCCCAGTACTAAAATTTTAATATTAATTTGATATTTCATTCGACTTTATATTACAAATTACATGTACCTAAATTTTTACTAATCAAAAATTTAATACGGGACAAGTTTTATTTTTTAATTAAAATGACAAATTCTTGACCCGCAGATAAACCACTCAAAACTTCTATCATACCGCCATCACCTTCTATACCAGTGACAATAGGAACTGATTTATATTTTTTAGTACGAGTATTTGTAATGACTCTTATAGTTCTATTACCCTTATCATCCATAACGATAGCACGAGATGGAATAGCTACGACGCCATCCTTCTCTTTTACTTTGATTGTCATATTGGCTGTCATCCCTGGACGAAGTTCTGGAAGCTGTTCTGTGCTTGCTGTGATTTTATAATTCACAACACCAGAAACTAAAGTAGAAGATGGATCAATCTTTGTGATATTACCTTTGAAAACTTTATCAGAACCAAAAGAGTCATAAGTTATATCGACAGGCATACCTACAGTTAAGTTGGCAATGTTGGCTTCGTTTATATTTGTCTCAAGATAAATATTAGAAACATCTTGTAATACAATCGCACTTTTCTGAGGTATAGCTTGTTCACCAATCTTGATATCTATACTTGTTATAGTTCCAGATACTGGTGCGATGATAATGGTATCGTTGTATCGAGATAGAGCACCTTCTACTTGGCCTTGAGCTGAAAGAATGTCAGCATTGGCTAAGTCTATATCAGAACTTCGAGCACTCGACTTCTTGATAGCTAGTTCTGCGGCTCTTTGATCTATAGCAAATTTAGCTTGAGAAAGAGCTGTCTGGTAAGCATTTAAATTTGCTAAATAATTACTAGCCTTTTTATTTGGAATTTCTATTACCCAATCTTTTACATTCACGCTTGTATTGTTTGGAAATCTAATATATAGACCTGAATCTCCGATCGGTTGTTCTGTGATCGTATTACTAATACCGACACCACTTGTTAGGCCTGAAATTGTAAAACTTGTTCCTCCAGTACTATAATAGGACGATAGATTAATCTTCCCTTCTTTGCCTAGTTTATAAGTTCCAGTTATAACAGGAGCTATGTAGTCACTAGTACCGTCCTTTGGAACTGCATCTGGATATGAATTCAAAAGATTCTGGTAAGCGTTATTTACTAAAGTCTCTTGAGTTAGTTTAGTTTGATTTAAAGTTATTTCTGATAAGGCGATCTCTTCATTAGAAGCTCCTTCTATAGTTCTTTTCAATCTTGCTTGTGCACCTGCCAACACTCCACGAGCACTCGTAAGTGCAGCTTGCTCAGACTGAGAATCGAGAGTCGCTAAGACTTGTCCTGCGACAACCTTATCTCCTACTTTAACTTTTAATGACTTCACTATTCCTGCACTCTTGAAAGCTAAACTTAAATCAGTGTTTGAAACTACTTGTCCAGTCGCCAAAACAGTTTCCTTTAAATCTGAAACTTTAGCGATATCAGTAACTGTATTCGCAACACTAGCTGGTGTTTTAAAAATGAAATAACAAGAAATAATAAACACGAGAGCGATGATTATCCATGTTCGCTTTCTCTTTTTATTTATAACCCAAAATGATTTTAGTTTATCTCTCATAATGTTTATTGAATTGAAATCAAATCAACATCGAAAACTAGATCTGCATTTGCAGGGATTCCTGAACCTGGAGGAGGAGTCGCACCATAGGCCTCGGCAGCAGGTATAATCAGACGACGAGTACCTCCTACTTTCATACCTGGTATACCATCTGTCCAACCTTTAATAACTTGATTGAGAGGAAATGTAACTGGAGTTCCTCCGTCTTTTGAGGACTGGAATATAGCACCCGTAGCTGCAACAGCACCTGTATAGTGTACAGTAACTGTTCCGCCAGCTTTTACTTCTGCCCCTTTACCAACAACTATATCCTTTATCTCTAGCTTAGTAGTATTTGCAACGGGAGTAAAATCTTTTAAGAGTCGAACATTTTTATTTGGTTCCATATTTTTTTGTGTTTGTGGTGTTGCACCATTATCTGTTGAAGCCTTTGGCTCACTAACTTTTGTCGTATCTATCTTCATACCATCTAGAGGGTCTATCTTGACCGTTTGATGCATTAAAGAATAAATAACAAACCCAATAAGGCCAGCTACAATAATAAAAGAAACAATAACACCTATATTTCCTTTTTGATCTTGCATATTTAGGAAAAAAATTAACTAATAATAAAATAATACAGTTATATTGTAACATTTATTTATGATAATAAAAAGGCGGTATTTGCAAAGCAAATACCGCCCTCTGTTTTTTAAATATAAAATTTAACCTAAATAAGACAAAAGTAATTTATTCCTTGTCTTATGTCTCATCTTCCTTATAGCCTTCTCTTTTATCTGACGAACCCTCTCTCTAGTCAAACCAAAAATTGGGGCCATCTCATCTAGGGTCATCTCCTGATAGCCAATGCCAAAAAACATTTTTACTATTTGTTCTTCTTTCTTAGTTAACACATATTTGATGAGTCTATCTACTTCAAAAGATAATGACTCTTCTGTAAGAAGACTGTCTGATGCAGGAGAATTATTCTCTATTACATCGAGCAAGTTATTATCCTCTCCATCTACAAAGGGAGCATCAGCAGACATGATTCTTTTTGAGGCAACCAATGTTTCAGTTATCATAAACAAAGGCACATCTAAGAGGATAGCGAGCTCCTCGGGTGAAGGACTTCTCTCTTCTTCCTGTTCAAATTTCATTGTTGTTTTATTTATTTTGACCAGTATTGCAACCTTGTTTAAAGGCATCCGGATCAACCTTGATTGATCTGCAACCGCTTGAAGTATCGACTGTCGAATCCACCACACAGCATAAGAGATAAATTTGAAACCTCTCGTCTCATCATACCTTTGTGCAGCCTTAATAAGACCTAAATTACCTTCACCTATCAAATCCGGTAAAGATAATCCTTGATTCTGATACTGCTTTGCGACCGATACGACAAACCTCAAGTTTGATTTGATCATCTTTTCGAGCGCATCTGGATCATTATTCCTTATTCTACTCGCAAGTTCAACTTCTTGTTCTACAGTGATAAGTCCTTCTCTTCCAATATCCTGAAGATACTTATCTAAGGAAGCGCTTTCTCTGTTCGTAATCGACTTTGAAATTTTTAGCTGTCTCATGTAATTAATTTTTATATGGTTTACAATATTTTTTCATTTTTATTATAACATAATATTACAAAAACACAAGTATAACTAAAGAGGTGCTTTCTGTCCCCGCAGAAAGCACTTCTTTATAATTTTACTAGCTAAATTTATTTTTTAATTGATGTTATTTCAATTATTTTATTTATACTTGGACGATAGAGAACAGCCTTTCCGGCATTAGTGAAGATAAGAACCTTGTCTCCTATCTCTGACGAATTGAAAAATGATTGATTCTTTAATGCTAAAGGATCAGAAACTGTAGCTATTGTCGGACTCTCTCCATAAGGAAAGAGGTAGAGTTTAGAAACGCTATAAACAACATCCATCACCTCTTGCTCTTTGGCATCCTTTGGCGTATTTTGGAACTTGTGTATTTTATAATAAAAATAACCTCCAAAACATAGAGCAACAATAAATATGTATATCATTACGATATTTGTTATTTTATGTTTTTTCATTTTTAGCTAAAAATATTTGCGGCCATGCCCAACAATAAATTTGTATTCATATTGAAAGGCATCCATTTAAATATTGAATATATTTTATTAAAGAAGAAACCTAAGTCTCCACCTCCTCCACCTTGGCCACCCCCTCCACCATTAGTTACAGATGGTACTGACTCAGAATCCCAATTTGGAAGATATGGATTATTTATATTTCCATCTTGATGACAATTTAAATCAGCAGAATCAATTCCGTTAATGCCATTATTATCAATTCCATCACTGCATTGTGGTAAAACTATAGCACCACCTCCGTTACCATTTCCACCTCCCCCACTATTATCTGCAGGAGCAACTGATTCATTATCCCAAGATCGTAAATATGGATTATTTGCATTACCGCCTAAATGACAATTAGGATCTGCTGCATCTATTCCATTCATACCATTATTATCTATTCCATCGGAACATTGAGTATCTGCCGGCGAAGAACTTCCAGCCCCTCCGAAATTTCTTTTAATTGTTGTAATCTCAGGAACTGATGTATATGAGTAAAGGGTTGAACCATTTTCTCTTACAACTCGAATACAATAAGTACCATCAACACCTGCTTTATCATACAAACCAAAAGACCATTGTGCATCTTGATCAGCTGAAACTGGAGCTGTAGAGTTTGTAAAGGTTGATGTCGTTTGAATAAATGGTTGAGATACTATAGTCTTTGCACTTGTCGGATCGGAAGCACTAGCATACGATACAGTTGCAGGATCTATATGTGTATTGTTGTAAAAAGCAATTGGAGTATCTGCTGTTATATCTGAGTATATAGTACAAGTAGGAGTTTTAGGGGCATACTGCAGTTTGAATCTTCCAGCAGAAGACGGAAGACTTGTTCCTGCTGCATTCAAATGTAAAAGCATTTTTAGTTGAAATGGAGTGTTGAGACCATCAAGAGTAATAGGAGTATTTTGTGAAGACAAAGCTATATCTGAACTTAAATTATTTGTATTTGAAAATATTTTATAAGCAGACTGCTCAACCATAGGAAATGCTAAGGTTGTAAATGGAACTTCATTACCATATGAATATCCTCCTGTAGTATTGTGAGAATAAGCTCGAACATAGTATGTGGTACTTTCTGTTAAACCATTGATCGTATATCCAAATGATCCATTAGAGCTAAAGGTTCCAATATCTTTCAATGTAATAACAGAGTAAGCAGTGCTCGTTGGAGCAACATTCCCAGGGTTTGTAGGATGAGATGTTGTATCATAAACAATTCCTCTCTCGTCATTATTTTCATATCCTAGATCAGCAATATTTACTATACTACCGCCATCCTGAGCAGAAATCATAGTGATACTACTAGCAGAAGATGTAACAACTGTTGGTGGAGCTACGTAAGTGACTGTAATTGTTGTTGGAGTTCTAAAATTAAAAGAGCAGCTTGCGCTATTCCCTAAGCCACCTCCAGTATCTAAAGTACATCCTGTAAATTTAATAGCATATCCTGGAACTGCAGTACCTGTAACTGCTACAGTTGAATTCCAATCTATTGGGCTTGAAACACATGAAGTGGTACATCCACTAATACCTCCTAAAGATGAACTAATCGATCCTACAAGACCTCCTGATTTTGTAGTAGTAAGAAGATAAGTATTAATACTCCATTGAGCATACAAAATATAACTAGAATTTGATCCCATTGTGTAAGAAACTCCATCATTGTATGTAGTTCCTGATCCATTTGATGCTGTATTCCAGCTTACAAAGTGATGACCAAGATAAGTAAATGCATTTGGTGTTAAGTTAGCAGAGGCATCCGTTGCAATAGTTTGATTAGACATCGAACCACTATCACCTCCATTAATATTAAAAATGACTAAATTATTATTTGGAATCCAATGAGCATACAAAGTTACATCTGCTGCACCAATTGTATAGTTTGCTCCATCTGTATATACCATAGCCCCTCCACCAGAAGTTGCCCACCCATCAAATACATATCCTGTTCTTGTAAAACCATTTGTTCTCAATGCAGTTGGAGTATTGTAAACTAATGACTGAGAAGCAGTAGACCCACCATTACCACCATTGATATTGAAAGTAATCGTAAATAAATTTAAATTATATATAGCATTCAATGCTGCAGCACTAGTAAGAGAAAAGGCACAAGGTGAAGTTGTAGTTCCATTACATGCAGATGCGGCACCAGTAGCATACCAAGAAGCAAATACTGAATTAGCTACAGGAGTAGCTGTAACAGAAACTGCCGTACCATGGTTGTATGTACCTGCGGTTGTTCCTCCGTACGACCCTGAGCCTGTTCCTGTCGATGCATTTATAGTAAGAGCATAAGTCTTCAGAGTGAAAGTTGCTGTACATGTCTTCGAACCAGCCATAGAGACAACTCCATCAGTACAGTCTGCATCTCCACTCCAACTTACAAAGTTGGAAGTTGCATCAGGTGTAGCAGTTAGAGTTACTGATGTTCCATTTGTATATAAATTTGTACAAGTTACCCCACAATTTATTCCTCCTACATTCGTTGTTATCGTTCCTGTACCTGTACCTGTCTTTGAAACAGTCAAAGTATTGTCAGTAATTATACCTCTTACATCTGTACTATTTACTGGAGCTAGATAATAACTAACTGGACCACCTTGAATAGTATAAACAACCGTGATAGTTTTACTGGTCCCCACTGCAGCAGTATCATAAGTAGCAATAGCGGTATTGATAGATATCGGATCTATCCCCTGTACCCCCATTAAAAGTCCAGGAGTAACAACAGCAGAAGTTGTACCATCATAAACCTTAGATAAAGTTATGGTAGGAGCTCCAATAGTTAGTTGTCTAGCTGTAATTATTCCGTTACTAACCACATAGTTAGCAGGCGCTAAATAATTTGAAGCATTGGCTCCCGTCAAAGTATAAACGACTGTAATAGTTTTATTGATACCCACAGCCAAGCTATCATAATTCGCTACAGTTGTATTTATAGATACAACATCGGCTCCGACTTTTCCTGAAAGTGCCCCAGGTGTAACTACTGCAGAAGTTGTGCCATCATAAACTTTTGAAAGAGTTAAGGTTGGATTTGCGATTGTCAGCTGTTTGGCAAGTACTACAGTAGTAACATTACTTGTAACTGAACTTGTATAAGGACTAATTCCAGTCACAACTACTTTCAAATAGTCCCCAATATCAGTCGAGACTAAAGTATAAGTAGAAGATGTCGCTCCAGAAATATTTGTATATGTTCCTCCAGAAGTTGTTGAACTTTTCCATTGATATGAAACATTTGCTCCTGAAGGAGTAAGAGTTCCTGCTGTAAGAACTGATCCATATATAGTAGATCCTGTTATATCACTTATTGCTGTTACTGGTGTAGTAACAACTCCGACAGATGTACTACATACTGTTCCAGTGTAGTTGCCTGTACCACTAACACAGATTTTCATATTATCCCCTAATTCAGAATTAGTAAGAGTATATGTCGAAGAAGTCGCTCCTGATATATTTGAAAATACACTATTGCCTGAAACGTCACTCTGCCATTGATAATTTACACTTGCTCCTGCTGGAGAAACAGTTCCTGATGTTAAGAGAGAACCTACTGTTGTTGTTCCTGTTGGTGCACCTACAGAGACAATTGTAGATTGACCTACTGTCGCAGTTCCAGATCCTGTTGCAGCTAGCCAGTTTGTGTCTGTTATTTTATTCATAGTAATATTACATGTTCCTACTGTTGTGACAGTGAGAGCACCTGTACTACTATTGATAGAACAACCTGTTGCTGTACCATTTGTTACGGAATAAGTAGTCGCACTAGTATTACTTGCTCCTCCTGTAGATGTGACAGTGAAGCCTGGATATGTTCCCGATGAAGTTACGAGGGTTAATGCAGTTGGAGTTGCTTTACTTACTGTCGCAGTTCCAGACCCTGTTGCAGCTAGCCAGTTTGTGTCTGTTATTTCATTCATAGTAATATTACATGTTCCTACTGTTGTGACAGTGAGAGAACCTGTACTACTATTGATAGAACAACCTGTCGCTGTACCATTTGTTGTAGAGTATGTCGTTGGACTTGTGTTACCTACACCACCAGTAGATGTGACAGTGAAGCCTGGATATGTTCCCGATGAAGTTACGAGGGTTAATGCAGTTGGAGTTGCTTTTCCTAATGTTACAGTAGTAGCTGAACCAACAAGTACTAGATAGTTTACATCTGTAGGTGAAGTAGGAGTTACAGAACAAGTCCCAGTAGAAGTAGAAATAAGAGTGAAGTTAGGTGTAGTTCCTCCAATAGCACAACCCGTCGCTGTACCATTTACTACAGTATATGTATCAGCTGCAGATGATGATCCACCTGTAGTTACAAGATTAAGAGGTGTATTATATGTACCAGAAGTAGAAGTTAGAGTGAGAGGTCCAGATTGTGATGCTTTATTTACTGTCGCAGTTCCAGATCCTGTTGCAGCTAGCCAGTTCGCATCTGTTACTTTACCTAATGTTACATTACATGTTCCTGCGGAAGTTACAGTAAGTGCTCCTGTACTACTATTTATAACACAACCCACTCCTGTACCATTTGTTACGGAATAAGTAGTCGCACTAGTATTACTTGCTCCTCCAGTAGATGTGACAGTGAAGCCTGGATATGTTCCCGATGAAGTTACGAGGGTTAATGCAGTTGGAGTCCCCTTACCAATCGTAATCGCCGTCGCACTAGATGAGATGACAGTATAGTTTGAATCAGCTGGTGATGTTGCTGTGATAGTACAAGTACCTGCTCCAGTTGGAGTTAAGTTTGTACCAGCGACAGTACAACTTCCTGAGTTAACTACGAAGGTATCAGTTGCAGATGATCCTCCTCCTGAAGTTGTAAGAGCTAAGACAGAACCATAAGTAGCTGTCGTAGAAGTGATAGTTAAAGCTGTCTGAGCACGAGCAGTAAATGTAGCAGAAATTGTAGCAGAAGTTGCTAGTAAGTAGTTAGTGTTACCTGCCATTGTTGCGTAGACATTACACGTTCCAGCTGAAGTAGCAGTGAGAACTCCAGTAGAAGATACAATAGAACAACCTGATGCTGTATTGTTTGACGTATAAAATGTTTTTGTTCCTGCTGTTGAACCTCCTGATGCTGATACAGTTATTGAACCACTCCATGGTCCGGTTGTTGCACTGGCGGTTAGTGTTGCTTGAGGGCCTTGATTGATCGTAATCGCCGTCGCACTAGATGAGATGACAGTATAGTTTGAATCAGCTGGTGATGTTGCTGTGATAGTACAAGTACCTGCTCCAGTTGGAGTTAAGTTTGTACCAGCGACAGTACAACTTCCTGAGTTAACTACGAAGGTATCAGTTGCAGATGATCCTCCTCCTGAAGTTGTAAGAGCTAAGACAGAACCATAAGTAGCTGTCGTAGAAGTGATAGTTAAAGCTGTCTGAGCACGAGCAGTAAATGTAGCAGAAATTGTAGCAGAAGTTGCTAGTAAGTAGTTAGTGTTACCTGCCATTGTTGCGTAGACATTACACGTTCCAGCTGAAGTAGCAGTGAGAACTCCAGTAGAAGATACAATAGAACAACCTGATGCTGTATTGTTTGACGTATAAAATGTTTTTGTTCCTGCTGTTGAACCTCCTGATGCTGATACAGTTATTGAACCACTCCATGGTCCGGTTGTTGCACTGGCGGTTAGTGTTGCTTGAGGGCCTTGGGCTATTACAAAGTTTCCAGCACTTATTCCATTTGATGTTGCGTAGTTACCAGTAGCAGCACAGTTTGCTGTCGTTGCATAACTTCCGACAGTTGTACCTGTACCACCTGTTGCTACTGTACCAGCTCCTCCTCCGGAACATAAGATGGTTGCTGTCTTTACAGTACCGTTATAAGCAATTGGGGTGTTAGTTATCGAAGCTGTTTGAGCGATACCTGTAATACTAAGATTTCCAGGATTTAAGGATCCTGTTGAAATATAGTTACCATTTGTACCACAAGTTATCGTTGCAGTATAAGATCCAACATTTGTACCGCTTACAGTAGCAGGTGAAGGAGTTCCTCCTCCAGAACAACTGACTGTAGCTGATTGTGATGAGCCGTTATAAACTACTGAGGTAGGACTAAGTGAAGCTGTTTGAGATAAGCTAGCTGTGATAGTAAAAGGAAGAGTAGTTAATCCAGAAGTTAAAGCATAGTTCCCAGTTGCAGAACAAGATATCGCTGTTCCTGAATATGATCCAGCATTCGTACCACTTACAGATGAAGGTGTAGGTGTACCTCCTCCGGAACAAGTTATTGCTCTTACTATTGCTGATCCTGTATATGGTGCTGAAGTGGTAACGATAGAGGCTGTTTGAGCGACACCTGTAATAGTAAAACTTCCAGGATTTAATGACCCTGTTAATGCATAGTTACCAATCGCACCACAGCTTATCGTCGCTGTATATGTTCCGACATTTGTTCCAGTAACTGAAGCTGGAGTAGGAGTTCCTCCTCCGGAACAAGTTACTGCTCTGGTGACTAGTGTTCCGTTGTATACATATGAAGCAGTGTTTATAGAAGCTGTTTGAGGGACTGCAGTAATACTAAAACTTCCAGGATTTAAACCACTAGTTAATCCATAACTACCGTATGCAGCACAACTTATCGTCGCTGTGTATGTTCCGACATTTGTTCCAGTAACTGAAGCTGGAGTAGGAGTTCCTCCTCCGG
>JBAXFQ010000008.1:0-37736 GCA_037139835.1 Candidatus Nomurabacteria bacterium | reverse complement strand
CTCTTCCATGTACTTACCCACAACTTTGTAAAGATACGACAGCATTAAATTACAATGGTTCTTTGCCATGTACCTATCCTGCACAACTTTGTAAAGATACTTCCGCTTTAAACTACAACGGAGCTCTTCCATGTACTTACCCACAACTTTGTAAAGATACGACAGCATTAAATTACAACGGAGCATTACCATGTCAGTATCCACAACCCGTTTGTTCAATTTCAAATTTCACAGCTAACCCAACACTTATAACTTCAGGTAATTCTTCAACTCTTTCATGGGGTACAAGTAACTGTACATCAGCAACAATTTATCCAGCTCTTGGAACAGTAAATACAAATGGTTCACAATCAGTATCACCAACAGCAGGAACTACATATACATTAACTGCATACGGAGCTACAGGTTCTGCTCAGACAAGAACAGTAGTTGTTTCTGTTAATCAAATAATAAATAATTGTTCAATAAATAATTTTACAGCTTCACCTACTTCAATAACAGCAGGAGGGTCTTCATCTCTTTCATGGGGTACAAGTAATTGTACATCAGCAACAATTTATCCAACTCTTGGAATCGTAAATACAAATGGTTCACAATCAGTATCACCAACAGCAGGAACCACATATACACTAACTGCATACGGAGCCACAGGTTCTGCTCAGACAAGAACAGTAGTTGTTAATGTGACTCCATGTTTATGTAAAGACTCATCAGCAAGTAACTACAATGGTCCACTACCTTGTCAGTATCCACCACAATTGTGTAAAGATCCATCAGCAAGTAACTACAACGGAGCACTTCCATGTACTTACCCACAACTTTGTAAAGATACGACAGCATTAAATTACAACGGAGCATTACCATGTCAGTATCCACAACAACTATGTAAAGACACATCAGCCATAAATTACAATGGTACATTGCCATGTCAGTATCCACAGCTTTGTAAAGATCCATCAGCAAGTAACTACAACGGAGCACTTCCATGTCAGTATCCACCACAATTATGTAAAGATATAAATGCGATCAATTACAATGGTCCATTACCTTGTCAGTATCCACAATTGTGTAAGGACCATAATGCAAGTAACTATAACGGTCCACTACCTTGTCAGTATCCACCTCAACTATGTAAAGATACTTCCGCAATAAATTATAACGGTCAACTTCCATGTCAGTATCCACAATTGTGTAAGGATCATAATGCAAGTAACTACAACGGAGCACTTCCATGTCAGTATCCACCACAGCTATGTAGGGACCCAAATGCAAGTAACTACAACGGAGCACTTCCATGTCAGTACCCACCACAATTATGTAGGGATTCAAATGCATTAAATTATAACGGAGAACTTCCATGTCAGTATCCTCAACCACAATTTTATTGTCAGGATCCAAATGCAATAAATTACAGAGGAACACTCCCATGTCAGTACCCACAGCAAATTTGTCAGGATTCAAATGCAATAAATTATAGAGGAACGTTGCCTTGTCAATATCCAATAAGAATTTGTCAGGACCCAAGTGCAAATAATTATAATGGTTCTCTTCCTTGTGATTATTCTACAAGAATTTGTCAGGATCCAAACTCTATAAATTATAGAGGATCATTACCTTGTTATTATCCTCAGCCTCAACAGCTTTATTGTCAGGATACAGGAGCTGTGAACTATAGAGGATCACTACCTTGTCAATATCCTATAAGAATTTGTCAGGATACAAATGCCGTAAATTACAGAGGATCTCTTCCTTGTCAGTATCCTCAACAGCAAAATTTCTGTCAGGACCCAAGCGCGACAAATTATCAAGGTGCATTACCTTGTAGTTATATAAGTTATGTAAATAAAAATGTTGTTACTACAGTAGCCACAAATATTACAAAGAACGAAGCACAGATAAATGGATATATCACTAATAGCACATACTATAATTCAAATGTTTATTTTGAATATGGTACAACAGTAAACCTTGGTTCAAGAACTACATCAAGAAACACAAGTGGAAATAGTAGTTTCAATGAAGTACTAAGAGGACTTAGTCCAAATACAATATATTTTTTCCAGGCAGTATCTGAAGGTAATGGAGGTCTTTCAAAGGGAAGTATAGAAATATTTAAAACCCTAGGAGAGATAACTCAAGCTCCGGTAATAATTCAAGGAAGAACTATAGTAGGAACTGCTTCTCCTATACAACTACTTATTAGTAATAAATATCAACTAATAAGTGCAGGAGATACAGTAGACTATGCTGTTACTTACAAAAATATAGGTAATGCAAGACTTATAAGACCTATGGTACAAGTAGTCATACCTACAAATATGACACTAGTAAATTCTTCTCGAGGAACATATTCAGTAGATACTCATACTTTGTCAGCTCCAATAGAAGATTTAGAAGCAGGTCAGGAAGGGGCCATCTATTTACAAGCAAAAGTAGACAGTATTCCAGTAAATAATGCTCAGATAGTAACTACAGCTATACTTGTTTACACAAGTCCAACTGGCTCACAAGAGAACGCTATGACTTATGTTATAAATGTTCCTAGTATTTTAGGAAGTACTACCGATACAACAAGTGGTTCAGTCTTAGGAGGTTCAGCTTTCTTTGGAGGATTTCTATCGATCGGACTTATAGGATGGTTACTAATAATACTTTTGATTATGATTATAATTTTGGTTGCTCGATCTTATAATAGAGGAACACAAACTGTAACTCATACTCCTACGCATTAAGATAAATAAACATAAATGCCTCGCAGGCTTTGCCTGCGAGGCATTTATGTTATGATATATTTACATGGAAAAGATATTAACTTTGGATAAAATAGAAAAAACAGCTAAATCTTTTATAGAGGATATGGGCAAGGGAGATAAAAATATAGCTACAGTATTAGCTTTATATGGAGATTTAGGAGTTGGTAAGACTACTATTACAAAAGAGATAGCTAAGCAATTGGGAATTTTAGAAAAAGTTATTTCTCCTACTTTTGTTATTATGAAAATTTATAAAACGAAGAATAAAAAGTTCAAAAATCTTATACACATAGATGCATATAGATTAGAAAAAAGTAAAGAGATAGAACAACTTGGTTTTGAAGATCTGCTTAAAAATAAAGATAATTTAATAATAATTGAATGGCCAGAAAAAGTGGAAGAATATTTACCTTCAAACACCCACAGGATAATTTTAGAACATAAGGATGATACAACTAGAATAGCTAAGTTCTGTTATAATTAGGCTATGACCAAAAAGAATACAGACAATAAAAAAAAGCTTGTTTTGCTAGACACCCATGCCATAATTCATCGTGCTTATCACGCACTTCCTGAATTTATGAATTCTAAAGGAGAGCCGACTGGAGCTATATATGGTCTAGCCACTATGCTTTTTAAGATTATTTCAGAGTTGAAACCTGACTATATAATTGCTTGCTATGATTTACCGAAGAAAACTTTTAGACATATAGCCTATGACGACTATAAAGCGGGCCGTGCAAAAACAGATGACGCTTTAGTTGCTCAACTTATTCGCTCACGAGAGTTTTTTCAAGCTTTATCTATCCCTATGTATGAATGTGAAGGATTCGAAGCTGATGATCTTCTTGGAACTATAGTAGAAAAGGTAAAAGATATATCAGGATTAGATACAGTTATTGCATCTGGTGATATGGATACTCTACAACTCGTAGAGAAAAGTCACGTACAGGTTTATACTTTAAAAAAAGGAATAAATGATACTATTTTATACAATGAAGAAAAAGTAAAAAGTCGCTTTGGTTTTGACCCTATTTATCTGCCAGACTATAAAGGGTTAAGAGGGGACCCTTCAGATAATATTATTGGTATAAAAGGAATAGGAGAGAAAACTGCGACTACTCTCATATCTCAATATGGAACTATAGAGAAGATGTATTTTGATATAAAAAAGAAACCTGAAGTTATAAAAAAACTCGGTATTACAGATAGGGTTTTAACACTTCTTACTGAGGGTGAAGATGAAGCAATCTTTTCTAAAACATTAGCGACGATAAGGAGGGATGCTCCTATTGATTTTAATTTACCTAAAAAATCCTGGAGAGAGGAAGTTATCGAAGATAGAGTCTCAGACTTTTTTAAAAAAATGGAATTTAAAAGTTTGCAAAGTAGATTTCTAAGAATACTTGATGGTAATGAAGTGATTGGAACCAAGCAAAGCTCCCTTTCACAAAGTTCTCGGACGAGGGAGGAGAGGGGCCAGACTATTTCTCAAAGGACTTTGCTCGATTCCAATCTAAGTAGACAAGATATAGAAAAACAACAAAAAGCAAAAATAGCTTTCTGGCTTTTAGATTCAGATAAAACTAATCCAGATATAGAAGATGTTATTGATTATAAAAATAGTTCCACTTTAGATGAGTCTTTACATAAAATGGAAGAGGATATCAAAAAAGAAGGTCTAGACTATGTATATAAAGAGATTGAATTACCCATTATTCCCATAATCGATAAAATGGAAAAAATAGGAATAAAAATAGATAAGGATTATTTAAATAAAATATCAAAAGAATATCATAAGGATTTAGAAAAAATCGAGAAAGAAATATGGGAATACGCAGGTAGAGAGTTTAATATAAACTCACCTAAGCAGTTGGGTGAAATTCTTTTTGATGAAATAAAAATAGGAGAAGTCGATGGTAAATCTTTGGGTATAAAAATGAAGAAGACTAGTAGTGGTGCAAGATCGACCAAGGAAAGCGAATTGGAAAAGTTAAGAACACTACATCCAATAGTAGATAAAATTTTAGAGCATAGGGAATTACAAAAATTACTTTCTACTTATATAGATACTATTCCTTCTGTAATAGGGGAAGATGGAAGACTCCATGCAAGTTTTTTGCAGTATGGGACTACAACAGGTAGGTTCTCTTCAAATAATCCTAATCTTCAAAATATACCAACTAAGACAGAGAGAGGTAAAAAAATAAGAAATGCTTTTATTGCTGAAGATGGTTATTTTTTAGCATCCTTTGATTATTCTCAGATTGAATTGAGAATTGCCGCTCTTCTTTCTCAGGATTCATATTTTATAAAAACATTTCAAGAGGGTAGAGATATTCATACTGCTGTAGCTATGAAAGTTTTTGGGGTTTCAGATGAAGACGTTACTTTGGATATGAGACGTCGAGCAAAGGTTATTAATTTTGGAATTTTATATGGTATGGGTGTAACAGCCTTAAGTCAAAATCTTGGATCAAACAGAAAAGATGCACAGATATTTTATGATAATTATTTTAATCAATTTCCGACCATCGCAAACTATTTAGAAAGTATAAAAATATTTGCTAGAGAACATGGGTATACGCAAACTCTCTTTGGTAGAAAGAGATATTTTCCTGCTATTAATTCTTCCTTACCGTTTATGAAAGCAATGGCAGAACGCATGGCCACAAATGCGCCTATTCAAGGTACTGCAACTGCTGATATTATAAAGATAGGTATGAAAAAAGTTGAAGATGAATTAGAAAAGGCTGGTATTATAAATAATGCTAGAATTGTCCTACAAGTACACGATGAGCTTGTTTATGAAATTAAGAAAGAAAATATAGATAAAGCTAAAGAAATTATAAGAAAAGCCATGATAGAGGCTATTCCAAAAGAGATTATTAAAGATATGACTCCTGTACCCCTAGATGTCACTATAGGTATAGGCAACAATTGGGGTGATTTAAAATAGTAGCATTATTTTATAGCTATGATAGGATTAATATATAAACAAATATTAAGTATTAATGTATAAAAATGTTCTATTAATAGTGATATTTTATTAAATATGGAAAATAATGATAAAAAATTAAATAATGAGGTACATCATATTTCAGGAATAATCCATGTACTCTTATATCATTCTTATGTAGTTTTTCTTCTTGCTATAGTTTTAGGTATTATTTCTGATGCCATATTTACTTTTGGTAAATTTCAGGGATCTATATATCAAATTATAGGTTTATTGATGATAATAATAGGGACTTTTATTGTTTTTTGGGCACAGAAAACAACTAGTTATAAAAAGATTGAAGCTCAAAAAGATCGCGATACGAATTTTTTTATAAAAGGTCCATATAGATATACAAGAAATCCTACTAATTTTGGACTATCACTCATGTCTTTAGGTTTAGGGTTTATAATCGGTTCACTTTTTTCTATTATTTTCGTTGTTATAACTTATTTTATATCAAAGCTTATCTTCATTAAAAGACAAGACTCTATTTTAGAAGAAAGATATGGAGAAGTTTTTAATGATTATAAAAAAAAGGTTAAAAACTGGTTATGATTTATATCTTATTAGGGGAGGACTCAAAGAATAAAAATTTATATATTAAAGAAATCACAAAAGGAGGTGAGATTTTGTCTATTGCTGGCAATGATTTAAATAGAGAATTAATAATGAGTTACGCTAGTAATATAAATCTTTTTAGCGAAACTCCTTCAGTTCTGATAGATAATATTTTAAGTAAAGAAGAAATTGTTTTTTCAAATGAAGATTTTGAATTTTTAAAAGAATCAAAAACAATTTTTCTTTTTAAAGAAGATAAGATGTTGGCTCTACAGCAAAAGAAATATAATAAATATGCAGATATTAAAATATTTGAAAATAAAAAATCTACACCAGTTTTAAAATTTAATATTTTTAGTATAACAGATGCTTTTTCAAATAGAGATAAGATCACAACTTGGATTTTATATAGAAATGGACTCAACTCTTCATTAGAGCCAGAAGCAATAGCGGGAGTTTTGTTTTGGAAAATAAAAACGATGATACTAAATGGTAGTAAAATTTTCTCAAAAGAAGAACTTAAAAAACAATCTAGTCAGATTATATCTATATATCATAAGGCTCATAGAGGGGAGTTAGACTTTTCTGTTTCTCTCGAACAGTTTATCCTTTCTTCTTTGTCTTCTAAATAAAAGTGATATAATAAGACGATGGAATCAATTTTAAGGTCAGAAATTTATTTCTTTATTAGTTCAATTTCTGTAATAATAATTACAGTTATTTTGATAATCATCGGTTTTTATTTAATAAAAATAATGAGAAACTTCTCTATTATTTCAGAAAGATTAAAGGAAACAGTTGACGGTACAGCAACTTCATTAGAAGAAGTAGGGGACAGTATTAAAGAAAGTTATCTTTTTAGATTATTTTTTGGAAATAATAAAAGAAGAAAAAATAGAAAGTAATTATTAATAATAAAATATATTTATATTATATGAGTAAAAATATACCAAGTAATAAAGGTTTAACTGGAGGAGAAATGGTAGGTATTGGAGCTACAGTAGCAGCTTTAGGTGCAGCAGCTTATATTCTTTTTGGTAAAGATGCTAAAAAGAATAAGAAAGCTATAAAAGGATGGGCTATTAAAATGAAAGGAGAAATAATAGACAAGCTAGAAGATGCTAAGGAGATAACAGAGCCTGTCTACCATAATATAGTTGATACAGTCTCAGCTAAATATTCTAAAATTAAAAAAGTAGATCCAAAAGATTTAGAAATAGCAGTAGCTGAAGTTAAGAAACATTGGAATACTATGATGAAAGATGCTAAGCCGAAGAAAAAGGCAAAAGCTAAAGCAAAAAAGTAATTTAATAAAACAAAAGCCCCTCAATAAAATTGAAGGGCTTTTGTTTTATTACACAAGTTTTTTCGCTTTTAAAGGCTACTTTTGGGTTACCAAAAGAAAAGGCCTAGGAGTCAATTCTTTATTATCTTTGGAAGATAAAGGAGTGGCTCCTGGGCCTTTTGGCTTTTAGGAACGAAAGAACTCGTTAAGTATCATATAAATAAAATACTTAACAGAATGAACTAACATCTCATTAAATTATCTTTTTGTATTCTCCTCTATCAAGAGAAAGTAATTCAACAAGGTAACTTGGTTACATTATACACTATAAAAACTTAAAACAAAATATTATTTGTGGATAAATTAAAAATAAGGTATGTCATATTATATATGACATACCTTATTTAAGACGATTGGCATTCCTAGAAGAGAATGTCATCATGTTTTGGTGTAGGATAGTAGTGATATGGTCGATTTTTTTCGATTTTTCCAGCATCTTCGAGATTCGTTGCCACTACTTTATAAGTGATCTCTTCTTCGTTGATTTTTTCAAAAAAACCGATCGCACATAAACATTCTAGGTGATCTTTTATAGTTATTCCTATATCAACACGCAGAATTCCACCTTTTTGAATGATTTCTTCAGATACTTTTTTCAAAGTAAATTTTGAGCCAATACCTTCATTTATTTTGGCACTGATGACATTATAAGAAATTGAATAAATACTTCTACTTTCCATAATTTCTAGTTTTTAAGTTTAGACACATACTATCTGATTAATAGTGATTAGTCAAAATTTAAAATAGTGGTTAATTTTATCTATTGATTTTAACGGTCAAATATGGTATTTTTGTGTATAGTTATGTTTTAATCCGAATATCCGCTCGTAGCTCAGTTGTAGCGGGTCCGTAGATAAGATAGTTTTTATTGAGCAAAAATAACATCCGCTCGTAGCTCAGTCGGTAGAGCAGCTCCCTTTTAAGGAGATGGTCGTAGGTTCGATTCCTACCGAGCGGACAAATATATAAAAACCCCAGTAAACTGTGGTTTTTATGTATTTATCCGCTCGAGTGACTGAACTGCTTCAGTCACGGGTAGGAATCGAAAAGCTTTTCAATAAATATAAGCATTTATGCGAATATTTTTGAAAAGGTATACTGGTCATGTAATGACCGATAAGTGTACTCACGGTCCTACTGAAGTTTTTTTTGACGGAAAAATTTTAGTCGAGGTCGGTAATGCTACTGTCGATCCTACTGAGCCAGATTTTATGAAATATACATATTTCTGATATAATCCATTTATGAATTTTAACCCTGAATCACCAAAACCTAATACCCTAAAAAATGAACATTTAGACCCAAAATTTAAACCAATAATAGGCGGTATTTATGATCGTAATAATTTAGATAAAGAAACTCTGGATTTTTTGAATGATTTTAAAAAAAATGCAATAAATTTAGATTTTAAACTTAATAAAGAAAAATTTTTATCTGATAAAACGGGCAAGCAAAAAGAAGGAACTTATTTAATTTCTCAAATCGATAGTAATAATAAAATTTCGGAAGGTTATTTTGACTGCTTAGGCGTTTGTTTTTCTGGAATCGATAAAAATACTAAAGAAAATATATCATTCATAAGTCATCAAAATCCTGAAGCATTACTAGAAAATATTAATATAAGGCAAAGATTTAAAGATGATCTGAACAAAACTATGAACAATTTTATTGATAGATGTGTTCAAGGAACTATTGATATTGTTATTGTTGGTGGAAATAAAGATATAAATTATATTGATCCGATTCAGAATGTTGATATCGAGAAAATGAATTCAAAGCAAATTCAGGAATATATGGACAAACAGTACGAAGGGCCGTTTGAAAAATATCGAAAATCAGCTTTTTTTGTTAGTAATATTATATTTAATAAAGTAAATTATTATCCTGTAATTATTTCTGGTCCTAATAGTAATATTAAAGAGGGTGATTTATCTCATGATAATGCCTTAGATTTGTATTTTGATACAAAAAATCGACATCTATATCAAGTCAGAGCAAAAAATGAAAGTTTAAATAATGAAAGTTTTTCCGCAGAAGAAATTAATAGTAAAGTTGAAAAATATAAATAACTCGTAATATATTTTTATGTCCACCAGAACATTTTTTAAAAGTATTCTAATTCTTCCAGATATACGCTCGGCTATTAATGTCGGGGCGATCTTTCGTACAGCTGATGCTGTAGGTATAGATAAGATATATCTAGTAGGTTGGACTCCTAGGCCCACAGACCAATTTGGACGTATACAGAAGGACATAGGGAAGAGTGCTCTAGGAGCAGAGACATGGATTCCTTGGGAGTATAAAGAAAAATTACTTCCTTTGATTGTGAGTTTAAAAGGCGAAGGTTATGAAGTTGTAGCACTTGAGCAAAGTAGTGACTCAATTGATTATCGTAAATATAAAAAACCAAATAAATTGGCTTTTATATTAGGTCCAGAAGTTACTGGTTTAGATAAAAAAATACTTAAAAAATGCGATAAAATAGTAGAGATACCGATGTGTGGCAGGAAAGAATCACTCAATGTATCTGTTGCTGCTGGTATAGCCTTATTTAGAATTCTAAAATGAATTATTGAACTGTAACATTTTGTCCTTTTATAAAAGGTTTATTCGAGTTTTCAGTTTGTGGTTTGCCCATTAAAAGCCATAAAACGAAAATTGCTAAAACAAACAAGACAACCTCGAGTCCAAAACTCATTTCTCCTCCACTGTGTTTTTTGTGAGAAGGTTTTTTCTCTTCTTTTTTCTTATCATCTTTCTTTTTGTCTTCTTTTTTGTCAGCCATCCCATTAGAAGTAAATTTAATTATCTTTTGAAATAAATATATTTACTGTAATTAATTTATAAAATTTTATTTGCCCATTATTTTAACTTCTAACGGGACAAGTATTATATTTAAATGAATAATTTTTGATGTGTATTGCAAAAATGAGCACTACGTCCATCTAATACTTTCCGTATTATAACACCCGAACAACCTTTTTTACCACAAGCCTGTTTATTTTTACGATAAACATTGTGATGATTTTGAAAATCTCCTCTTGCCCCATCTATATTTCTATAGTCAGACATTGAATCTCCTCCGAAGTCTATTCCTTTGTTCAAGATTTCTTTCATTGAATTAAAAAGGGTTTTAAGACTTTTTTCTGGAATTTTAGTTGGTTTTGATTCAGGGTTTATAGAAGAAAGCCACAACATTTCATCTGAATAGATGTTTCCAATACCTGCAATGATAGACTGATCCATCAGGACAGTTTTTATATTTTTATTTGGTTTTAATAGTAGTTGATTTTTAAATTTATCAAAATGGAAATCATTTTCTAATGGTTCAAACCCTAGATTATTTAAATGTGTTGTTTTATGTGCTGTCTCTGTGTCTATCATAGTTATTTTCCCAAATTTTCGGGAGTCACAAAATACCATAGCTTTACCGTTTGAAAGAGGGAAGACAGCATGGATGAATCTGTTATAAGGATCATGAAGTTCTTTTCTTTCGTTTTTATCTGGCGCCCATTTATTTTCTTTTTTATCAAAAATATATTTTCCAACGATAATATGACCAGTCATTTTAAGGTGTATAAGTATAGTTTTCTTATTTGATAAATTAATTAATATATTTTTTGCTCTTCTTTCAACACTTAATATTTTTGAGCCTTTTATGTCTTTTTTAATTTTTATGAAAAAGACACGATCTTTAATTGTATTTTTAAATTGCTTGATGGGATTGTCTTTATCTAAGTCTGTCCAGACATCTACAAAAGAAAGCCCTCTAAGAGCAATTTTTAATCCATTCACTGTTGTTGTCACTTCTGGTAATTCTGGCATAAACTAATGATTATTTAGAATCCGCAAAGCTTCTTTGATTCTAGCATTTGTGCCTTCTATAGATGATGGTATTTGTTTAAGGGCATCACGGGCCTCATTCTGAGAGTAACCAAGAGATTTAAGAGCTTCCAATAAATCTCCCTCTTCTCGAAGAGTACTGGATGTTTCTCCACTTTCTTTGTGATTTTGAAGTTTATCACGTAGCTCTATTATTATTTTTTCAGCTGTTTTTTTACCAATTCCGGAAACCTTATTTAGGTAGCCAACATCTCCAGTTGCTATTGCTCTTTTGATCGTATTAATAGGAGCAAGGGCTATAATACCCAACGCAGATCTAGGTCCTATACCAGATACATCAAGTAGAAGTTCAAAGAAAGATAATTCTTCTACATTTTGAAAGCCAAATAAATCTATAGAATTTTCTCTAACGGCTGTATATATGAATAGAGAAATACTATCTTTATCTTTACATATCAATATAGTTTCTGGAATAACTGAAACTTTGTATCCTACACCGCCAGTGTTTAAAATAATGAATTTATCTGTAATATATATAATTTTTCCTTCTAAATAAGCAATCATGATTTCATTATACTAGATATATATAATTTTGTAATGCAGGTTTACATTTATTGTTTTTTCTGTTAATATGCTGTTATTCGATTTTATCCCCGGATAGGGATTCCTCTTTAGAGGGGCTGGTGTCTCGGCTTAATTTGAATAAAAAATAAATTAGTCTTTAGTAATAAATAATATATAAAATATGCCAATTACAAAATCAGCAAAAAAAGCACTAAGAGGCTCTCTCGTTAAAAAAGCGATGAATGATCGTAACAAGAAGGCCATAAAAGAAACTATCAAGAACATTGAAAAGTTAGTAAAAGAAAAGAAAAAGGATGAAGCTAAAAAGCTTGTACCCAAAGCTTACAGTGCCATTGATAAGGCTTGTAAAAGAGGTGTTCTTAAAAAGAATACAGCATCTCGTAGAAAAGCTTTAGTTTCTAGAATGACAAAATAATTAAAATGTCCTCATCACAGATGAGGACATTTTAATTTATATGAGTATAATATAACTATGAAAAATATTTATTTCTTTTATGGTACTGAATGTCCACATTGTATAGATATGGAGAAATTGGTGGATAAGCTCATATCAGAAGGTTTTGAAATTAAAAAGACAGAAGTTTGGCATAATGCAGATAATGAAAATCTAATGGTAAGTCTAGATAAAGGGGAAGATATGTGTGGGGGAGTCCCTTTCTTTTTTAATGAAAATAGTGGAAAAAGTATTTGCGGAGAAATAAACTACAAAGATTTAAAAGATTGGTCAAATGGTAAATAAAATAAATAAAAATCTCAGACAAATGTCTGAGATTTTTATTTATTTTATTTATTGTTTAGGAGTAGGAACAACTGGAGTTGTTGGAGTAGAAGGAGTTTCTGTATCCTTTTTGACTTCAACTGTTACTGTACCAGAGCCTTGTTGTATATCATTGTAACGATTTCCGTAATCCAAATTCATCATATTTCTTCCTCCAAAGCGATAACCTTCTCTTCTTTCAGATTTCATCTCACCCCATTGTGTGCCTAAACAGAATACTATAATTAAAACAATAATCATTATAATTTTTCTTATCATATGACATTGTTTCCAGTTATGACAACAATTCATCATTCCGTGTTCGCATTTAACTCCATCTTTATTTTCACAACAACCTTTCTTTTCTTCATTTTCCATAAAATTTATATTTAACTATTTATAATAAACCCGACTATTAAGGGTATTATAGCATAAATAAAAATGAATAATAAAAGCCAGATTTCCATCTGGCTTTTATTATTGTGGTCCCGGCAGGATATCTTCCTCTACGAGGACAGTATCCCAATTAGTTTCGGTTGATACCGAAAAACGAATTGGGCTTCGATTTCCTCTCGGTTCGATTTACTAATCGCCTGCACGCAAGCAAAGTAGTTTGCTTGCTCGGGACCACATTAGAAAAAACCCAAATTGTTTGGGTTTTTTCTAATGTGGTCCCGGCAGGAATCGAACCTGCATCATAACTTCCGCAAAGTTACGTCCTATCCATTGAACGACGAGACCATATATCTACGGTCTTAATTTACACTATTATACTTGTATTAGCAAGTTAAAATCCCAACTTTTCCATAAATATCATTGATTTCGATTCCTCAAGTTCTTTTGTTTGTAAAATTTTTAGAAGAGAACTTTTTACTTGGTCTGCCTTATCGAGAGGTAAGGGGATAGTGTAAACAGGTAAGAGATACTTATCTATTTCTATCAAAAGCAAAGCTTCACCTTTTTCTTTTTTTACATTAAAAAATTTTATTTTTTTCCAGTCATATTTATCTTTTCCAAGAGTTAGCCCTTCATTTTCTATTGAGAAATTAACATTTTCTGGTGGACGAATTGAAAAGAGAATAAGACAAGCTCCGGATATAAAAATAAAAACAGAAAATAAATAATTTTTAAGCCATAAAGCGACAATACAAGATACGAGAGCTACTAATCCTATGGTCCATATAAAGTCCACACTTTTTTCTTTGTGTTTGTATTCAGGGGCAGACCATTCTATTTTATCTATTATTATTTCTTCCATCCCGTTAGAAGCAGGTCGCGATCATTATTTTTTTATAAAAATATTTACCTGCTCGATTAATTTAATAATTTAAGTAAATGGTTTCCGTAATTCGTGACTGCGGCTTCTAACGGGATCCATAAGTTTATTATACTACAATTTTTTAAATTGTAATCTTATTTAATATTCTTTGATAGAGATGCGACTGCTTTATAGACAGCCTTACCAGCGGCTTTATCAAACATACTTGGGATTATGTTTTCTCTTGTTGGTTTTTTTACAATATTAGCTAAAGCTACACCAATAGTTATAAAAATTTTATTATCAAATTGTGGAATATTAAAATCAAGCATTGCTTTGAAAGCATTAGGAAAGACAAGTGAATTATTTATTTGGTTTGGAAAGTCAGACCTTCCAGTCGCTACGATAAATGCTCCCGCTTTATGTGCATCACTCGGCATGATCTCTGGAGTTGGATTTGCTAATGTAAAAATTATTGGTTTTGGTCCCATTGATTTTATCATTTCCTCTGTTACAGTTTTTGGTTTTGATAGTCCTATAAATATATCAGCATCTATTAAAGCATCAGACAATTCTCCTGCTTCAGCCTTGGCTGTACTTGCAAATATAAGCTCAGTTTTTTCTTTATTTAGATCTTTTCTACCTTTGTATATAATACCTTTACTATCACAGAATATTATATTTTTAATTCCAAATGATAAAAGAAGTCTTCCTGTTGCTACTCCAGCAGCTCCAACTCCAGCGATAACTACTTTTACTTTTTCTTTTTTTAATTTAGCTAGTTTTAAAGAATTAATAATAGCAGCAAGAGTTACAGTAGCTGCACCCCATTGATCGTCATGCATAACAGGTATATTTAATTCCTTGCGAAGCCTTTCTTCTATTTCAAAACATCTTGGAGCTGATATATCCTCTAAATTAATTCCTCCAAACACTGGAGCAATTTGTTTTACAGCTTTTATTATTTCTTCAGTATCTTGCGTATCTAGACAAATAGGGAAGGCATCAACTCCTCCAAAGTTTTTAAAGATAGCAGCCTTTCCTTCCATGACGGGGATCGCCGCTAAGGGGCCTAAGTTGCCCAGTCCCAATATTGCAGAACCGTCTGAAACGATAGCTACTGTATTTTTCTTTATTGTATATTCACGAGCAAGTTTTGGATTTAGAGCTATAGCTTCGCATACGCCCGCTACTCCTGGAGTGTAAGCTAAAGATAAATCTTTTTTATTTTTAAGTGAGACTTTACTTTTGACTTCTAGTTTTCCCCCGTATTTTTTGTGTAATTTAATTGATTCTATGTATGTTTTATTAATCATTCTTCTATTATAGCAAAAAAGGCCAAAAAGTAATTAAAAATAAAATAACCCTCTATAGGGTTATTTTACGGACTTTTTTATTTTTTCGGACAAGATTTTTAGTTTTTTGAAGTCTGCCATTGGTCCTCCGGCTGATGATATATATCCTTCGTATTTATCAAACCAGAAATCTTTTTTATTTAAGGCTTGATCCCAGACTCCCTTTTTTAACTTAGCTGTTCCATGCATTGGTACTAATTTTACGTGAGCATGATCTATACCCATACCTTCCATGACTACTCCTACACGCCCTACATCCTTATAGTAGTTTTCTAACACAGCTGCAACTTTTTTAGATGCAATAATTAACTTACTTAAGTCATTGTCTGGCATTTTCATGATATCACTACCAAAATGTTTCTTGGGTATTACACATGAGAATCCAGGTGTATTTGGATCTATAGAAAGGAATGCCAAATAATTTTTATCTTCCCAAAAAGTATAAGAGGGGATGTTGCCTTTTACTATTTCACAGAAGATACATTTGTTATCTTTAGTTTTTGATTCATAGTGAGCCATACAAATATTATAACAAAAATACCTCATTTGAGGTATTTTTGTATTTGCGGGCCATGTGAGTTAAGTACCCACGCTCTAAGGCCTTGTAAGGGTATTCTAGCACTTCTGGATGGGTCTTGTTGAGGCAAGTGAGTCGCTATCCCGTTTTCGCAAAATGAGACAAATGAGACACCTGAAGCCATTACTCCTTTTTCGGCTCACTTTTAGCCTCCTCTTCTAGGGGTTTGTCGGGCTTTTCATCAATAGAATCAATCTTTAATATGGACTCTGATCCTGCATGCATTTGGAAACTTAGATCAGGATATGACTGCTTAATCTCATTTTCTTTCAAGGTCGACATGTACTCCAGTATCTTGTAACCACCTAGGACTTCCTTGGGGTCTTTATGCATAAACCAAGGCTCTGAGTGATACCAATTTCTGCCGTCTTTTTGGAATTTAACTACTGGCCACTTCGTCAGTTCTTTGGGTGGCAAGATACCCTCGTGATCCTCTGTGAGAAACAACTGATAGTGAGTACGGCCTGAAGAGTCTTTGATGAGACGTGGCTTTAGGAGACCTTCTTTTACAAACCTCCTCACTGCATTCGGCTTCATAAAGAAACTACTTTCAAAATCATGTACGGAGTACCAGCTCTCATGGTCGCTTGCCACTGTGGATGGAATTATATTTTTATCTAACGCATCCTTACAGATCAAACACTTGATACCAGTTCCGTCGTACCAAGTCTGCTCATCGGAGATAGAGTCACGACAAATACCACAGGTGTATCCTTTTCCTTCAAGATGAAAGCCTTTGGGATTTTCTTCCAGTTTCTTCTTTCGTCGAAAGTCTGTTTGAGCAAGGTCGTACATGAGCTTGGCGTAGTTTGTAAGCCAATGTTCTGCATCAAAGAGTTCCTGATCGGTGATTTCTCTCCCTCGTTCTTTTTCCAATATTTTTCTCAGCTCTTCTTTGCGTTCCTCTCTTTTCTTTTCAGCTTTTGCCTCGCTTTGGAGGTTACGAGGAGGATGGTGAATAGGAGGCGGTACGTACTCTGGCTCTTTGCGTATCGGAGGTGTCGGCCTCGGTTCTATTCTAGGAGATGGTCTTTCTATTTCCGAAACACTGTCACGCTTAATTGCCTTACCGCACTTTCCGCAGAAGTTATCTCCTGTATTAGTTTTGTTCCCGCAGTTCGTGCAAAACATATACACATATTTTATCAAAATTCATATTATAACCCTATGCAGGAATTATCAGGTTGCTATAATGTACATGCGACAAAGTAAACACAGTTTGAAGTAGAACGTTTTCACCCGACACAGTCCGCGAGGACACTAGTCACTCTCGAAAAAAGTTCTCACCAGACATCCGTTTCAACGCAAATATTATTAATCCTCGTTTACGCAGGTAAATGGATTAACTATCTTTGCACTGACACGGATGTTTTTCTATTTCCTCGTAGACGCTAATTACAAATAAGCGTTATGAGCGAAAAAATAACGATCGTACAAGTACCACTTGCCGATCTCAAACTAACGGAGTACAACCCCAGAAAATGGAGTGATGCTCAAAAGATAGAATTAAAAGAAAGTATTAACAGATTCGGCATAGTCGATCCCATACTCGTAAACAGTGCGGAGAACCGCAAGAACATAATTATCGGAGGGCACTTCCGCTTCTCCGTTCTTGGAGAGCTTGGATTCACGGAAGTGCCAGTCGTATACATCAACATTCCTGACTTAGAAAAAGAAAAGGAATTGTGTATTCGTCTTAACAAAAACCAAGGAGAATTCGACTTGGATCTTCTCGCTAAGTTCGACGAGTCGTTCCTTAAAGACTTAGGGTTTGATTCTCCAGAATTAGATAAGGTATTTGAGGATGACAATGATGAAGAACAGTTCAATCTCAAAAAGGAACTGGCGAAGATTGGTATCAACAACATCAATACCGTAAAGGGTGACGTGTATGACCTCGATGGATCACGGCTCATGTGCGGTGACTCCACTATCGAATCAGACATGCTCAAGCTATGCGGTGAGAATAAGATAGATATGGTCATGACGGATCCGCCATATATCCTCGACTACCTTCACGGCAAGACAAAGAAGAATGGCGAAGCTGTAACTGGATTCGGCGCAAAGAAGAATCGCCGATATCTTGAGACCGATGTGCTACCTGATAACTTCACCGAACTCTGGATGGCAAACGTGGCCAAGGTACAGGGCGATAACTTCTCGATTATCGTGTACGAGAACTGGAAGAACATCAGGACTATTTGGGGTGAGCTCGAAAAACATTGGAAAGTAAGGAATATGCTCGTGTGGCATTTGCCGAATCGCAATCAAGGGTATGCGGGACAGCATAAATTCTTCTCGAAGCATGACATTGCGATAGTCGGCACCTCGAATGAGGAACGAACACCTGATGTCGAGTTTGAAGATGAGGAACTCGTACAGAACGAATACGAGACAGCACTCTTTGCAATCACTGGTCGTCCTCACTGGGAGGGATACCAGAAAGGATCAAATTATTGCCCAACTGATTTCATCGACTTCAATGCGTCAGACGAGAAGTCTTCTGGACAAGGTGTCATCTTTGGCACAAAGCCAATCGAAATATTGATTCCATACATCAAGATTCTCACAAAGCGGGACCAACTCGTCCTTGAACCGTTCGGTGGTTCTGGATCAACTCTCATTGCTTCAACGAAGCTTAAGCGTCGATGCTTCATCATGGAAAAGTCTCCTGTGTATGCGGAAGTGATTATGAATCGCTGGGAGAAGCTAACTGGAAAGAAGCGGGTAAAAATTAGCTAAGCTCTATGAGCAAGATTTATGAACAATCAAAATTCATCGAATACTTGCGGGAGACACCGCTCGTGTCTTTCGCCTGCAAGAAAACGGGAATCGCGAGGGCCACCTACTACCGATGGTACAAGGACAACAAGGACTTTCGGGATCAGGTAGAGCTAGTGCTACATCAAGGAAGAAAGAATATAAACGATCTTGCTGAAGCAACTCTTATCAAGATGATTAAGGGTGAAAACTTCAACGCAACGAGATTCTGGCTACAGCATAACAGCAAGCGATACGTGCCTGTGCGAACGATATATGTGCCACCACCTAAGCACGATCACTTTGATCTAAAGCCTGGGGAGACATGCATATACTGTGGGTCAAAGAACAATAAAGTTTTACCTTCCTTTGGAGGTGGAGGTGTATATGAAGGAGGTTTTGAAGAAGATAAAAAAGCACCTGAGGTGGAGGTTAAAAAGAAAGGAAAGATGAGTCGCAAGGAAAGACAAGAAAAAGCGAATGAAATTCTTAAGAGAAGAAAGGTAGCCGAAGGCTTTGAAATATTTGGAGAATTTGACCCACACTCTAAGGCACTGGCAAAAGGAATTAGGGACGGTACAGCAGAGCTTCCACCTGAGATAGGAAGACCGGCAGAATATATCAAAAAGGCCGATAGAGTTGAGAACGTTAAATTAGATCTGGACCTTGAATAATCTAGGCTTTCTTTGGATTGATGTGTCCGAAGCAAACGTAGTAAATTACTCGCTTGATGATTTCCAAGACAACGACTATCTGTACCAAGGTATCTAATTGCTCAACGTATGCCCAACCCTCTAGGCCAGTATTGTTGAGGCCGACACAGATGGAAATAGTGATGATGGCAAAGTACAGTACCTGCAATGCTCTGTACCAATACTTGCCCCTAAGATCTTGTAGAGTTTTCATATGCTTACTTCTTTATGAGAACGTAAATATATGAGCCGATCATTACGAGCGGAATGATGACGTTTGGAAATGGATCTTCGACGAGAACTTTTCCGAGATTGCTTTGAAGTCCGATAGCGAGGACGATGACGACCATCGCAATAATTTCAAAAGCGAACTTTGTGTTGTTCTTCACACCTGAAGCAATTCTTTTCTTTGCCGATCGATATGCAAGGGTTCCGATGATGATAATAAAACCAGTAACAAGATTCTGGTACTGGCCTGGATTGGCCCCAGATATAAGAACAAGGGCACCTAATATTAATGCTGATGTAGGACTAAAAATCCTACTGATGATTTTTTTCATAAAACTTTAGCGGTTTTTTATGACTGATAATGCTTAGGAGAGATGCAAAAATCTCCCCGCCAGTTGCGATTGAACCTTTCGGCCCAACCCGTACCCGTTTCCAGATACGACCGCTAAAGTGACTCCTGACGAGGAGGTTTTTACACTTTAGCGGGATTTTGACCATATCCTTTGGACGGATCCAAAGGGGTTAGGTCGCCTATTCAGTTGTACAAGTACATGATAGCAAATTTCGCTATCAATTTAAACCTTAGCTTAGATTTAAGGCCTTGCGAAGCTCTAGTTACCAACAGCTCCCTCTGTGCGTTTATTGTTCACACTAAAGAAAAATGTCGCACCGATGTGGGGATAATCTTCGATTATCATTACTCCATCTAACAAATCATACTTTTCATTCATACTTTTAAGAGCTTCGAGTGTTACCACTAAAATATCAACAAAGATAAATTTCCTAATGAAAGTAATGTATGGTCTATTCTCATGCAGGTCTACCGACCCCTTAAAATTCGAGTGAGTAAAACCTGATAGTCGAGAATATCCCTCAGTATAAAATTTCATCAAGCCAACTTCTTCAAATAATTCCTTGATATTTCTACCGTCCCAATGATTTCTGTTATTTCCTGAGGGAAGATATGTCTCCAACTTCTTTTTCATGGCGTTGATCAATTCCGTCTTACCAATCATATCAATATCATCAAATTGCTTTGACTTTTCAACCCAAGATTTCATTGGGAATATTGCGAAATTTCTTGCTCGTTTCTCTAGATCTTTTTGGTAGATGTATTTGAGGTTAACTGAATTTTCAAGAATAGTTCGGGCGAGAATAATACAGCTCTCATAGTGCTTTTGTTTATAAAGTACGGATATTGATTCATAAGCATCAATCGAGTTCTCAAGAATAAAACGTGTTGTTTGAAAAACATCATGAGGGATGTCCTTTTTCCTCTTATCCCACTCTTTCAAGTGATTAGCTAAGAAGTTCCTTATTTCTTTAAGGTCTTTTAACTGTTTTCTTATTTGTAATTTTTCTTTAATCCAAGACATGTGTTTATTTAGCAAACTGTTGATCCTATTGTCTCAAGTTTATCTTTGACCTTCTCCCATTTAGGATATTTCTTATCAAGCAAGTCATAGAATCTTTTGTCGTGATTCTTGTACTTCATATGACAGAGTTCGTGAACGATAACGTAGTCGATACAGTCCTTTGAGGTATGGACAAGCTTTGGATTGAGAAATATCTTGTCTTGGTTCAAAAAACTACCCCAACGCTTCTTCATATCTCTAAGAGATAGCTTTGGTGTGTTCTTAAAATCAAAGAGTGAGAGCATTTCAGTGAATCGGTCTTGGAGAATAAGATCCGTTTTTTCTGCAAACCACTTATCGACGAGCTTCTTATTGTATTTTCCATCTGTGACTAATCTTGTGGTGAGGATGATCAGCTGACCTTGAGTAAGGGAAACAGAGTCTTCTTTTCCTTTACGAACAACGAGCTTGTACTGTTTACCAAGATAGAGATACCCCTCACCTGAGACATATTCTTTCTCATAGGTCTTTCGTTGATACTTCTTAAAGAATGATAGCTGTTTCTCTAGCCAAAACCATTTCTTCTGTAGGAATGCTTCAATTCTTTCGCTGTCAGCCTTAAATGGGCATTTAACGATAATACGGAGGTCTGGAGTAACTGTTAGGCTCAGGGTTTTACGGTCTTGTTTTATAAGTTGGTATTCATATATGAAAGTTCCAAAGATAAATTCTTTCATATAATTACAAGAATAGATCAAAGTTATTTTCTGCTAATTGCATTGCTGTATCGATAACCAACTTAATGCGATCATTATCGATATCAATACCTTTCTCACCCTTAACGACATCGTAAAGATAATCATCGATACTGTTGCGTATCTTTCGCTTTACATCCATGTTCTTATACCAATCGACGATTGCTTCATTCTTAATAATCGTAAAGATATCAAGAATGGTTGTTATATAGGCGTCCTTACTTAACTTCAAATCACTAAGCTCTGCTCGTAGGTTACGGTAAAACACGTCTGAGCCTTTTTGTGATTCGATCTTTTCTGGGAGACTTTCATCTTTCTTGTTTACCACGTCATCGCTAATGAGCTTCATTTGCTTCAACGCCTCAACATCGGCAAGTTTTCCTTGTCGCATCTTTTCAAGAATGTCTGAAATCTTCTTCGAGAACTTTTCATAGAATTCAGGGTCAGTATCCATCTTCTCAGTGATAGTCCTTTCTGTTTGTGCGGCGATTGCCTCAGCCTTTGATTTATCAGAACCGAGTTCAGCCACAGCTTCTTCGAACTGCTTTCTGTCGGTGATGTTTACCTGCTTAGTAAGCAACTCAACACCACGAGCATCAACATACTTATCAAGAATATTGATAAGTGACTGTTTGTATTCAAGAAGATCAACACGATCGGCGTATTTCAAGCTCGCAGACCTGCGAAGTTCCATGAACTTCTTGAGTTCTCGCTTATAGAGATCAAGGTGTTTGAATTCGTGAACGAAGTCCTGCAACACAAAGCACTCATTCAAATTCTTAATGAATGCATTGAGTGTTTTGTAGAAGGTCTCACGCTTTGGTTGATCAGCAAGAAATTGGAGGTATACCTCGTCATCACTCGATCCTTTGATCTCATTGAACAGATCATGAACGGTGGAATAGCTTTGTTCGAGATCTTGTATCTTTTCTGAGACATCGATAAGCGTTCCTTTAACATCATTCTCGTCATAGTTACCGAAAAGCTTCATCGCCGTATCGATGTTCTTAGCGTTTTCTGAGTAGTCCATGATATAGCCCGCAGTCTTTGGCTTTTCTTTTTTGTTTTCAAACAATCGGTTTACACGAGCGATGGCTTGGAGCAAGTTATGGTCTCTTAAATCCTTTGCAAGATAGAGTACGGTATTGCGTGGGGCATCAAAGCCAGTGAGTAGCTTGTCACAAACTATAATAACCTCGATCCCGTCATCATTGTGCTTGAAGCTTTCAACTACATCTTTTTCGTATTTATCGACACTGCTGTGATTTTTGCGAACACCATCTAGATATGCAACAACTTCCTTCTTGTGGAGATTCTCTTCATCACCATCTTCGTGTTCATCAGAAATAATTACGGCTGTGCGAATATTTCCACGAGTCTCAAAGAACTTCTGGAATAGAATCGCTGAATATTTGGATGGTGCTACGATCTGAGCTTTAAGACCTGTGTTCTGGAAGTTCCCGATGAAGTGCTTTTCGATATCATAAGCAATCTCAACAATACGCTGAGGGTTATCTTTGATTATCTTACTTCCAACATATCGCTGTAGCTCTTTTTTCTGCTTGTCGTTTAACCCTTCTGTAATTCGTTCAACGTGGCGGTCAATCTGTTCTGCGTTTTGAATAAGATCAACGTAGCGACCTTCGTAGATGAGAGGAAGAATGATGTTATCAGCCAACGCATCATCAATAGTATATTTGTCGATATAATCTCCGAACTTCTTCCAACTCTCTCGGTCTTTCTTCATAAGTGGTGTACCAGTGAATCCGATATAGCAAGCATTTGGAATGATTCGATTCATTTCGAAGTTTGCCATACCATTCTGGCTTCGGTGCGCCTCATCGATAAGTACAAATATATTCTTGTCAGTATCGACAAATCCAACACTCTTTTTTGCGGCAGACTCAAACTTCTGAACGAGAGTAGTAACAACGGACAAATCTTTTTCTTTAATAAGATCAATCAAGTTCTGACCACTGGTAGCCTGAACAACCTCTTTTTTGAGGTTACAGTTCTTGAACGTATCTTTGATCTGCTTATCCAAATCCCTACGATCTGTAACGATGATTACTCGAGGGTTCAGGATATGAGGGTCTTCAATAAGAGCCTTCACGAACATCACCATGGTGAGTGACTTACCAGATCCTTGGGTATGCCACACAAGACCGCCCTTGCGACGAGTGATACCGTGATCAGCCACTTCTTCCTCTTCAACACGCTTAAGCATTTTGTGGATAGCGAAATACTGTTGGTAGCGTGAGAGCTTCTTTACTCCTGCATCAAAGAGAATGTAATTCTTGGTGAGATCCAAAAGTCTCTTTGGTTCAAAAAGTGAAAGTACTCCTCGATCTTGTTCGGTAGGAATTCGATCAGTTCTCTGTTTGTGACCTTCTGTGTATCCATTCAAATCTTGTAGCAGTTGAGAATAGACAGCTTGATCAATAGGATTCTGAATAAGAGCAGAAGCTTTCTTGTTTAACGTCTCAACGTCTGTGCCTTTTTCTTTCCAGATAGCATAGAACTTATTTGGCGTACCAGTGGTTCCATACTGCAATTCTTTGCCGTTTGTGCCAACAAGGAGTTGTGTGTAGGTAAAAAGCTTTGGACAAAATTCAGGACCCTGATTGCGGTTCATCTGATTAATAGCCTCTTTCACGTCTACACCAGACTTCTTGTTCTCAATCACAGCAAAAGGAATACCGTTCACAAAGCAAACAATGTCGGGACGAATATTCTGCTTACCACTAGCTACATACTCCACAGAGACATGAAAAGCATTGTTCTCAATGTTCTCGAAGTCTATAAACTTGAAGTTCTTTGATACTTTTTTACCTCCTTGGTTTACCTTGATCGTCTTACCACCACTTGTTGGCATGATGGTGTTGTAGATCTTCTGTGCGGTATCTATGAGTCCCTCATACTGAATATGCTCAAGTTCATCGATAGCATCTCGAACATCTTTTTCACTGAATTTATATGTGGTTCCATCAACCTCATAGCTGTTTATTTCCATCAATTTCTCCGTCGCAATATCAGCAAGGATGAAATTCGAAGTATCGCCACGCTGTCTCAATGCTTCGGCGACAGAAACATATGTATAACCCATGTTCAAGAGAAGCTCTACGAACGGGAGCTGTGATTGTCGGGCTTCATCGAAATGTACGTTTGTGAGTGACATATATTTATTTCGTTAGTTTGGTTGATAATGTTTCTGGTGTACGAATCTTTCCAGTGATCAGATTGCAGAGAATATATCGTTTCTGCTCCTTGAGGATGGACAGTTTCTTTTCTAGGGAATCAATCTCATTGTCTGTCGTGGTTAAGATATTTGCTATTAATACCTGCTCTTTCAATTTTGGTATTTTTATAACAACTTCTGAAACCGTCTCTTTTTTTAAATTTAAAACACCCGAACCTGCTGAAATAGAACGAAATACACTCTGCGTTTTAGGAGAAGAAAGTAAATAGTACAAAAAGTCTTTATTGATTGATGCTGAGACATTCATTAACGCAAGCCATCCGTCATGTATACACGCTTCTGTTTTCATGATGTAAGGGCGACCAAAACTCATTGAGTTTGAAAGTATAAAATCTCCTTCCTTTACGAGGGTTGTTTTGTTCAAACCTTCTTTCCTTATTTTTTCACTTGTTTTGTAGATATATCTATCTCCAATTGGAACATCTCCAATTCTCAACCAATTCAAACCATCTTTTTCTTCTGTAATATAGTTTTGTATTGGTCTTGGTGATCCACCTCTTTTGATTTCACAAATATTCCCAAGTTCTACCGTCTCCCACTTATCACTAAAACCACCTAATCTCTTTTTACCAGTTAACAAGTCTGACACTAAAGCTTTCTTAATATGCTTTTTTATTTCAATTTTCTCCTCAAGATTTTCAATTGATTTATCCCAAGTCTCAAGAACTGAAACTATGCGATTTTGTTCAGAGAGTGAAGGTAATGGCAACTCCATCTTTGCCAGTGCTGTTTTAGAGATTCCATATACAGAAACACCATTAGCTACTTTCTGAAGTTTGTTCCTTATCTCTTTATTTAGAAAAATATACTGACGATAGTACTCAGTGGTTAAACCTTTTTCATCTCTAAGAACAAAGGTGTGCAAACCGCCAACTACTTTATTTTTTCCAATTCCATGAACTGAAATTGTTACACCTATTCCATCGTAATCTTCAGATGCATCTGCCATTATTAAATCTCCGTCTTTCAAGAGATCTTCCTTTTTAGGACTAAAAGCAACATCTTTTACGATGGGTATTTGAACTTTTGAGAGATCTATATTTTCTGAAGTAAATGTCGCATGTATATCGCCGTAGTGTATGTTGCCGATTTTATCGCTAGATAAAATGCCGTTAGACAGATTGTCTCGTGAGAATGCGTATGATTTTACAAATGTAAAAACATCACCGACAGGTATTGTCTGCCAAGTGCCTGAATTATTTTTTTGTGGTCGGTTAGTTTTCATAATTTAAATTTGGGTTCAGCTCTATAAATTTGTTGCGAATCTCATCAAGGAGGTGTTTGTTTTGTGTAAAGTATCTGACTATAAAACTTTCATCTTTATCTATACGGATTGAGGTTTTATTTTCTATCAACCTCAACGGGTCTAGTTGAAATTTAGCATCCAGATATCGTTGGGGAGACTTAACATGAAAATGGATTGGAAGATGATCACCAGAATAGATATAAACTCTAATACCCCTGTTCATACCTGTCGGGAATATGCCTTTTTGAAAAATCTGACCACACTCATTATTTATCTGATTGTTTAAATCAGCACTAATAACATCGAAGACAAATTCTTCGAATACATTCTCGATATTATTTTGTGACTGATTATTTTTCATAATTATTTTAGTAATAAAATTACGAAACAGAGAATGCCGAAACCAACGATTAGCAAGTTGTGACTATTATCGAAAAACTTTCCCTCACAACCATTCTGTCCTGATTTTTTCCACGATTTAGGGTAAATAGAATCCTCAGAATCAGAATAGATTTTCCCCTCAAAGAGCCCCAAGGAGTCTTCAATTTTCGCTGCTACTCGCATTTGGCTATTAAAACCTTTCTGTAAGTCATTAAAGTAAAACCATCGTAGAGTTGCCCAGATTATCAAAAGAAAAACCACGGAAAAAAACTTGTCGTTTATTGAAAAACACGTATCTGACTGAAACAACCATCCGCTTGCTCCGATCAAGATACCTAGGATCCAGATAGAAACTGTTTGAACTCTTTCTCTTATTGTATGGATTGATTTATACCTTTCGTCTAAGGCATTCATCAGTACATCTATTTTTTTATCCTCCTGTATTTTCATATTAATTTATAATGTTATAAGCGTGCTCTAAAAATGTTCTAACTTCAGCTGGTGTCTTCTTGTTAGGACCTCGGAATAACCACATCAAATCATTTATTTCTGCATAATTATTGGCTACGGTTTGATCTGCCATGTCAGTATATATTTTACTAATGACATTGTTCACCATATCTTTATGGGAATTTGCATTGAAATGGGTGTTTGGGACGTTCCAGATCAAGCTTTCTAATAGGAATGAGGACATAAACTTTTCGTCTACGTGATTGTTATCAACAAGATGATTTCGGCAATTTTTAAGGATTCTTACAACCGCCTTATATTTTTGGTTCGTGGACTGATTCTTTGTCTGGCCATTAGTTTTGTGTTGGTCAGGAAAATTGATCACTTCATTACCACCTGTATCAGTGAAGAGGTGAATTCCCTCTGCTGAGATAGCTTGTGGTGCGTGAAATCTTTTATGTGTAAAACAAGGGACAACGTCGGCACTAACTCTATATGTGTTTCCACTTATAGTGAGGCACTTTTCTTTTCTCGTAACGGAGTTAGGAAAATTGGTACGCAATAGAGACTCCACATCATTTTTAAATGTTGAAAATTCGTAGCCATGAGCTACCCAGTTTTGATTATGTACAACTTTCTGTTGATCTGTTAAAGAGGAGATATCTGAGTAGTAAGCATTGTTATAGCAAACCACTATATCTACATCACTATCTTGTCTGACGTTAGTACTGTTTGCATATGATCCCTGCAAAAATACTCTTACTTTTGAACCGAAGTGATCCTCAAGAACTTTTCTTATAGAGGCAACAGTCTTAACACACTTATCATTTTCTGTTTCAGTAAGTGCTCGGGACCAATTTTGAATTTGTTGTTCTGTAAGTGCCATACTATTTGATTCCCAGTTCTTTTAGATATACGACCATTTGCTTCTCAAGCTTCTCAAGTTCTGGCTCAAGCTCAGCAAGTTCTTTCAAGTTTGCTTTGATATCAACAGGAGCTTCTTCCGTGAAAGTATCCACGTAGCGGGTAATGTTGAGGTTGAAATCATTCTCCTCAATTTCTCTAAGACTAACTTTACGAGCAAATTTCTCTACATCTTTACGAGCCTTGTAGGTAGCGTAAATCTTCTCGATGTTCTCATCAGTCAGAATGTTTTGTGCCTTGTTCGCTTTAAATTCCTTTGATGCTTCAATAAAGAAGACGTCTTTCTTGCTTTCGTTTTCTCCACCTTTTTCTCGTGAACGGTCAATAACGAGAATCGCTACAGGAATACCTGTTGTTTGAAAGAGTCCAGCAGGAAGACCGATGACCGCTTCAATAATATTCTCTTTAAGAAGCTGTTCACGGATCTTACCCTCGGCTCCACCTCTGAAGAGAACACCGTGAGGGACAATGACGGCAATACGCCCAGTCTTTGGCTTGGCCGTTTCAACCATGTGAGTAATGAATGCGAAGTCACCCTTATCCTTTGGTGGAGTACCACGCCAGAATCGTTTGTATTTATCAGCTTCAGCATGTTCAGCGCCCCATTTCTTTAGAGAGAAAGGAGGGTTGGCAACGATTGTGTCGAACTTCATCAAATGATCATTCTCTACAAGAAGAGGGTTATTGAGCGTGTCGCCCCATTCGATGCGTGCTGAATCTTTTCCGTGTAGGAACATATTCATACGAGCGAGTTGGTATGTTGACCCTGTTGATTCCTGACCATAGAGAGCGTAGTTTTTTGAGCCCTGCTTCTCAACCTCTTCACCCGCAAGGAGAAGAAGACCCCCTGACCCTGAACATGGATCACAAATACGCGCACCCGGCTTTGGTTCTGCGAGTTTAGCAACAAGCTTTGCAACATTGCGTACCGTGAAGAATTCACCTGCTTTTTTACCCGCATCCGCTCCGAAGCGTTCGATCATGTACATGTAGGAGTTTCCGATGATGTCATCGTTCACATCCGCAAGATCCATTTTTGCAAAATCTTGTATAAGATGTCGGAGCATCTTGTTTCGCTCTGCAAGTTTTCCAAGCGTTGATTCAGAGTTGAAGTCTACAGAGAAGACGCCATCAAGCTTTTCCTTGTTGGCATCTTCAATGCGATGGAGGGCTTTGTTTATTTCTTCGCCAAGGTTGTCTTGTTCTATGATTGAGTAGATATAGTCAAACGATGACTTCGGAGGGAGGTAGAAGCGGTCGAGCTTCATCTTTTCCTCAGTACGCTTTTCATCGTTACCGAAACGCTCCTTGTATTCGTTACGCTTTTTCTTTGAGAGATCACTCAAATATTTAAAGAAAAGAATCGCAAGCACATAGTCTTTGTAGATTCCTGCATCTACTTGTGTACGAGAAGAATCCGCTGCTTCCCAGAGGATTTTGTTGAGGTCTTCTTGTGTGTATTTCTTGTTTGTCATATTAGTTCTTAGTTAAGTTAGTAAAGCTTGCGTTGATAATGGTTTTTTGAATCTCTTGTTTTCTCTTAAATATCCGTTCTTGATCTGTAATGTTCTCGTGAAGAGCAATAAGTGATTTCTGAATATGTATCGGCGGTATCGGTATCGGAAAGTCGGTAAGATTTTTAACGAGAATGCTTTGTATGTATGAGGCCCCTGTGACTATTTGAGCGAGAGCCTTTTGTCCTTCCTGTGAATTGAGATATAGGCATATATACTTTGGGAGGACAGTGACATCTTTGATGCGGATGACATGAACCGATGATGAGGGCATCACGTTTGTGTCGTCTGAAGCAAAGATAGAGGATCGGAACGATCCAGCACCTGAACCTCTAGAAACAAGCAAAATGTCGTTATGTTCTAAAAAGTAGGGGTTTCTGATGGATTTATCTGAAACGGTAACAAGATCAAAGGTGTTAAGAATGTCCTGATTTGCAGTTATATTCTTAGCTTGTAGCACAAAAATCTGGCCCTTAGGGTCGTTTTCAATGGATCCACGAAATGTGTATCCCGACACTATATCTGCTATTTCGCTCAAATTCTTTTGCATGTAAACAGTATACTGCACTTTAATTATAAATGCAAGCTTTCACCTATTTTGGCCGTATTTAGTTACCAACACTAGGCAAATAGGACGCTCTAGACTCCTCAAAGGGTCTGCGTCATCAATGTTGGTATGAAAACAACAGCACCTATAGGGTACGAAATGCCCCAACTGGCCCAAGTGGCAGTGCCAGTCAAATACTGCCTATATGCACGTAAATCGACGGAATCTGAGGAACGACAGGTTCTTTCGATAGATTCCCAGATCAAGGAGATGCTCCAACTGGCAGAACGGGAGGGCTTGGAGATTGTGTGCATGAAGCGAGAAAGCCACAGCGCAAAAGAGACTGGGCAACGCCCCGTCTTTAACGAGATAGTTGAGGAGCTTCGGCAAAAGAAATACAACGGCATCCTTACGTGGGCTCCAGACCGTATTTCAAGAAATGCAGGTGATCTCGGAAAGATTGTCGACCTTATGGATGCAGGATGCTTGCAGGAAATCAGAACATTCGGACAGAAGTTCGGTAACAATCCGAACGAGAAGTTTCTCTTGATGATCCTTGGATCACAAGCAAAGCTCGAGAACGACAACCGAGGTGTGAACGTAAAGCGTGGGCTCCGAACACGAGTAGAGATGGGATTATGGCCAGGAGTGGCACCGCTCGGATACTTGAACCAAAAACATATGGACAAGAAGTGTCAGGTGATAGTAGACCCGCTACGAGCGCCGATAGTGAAGAAGATGTTCGAGAAAGTGGCGTACGAAAAGATGAGCGGAAGAAAGATATACAATTGGCTTCGATTCGAAGCCAATTTTTATACCCGAGGAAACAAACCACTAACGCTCGGTGGCATATACAGAATATTGGAAAACCATTTCTACTACGGCACATTTGAGTCTCCGAAAGGTAGCGGAAACTGGTACCAAGGAAAACACGAGCCACTGATCACCCAAGAACTATTCGAAAAGACACAGGCACAGCTGAAGCGTGACAACATACAACGAGAAAATAAGGAATTCGCATTCACAAAGTTATTTACCTGCGGATACTGTGGTAGTGGAATATCTGCTGAGGAGAAATGGAAACAGCTCAAGGATGGAACGCATGCAAAATACATCTACTACTCATGTGCGAGATCAAGGGATAGGAACTGCAAGAACCACTACATACGAGAAGAAGATTTGATACTCGAGCTGTTGAAGATATTGGATAAGGTGAATATCAACGAACTGGGCATGAGGCAAAAGCTAGAGGATGAAATCGCACGATTTAATATATTCCAGAGGTCAGTGCTTGGTGCAACAGAAAAGCTACAGAACAACAAAGATACTGATATACGTAACTTCGCTAAATACATTCTTAAGGAAGGCACCGTCGGTGAGAAGCGAGAGCTACTGGCAAATCTGCGATCGAGGATCGTATACAAAGACAAGAAACTCACTCTGGTTTCTGAATAGCATTTTTAGACTCACGACTCTTCGCCACTTTAATTTTAAGTGCCTCACTCGTAATGGTTAGTAGAGCACTTCCTATTTCGTTGAGCTCCTCATCGTTTAACTTATTGCTCAAATCCTCACCATAACTTTTTATTATGGTCTTTCTTAGATCTGTAAGAGCTTTCTTTGATAATTGCATACAATAATCATAACAAAAATCAATAAGAAAATTGCTATAATAGGAATATGAAGTACATCTTTATAGGCTTTTACGGTTGGCCTGAACCACCAATGAATCAGGATGAGAAAATCTATTCAATGGATGAGCATTTTGAGTGTTGGAATCTAAGAAAGTTTTCTACATCCGAATTTATAGATGCAATTAAAACAAAGATTCCACCAATCAATGAGAACGTACTTAGAAACTATTTGACTGATGGTACAGGTCAAAATGGAATAAGCGACGAGCAATATCAGAAATGTCTCTGGGGTCTTTTGGTCCCTGATCCGGAAGATACTTATTCCAGTGGGTATGGAGAAGTACTTGCACTGTTGAATCTTTTTTCCACAAAGTATATGCACCCCGCTTTTTATGTTACCCACATGGGAATAGATAAAATAAGCGAGTTTAAAAACTTCGACGTTCAACCCAACGATCATCAGGGATATGACTATTTCAAAACTGTAAACTTCGTTTCGTTTTACAAAATGATGATCTCTGTGATGAATTATTTCATCTGGCAAAGAGATAACGTTCTTGCATGGTCAAAGGAAGACTGGAGGTTGTATATGGCTTCTATTTTTTACAGCGGATTAGAGGAATACGAAAGATCAAAATCATCATACACATGGCAACGAGAGTCTGCTGACATGGCTACGCTTTTGGAAACACTATTCACCGCAGGTGATGTTCAAAACGAGGAGATTGGATACAGATTACGGAAAAGAATAGCAGTATTAATTCAATGGAAATTTGCAGACATAGAGAAAGAGATAAAGGTTTTATATAACGATCGAAGTGAGTTTGTTCACGGCAGTTACTACAAAAAGATAATCTCTGGCATGAGCAGGAATCCGAACGATAATGCCATGCCTCCGTTGCCTGATTTTGAAAAGTTATACAAAACAAAGGAACAGCTCAGGTTTATCTTCATTGCGTATCTCTACCTACACAAAGTGATGGTCTCTCAATCAGAAGTGTCATTTAATGAGTACGAGAATGTTCAAGACATGCTCGAGAAAGCAATTGTAGACACTGAGCTGAGATCAAAGATTATTGAAACGATAAAACCAGTACTCGAATTAGTACCGAATGCATAAACAAAAACACACGACTTAACTCGTGTGTTTTTGAATCATTCTAGGCATCTGGGTCGCATCGCTTACTTAGGCAAGCGCATTGACTCCGATACTAAAATGTCTTGGCGGAAGGGGGGAGATTCGAACTCCCGAGAAGCTTTCACCTCTGACAGTTTTCAAGACTGTTCCTTTAAACCACTCAGGCACCCTTCCGTCTTGAACATTACATTATTTTCAGCTTTTTTTCAAGTATTTATTTATAAATTAAAAATGGACCTCGAGGGTCCATTTTTAATATTTTTTTATAGTTTTGTTTTGAAGGCTTTGAGAAAATTACGAGGAGTCCTTTTTGCTATATAAAATATGTAGAATATATCTAACAAAGCAAATGTATTCAAAACTAAAATCGCTATAAACCACCTTTTGTGATTATTACGAGATGCTGTCCATAGAGCATAGCCCTTCCAGGGAAGAACCCATAACATTAATAATATTAATATCAAACCAGGACTTTGAATTACTTTTTCCATAATATAATTCTAACAAAAATAACATTTTATCGCAATTATGATAAGCTATAAATATGAGTCCCGTTAGAGATTATAATTTATAATTATGGGACTAAAAGGTCTAAGTTTGTTCAATTTTATTAATTAAATTAATTTAAGATAGTCTGTCTTTAGTAGAAAGGCTATCTCTAACGGGATGAGATATTTAGGTATAGATTATGGTTCAAAAAGAGTGGGGGTTGCTATTTCAGATGAAGATGGAAATCTGGCTTTCCCTTATAAAATAATTCCAAACGATATGGAACTAGTAGATACTATACATAATATTTGTGGAAAGGAAGAAGTGTCTGCGATCGTTCTAGGTGAGTCTCATGATCTTTCTGGTCAGCCAAATAAAATAATGGGTAGCATTGAAGAGTTTAAAAGAAATATTGAAGCAGAATTAGACCTACCTGTTTATTTTCAAAAAGAATTTATGACTTCTATCTTTGCTCGAGGTAATGATGGTAAAAAAGAGAATGACGCAAGAAAAAGTAAAAAAGGTAAAGAAGTCAAAGTAGATGATTCTGCTGCCGCAATAATATTACAAAGGTATTTAGATAAGAAAAATAATTAAAATTTATGGATTACATATCATTTGAAGAATTTAAGAAGATGGATATAAGAGTTGGAACTATCAGAGAAGTAGAACCAGTACCAGAGACTGATAAACTTTTAAGATGTCAGATAGATTTTAATGAGGTAGACGTTGAGGGTAATCCAAAGCTTAGGCAGATAATTTCCGGTATTCATGAATATTATCCTGACTATCAAATATTAATAGGTAAGCAAGTTTTATATATTATTAATCTTGAACCAAGAAAAATAAAAGGATTTGAAAGTAATGGAATGCTTATGGCTGTTGATGGTCTAGATGGTAAGCCAGTATTTTTAACCCCAGAAGTAGAAGTGGGAGTGGGAAGTAAGGTAAGATAATTATTTATGCTTGATCCAATTTTATTAATAAAAACAGTAGGGCTTTTAGGAATAATATTTATCATTTTTGCCGAGACAGGTTTATTCTTTGGTTTCTTTTTTCCGGGTGATTCACTTCTTTTTACAGCAGGTATATTAGCCTCACAGCATATTTTTAATATATATTATCTTATAATTTTTTGTATTATAGCGGCCATACTAGGAGATAGTATTGGGTATTGGTCAGGTAAAAAATATGGTAGAAAACTTTTTGAACGTGATGCTGGCTTCTTTTTTAAAAAACAAAGAATATATGATGCAGAAAAATTTTATGAAAAATATGGTAAATATACAATCATAGTTGCCAGGTTTGTTCCTATTATAAGAACTTTTGCTCCAATAGTGGCAGGAATCGGCAATATGCAATATTCAACTTTTATTTCTTATAATATTTTTGGGGGAGTGTTGTGGGTTTCTCTAGTTACATTCCTTGGTTATACCCTGGGAAATATGATTACAAATCCTGATACTTATATTATACCGATAGCAATACTTATAATTTTTATTTCTTTTATACCAATAGTAACAAAAATAATTAAAGAAAATTTAAAAAATAATAAATAATTACTTTTATATCACAAAATAGTAAGGTATAATATTTAGTATAATGAAGCAGTCATATAATTATTCTTTTCCAACACCTTCATACTTAGCTATGAATTCTTTTGCTGTGGATATATCTGATCAATCTATTAAATATGGTGAATTATTAGCTACTCCTTATGGTTTAAGACTTGGAAATTTCGGTAAAGAAAAAATACCACCAGGTATTGTTGTTTCTGGGAAAATAGAAAACAAGGATAGTCTGGTAGAAATTTTAAGTAAAATTAAGAAAAGAGAAAAACTTAACTTTGTTAGGATCTCTCTTCCTGAGGAACAAATGTATCTTTTTACTCTGTCTTTACCTTACTCAAAAGAAGAAGAGTTGAGGGATATGATATTACTTCAAATAGAAGAGCATATACCACTTAAGGCTGTAGATACTGTATTTGATTTCGATATTATTTCTAGCTCAGAAGTTAACATACTTGTTGAAGTATCAGCCATAGCTTCTTCTACTGTTGATGATTATGTGTCTGTTTTTAAAAAAGCAGGAATAACACCTCTCTCTTTTGAACTTGAAGCTCAAGCCATAGCTCGTGCAGTAGTCCCAATTGAAGATAAGGATCCAATAATGATAGTAGACTTTGGGGACACTCGTACTGGAGTCTCTATCGTTCATGATGGAAAAGTTTTTTTTACTACGACTCTTGATATGGGTGGAGTAAATCTTACAAATATGATTGCTAAAAATTTTACTTTATCTTTTGAAAAAGCAGAAGAGATGAAAAGATCATATGGATTAGATGGCATCTCAAATATTGAAGATATTTTCCCAATCATTTTAAATGGGATTTCTGTTTTAAGAGATGAACTTAACAAGCAATATCAATATTGGAAAAGTCATGATAATTGTGGTATCAATCATGATAAAATAGAACGTATAATATTATGTGGTGGAGATGCAAATCTCACTGGACTATCTGACTATCTAGAGGCGAGTATGAAAATAAAAGTAGATCACGCAAATACTTGGATTAATATTTCAGATATGGATATTTCAGTTCCAAACATGTCTTTTGAAGAATCTTTAGGTTATACGACAGTCCTAGGTTTGGCTCTTGGTAACTTTTCTTATTCACATAGCCCGGTTGTAAATGTTTTACCTGAAGAAGAAAAAAATCTTATTAAAAAAGAATACTGGAAAAGATTTTCTATAGTTTTGATAAATATATTTTCTACTCTAATTTTTATTTCAATTCTTCTATTATTGCCTTCTTATTTTTTCTCTTCAACCAAGGAAAGTTTATCAGAGGGTAGATTGGATGCTTTTAATTTGGCCAATAAAGACATATCTAATTTAAATATAGATACGACGATAAAAAATATAAATAAAAAAATTGATATAATTTCAACGTTTAAACCAGGGATTTCACTATATGAAGATATTTTAGGTCCTATTTTATCAAGTAGACCAGAAGGAATTATCTTCACACAGTTACTCTATAGTCAAAGAAAAGATAAAAATTTAGTAATAGAAATACATGGTAAAGCAAAAGATAGAGCCACTTTAAGAAATTTTAAGTCTATAATAGACTCAAATTCTAACTTTTCTTCCACTAGTTTACCTATAAATAATTATTTAGAGAAGACCGATTTAGATTTCAACATTACAGCTGTTTTTAAATAATATTATGAAAAAAAATAAAATTAATTTAATACTCATTATTTCTACAATTATTTTTGTATTTTTTATTGGTATATTTATTTTTTTATTAAATATTATTAAAAATAAAAACGAACATACTTCTGTCGTAATGGCTACTTTAAGTAAAAATATGGCAGATAAGGAAAATATAAATACTCTACAAAAAAAGATAAATGAATTCGATGATATAAATAAAAAAATTGACAGTTATATAGTCGATACTGCCAGTATAGATACTTTTGTAGAATTTTTAGAAAAGGTTGGAGTAGATAATGGTGTAATCTTGACGGTTAATGGTGTAGATATTCCTAAAAATGAGAAGAATAAAATCTCAGTAAGATTAAGCATTAAGGGGGATTTTTCCAAAATAATGAAAACAGTCGCTGGTTTAGAAAATAGTCCGTATTATATGAATATTGTCTCTTCTTATATCAATAAGGAAATAAAAGAACCCATTGTAGATGTTACAAATCCATCAGATGAATTAAAAAATAATCTTTGGCAAGCAGATTTAACTTTTAGTGTTTTAAGTAAATAAAATATGAATAACTTTTTATTAAAAATTAATAAATGTGTGAGATCAGTTAAGAACTTTTTCAAAATAAATCCACATAAGCATTGGATTTCTATGTTGTATTTATTTTTCATATTAGTTTTTTTTCTAATTTTATTCAGTATTTATCTTTTGTATAAAATAAAAGAAGATCAAGTCTTTCAAGTAGATTTAAAACAAAGAAATCAACCATCTTTATTAAAAGAAGATTTGCTTAAAAAAATAACAGATTTACAAGACAAGAAAGCCCAAAAAATACTAGAAGTTTCAAATAATCCTTCAGTTTTTAATGATCCAAGTTTATAAAAATAAAACTTGAAATTTAATGATAATGTGATAGTATGTATGACATACGAGGATTAGCTTGATTGTAGCGACTCGTGAAATACACGATAAGGTATCAACAATTAGAAATATGCGCGATTAGCTCGGTTGTAGCGACTCGTGAAATACACGATAAGGTGTCAACAATTATAGAAACATGCGCGATTAGCTCAGTTGGTAGAGCAACTCATTTACACTGAGAAGGTCGGGGG
>JBAXFQ010000007.1:0-38623 GCA_037139835.1 Candidatus Nomurabacteria bacterium | reverse complement strand
CTGTGAATGATGAGATAGAAACTGTTAGAGATGATGATGTTGAAGGAATTGAGAACGCAGTGACTGTTGGTGCGGTGATGTCTGCGGGAGTTACAGGACTAGATGCAGATGAAGCAGAACCTTCTCCAATGGAGTTGGTTGCTTTAACAGTAAATGTATATGAAGTTCCGTTAGTGAGTCCTGTGATTGTGTGGGTTAGTGATGTTGATCCTGCATTAGAGTCAGTGCCTCCTGAAGAAGCAGTGACAGTATAACCAGTGATGGTACTTCCACCATTAGAAGCTGGTGCTAAAAATGTAACACTTGCTCCATGATTAAGTGGGGTTGCAACAACAGAAGTCGGAGCACCTGGAACTACAGCATTAGCGGTGTAAACAATATTAGATGGATTAGTTAATCCCCCGCTATTAGTTGGAGTAAGGGTAATAGTTCCACTATTAGTTGGAGTGATTGTAAATGTCTGAGCAGCTGAACTTGAGAAAGTTAGAATAGTTGCTGATAGACCAGTACTACCTGCACCTGATGGTGTGATAGTAATTGTTCCTGTATATGAATTGTTTGGAGTAACAGTAAAGTTTGTTGAAGCACTATTTACATTACCTGATGTTGGGCCAGTAAATGTAAATGATGTTGCATTAAGTGTAACCGTCACCGGTGCACTCATTGATGTTGAAACATTACCAGCGGCATCTTTTGCCCAAGCATATAGAGTTTTTGATCCTTGAGTAGAGAATGTATATGTAGTTGGTGCAGTACCTGTCCATCCTGAATCACTTGCAAGTGGTGCACTGGATGATTCGGTTAGTAAGTAGCCGGTGACTGCATTGTTGTCTGATGCTGTGAATGATGAGATAGAAACTGTTAGAGATGATGATGTTGAAGGAATTGAGAACGCAGTGACTGTTGGTGCGGTGATGTCTGCGGGAGTTACAGGACTAGATGCAGATGAAGCAGAACCTTCTCCAATGGAGTTGGTTGCTTTAACAGTAAATGTATATGAAGTTCCGTTAGTGAGTCCTGTGATTGTGTGGGTTAGTGATGTTGATCCTGCATTAGAGTCAGTGCCTCCTGAAGAAGCAGTGACAGTATAACCAGTGATGGTACTTCCACCATTAGAAGCTGGTGCTAAAAATGTAACACTTGCTCCATGATTAAGTGGGGTTGCAACAACAGAAGTCGGAGCACCTGGAACTACAGCATTAGCGGTGTAAACAATATTAGATGGATTAGTTAATCCCCCGCTATTAGTTGGAGTAAGGGTAATAGTTCCACTATTAGTTGGAGTGATTGTAAATGTCTGAGCAGCTGAACTTGAGAAAGTTAGAATAGTTGCTGATAGACCAGTACTACCTGCACCTGATGGTGTGATAGTAATTGTTCCTGTATATGAATTGTTTGGAGTAACAGTAAAGTTTGTTGAAGCACTATTTACATTACCTGATGTTGGGCCAGTAAATGTAAATGATGTTGCATTAAGTGTAACCGTCACCGGTGCACTCATTGATGTTGAAACATTACCAGCGGCATCTTTTGCCCAAGCATATAGAGTTTTTGATCCTTGAGTAGAGAATGTATATGTAGTTGGTGCAGTACCTGTCCATCCTGAATCACTTGCAAGTGGTGCACTGGATGATTCGGTTAGTAAGTAGCCGGTGACAATATAATCATCACTAGCAGTAAATGAATTTATAGGCACAGTATAAGAAGATGAATTTGATGGAATAGAGAAAGATGTAACAGTAGGAGCGGTTGTATCAGAAACTGTTGTTATTGATTTATCAAAATGAACAGCCCAGTCATAAAGATTATTTCCTGAAAGAGAAACGGTTGAATCTGTATCACGTAGATTTCCTCTAGGTGCTCCAGCAGATTGTGCTCCAGCTGCAGCATTTATTACGCCGGTATAAGCATATCTTAATCTTTGATTACCTCCTGTTGGAACATTACTTAATGTAATTTTCACTGTATCAGAATTCATTATTGAAACAGAGCTAATAGTAGCAGAAGAAGTAGTATCATAATATTCAAAGCCGTAGTTAGTATTTTGACTTACGATATTTGTATCTAGAGCAAGAACACCTGCAGGCACATGGAATTTTGCGTATATTACATTCCCTATCAGTTGGATAGCATCAGGAGAAAGAGGTCTCCATGCAACTTTATCAAAGAAAACTTTCTTCATGACTTTTGCATAATATTCTCCGAGCATTCTATAACTTGTATTAGTTAAATGAGGGCCAGTACCAGAATAATTTAAAAAATATTTTGGTCCTACAAGTATTATCTTACCGGGATAATCTTCTGATGCAGCTAGCTGTGCTTGGGGAATAACAGAAGTAGCATTTCCATAAGTTGTATATGAATCCATCTGGTCCGTAAACATTGGTATAGTTCCAGTCTGACCATTTATAGCTTTAATATCAGTCTCATAATCGTGCTGCCATTCTGCTAAATCAGCTTCGTAAGTAGCAGCTGATGTTCCTGAAATACTATCCGTTTCTCCATGAACAGTAGTAACACCCATAACTTGAGAAGTTTCTCCAAGTAATGTCGCAGCATTTCTGACATTCACAAACTGTTGCATACCATTTGCATAAGGAGCTGTACCCTTTTTAAGACCAGAATAAGCCGTTCCTCCCACTCCATGTCTAGTAACAACGGTTTGTACTCCATTTTGAAAAGTGATTCCATTACCCATCGCAGCAGCAGGAGTTTCATTACTGACTTCTACAAGTGGTGAAAGATTCGTTCCAGGAGCACTATCTGTCCCATCTAGCATTTTATTACTGTATGGTTGAGTTGTCGAAAGAACAGGAGATCCTGCATATCCTAATGATAAACTTTGTCCTGTAGAAAGTATATGATAAATATAATTTGCTGCTGTAATTGGACCAATAGCATTACTTAATACAGGAGTACCAGTAAATGGAGCAATAGTTGCAACTGGTGTCACTTCAAGTTTCAAATAATTATTTAAATCCCCTGAGCCAACTGTATAATTAATACTTGTAGCTCCAGAAATCGGTGAATATGTACCACCTAGTGTAGATGAACTCACCCAACGAAAAGTGGTTACGCCTTCGGGATCTGCATTCGGATCAGAATAAACATATGATCCTAGTAAATATTCAGAGACATGTGGCTGCCCTGCGATACTGACTGAACTTGCAATAGGAGCAGCAGGGGTAGAATTAACTGTCGGTTTCGTTACAATAGCAGAAGCAGTCCCAGTACCATTACTATTTATTGCAGAAACTCTAAAATCATAACTTAGCCCATTTGTAAGACCTGTAACTGAGATACTTGTAGCAGTAGAAACTCCATGTGCGAATGTAGTCCAAACAGTAGGTTCCGAAGTTAATTTATACTCTACTAAATAATTAGTAATACTTGCTCCCCCATTTGATACAGGAGTACCCCAAGTTAGGTCAATTTGATTACTAACTGTATTCCCTGCTGTTAAATTTTGCGGAGCAGATGGAGCACTTTGTATTGGAGTAGCAGTCACTGAGTCAGAGGCTGCCCCTGTTCCATTTATATTTACAGCTGAAACTTTAAAATCATAGCTTGTTCCATTTGTAAGACCAGTAACAAAATTAGTAGTCGAAGCAGATGCTACATGAGCAAATGTTGTCCAAACAGTTGGTTCAGAAGAAAGTTTATACTGAACAAGATAGTCGGTTATAGTACTTCCTCCATTTGATGGTGCTATCCAAGACAATTCCATTTGACTATCTCTTGGAGTTGCTGTTAAACCAGTTGTTTTATTTGGAATTGTATAACCTGAATTTGACACCGTTAGATTATCAAAAGTTGAATTTATTGCTTGATATTGTTGTAACACTATTGGTTGATTATTCCATGTATTAGGAGCCTGTCCTGAACTAAGAGAAAGAGCAGCTGTACCATTATTATTTAAAAATACATCTACACCTCCAGCTTGTTTTATAACTTCTTTTATATGAGTTGGAACACCATTTGTACAAGAAACAGCAGAAGAAATTCCTGACGGCCAATAAAATAGTTTAAAAAATCCATTGGCATATTGAAATACCAACGATCCACTTACCATTGTTCCATTTGTAACCCAATCTCCATAAGAAATTGCACCAAGATTACCAGAAGCTGCACAATCATTTACTGTCCAATCTGCTTCAACAATAATATCTCCTGTACTTCTATCAAAAGTCTGAACGGATTTTAAAGCATTAGTATTCCAAGCATATGATCCTGTTATATTCAAAGCACCATTTTGTTGGACATTACCTGCTGTTCCACCACTTCCATTAGACGCAGAATCATACTCTATCCATTTATTTGTATCTATGGTTGTACCCGTAAAGTCATCATAAAGTAGATATGCTCCGGCTTTTTTAGTTGTAGTATTTGAAGCCGAACCTGTTCCAACGGAATTTATGGCTGAAACTCTAAAATCATAATTCATACCGCTAGTAAGTCCTGTGACAGTAGCTGAAGTAGATGTAGAGACACCGTCAACGAATGTTGTCCATACTGTAGGCTCAGTAGATAATTTATATTCAACTAAATAATCTGTAATATTTGCGCCTCCGTTTGATAAAGGTGAGGACCATGACAAATTAATATGATTATTTGGGCCAAAGCTAGAAATTAAAGAAAGAGGAGATGAAGGAACATAAAGATTCGGAGTTGATGAGATAGGGCTCGATGGGCTTCCTGTCCCTATACCATTTACGCCTGATACTCGAAAATCATAAGATACACCATTTAAAAGACCTCCTACTATAGATGAAGTCGAAGCTGATGCAGTATGGCTATATGTTGTCCATACTGTAGGCTCACTTGTTAATTTATATTCAATTTTATAATCAGTAATTGCCGAACCGACACTACTTGGGGCTGTCCAGTTAAGAGTTACTTGACCAGAAGAAGGAGTAGAAGCAAGACCAGTAGGAATAGCCGGTACATCACTAGTAGTAACAACAAGATTATCAATAGTTACTGTTGGATTCGTAGTTCCATCTCTTTGCTCAAGAAGAATTGGTTTATTTGTATAGGTATTTGGAGCTTCAGCTATCGTAAGAGAACCATTGGGTGTCGCACTTCCGTTTAGATAAACATCTACACCCCCTATCTGTCTTACTACAAATTTATAATGAATTGTTGTATTTATTGCACAAGTTATTTGAGTATTTAAATTTACAACAGTAGAAGAATTATATAAAGAAAACTTACCACTAAAATAAATCAAAGAAAGTGATCCATTCTCTTGAGATCCATTTGTCCAACCTCCATACATAACGGCCACTGTTGGACCACCCGAAGCACAAGAATTTTTTAATTGCCAGTCCCCTTCAACAGTGACATCACCTTTGCTTCTATCAAAAGTTTGAACGGATTTCAAACCGTTATGACTCCAAGAGTTGTCACCAGTTATTGATAAAACACCATTTTGCTGAACATTACCAACTGTTCCCCCTGCACCTGCTGTATCATACTCTACCCATTTTCCTATATCGATTGTCGTTCCGGTAAAGTCATCAGTTAAAGGTGTTGCTGCATTTGAAACAATAGGAAATATTAATAATGAAAACACTGATAAAATAAATAAACTATATTTTTTGGTTAAAATTTTGAACATTACTGCTAAATTGTAACATACAATACCGATAAAATAAAAAATTATATATTGACTTATACCCCCAGGGGGTATAGAATAAATATATGCATAATAATAATCAAAAATTAATAAAGCGTTTAAAGATTATCGAAGGTCAAGTAAGAGGTTTACAGGAAATGATAGAAAAAGGTACTTACTGTATTGATATCATTACTCAAACTTCTGCTGTAAAACAAGCTCTGTCTGGAGTAGAAGATGCCCTTATGGAAAGCCATCTAGGAACTTGTCTTGTTCATCAAATCCAAAAAGGTCAAACAAAAAAAGCCACAGAAGAAATATTAAAAGTTTACGGGCTCAAGAGAAAGTAATTATTAATTATAAAAATAATATATGCAAAAAATTTCAACATATTTATCAGTTTCTTTAATTATCATAGGTTTTATAATAGGGATTGGCGTAGGGTACTCATTTACTCCACAATATTCACTCTCTATGTATGACAAGACAAATATGGGACTAGGTAATCCAGACAAATGGATAGACTTACGATATATCAATGCTATGATCGCCCACCACAGAGGAGCCATCTTAGTAGCAAAACAAGCAGAACAAAGTAAAAGACCCGAAGTGCAAGAATTATCAAAAGAAATACAAACAAATGAACCCATTGCTATAGCAGAACTTTATGCTTGGAAAAAAGCTTGGTATGGAGACACCAAAAAAGTCGCAGATCCTGTGGTACCAAATCTCGGAACTTATAATGATACTTTTGACTTAAGATTCTTAACTGCTGTTATCAACCACCATCAAAATGGTCTTATAATGACAAATGAAATTAAATCAAAATCTACTAGAAATGAAATTTTAGACAATGCCAATGCAGTAGAAAAATTCCTTACTGATAGTGGTGCGATGTTAAAAGAATGGAGAAAAAGTTGGTATAACATTTAAAAAACTATGCAAAATAATATTTATAAAATAAAAGGAATGCATTGTGCTAGTTGCTCTGCAATCATAACCAAAAAACTTTCAAAGTTAGAAGGTGTAAAAGATGTCCGTGTTAATTTTGCAACAGAAAAAGCAAATATTAATTTCGACGAGAATAAAATTGATTTAGCTCAAATGAATAATGCAATAGAAAAGCTTGGATATACAATACAAAATGAAGAAGAAGGAACAATCATGAATAGTATTGACCACTCTGAGCATTTAGGATTAAACAATTCAAAAAATGATAAAGAAAGAGAGTTAGAAATACAAAAGACAAAAATGCAATTTGTATTACCTATAGCATTAGTTATATTTGTAATGATGATGTGGGATATTTTATCAAAATCATTTATTCAAATCCCAAAGATCCCTATACCTATGGAATTATTCAATATCATAAGTCTTGTAATTTCTACTTTTGTATTATTTGTGATAGGTAAACCTTTCATACAAGGAGTGAATAGATTTATTCAATATAGAGTTGCAAATATGGATACTTTGATAGGTATTGGTACACTTACAGCATATATCTATAGTACTATCATCACCCTCTTCCCTCAGATATTAATAGCGATGAAGCTTCCAGACTATACATATTTTGATGTTGTTATCGTTGTCATAGGATTTATAACATTTGGTAAATATCTAGAAGCTCGTTCTAAACAAAAAACTGGCGAAGCTATAGAAAAACTTCTAGAACTTCAAGCCAAGACCGCCCTCGTAATTCGTAATGGAAAAGAAATTGAAATTTCTATCAATGAAGTTATTGTCGGGGATACTATAATAGTAAAACCTGGAATGAAAATCCCAGTTGATGGAAAGATAATAAGTGGAAGTACTTCAGTAGATGAATCAATGATAACTGGAGAATCCATCCCCGTTGATAAAAAAGTTGGAGATACAGTCACAGGAGCGACCATAAACAAGCAAGGTAATTTCCAATTTGAAGCTACCAAAGTTGGAGGAGAAACAATGCTCGCTCAAATAATAAAGATGGTAGAGAATGCTCAGGGATCAAAAGCTCCTATAGAAAAAACAGCTGATAAAATCTCAAGTATTTTTGTCCCTGCTGTCCTCGGGATTGCTTTCTTATCTCTCTTCATATGGTTAGTTATTGGGATTCCGACCTTAGGTCAATCAACTGCTATATCTTATGGAATACTATCATTTGTAGGAATATTAGTTATAGCCTGCCCTTGCGCACTAGGTCTCGCAACTCCTACCGCCATCATAGTCGGAGTCGGTAAAGGAGCGTCACATGGAATCCTTATCAAAGACGCGGAAAGTCTAGAACTATTAAGCAAAGTTAACACTGTAGTGCTCGACAAAACAGGAACAATTACAAAAGGTAAACCTGAAGTCACAGATATAATTATTCTGGATGCCATCTATAAAGAAACAGACTTACTTCAATTTGCAGGAAGTTTAGAGAAATTATCTGAACATCCACTTGCTCAATCAATTGTCGAAAATACTACAAATAGAAATATAAAAATATTAGAAGTTACTGATTTCACTTCTCTTGAAGGAGTAGGAGTAAAAGGTAAAATTAATAATAAAGATATCTATGTTCATAGACCCACAGAAAACGAAAAGAATGAAAAGCTAATCGGACTTCAGAATGAAGGCAAAACGGTAGTAATAATAGAGATAGACAATAAAAAGGTTGGTTTAATAGCATTGAGTGACACAATCAAAGATGGAGCAAAGGGATCAATCGATAAATTACACAAAAGAGGAATCAAAGTTATTATGCTGACAGGAGACAATCATTTGGCAGCTATGCACATAGCCAAGCAAGTAAACATCGATGAAGTTATTTCTGAAGTGATGCCAAATGAAAAAAGTAATAAAATAAAATTATTGAAAGATGAGGGATACATTGTCGCAATGGCAGGAGATGGTATAAATGACGCCCCTGCTCTAGTAGAGGCAAATGTAGGTATTGCTATGGCTACAGGTTCTGATATAGCTATAGAGTCAGCAGGAATCGCACTTCTACACGGAGATATAAATAAAATATCACAAGCTATTGATTTATCGAAGGCAACGATGAGAACAGTTAAACAAAATCTTTTCTGGGCTTTTATATACAACATCATAGGAATACCTATAGCGGCGGGGCTTCTCTACCCTATTTGGGGCATAGTTCTCAATCCTATTTTTGCAGGTATGGCCATGGCATTATCAAGTGTTTCTGTCGTCGGAAACTCATTAAGATTAAAAACTAAAAAACTTTAGTATGGATAAAAAATATACTTTTCATGTAAATGGAATGCATTGTAATTCGTGTGTATTATTAACAGAAAGTGAACTAAAAGATTTGCCAAATATATCAAAAGTCAAATCAAGTTTGAAAAATAATAGTGTTGAGGTAGAAGGAAACTTCGGAGATAAAAATCAGAGTCAAATAGCGGAGGAATTATCTAATATTTTGAAGCCACATGGCTATACACTTTCTTTAGAAAAACAAAAAAAGAATCATAATTGGACAGATTTTAAAATAGCCATTCCAATAGCAATACTTTTTATAGCCTTATTTATACTGTTACAAAAAATGGGGTTAGTTAATCTAGTCAATACTTCTAAAATGAATTATGGAACTTCTTTTATAATTGGTATCATCGCATCACTCTCTACTTGTATGGCTGTTGTCGGAGGACTCGTCTTGTCTATGTCTGCAACATTCGCTCGTGAAGGAGATAGAGTAAAACCTCAAATCCTATTTCATGGAGGAAGAATCGTATCCTTCTTTGTCTTTGGAGGAATTATCGGTGCATTGGGCAGTGTCTTTACTTTAAATACAGGAGCTACTTTTGCTCTAGGATTCTTTATAGGTATCGTCATGCTTATAATGGGAATAAACTTACTTGATGTATTTGATTTTACAAAGAAAGCTCAAATCAGTATGCCAAAGTTCATATCCAAAAGAGCATTTGGTCTTTCTAAGCTCAATCACACCCTCACTCATCTCCTTGTCGGTATAGCTACATTTTTCCTTCCTTGCGGCTTTACTCAATCAATGCAGATATACACCCTATCGACTGGAAGCTTCTGGAATGGAGCTCTCACAATGCTAGCTTTTGCACTTGGAACTCTACCAGTACTAGCACTTACAAGCTTTAGTTCATTTAGTATTAAAAATAGTAAAAAAGCAGGAATTTTCTTTAAAGCTGCCGGACTTATTGTTATAATGTTTGCCACAATGAATATAATTAATAGTTTAGTTATAATTGGATTAATTCCCCCATTATTAAATTTTTAAAATTATGAAAAAAAACAAAAATACAATCATTGCAATAATAATAGCCTTAGCACTTATCATTATCGCTATATTTAGTAGACAAGGGGGAAATAATAATAAAGAAAGATTTTTACCTGAACCTTCTAAAAATTCACCAGTAAGCAATAACTCAGGGTCAGGATCTATCACTATAAAAGTTACTGATGATAAAGGGATAGTAAAAGCTGATAATCCAAATACTCAGATAATAGAAATACAGGCTAAGGGAGGATATACACCGAGAAAAAGTATTGCCAAGGCTGGAGTTCCTACTATATTAAGATTCAATACCAATGGTACTTTCGACTGCTCTTCTTCTGTCCGAATTCCTAGTATGAATATATTTAAAAGTCTTCCACAATCAGGCACAACCGATATAGACCTAGGCACACAAAAGACAGGTGTTTTACAAGGTATGTGTGGTATGGGAATGTACCCATTTGAAATTGATTTCCAATAAAAGTATTCATCTAAAAAACACAAATCATATATGATTTGTGTTTTTTAATATATTTACAAAATAATTACTTATTCTTTAAAAAGTGATAAAATGAAGTCATATGCAAAATAAACAAAGAATCAATGTTTCTGGATACAGAGGTATCTGGGGAGACTCTCTCACAAAAGAGGTAGTCATATTATATACTCGTGCTTTTGTTTCATTTTTAAAAGAAAAAAATCCTAATCCTAAAATATTAATTGGAAGAGATGGACGAGAATCCGGACCTGAAATATTACAAATAATTCTCAATGAATTAAAAAATCTCGGAATCGAAGGAATAAATGGTGATGTACTTCCTACCCCTACTGTTCTATTCTCAGTTCGCAATCATTCTTATTCTGGTGCCATTATAATCACAGCTAGTCATAACCCTATAGAATACAATGGATTGAAGTTTGTAAATGATAAAGCTTTATTTACAATAAATGAAGAAGTAAAAACTATAAATAAATACTACGAGGAGGAAATAGAAAAATATAACAAAGGAGAAACTAATATAGACCAACCTAACAATATTGAGATTAAAATATCAGATATTTCTTTTACAAAAGAACATGCAGATAAAATACTTGAAAATATAGACGTTGAAGCTATTCGCTCAAAAAAGTTTAAAGTAGCAGTTGATATGATAAATGCATCGGCATGTGTCATGGATCCATATTTATTTGAACAATTAGGAGTAGAAGTATTCCCTCTGAATAATATTCCTAATGGCAAATTCGGCCATAAACCAGAACCTCTACGTGAAAATCTTGGTGATATAGAAAAACTTGTGATAGAAAAAGGATCAGATGTTGGATTTGTTCATGATCCTGATGCAGATAGACTCGTAACGGTAACAGAAAAAGGGATTGTTGTATCAGAAGAGAATTCCATAGCACTAGCAATCGAGAATGTTTTGTCTAAAAATCCAGGTAAGCCAATAGTATTGAATCTTTCTACTTCACAAAGAGGAGCAGATATAGCAAAAAAATACGGAAGTGAATGTTTCAGAACAAAGATTGGGGAAGGATTTGTCGTAGAAGGAATGATCGCTCACAATGCAATCATAAGTGGAGAAGGAAATGGGGGTGTGATATACCCTGCCATAAATACTGCTCGTGATAGCTTCGTAGGACTATCTCTAATACTTGAACTAATGGCTGAAAGAAATAAATCTATAAGTACTCTAATGGATGAACTACCACAATATATAATAAAAAAAGATAAATGGTCAGTCGTAGGAGTAAATCTAACTGAAATATATGGAAAACTTAAAGTTATTTTCATTGATGCTAAATACGACGAACAAGATGGAATACGTTTTGATTTCTCAGATGGATCATGGCTACATCTTCGCCCATCAAACACAGAACCAATAATTAGACTTTTTGGAGAAGCTAAAACACAAGAAAGAATTGATAAACTATTCGAAGAGGCAAAGAGTGTAATAATATAAACTAATATTGAAGTAAATCAAAATCCATCGTCTTACGCTATAGCGTAAGACGATGGATTTTGTATAGAGGAAACTAATTAATTCCAAAATCTCCCACTTTTGTTCTGACTATTTTTAATGCCAAAGCTCCAATACCCAACTTCTCCCCTATCTCGTTGGCAATACCTCTGACATAAACTCCGCCGCCACAAGAAATTCTCAATTTGATTATTGAAAATTCTTCTTCACTTTTATTTTTTAGTTCATCACTCCAAATAGAAATTATTTCTTTTTGTCTGAAATCTCCTTCAACTTGAGATATCTTTTCTTTTATATCTTTTAAAAGTTTTTCACCACTTATTATATTTTTATCTAAAATATCTATACTTTCTACAAATACATCATGAGATGGTATTTCTATTTCACCAAGTTTGCCTTCTCTTGCCCATACAAACAAAGGCTTCCCATTTACTGTACGAGAAGAATATGGAGGATAGGATTGTCTAATGCGACCTATAAATTCAGGAATAATTTTTTGCATTTCACAAACGTAGCCGGAAGTACTATTTGGAATTGTCTGGCACCGGCCCCAATTCCCCTCGTCCGAGGACCTTTCAAATAGCATGTTTTCTGATGGAATGACTTTATTAAAAAATTCTTTTGGTTTAGTTATCATTCCCATCACATCATATGTATCTGTTTTAAAACCAAACAAAATATCTACTTCATATTCTTTTTGAAGACTTAAATATTCATCTTTCTTCAAGCATTCATCCCCAGTTAGTATCAAGAGCACTCCTTCAGCTAGAGGATCAAGTCGTCCTGCATATGTCATAGGGGTAAATCTTAAGTCTGGATTATCATTTTTAAGGATATTTATACAATCTAGAGGGGTCTGGCCTGCTTTTTTATAAACATTAATAACATCATTTCGCATATTGCCATAGTAACATAGATATGCTAGTATTCAAGTTAGGTAGGTAATCTATTTATTTCTATCGGAAAATACATTGCGAGAAAGAATCAACAATCAAATAAGAGCATCTGAGGTTCGAGTAATCTCAAACGAAGGGGTTAACCTTGGTGTTTTGAGTTTTAAAGACGCCTTTGCATTAGCAAACAAAGATGGTTTCGATTTGATAGAAATTTCTCCCAATACAAATCCCCCAATAGTTAAAATAGCCAATTACGGTAAGTACAAATACGAACAAAATAAGAAGTTGAAAAAGGCTAAAGCAGGAGCTAAAACTACAGAAACCAAAGCGATTCAAATCAAAATTGGTACTGGAGAAAATGACCTTGCTTTAAAGGCCAGAAAAGCTTCAGAATGGCTAAAAGAGGGTCATCGTATCAAAGTAGAGCTGTTCCTCTCGGGGCGCTCTAAATATATGGCAGATGCTTTCCTAAAAGAAAGACTCGACCGTGTACTTCACCTTATAACCGAGAATTATAAAATAGCAGAGGACTATAGAAAAGGTCCTAAGGGTCCAACTATTACAATAGAAAAAGATAAATAATTTTATGAGTATAAAAACAAATAAATCATTAACTAAGCGTTTAAAGATTACAAAAAATGGAAAGATTCTATCTCGTGCACCAGGATTCAACCATTTCAATGCTAAACAATCTCGTACTAAACAACTAGCAGGAAAGAAAACAAACAATTTCCAAATTTCAAATAAAAATAAGCGAACATATTTAGCTAACGCTTTATAAAAAATTAACAATTAAGAATTAATATATGACAAGAGTTAAAAGAGGAACAATCAAAAATAAGCACAGAAAGAATATCCTAGCCCAGACAAAAGGTATGCGCTTCGGACGCAGTACAAAGAAAGCTCAGGCTAAAGATGCACTAAGACACGCAGGAGCATACTCATTTGCTCACCGCAAAGACAAAAAAGCTGATGCAAGAAGTCTATGGACAACTAGAATCAATGCTGCTATCAGACCATTTGAGATATCATACAGTAAATTCATTGATGGATTGAAAAAGAAGAATATCATCATTGACCGTAAAATTCTATCTGAATTAGCTCAAAAGAACCCTGAAACATTCGCAAGAATTGCAAAAAGCATATAATACAAATATAAAATCCCCTGAATTCTATTCAGGGGATTTTATATTTTTAGCAATCTATTGTTATTTCTTCTCCGGAGGTTGGAACATACGCATCTACATTTAAGTTATCCTTTAGTTTTTGAGCTAAGAACATAGAAGCTTTAGGCTCCCCCATCAACAAGAATACTTTCTTTACTGTCTTGGCTGTATCTTCTACAAATTCTACGAGGTGATCTGAGTCTTTATGACCTGAATATCCACTTATCATCTCGACATTAGCTTTTACATGTATATCTTCTCCCATAATATGAAGCTTCTTTGTACCATTTTCGATTGATCTTCCTAATGTACCTACTGACTGATAGCCAATAAGAAGTATAGTGTTATTGGCATATGGTAGATAGTTCTTTTCATGATGAAGTATTCTACCTCCATTACTCATACCACTTCCCGCCATTATGATCTTTGGATCAGGAACATTTAGTATTGCTTTTGAATCTTCTGTTTCAGGGGTCATACGAAGGCCAATAAAATCAAAGATATCATCTCCACCCTTTATTATTCTAGTAGCGGTAGGATTAAAATACTTTTCGTATTTACGATAGATAGCAGTTAATTTTATAGCCAAAGGAGAATCTAAAAATATTGGCATCTGTTGTATCAACTTCCCTTCTATCAAGGTATCTATTTCATAAAGTAATTCTTGTGTTCGCTCTAGAGAGAATGTCGGAATAATCAAAGTACCTTTTCTATTATAATTTTGATTTATTACTTCCTGAAGTCTATTTTTTCTTGTATCTCTATCTTCATGATTTCTATCTCCATAGCAAGACTCCATAAATAGATAATCTACATCTGATATCTTCTCTGTATCTCGAAGTAATGGTGAAGGTGAGTTTCCCAAGTCTCCGGTGAATACTATCTTCTTGTTATTATAAATAATCTCAAGCATTCCAGATCCTAGTATATGACCAGAATCCTTGTATGAAAATTGAAAACCATGATCCACATTTAGTTTTTGACCATACTCAATAGTTTCCCATAAATCTAAAGCCTTCTTTATATTCTCAGCTGTATATATCTCAGCTAAGTTGTGTTCTGTATCTTTTGCGAGTAAATGAGCTGTATCTGCTAACATAACTTCTGTTATCTCCTTGGTGGGAATTGTCGAAATGATCTTACCGTTAAAGCCATCTGAAATAAGCTTGGGAATTCTACCTATATGATCGATATGTGCATGTGTGATAAAAAGAATATCAATAGTAGAACAATCATAAGGAAATTTCTCCCAATTCAAATCATCAGCTAATTTTTCTCCTTGAATAAGACCACAATCTACCAAAAACTTCTTACCATTGCCTTCTATTAAAAAGTTGGCACCTGTAACAGTACCAGCACCAGAACAAAATGTAACTTTAAGTTTTTTATCATTCTCCATATCATTTTATTATACACGAAGTATATCAAAAGCGGAACTTAAATAGTTTCTGAAAAATAACTTGCGCAGGGCGTCGGCCCGAGCAGAGCAAATTTTCAGCAGAAAATTATGTGTGTATTTTGAAGAAAGCTATTTAAGTTCCGCTTTTGATATAAAAAACAAAAAATCCTTTCAAATAAATGAAAGAATCGCTTGTTAGGACTATCCGAAAGATATTACCATAGCATAACGCTACGTGGGATTAAGGATGAAGCAGATTTGTTAACATAATTTGTATACAGCACTGTTTCAAAACTATTTAATCCCCTAAAAAATTGTTCTAGGTAATACAATTCAAATAACCCTACTTAAAGTATACTCGTCTACCAGACCAATGCAAGACATTTTTTCAATAAAGCACATCTTTGACAGCGTTTCAATAAAAGTATTTAATTTAGATTGAAAAATCTTGTAATTCTAATAAGTATTTTTCAATAGACAAATCATCTATATCTTCTGGCTTAATATTTGAGTGAAAAAATATTTGTTTCTCTATTAAATTCAAATTTTCATTGAAAAATTGTCTACCCTCTTCATCAAAAGCATGAGGATGATCTTTATATCTCTCTTTTGCTTCCAAACTATGATCTTCCACTGATACAACACCGTGAGGTGTAACACGATTATCTGAGTAAATACAAATTTTCTTCGCTATATCATCTTCTTTTCTTATAATTTCAACATAAGAAGAATCTACGCAATCAATAAGACTCAAAGTATCGTTAGATAATTCTAATTCTTCCCCTATTTTAAGGCTAGCCTTATGCTCGTCTTTACCATACTTAGAAATATAATCATTTTTGATTCCTTTCCAATATTCATCTCCTTCAGGTTTGTTCCATTCAGGGAAATGATCGAGATCAAATTTAATAATATTCCCCATGTCGTGGAAAATACATGCTTTTATTATATTTTCTTTATTTATTTCTATATCAAGAGAGCCACAAATCTGCATAGCTACAGCAGCAACTCTCATCTGATGCATGGCTAAATTCGGCATTATTTTATAATCTTTATATATATCTCCAATTTTTTTCATAAATGTTCTAATTAAACGAACAAAATACCCATATAGGGTATTTTGTAAAGAATAAATAATTATTTCTTGTGTTCTGCGTAAATAAAATCAGTATCTATTTTACTGTATATAAATATTTCAGATGAATCAAAAAATCGATTTACTTCTATCTCTCCATTTTCAACTGAATCAGAAGAATGTACTATATTTGATTGTGTTGAGAGAGAAAAATCTCCACGAATTGTACCAGCTGTTGCTTCCCATGCTTTTGTAGGGCCTACAAGTAAACGCAATGAAGATATAGCATTGATACCTTCTATGGCCATAACTATAACTGGGGATGATTTCATGAAATTACGAATCCCTGGGAAGAAAGGCTTATCTTTGATATGAGCATAGTGTTCTTCTAAGATAGCATCGCTAATACTTATCATTTTCATACCAATAATCTTAAGACCTTTTCTTTCTATACGGCTTATTATTTCACCTATTAGATTACGTTGAACTGCATCAGGTTTGATGATAATTAATGATTTTTCGTGCTTTGGTTCCATAACTTTAAATTTTGTTATTAAATAATAAGGAGATTATAGCAAAAAGAGGCACTAAAAACAATAAAACAAAATACATAGGATGATCCTATGTATTTTGTTCAACTATAAACTTTTGTATTTATTCATTATTTCTTCTTCTACTTCTTCTCTTAAACGTCCATATTTGAGATATGAGAGTTCTTTTATTTTCTCAACAATCTCCATGTTTCCTTTTGGTGTAAGACTAAAATGGGAAGTCATACTAAAAGGCTTCACAGGAATACCACCTACGAGCATTTTGACATAGGAATTAAAGTTATCTAACTTCATTATATCTGAGGCAGTAAATGTAGGATTATATTTAGGTTCTATGTATTTAGCGTCTTCAGAACTAATACGATAGACAGCCATTGATCCAACGTTTCCAAATACAGCATCCTTTATCTTATCCTCTAGCTGGGAAATATATTGGTGGGCGACAGTAAGAGAAAGACGATATTTACGAGCTTCTGAAAGAATAGAAGCGATAGAATCAGTCGTAACATTTTGGAATTCATCTATATACAGATAGAAGTCATTCATCTTTTGACCGTACATATCAACACGAGAAAGTGCTGCCATCTGGATCTTACCTACAAGAAGAAGACCTATCAAATTGGCATTCATCTCTCCTAGTCTTCCTTTTGAAAGATTGATAAGAAGAATCTTTTTATTGTCCATTATTTCACGGAAATTAAATGCGGACTTTTCCTGAAGAACGACTGGACGCATAATATCGTTTGAGATAAAGTTATCGAACTTGGAAGTAATGTACGGTACAAAGTTGGCAATGGACTGGTCCCCTGTCGTCTTCTCAGCATTGGCCCAAAATTCTTTGATGATTGGATTCCTACAAGTAGCACAGAGAGAGTCTCTATATTCTTTATTACCTAGTATTCTTGTTATTTCAAGCAATGTCGCATGATTATTTGGATCATCCATAGCCAAGAATGCTGAGTTCTTAAAATACTGTTCAAACATTGGACCCATAGACTCCTTTGTAAAAAGTTTATTAAAAATACTCATGAGTTCATTCACCACAAAAGTCTTTTGTTCTGGATACTTTGGATCATATTCAAGCATATTTAGACCCATAGGACGGGCTGTGTAAGCTGGATCAAAGTATATAACATCATCAATACGTTCTCTGGGAACATAACTTAGAATATCTTGAATATCACTTCCGTGTGGGTCAATAAAACAACAACCATCACCATTCTTAATATCTTGAGCAATCATATTCTTCAGTATTGTCGTCTTTCCTGTTCCTGTCTGACCTATAACATACATATGACGCATTCTATCTTCACGACTCATGCGTATCTCTGTCTCCTTACCTCTAAAGCTATTGATACCGAGGAGAATTCCTTCACTGCCCATCTCCATTGGTGCCGGAGCATCACCTGCCTTGGCTTGCTTAAGCTGTGAAGAAACAACTCCATTTGGAAAGTGAAAGATAGTGGCAAGTTCTTTTAGATTAAGTGGCATATTGTAGTAATCAGAGAAAACTCTATAAGAAAAATCATGTATTAGATTATTCAAGTCAGTTCCTTTTGGATGATTGAAATTAAAACCATTTCTATCTGATTCAGTAAATTGATTGAAAGAGGATTCTATCTCAGAGAGTATCTGCTTGGATCTAGGTTCTGACTCTGCTGAAGCTATAATACGAATATTTGTAGCCATGATAGTACTCTTCAATTTCTCTCCGATATATTCTACAGCTTTATCATTTACTTTCTTCTCTTCTTTCTTTTTTGATGCTCCAAAAAACAATTCACTAGCAAAATTTTTAACTTCTTTTGTAACCTGTCGAGTCATACTCGAAGCCGTACGAACAGACATACCATCCTTAACATCAGCATGAATGATGTGGAATTTCCTTATTATATCGTCATCTTCAGGGCAGATTGAAAATTGGATAGAGGCACCTTCTCCGTGTTTCTTTAATTTAGTGAAAACATTTAAAATTATATTGAGTGGGTCATGATCAATAGCATCATAGAGCTTTATAGGATAGACCTCATGATGAACAAGGGTCGCATAAGAAGCTGAGACAAAACCACCATCAGAGAAGATATTATAATCATCTGGAACTTCCAATATCTTTGCATCCAAGTGTACTCCTAGCAACTGCTTCTCAAATAATTCTGCTTTTTCTGTAGGAACCGCTGTATAAAATATAAAACTATCTGTCCCTTCAGACAAAGCAATCTCTAATGTAAAATGATTGCGATTATAATTCTCTCTTCCCTCGCCCACAGAATGCATACCTGCATAGAACTGCTCCATTGCAGAAAGTAATTCTTTTAATCCTTTCTTATTTTTTTCATCATCAGATGCATCAGGTAGAGTTATCTCAAAAAGCTTCATATTTAATGTTTTAAAAAGAGGAGTTCCTTCTTTTAATCCTGGAACTTTATGAGTTGTATATAGATACTGAACTAAAAAACGATGAAAGTCTGCATCAAGGTGAGGACTATTCATCTTTGCTACGACAGATAGAGCATTGGAAATACCCTTATCAAGTAATATTCCTAGAAGTTCTTCCATTTTACTATCATGAGTCTCTGGCTTTAATCTCAAGACAAGATTCTCGACTTCTTGTTTATCCATTATGGCACCTTTATGCATGGTGTCTTCTGGCTCAAATTTCCTATATTCTGATATGACATTGTGAGCGATACCCTCTTTGTTCACTTCCTGACCTTGTTCGATTAATTTCTTTTCAGTTTCTTTTATATGTGCACGTAAAAATTCAAGCTCTTCTTGAGGGCTTTTAAATTTAGGAGCATTATTTAGGTTAAATCCTTCCATATGAAATTATTATAACATATGAAATAAAAATATAAGAGAAAGTAATTTAAAAATGTTGGTATCTAGATTTTTTTAATAGCTTCTCTCGAAATGCACGCATAATTTTCTGGTGAAAATTTGCTCTGCTCGGCCCAGTCGGCCTGCGCAAGTCATTTCTTAAGAACTATTATAAAAAATCTATACGGGCTTAATATCGTAACCTTATATAGTCCCCAAGAAGGAACTTGCGAGGCTCCGATTAGTAAATCGTGTCGTGAGACAAGGAGCGAGCACGAGGAATTTTCTAGCAAGAAAATATCTGATTTACCAAAATCACCTAAGGGCAGTAATATATTGGAGAGCTATATAAGGTGAAGATATTTTATATTAAATTTTACTTTGTTAAAATTTCAGCATCACCTTCGGTGATTAAAATTGTATGTTCAAAATGAGCAGAATGCTTTCCATCGATAGTTTTGATAGTCCAATTGTCAGATGCAGTCACAATACCAGCTTTACCAATATTTAACATTGGCTCGATAGCTACGATCATTCCAGGAATCAATTTCTGTCCCTTTCCAGCCTTACCGTAGTTCGGAATATACGGATCTTCATGAATTTTAACTCCGACTCCATGACCTGCAAGCTCGCGAACTATCCCATACTTCTTCCCTGCAAATGATTCTATAGCATGACCGATATCTCCTACTGTAGAACCTCCTACTGCAGCCATAATGCCTATCTCAAGAGCTTTTTTAGTATCAGCGAGTAATTTCTCATCTGATTTTGAAATCTTTCCTACAGGTACTGTGACAGCATGGTCAGTGAAAAGACCTTTGTATTTAATACCTAGATCAAGTGAGACAATATCTCCTTCTTTCAAAATTTTAGTTTTAAGTGGTATACCATGAACTATTTCATTATTGACTGAAATACAAATGGAAGATGGAAAAGCTTTCGGTGCACCTTCGGGTCTATAATTCAAAAAGGCAGGAATAGCTCCTTCTTCTTTAATAAAATCAAAGGCATATTTATCGAGATCATAAGTAGAAATACCGGGTGCTACTTTCTTCGAAACTTTTGCCAATACCTTCGCAAGTATCTTCCCTCCTTCCTTTATAATCTCTATCTGTTCTTTAGTTTTTATTATTATTGCCATATATAAAAGATATTAGAATAAATAATAAATATAAGCAACAGAGCCCGAAGCATAGCTTCGGGCTCTATATTGTATTATTATTTTTACTAGAAACTAATCACTAAAGACTAGAACCTAATTTTATTTTATCGTTGTCCCTGTAAAAGGCTCATCATTTAGATATTTTTCTAGGCTTTCTAGGTTTTGGCCAGACATAAAAGCAACTTCCATCCCCTCTCTCTCTGCCATTTCTGAAGCTATCGGATCAAAAGGTGTATTGGAGCCTGGCTTCCAGACAGAAGAAATAAAAGTACGATAAGTCGGCCAATCTAAATTCTCAAACTTCTTGGCTGTATTATTTGTCCTAGGATCACTATCATAAACATAATCAATATTTGAAAGATTTATAATTTTCTTTGCACCAAGATCTTTAGCTACTAAAACCGCATCTGTATCTGTAGAACACCCTGGCTTCCATCCATAACCAATAATTATACCTTCATTCACTCCTTTGACCATATCAGGATCAGAAATGACTTGATCATAAGCTTCAGACCCGAAAGACAGACGTAACAGCTGAGCATTTAATTGTGTCGAGTAAATCCCTATCCAGTCGAGATCTTCTGACTTTGCTTCTATGATTTGATTTAAAGCTTCTTGATAGCGACGACAAGTCTTGCCACCTCCTACAATAATTACAAACTTTTTACCTTTCTCTTTCCAATTTAAAATAATTTTTTTGAAAGCTAGGATGAACTCTGGATTCGGCATGTCAGGAACTACCATAGCTCCTCCTAGTGATATAATTATTGTTTCTTTATCTTGCATACTATATAAAATGTGGCTTTAATTTATTAATAATTTCCTCGTGAACTTCTTCTATCTTTTGATCTCCATTTATTGTAAAAATGCTATAGCCAGCTTTATCTTTAAAGTAATTCATAGATGGTATAACGTTGTTTACATATTCATCAAAACGATTTGCAATCCCCTCGTCTGTATCATCAGATCTACCTCTTAACTTCATTCTTTTCACAGCTTCTTCCTTTCCTAATTCTATATAAATTATTTTTATATCATCTCGTCCATAAAACTTCATTATACTTTCAAATGATTCTGATTGATTTATAGTTCTAGGGTATCCATCTGTGATTAAAGTAGTATTTTCCTTCATCTCGTTTATCATTCTGTTCATAAGCATACTAGTAGTTAGAGAATCTGGTTGTAAAAATCCTTTTTCAATAGTCGTCTTAACTTTTGAAGCTGTAAAATTATCACGTTCTAGCAAATTCCTAAATTCGATACCTGTTGAGATAAATAGTGCATCATCTGTTATTCCTTTTTCTTTTAAATAATTTAAAAGGAGGACGACTTGAGTACCCTTGCCAGACCCTACTATCCCATAAAATATAAATGTTTGTGGTTTGTTCATATTGTTCTATTATATACTAAATTATTTAAACATAAAAAAAGACCCAAATGAATAGGTCTTTTTTAATATTCTCTCATCGACAGTTGTGCTTCAATCTTCTTAATCAAATCCAAAACAACAGAAACGACGATCAACAATGCTGTACCTCCGATTGCAAAAGCTGTGATACCAGTCAATGCTTTCATTATCAAAGGCAGAACGGCGATAGCTCCTAGGAACACGGCTCCGATAGTTGTAATGCGTGTAAGAATCTTCTCTATATAGTCACGAGTTGCAGGACCTGGACGAATTCCTGGAACAAAAGCTCCATTCTTCTGAAGATTTTCTGCTAGTTGATTCGGATCAAAAGTAACCGCAGTATAGAAATATGTAAATAGGAATACAAATATAAAGTAGCAAAGTGAATATAGCCATGTATTTGCTACAAACCATAATAATCCTTTTGAAATAGAAAGTAGTATGTGATTATGTGCCGCTGAAAGAGCATTACCTATAAGCTGAGGAAACATCAATATAGAAAGTGCGAAAATGATAGGAATAACTCCGGCTTGATTCACACGTAGAGGTAGATAAGTCTGAGTACCTCCTGCTATATGGTCACCGCGAACTTGTTTTGCATAAGTTACAGGTATAGGTCTCTCTGCTTCTGTCATTATTACAACCCCAGCTACAATCAAAGCTCCTACAGCGAGGAATACTATATACAAAGGCAAATTAGCTATATTGAAAGTAAATAGGAATTGACCTATCTCTTGAGGAATCTTTGAGACTATACCTGCGAAGATGATAAGTGAAACTCCATTACCAATACCGAATTCGGAAATTAACTCTCCTATCCACATTATTAGCATTGAGCCTGCTACTATGACTGATAGACTGGCAAACATATGGAACATTGAAAGTTCTACTAGAATGCCCTGCTTCTTCAAGAGGAGCATCAATGCAAATCCCTGTACAATAGCAAGAGGAACTGTGATCATACGACTAAACTGAGCAAACTTTTTACGTCCAGCTTCTCCATCTTCTTGATACATTGCTTTCAAGCGAGGTGACATGATAGTCAAGAGCTGCATTATGATAGAAGCTGTAATGTATGGTCCAACTCCGAGCATCATAACTGAAAGAGTCGAAAGTCCACCTCCTGAGAACATGTTTAATACTCCTAGGAATTGGTTATTGTTTATGAAAGTCTGCAATTTAAGTGCATCAATACCAGGTATTGGAATAGCTGAAAGGAATCTAAAAATAATAAGAGATCCAAGCACAAATAAGACACGAGATCGAAGTGTCTTATCAGTGAATATCATTCTTAATTTGTTAAAAACCGTTTCCATTTTTTATTTTATAGTTCCTCCAATTTTCTCAATTTTTTCTTTTGCTGTCTTAGATAAAATACAATTCTCAACTGTTACTTTTACTGTTATCTCTCCGTTACCTAATATCTTCACTACTGGTAACTTTCCTCCAACTCTACGTACAAGATTCTGTGCAAACAATGTTTCTGGACTAATCACTGAACCTGCAGCAAAAACATTTAATGCTCCTACGTTTATCGGCGATGGCTTTATATCAAATGAAGCAAAACGATAACCACGAAGCTTTGGAATCTTTTTGATTATATCACGCATCTGTGGACGACGCTTGTTACCAGCACGAGCTGTCTGACCCTTTCCTCCACGTCCTGAAGTCTTACCACGTGTACCTCCACGGCCTACTAGTCTTGCTTTTTTATTTGGATGTTCTCTTTTTAATGTATGTAATTCCATAAAATTTTATTATTTAACTTCTACTGCTGATTCTTTACTCTCAACTTTTGCTTCAGTTTCTTGTTCTGCTATGAAAGCTGCAACCTTTGGAAGTGCATTACTTGCTTTTAGCATATACAAAGTCTTGTAAGCGACGCGAGCATTGTTTAATTTATTCTTACTACCAGAATGAAGCTTTGCAGTGATATTCTTGAGTCCTGCTAGTATTAGCATATCACGAACTGTACTTCCTGCCACTAATCCTTTTCCTCTGTTTGGCATCATAGTAAGTTTTGAACTTGAAAACTTTGATGAAACTTCGTGGGTGATAGACATGTCTTTTGTCGTCTTGATCTTGAACATGTTCTTCTTTGCTTGGCGAAGAGCTTTTGCTATAGCCATAGCTGTATCACCTCCCTTTCCTGTACCTAGTCCGATTGAGCCTTTCTTGTCTCCTATTGCAAGTGCTACTGCGAATGTCATACGGCGTCCTCCTGCAACGACACGAGTAACTCTTCTGATAGAAACCATCTTCTGGTCAAATTCTGGTTTTGGTTTTTCAAAGAAAGTTCTTGGCTTTCTTTCACCACCTTCACGCTTGTTGTTGTTCCCTCTGTAGCCACCTCCAGTATTATTTCCACGAGGAGCTCCATTACTTGGTGTATATTGTTTTGGTTTTGTTGTATCCATATATTTATATTAAAACTTTAGTCCAGAAGCTCTTGCACTATCTGCAAGTGCCTTAATGCGACCTGTATATTTAAATCCATTACGATCAAAAACACAAGATTTAATACCTTTTGCATTTGATGCTTTAGCAATATTTGTACCAGTTAGAACTGAACGTTCTGTCTTTGTTCCTGTTTTAACATCCATATCAGAAGCAGAAGCCACTGTTATACCCTTTGAGTCGTCTATCATCTGAGCATATATGTAGTTGTTTGAGCGAAAAACAGAAAGACGTGGAGTTTCGGAAGTACCAAAAATCTTTGTGCGAATCTTTTTCTTTAATCTTAATCTTTTTTCTAATTTCTTGTTCATATTTTGTGTTTAATTAATAATTAGTAATCATTAATTAGTAATTATTTTTAAGCAGCTTTCTTACCTTGCTTACGACGAATAACTTCATCATTGTAACGGAAACCTTTACCTTTATAAGGTTCTGGCTTCTTCATTGCTCTGACTGATGCTGTAAATGAACCAACAAGTTCTTTATCAATACCGGTTATTGTTATGTTATTCTTCTCTGCTGTTACAGTAAGACCTTCTGGAATTTTTACTTTTACAGGGTGTGAAAAACCTAATGCTAGGTTAAGATCCTTTCCGACAACTTCTGATTTGAATCCTACTCCTTCTAATATAAGTTTCTTTGTGTATGCTTCAGTAACTCCGATAACCATATTCTTCACATGTGAAGCGTATGTACCCCAAAGTGCATTGACTGAACGATCACCTTCTTTATTTGGAGTAAAAGTAATCTCTTTACCTGTTATGTGGATTGTGACTGGTCCTGGGAAATTGCGAACAAGAGAACCTTTTGGTCCTTTGACGGAAAGAGTTGAACCAGAGAGACTAACTTCTGTACCTGCGGGAACTATAACTGTTTGTTTTCCTATACGTGACATATATTTATATTTAATTACCACATTTTAAACAATACTTCTCCTCCGACCATTTCTTTACGTGCTTCTTTATCTGTCAAAATACCTTTTGGTGTTGAATAAACAGTCAAAACTGAACCACCTTTAGTATAACGAATATCTTTAACTCCTTTGTAAACTCGGCATGAAGATTTTGAAACACGTTCTGCACCAGTTACTTTTGGAGTACCATCTACATAGACTATACCTAGCTCAAGTACGGGGAATCCTTTCTTTGTCTTTTTAGAAACAGAAGAAATATAACCTTCTTTTAATAGGCAGTCTGCTATTGCTTGTTTAATTTTGGAAAATGATACAGTAACAGTCTCGTGCTCTGCACGTCCACCGTTCTTTATCATATTCACCATGTTTGCTATTTGATCCATAATATTTTTGACAGGTTCTAGTTTCTAGTGACTAGTTTCTAGTGATTTTATCCCTAGAACCTATAAACTAACTACTATAACCTAATTTAATTACCAACTTGATTTGCGAACCCCAGGAAGCATACCTTCGTTTGCGAGCTCACGGAAGCAGATACGACAAAGACCGAAGTCTCTCATATAAGCATGACCACGTGAACAACGAAAACAACGATTTGTTTCTCGTGTACTAAATTTTGACTTTTTTAAATGTCTTACTGTTACTGATGTTTTTGCCATATATTATTAATTACGAGCTAGCATCTAGAAGCCAGCTAATGGTGAGGTGATATCTCGTTTATTTTCTTAAATATTTCGGTCGACCGAACTACTCAAGGAGACAAACGGATCTAAAACTCACGTAGGCTTATACTAGCAAATGAATGAGGGTATGTCAAATAATTAGTGATTAGTAGCTAGTTTCTAGTGACTAATATTAATAAACAAGAAAGAACCCTCAAAATAAGGGCTCTTTTAAAGAATTTTCTAATGAACTAGTTTAAGAACTTGAGGACTTTTACCACATCAGATGAATAGATATTACCGTGTTTCTGCTTTTGGATAAAGCCGTCGATGTAAATACTCTCTTCCGGTTCATACTCGGAAAAAACATAGAATTTACACCTAGGATTCAGTTCTTTTGCCATCTCCGCAAGTTTTGCCCCAGACTTTTCATTATCTGGAATAATCTCTCCATGAATATCTCTGTACTTAGAATCTTCATCATGAAACACTTCACTGGAAATAATACACAAATCACAAGATTGTGGAATCAGATCCACAGCTTCATCAAATGAATCCGTGTAAATAACATCATGAGCTATAGTTAAATGCGGAAGCTCTTGAGTAATGATGGATTTAAAAATTGGAAGCCAATAAGGACCCCCTTGAACAATCATGATTGTTTTCTTCATAATTCTTATATTTTAAATGTTTACAATTTACTTTAACCTTACATTTTAAGGCTATAATTGTCAAACTAATGAACAATCAAAAAGAGTATACCAACAAGCGATATACTCTTTTATAAAATTACTTTTTATTGAGAACGAGAACACCGTTTCTTCCACAGTACCCCAATTCTTGCTTAAAATAACGAGAATGACTCCAAAATCTGGAATCATTATAAGTATCAATCTCATCAAAATGAATTTTGTTCGGATCCAATCCATATTCCAAAAATTGCTGTTTGATGACATCTTTGATACTTATACCTCCATGTTCATAACCCAAAGGAACAGTTTGTTCGCCATACGCTCCGATAAGATACTTCAAAATTTTTTTATTCTTCTTACCATATACAGGGTGATTGGGGTCATAAATAAATGATTTGTAGCCTACACCACAAGAAATAAAGATCTCGTAATCCTCGGAGTTTTTAGTTTGAAGCATTATTCCATCAACAACTCCTTCATGAGACCGCGATGGTATTGCAGTTGTTATATAAGGAAGATCAACAACTGAACCAAGTCCAGCATGAGCTACGATTAATACATCATTTTTAATTTCATGATAAACAATAGTAGGACAGTCTGCAGTTAGAATAAGAGCAGCAGAACCAACTGGGATTTTCAATCCATCGGTTAAACATCCGGACATAATTTTCACCCCGAAAGTAAGAAGTTCTTCATTAAAACCATTTATGTCTCCTATCATACCTGTAAAAGTATTTGATGTTGGAACATAAAGTTTTTCCATATGATTTCTCTTCAAAAGTTCCAAAAGACCACTATTTGATGTGTGGTATTTTTTCCAATCCACAGGCTTACCTAGGATGAAAATTTCAGCTCCATGTGAAGCAAACTGATCAACACAGATTTCAGGTTCTATAGTAGAACCTGGATATTCATGCATCCATTCGATGCTTTGAATATATCTTTCTTCTTTTGTTGTTTCCATTTTTATTTGTATTAGTTCATATTAGATATATCACATATGATATATCTAAGCAAGTGATACAAAAATACCCCCGTTTAGGGAGTATTTTAAAGTAATTAAGCTTTCTTAAATGGCACACCGATAAGCTCAAAGAATTCTGTTGCTTCGGCTTTAGTCTTGGCTGTTGTTACTAGAGTAATTCCAAGTCCGAAAACGTCTTTCAATTCTTCATCACCTGTCTCAGGGAAAATAGTGTGTTCCTTGATACTCATAGTTAGGTTACCGATATTGTCTACAATCTTTCTTTCAATACCACGGAAGTCCTTTGTACGAGGAATAGCAACGTTTATAAGTTTATCTAGGAATCCATACATACGAGCACCTCTCAAAGTCACCATGACTCCTACTGGGTCGCCAATACGAATCTTGAATGAAGCGATAGACTTCTTTGCACTCTTTGTAGCAGGCTTCTGACCTGTGATCTTTGAAAGTCTTTCGATGACTAGCTTATTGTGATCCTTGTTTCTCTTAAGTCCTGAACCTGTTCCTGAAGCAACGACGACTTTTAATAGACGAGGTGCTGCCATGACGTTCTTGTAACCATACTTGGCCTTAAGTGTACTATATGCTTTTTTTTCTTTTTGTTTTACTGTTTCCATAAAATTTATTAATCTTGTTTAGATACATTTGATACGTGGATAGGCATAGCAATCTCGAGTATCTGACTCTTGTCCCCTGTGTTCTTGGCTTTATGAGCTTTCTTTCTCAAGTTTACGCCTTCAACTATGACCTTACTCTCAGATGGAATTGCTTTTAGAACTTTTCCCTTCTTGCCTTTGTTACTACCTGCGATAACTATTACATTGTCTCCTTTTTTTATTTTCATAAAATTATATAACTTCTTGTGCTAATGAAATAATTTTCTGGTATCCCTTTTCTGCAAGTTCACGAGGAATAGGACCGAAAACACGACCACCCTTTGGATCTAGCTTATCTTTTTCAAGAATAACTACTGCATTGTCATCAAAACGAATATATGAACCATCCTTTCTTCTGAAAGCTTTGACAGTACGAACGACAACAGCTTGATGAACATCCTTCTTCTTTACTGCTTTACGAGGATCTGCAATCTTAACAGAAATTATCACCTTCTCTCCTATAGCAGCGTAACGCTTCTTTGAAGAGCCAAGTACTTTGAAAACTTTACCAACTTTTCCGCCGGCATTGTCCGTTATAACTACTACTGTTCCGTCTTGAATCATATATTTATTAAATAATTACTTTAAAATGCTTATCTTTAGACATTGGCTTTGTCTCTTCGATCTCGACTACGTCCCCTACTTTTTTAACATTGTTCTCATCATGAGCTTTATAGTTCTTTGTCTTCTTAATACGCTTGCCGTATTTCTTGTGTTCAACAAAGCGAGTAACTTCGACAACAACAGTCTTCTGCATTTTGTCTGAAACTACTACTCCCTTTAAAACTTTATTCTTTTTTATTGTTTTTGCTTCCATATATTTAAATTATCTTGCTACTACACGAGTCGATACTGGTAACTTTGTTCCTGCTTTACGAAGAGCTTCCTTCGCTATAGCTTCTGTTACACCATCTACCTCAAATAATATTCGGCCTGGGCGTACATCTAGACAGTATCCTTGTGGGTCACCTTTTCCCTTTCCCATACCTACTTCTGCTGGCTTTGCTGTAAATGGTCTATCTGGGAATACTCTTATCCACATACGTCCTGTCTTACCTATTGCTCTATGTCCTGCTTTACGAGCTGACTCAAGCTGATTTGAACGGATACGTCCACCTGACATTGCTTTAAGTCCAAATGAACCGAAGGCAACAGTAATACCACGAGTATCTGGAGTGACTTTCGTCATATCAGTTCTACTAGTCTGCCACTTTCTGTATTTTACTTTTTTTGGTGTTAACATAAAATTTTTATTTCTTTATATCATTAAAAACTTCTCCACGGTAAATCCAGACCTTGATACCGATATCTCCATAACTCATATGTGCTTTCTCACGAGCAAAGTCAACGTCTGCACGGAAAGTCTGAAGTGGAATTGATCCACGCTTGATCTGCTCACTACGTGCGATTTCTGCTCCTCCTAGACGTCCTCCAAGGTAAATACGAGCTCCTTTAACTCCACGAGCTTGCATTACTTTTTCGATTGTTTGCTTCATTACGCGACGGAAAGGAAGTCTCTTTTCAAGACCTTCTGCTATCATACATCCTACAATGGCTGCATCTGCATCTGGGTTTGTAACTTCTACTATATCAAATTTGAAATCTTCAGGAATAAGAACATTCTTTCTCTTCATCATAGCTACCATGTCTGCTTTTAGTTTACTTGCACCTTCACCTGAACGGCCGATGATCATACCAGGACGTGAAGTGAAAACCATAACCTTTGTAGCCTTTGCACTGCGATCTATCTCAATTCTTGAAACATAAAAACCGCGAAGCTTCTTCATAAGAAACTCACGAATAACGACGTCACTCTTAAGTAAATCTTTGTATTTTTTATCAGCAAACCAGCGAGATTTCCAATCTCTTAGTGTTACTAGTCTATGTGCATATGGATGGACAACTTTTGACATATATTATTCTTTAACTTCTGCTTCTTTTGTTACTTTCGACTTCTTTGTTGCTACTTTTTTGACTGTTTTTACTTTTGGTGCTTTTTCTTCTTTCTTTTCTACTTTGACTGTTTTCTTTTCTTTCTTGTCTGCATTCTTTTCTGTAAGAGTAAGCATTATATGACTTGTACGTTTGTTGATGCGTGATGCACTTCCACGAGCACGTGGCATTGAACGCTTCATAACTATACCTTCATTAACTGTTACGTTTTCTACATATAACTCTTCGATATTTACACCTGCTTGCTTTGCATTAGCAACTGCTGAAGCTAAAAGCTTATCCATAGGCTCTGATGCTCTCTTTGCTAAATTCTTAAGCTGCTTAAAAGCCTCGGAAACCCTTTTCCCTTTGATTAAGTCTGCTACAAGGCGAACCTTGCGAGGAGACTGTCTGTAATTTTTTAAAAATGCTTTCATAATAAGTTAATTATTTCTTTTTAGTATCGGTAGCTGCTTTGGCTGATTTGGATGCTGTAATTTCGGCCTCTTTCTTCTTCGCTTCTAGCTCTTTCTGCATCTTACCTCCGTGTCTGACGAACTTTCTTGTTAAAGAGAATTCCCCAAGTCTATGTCCTACCATGTCTTCACTGACTAAAACTTCTACGTGAACCTTTCCATTGTGGACTCCAAATACGAAACCTACCATTTCTGGAGAGATAACGCATGCTCGAGACCAAGTTTTAATAACACCTGTCTCAAGAGGCTTCTTTCCGGCAATCTTTTTCAAAAGCCTTTCGTCTACATATGGTCCTTTTTTTAGTGATCTTGTCATATATAATATAAATAAGCTCTTTTGAGCTCGTTCGTTTATACTAGCAAATATAAAAATAATGTCAACTATTCAGCTTGCTATCTTATTACTAATGCAATTACTTTTGGAAGAAAGATTATTAATCCCATAATTCCAGCAATAACAGTAGCTATGGAAACTGCTCCTGCAGCTACATCCTTAGTATCTCTGGCATATGGATGATAGTTTGGACTTGTCAGATCTATATCTATTTCTATTGCAGTATTAAATGCTTCAGCTATTATGACTAATCCTATTGCAAAAATAATAATTGCCCATTCAACAGAAGATAAGGAACAAATAAAGCCCATATATACAGCAAGGACTGCAAAAAATAGGTGCATCCATAAATTATGAGTTGTTCTAATAAATACTCCCAAGCCACGAAGCCCATGATTGGTACTCTTGAATCTAGAGATTAAAGAAAATCTTTTCTTTTCTGATATTTTTTCCATATTTATATTATACAACAAAAATATAAATAACATCTATTTATTGACAAGAATAAATTTTCCTATTTTATTACTTATTTTTATGCTTTTTATGTTAAATTATTTTATTTATTTATTTTGAGGGTATATAATAAAATTAAATATCGATATATTGTCTAACTAAAATTCTTTGAAATGGGCCAGAAACATTTAAGAGAGAAAAGAGAAATCCATGAATTTAAAAAACGTGCTGGTTGGAAAGACGAACACCATATAGAACTACCCTGTTCTAGAGGAGGTTCTAACACCGAATCAAACATTTTAGTCATGGATGCCTATCGTCATGATGCATGGCATTTATTGTTTTATAATAAAACATTAACTGAAATAATAGGACATTTTAAGCTTGTTGTAAGTATTAAAGAGTTCTTGCATTCAATTAATAATTATTATAAACATAGTGCATTTCACTTACTGTTTGGTCGTAAAACATTAGACCAAATTATTGCATTATTACTTAAAGTTCAAGAGATAAAAAGATCTCAGAGAGTTTACCTGCGTTTAAGCGCTTAATCAACCAAAGGACTGTCCTAACTTAAAACAGTCCTTTTTCATTGTAAATATCAAAACAAAAAATACCCTTACGGGTATTTTTTGTGATAGAGAATTTTGTTTTTTATTTAAGTTACTTTGAACTCTTAGCCTTTCCAACTCTACGTCTGGATACAATCCACATGTTTGAGTATTTCTTTGGTGTACGAGTCTTCTGTCCCTTTCCTGATGGCTTACCCCACATAGTCTTAGCACGACGTAGTCCACGACCTTGGCGTCCTTCACCTCCACCGTGTGGATGGTCTACTGGGTTCATGGCTGTACCACGAACTGTAGGACGAATTCCAAGCCAACGAGAACGACCTGCTTTACCTATGTTTTGTAAATGATATTCAGAATTTGAAACTTCACCGATACTTGCCCATGCATTTTCTGAAACTTTACGGATTTCTGTAGAAGGCATTTTGATATTGGTATAACCCAAGTCATTAGCTACTACTTGTCCGAAGGTTCCTGCACTACGAGCTAGTTTTCCTCCATTTCCTGGTTTGATTTCAACACAGTAAACGAAAGTACCAACTGGAATGACTTTAAGAGGTAAACGATTTCCTGGAGTCATCGGAGCCTTTTCAGAAACGATGAACTTATCTCCAACTTTTATTGATTTAGGAACCACGACGTATCTCTTCTCTCCGTCAGCATAAACTGCTAGACCGATGAATGCATTACGATTTGGATCATATTCGATAGAAGTTATCTTGGCAGGAATATCGTGCTTGTTATACATGAAGTCAATTTCACGGTATAGACGCTTGTGTCCTCCACCTTTATGGCGAACAGTTATACGTCCTTGATTGTTACGTCCGACAGATCTCTTGAAGCCATGAGTTAAAGCTTTTAAAGGCTCAACTTTGGTCAAGACATTACGATATGTAACTGTAGTCTGGTGACGCTTTGATGGTGTTGTAGGTTTATATGTTTTCATATTATACGAATGCTATCTTATCACCCTTTTTCATATATACGACCGCTTTCTTTCCTCCTTTCTTTGTTCCCTTTTTACCACGGCGAACAACTTCTTTTTCTTTGATTTGAATTATAGCAACTCTCTCAGGCATTAATCCGTAGATTAATTTGATTGCTTTCTTTATCTCACTCTTATTTGCATTATCGGCAACATTGAAAGTGTAAACACCTTTTTCTGCACCAATAGCTGCTTTCTCAGTAATACGAGGTCCGATGATCAATGGATGTGTCTTTGCTTTTTTCGAATCATCTACTACTGCAACTTCTTTATTCTTTTTTGTTTTTGTTGTAGCCATAAATATTATTTCTTTTCTATCTTACCTCCTAGGAAAGCGATACTCTCTGTAGGTTGTGAGATTATAATATATCGGAAAGCAAGCAAATCCACAGGATTCATATTGCGAACTTCATCGACTTCGACTGTTTTTATATTTGCAAAACTCTTCTTGATTGTATCTCCTTTTGCTGGAACTGAAATATAGATATTTGGATTCTTTCCACCTACCATCTTTTCAAATCCTTTCAAAGTACTCAAATCTGAGATTACAGAAACTGCATCTTTTGTTTTGATATTTTTAAGATTCAATTCTTCAAGGAAAAGTATTTGACCTTTTCTGAATTTTTCAGACAAAACTGTATAAAGAGCTTTGGCTTTCATCTTCTTGTTGATTTTCTGTTCGTAACTCTTTTCGTTGCGTGGTCCATGTGTAACTCCACCTCCTACCCAGATTGGGGAACGTGAAGATCCATGACGAGCACGTCCTGTACCCTTTTGTTTCCAAGGCTTTCTACCTCCTCCACGAACATCTGATCTGTCCTTTGTATGAGCAACTGGTGTACGAGCATTTGCTTGCATAGCAGTTACTACTTGGTGAACCAAGTCACCATTCCAAGGCACACCGAAGATTGATTCTGGAAGTTCGAATTTACCAACTGACTTACCTTTTTGGTTGTATATTTGTGTTTCCATATTATCCGATTATTTCTACGAGCGTTCCGCGTCTTCCTGGAATCGCACCCTTAATAAGTAATTGGTTATTTTCGACATCAACACCAACGATTTCTAGATTCCTAACGGTAATACGATCGCTACCCATACGGCCGCCCATGCGCATTCCCTTTGGAACTTTGTTACGAAGACCTCCACCGATTGATCCAGGTTCACGTTCTGAGTGTTTCTGTCCGTGTGAACGAGGTCCTCCATGGAATCCATGACGTTTAACAACGCCTTGGAAGCCTTTTCCTTTTGATATGCCTGTAACTGTAATAATGTCTCCTTTTTTAAATGCAGAAACTGTTATTTTATCACCGACAACCATTTCTTCTATATCTTTAAATTCGCGAAGATGCTTATATGCACCTTCTTTTACGTGACCAAGATGAGCCTTTGTCGCACGACTCTCTTTTTGTTCATCGTAAGCTACTTGTACAGCTACGTAGCCGTCTGTATCAGGGCTTTTCATTTGAGTGACTACAAGTGGTCCTGCAGAAATAACTGTAGTTGGTACCACTCTGCCATCAGCTTCAAAGCACTGCATCATATGCTGTTTTTTACCAAGGATAAATTTCATAAATAATATCTATTACATCATTTTCACATCTATATCAACACCGGATGGTAGTGACAAACTTGTGAGTGCTTCAATAGTTTTAGGGTTTGGGTTTAAAATATCAATAACGCGTTTATGGATTCTGATTTCAAACTGTTCACGTGCATTCTTGAAAACGAATGATGCTCTGTTTACAGTATATTTCTTGATTTCAGTTGGAAGTGGAATTGGTCCTACTATCTTTGCATCATAGCGAAGAGCTGTATCAATAATCTGCTTGACAGAAGCGTCAAGAATTTTATTTTCATAAGCTCTTACTCTTATGCGAAGCTGTACGACGGCATCATCCTTCCCTTTTTTTGCTTTTGTTCCACCTACTGGTGGATGAATCTTTGTTGTCATAAGGGATTAAGTTATAAGTTACAGCTTCCAAATTCTAGTATTTTAATACTAGAATTTGGTCACTATAAACTAACAACTATTTATTTAATGATTTTTGTTACGACACCAGCACCAACTGTTTTACCTCCTTCACGGATAGCAAAGTGCATAGCTTCTTCGAGAGCAACTGGAGTTACAAGTTTAACTGTAAGTTTAACTGTATCACCTGGCATAACCATTTCTACTCCGGCTGGTAATGTTGATTCACCTGTAACGTCTGTAGTACGGATGTAGAATTGAGGCTTGTAACCTGTGAAGAATGGTGTGTGACGACCTCCTTCTTCCTTCTTTAATACGTATATTTCACATTCAAATTCTGAGTGAGGAGTAACTGTTCCTGGCTTAACTAGAACTTGTCCACGAGTAACATCTTCTTTCTTGATACCACGGATTAGGATTCCGGCATTGTCGCCAGCCATACCTTCTTTCAAGTTTTTGTTGAACATTTCAATACCAGTAACTGTTGTCTTTGCTGTATCTTTGATACCAACAATTTCAACATCTTCACCAACTTTGATTACTCCACGTTCGATCTTACCTGTAACAACTGTTCCACGTCCTTCAATTGAGAATATGTCTTCAATAGGCATTAGGAAAGGTTTTGTAATATCACGTTCTGGAACTGGGATGTAAGTATCAAGAGCATTTGTAAGATCTAGGATCTTCTTTGCCCATTCATCATTGTTGTCAGCTGATTCTAAAGCTTTCAAAGCTGAACCACGGATAACTGGTGCGTTTGCGCCATCAAATCCTTGTTTTGTAAGAAGTTCACGAACTTCTTCTTCAACTAATTCAAGCATGTCAGGATCATCAACCATGTCGCATTTGTTTAAGAATACGATGATTTTTGGAACGTTAACTTGTTTTGCTAAAAGTATGTGTTCACGTGTCTGAGGCATAACTCCGTCTGTAGCAGCAACAACAATAACTGCACCGTCCATTTGAGCGGCACCTGTAATCATGTTCTTGATATAGTCGGCGTGACCTGGGGCATCTATGTGAGCATAGTGACGTGTAGGTGTCCAGTATTCATTATGTGACAAAGCAATAGTGATACCACGTGCTTTTTCTTCAGGAGCTGAGTCGATTTGATCAACACCTTTGATTTTTGCACCGTATTCACCACCTTGTCTTGCTAAAACCTGCAAAATAGCCGCAGTTAATGTAGTTTTCCCGTGGTCAACGTGACCAATAGTACCTACGTTTACGTGAGGCTTATCTCTTTTAAATTCTTCTGCCATATGTTTTTATTGGTTGATATACGTAACGAATATGGATATACCTTATTCATTCAATAGATCAACATAAAATTATTAATAAATACCGTCCCCCAGTGGAGGATCTCCCAATGGGAGACTAAACGATTGACTCTCATAGTATCAAATATGAGCAAAATGTCAAATTTAACACTAAATACAATAGCCCCGAGCTGTAGGCTCGGGACTATTGTATTCTATATATGCAAATTTTAACGTTCCTTAAAGATTGGCTTTATCTTCCCAACTGTAATTCTCAGCGTGGACATTGCTGACCCTCCCTCACCTGTACATATTAGAGTGTAGTCTGAAGTACTATTTGGGAAAAGCTTCTTTGTACCACTTGTATTTAAGTTTGTTAAATTTACAGACGGGGAAGGAATAGAGGTGATAGCACAACTATTAGCATTTGTTGAAGTCCATTTTAACACTATGGCTTCTTCAAAATTAATGTTACTTGTTATTTCATTCTTTATATTATATGAATCAAAAGCAACAGTAGGAGCTGGAGGTAATGCTATAGTGGTAAATGTTCCTTCTGTTGAATATCCTGTTCCAGCATTTGAATTCGTAGCATAACCACGATAATAATAAGTAGTTGTAGGAGTCAAAATATCTCCAATATTCATAGTAAATACTCCTATATTTAATCCTCCTTCAATTCCACAAGTTGCTCCGTTTGTCAGATCTGGATTATGTGCTGTACCATAGCAAACTCCACGAGCGGTTATAGAAGCAGGCTCACCAAGTGATACAACAGTAGCCCCAAGGGTCGCACTTGTTGCCTTCACAGAAGAGTCTGTAGGAGTAGTAACTACTGGTAGTATAGGATATTTACAATTATTATCACTTACCCATTGAGTATTCTCTACAGTTGCGGGTGAAGGGAAAGTACATTCAGGATATATTTTATTTAATCTTCTTGTTACATCTCCGGAAACAGCAGCAATTCCAGAAACTGGAGGACAACTGAAAGAAACATCTTGAGTTGTTGGTTCTGGACAAACACATGAGTCAGAAACTGTTCCGAAAACTGTTATAGAAGGAGAAGATGTACCACTATCATTACTTGCAAAGACTTGATATGGATGAGTTGATGATAAAGCTAAGCCTAAATCTTGAAAGGATAGTAAAGGTCCATTATATAACAATATTCCTTCTCTATATAACTGATAACTTGTTGCTCCATCTGTAGCATTCCATGAAGTATTAAGATATGTAGTCCCACAAGTACTTGGTCCTACCCAAAGTCCATTTGGAGTAGGAGGAATAGTGACAAATGTTCCATCTGCTGAATATCCAGTACCTGTCGTATTTGTAGCATAGCCTGCATAGAAATATCTTGTTCCTGGAGTTAATCCAACTACACCTTTTGTATATGAAGTAAGTGTCTGTGCTAAAGTAGCAGTTACGCAAATAGCTCCATTAGATAAGGTAGGAGTTCCCGTCGTGTTATAGCAAACTCCACGAGCAGATATTGCGGCTGGTATACCAAGAGAAGTTACTCTAGCACCAAGAGTTGCAGTTGTAGTAGTTACTGAAGTTACAGTTGGAGTATCTAAAGTAGGTAAGGTATTACAAGCTGATGTTGTAAATATTACATCTAATCCATAACTAAGACCAGCACTATTTTTTGCAAAAGCACGAACATGATAATCAGTATTACAAGTTAAACCTGTCATACTACCTGAGATAACTCCTAAGACAGGGCCATTTGTTGTCTGTCCTACGTTCCCTGTAAGTGGGCCGTTTGCAGAATCATATGTTGGATTTGCTGAAGTACTCCAGGCTAGACCACTAACTATTACTAAACTTCCTCCATCTGAGGAAATATTTCCTGCACCAACTGCTGATGTTTGAGCAATTGAGGTAACAGGAGAAGTAGTTGTGACAGTTGGTATTAACCCAGTAATACTATATGTATTAGTTGTAGTTAATCCAGATGTTAATGCATAG
>JBAXFQ010000006.1:0-49866 GCA_037139835.1 Candidatus Nomurabacteria bacterium | reverse complement strand
GTCCGAAAATATTACGAAGCATTGGATCAGAAAGGAATTGGCCAAGTTTGTTAACCAAAGGAATGATAGCATCCGTATCAAACTTCTCGGACCAGTCAGCGAATTCTATAGCCCAGAAACGTTTGACCATATCATCCTCTATATACTCAACTACTTTTTGACGATAGTTACGGTCAGTAAGCATTGATATCATTCCACGCATCGTAGCATATGGATAGTCTAGTAATGCGAGAACTGTAAAACGAAAGACGTGTTCAAGACGAGGTGTCCAGTTCGCACCGAACTGCTTGCGTAAGACCTCGATCAATCCTTGAGTGAGCTGATGTTTAAAAGTTGGATCGATATTTGCGAGAGGATTGAAAGAAGATGGAAATTCGACATCGCCAGGATCAATAACGCAAACATCTTCAATACGGTCTTCAGGAATAAAGTCTAGAATATCATCTATAAGTTCTCCGTGGGGATCAATAATACATACACCATGACCATAAGCTATATCTTGACGAATCATCAACTCTTGAAGCTTAGACTTACCAACTCCTGACTTTCCGATGATATACATGTGGCGTCTTCTATCTATACGCTTGATACCAAAAACAAATCTCTTTTCTTCAAGAGAAGCTACGTAGTTAGTGCGACCGATAAAAGCAACATCGCTAGGATCAACTCTACCTAGAGTCGGTAGGTCTGGTGGTGGTGGAGCAAATTTAATTATTTGGATTTTGTTTGGTTTATTTAAAGCCATAATTATATACATTAATATTGTATCAAATTCAATTAAAATAGTATAATATAAAACATATGAAAAATAGAAAGGAAAATAACGAACAAAAAGAAATTACGATAAAAGATAAAAAATCTTTCTCAAAAGAAGAAAAATTAATAAATAAGGAAGAATCTCTTTTAATAAAAGAAGAAAGTTTGATAAACGAAAAAGAGACACTGCTCGAGGAAGAAGGAGAATTGATAAAAAAAAGAGAATCCTTACTAGAAAGAAGTGAAGAATATTTAAAAGAAGGAGAACAATACATAGAGAAGCTAGGTCCAGGTCTTATAACCGGAGCAGCAGACGATGACCCTTCTGGCATTGCCACTTATTCTCAGACTGGAGCTCAGTATGGTTCAAGCTTGATATGGCTTGCTGCTTGGACATTCCCTCTTATGGCCATGATTCAAGAGATGTGTGCTCGCATAGCTCTAGTTACAGGGAAAGGATTAGCTGCCAATATCAAACATACATATTCAAAAAAAATACTCTATGCTTGTACTATATTATTATTTGCCGCTAACACTTTAAACATCGGAGCAGACTTTGGGGCAATGGCTAAAGGATTTCAATTATTAGTTCCTAATATTCCATTTTTCGCTCTTGTTATAGGATTCGGAATACTAGGTCTTGTATTACAAATATTTATCCCATATCAAAAATATAGTAAATATTTGAAATGGTTAGTAATATCTCTCTTTTCATATATAGCAACTGGTTTAATAATTCACATGGACTGGTCTATGCTATTAAAAGATAGCATATTACCTCATCTAACATTTACTAAAACTCAGATACTACTCATAACTGGTATTTTAGGTACAACTATTTCTCCTTATCTATTTTTCTGGCAAACATCTCAAGAAGTAGAAGAAGAAATCAAAGAAGGAAAAACTACAGTTCATCTAAGAAGAGGAACTAATCCTGCTGAAATAAAAGAAATGAGAAAAGATGTCTGGACAGGAATGTTCTTATCTAATTTGGTGATGTTTTTTATCATTGCAGTTTGTGCAAATGTCCTATTTAAAAATGGAATTACGAATATAACTACGGCCAACGATGCAGCCTTAGCTCTGGCTCCCTTTGCTGGTAAATGGGCTACAACATTGTTTGCAATAGGAATTATAGGTACTGGAATGCTAGCTATTCCTGTATTAGCAGGATCAGCATCTTATGCCATATCAGAAAGTTTTGGATGGAAAGAAGGCCTATATCGCAAGCTTAAGGAAGCTAGGGCTTTCTATGGTATCATTACTCTTTCTATTGTTATAGGAATAATTATTAATTTTATAGGAATAGATCCTATTAAAGCTCTAATATATTCTGCTATAGCCAATGGTATAGTAGCTCCAGTTATTCTTATTTTTATTGTCCACATAAGTGGTAGTCATAAAATAATGGGTCATTATAAAAACTCAAAGATAAGTAATATCATCGGATGGGTTACAACAGTACTTATGAGTATTACAGCAATAGCAGCTATCTATTCCTTATTTTAAACTTGCAAAAATTTAAAAATACAGTAATATAGAAGTATCTTATTTATTAATTAATAAATAAATGATTTAAGGGCCTTTAGCTCATCTGGTAGAGCGCCTCATTTGCAATGAGGAGGTAGCAGGTTCGACCCCTGTAAGGTCCACAATTTAATGAAAATAACTTCTACAAAGTTTATGAAAGGTCTCGTCGGAGATGACGAGATACTGGCAGACGGCATACCTCAGATCGCTTTTATTGGCCGTTCCAATGTAGGTAAATCTAGTCTCATAAATGTATTAACAAATAGCAAGATATCTCGTACTAGCTCCTTCGCAGGTAGAACTCAAGAGATAAACATTTTCTTAATCAATGATTCTTTTTATCTTGTTGACTTACCTGGCTATGGATTCGCTAGATCTTCCGGCATGGGCCGAGAAAAAATCGGTGAGCTTATAGACTCATATCTTTTTAATTCAATACATGGTCAAAAGAAGATTGTGCTTATAATAGACCTCTGTGTAGGGATGACAGATAAAGATGTCCTTATGTTCAATGAACTTATAGATCACAACAAAGATTTCATTGTAGTAGCAAATAAAATAGACAGACTTACTCAGTCTGAATATCATAAAAATATAACCTTACTTAAGAAAATGATCGGCGATGGATACCCTATTATTCCCTTTTCAACTAAAACTAAAAAAGGGTTAGATGAATTGAGAGATTTGATATTCGAATAAATAGGTTATTTTATAATGAGATAAATCTATAATCCCTTGCGTATTATAGATGAATATGATAATATCATCAGTTAATGTTAACTAAAAATTAATTTTGTTCGTTATGGATGTAGAAAAAAATGAAGTAAAACAAGCATTCTTATTCTTGTTTGATTGGGCTCATGTTGAAAATGCAGGTACAAATCATTCAAAAGAAAAAAAGAATGAGGAAAATTCTGATATGAATAATTCCTCACATTTACCTGGAGTTCACTAAGAACCCTTTAATCAAAAAAAACCGCAAACTTGATAAAAGTTCAGCGGTTTTTTATTTAAATAAATTTATATGTTATAATAGTGAATATGATGAAACAATTTAGATTAGACCAGCTTGCCGATAGTATCTTTGCTATCGTCATGACGATTTTAGTTTTTGAAATACGCGTTCCAGAATTTACTGGAGTAGTCACCAACGGTGCACTAGTCCACTCACTTATAAATATGTATCCTCTCTTCCTTAGTTACTTGCTAAGCTTTTCACTCATCTTTACATACTGGAGAAGTCATCACTTCATCGCATCAGTTTTAGTAAAAAATATTGATACACAATTCGCGAACTTAAATGGAATATTTTTCTTTCTCGTCGGACTCGTTCCCTTCTCTTCACATTTTCTAGGAACATATATCTCTGCTCGAACTTCCACAATCTTTTTCGCTGTGAATATTATCCTCATCGGAATATCTCTATTCGCAATGAGGAGCTATGCTATCAAATCTAATACCATAGAGAACACGCCGTTCACAAAAGTTGAGAATGATCATGCGAAGATGCACATACTCTTCCCTGTCATCTCTGCGATTTTAGCCATAGCTGTATCTTTTGAAAGTACAAAGCTTGCCCTAGTATTATTTACTCTTGCAATTCTATTCAACTTATCTAGCAAGGGCACTAGCTATGTATTCTATATAATAAATATTTTTAAGAGAAAAAATATTTAACTAAATTTAAAAAAACAAACAGTACAGGTTTTATGCATATGCATAAAACCTGTACTGTTTGTTTTAATTCTTATATAGCAATCACTAATCACTCTATTATATTTGCTAATTTTACTACAGCTTCTTTTACAGACAAGCCTTCAAAGACAACCTCATGAATAATTTGAAAAAATTGTAAATCAATGTCTATTTCATCTTGCTTTTTTAAAATATTTTTAAGTGAAGATATTCCCTCTTTTGGATAAGTCATCTCTATAGAAACTTCTTCGAATGATCTTCCTTTGCCTATCTCTACACCTAGGATTCTACTTCTAGATCTCAAGAATAAATCACCAGCACATGTAAAGCCTAAAAAGGTTTCTGGTTTGGCTCCCATGTATACACCTATCTTTTGGATTTTCTGTAAGCCCATAGAGTAGACAAAGCCTTGAGTATTCTCGCCATAGCCTGCACCTTCTACTAGCCCCACAAAGATACCCACAGTATTCTTGAGTGCTGAGCCTACTTGAACTCCGATAATATCATTTGATAATTGTACATACAAACTATCTGACTCTATTTCTTTTTTTAATTCCTCTTTCCCCTCTCCTCCTGCCAACACCATCACAGAAAAAGTACCCGAACGAAGTTCTTCGGCTAGTGTAGGACCATACAAGAAATATATATCATTATCTGGAAATTCCTTTTCTAATACTACTGAAAATAATTCTCCACTCTTATCAAAACCCTTTGAGCATATGACGATCTTCTGAGTACTTATAATTTCACTTTTATGAGACATCAAGACCCCTGATACAGCATACGAAGGAACGGATACCAATATCACATCACTATCCTTGATAACATTTTTAAGAATAGTATGCCCTTTTAAAGCTAATCTAGAAGCCATAGCCGATCCAAAAACTCCGTGACCCAATATTGCAATTTTCATCCCAGTAATAAATTTTAAAAATAATTTTTTGTTTTATTCGACTTTATATTATAAATAATTCTTTTATTATCATATTTTCTTATTACAAAATTTACCACGGGACAAGTATATTAATACTTTAAAGCAAGTGTAATTATATGATCAATAAATGTAGGAACGTCAGAACCTACAGCATAAAGCATTCTAGGAATAAGAGAATGGTCAGTTAGTCCAGGCAAGGTATTTACCTCGAGAGCATAAATTCCCTTTTTAGGATGAACAATAAAGTCACTTCTAGAATAATGGTCTAAATTAAGTCCTGTATGTATTTTTTCTGCTAGATTTTCTAATTCTTTTTTTTCTTCACGAGAAAAATTTCCTGGACAAATATACTCAGCTGAAACATATTTTGCCTCATAATCAAAAAAATCTTTTTCTTTTGGAAGTTGTATTTCAGCTGGAGGTAAAACATATATCTTCCTATCACGGAAATTATCGATAACTCCTACGGTAGCTTCCTTGCCTTCTATCATTTCTTCTACCAAGATATCTGTTTCCATATTTATACCTTCCAAAAAAGCATTTACTAGATCTATATAAGTCTTGCATATTCTCATACCGACAGATGAACCCCCAGATAGAGGCTTTAGTATCCAATTTGGAGACAATTTATCATGAATCTTTTTAGACACAGATACAGCATAAGAATCGATAGGACCGTCCTCTAATTCATACTTTGGTATAGCTAAATAATTAGGAGTCTTTATTCCAAGTTTCAAAAATTGTTCTTTAGCCAATACTTTATTGTATCCAAGTGATGAAGCGAAAGCACTCGAGCCACTATATGGTATCTTCCATTGATCTAGTATCTGCTGAACTTTTCCATCTTCTCCAAAGTCTCCATGCAATGCATTAAAAATAACATCAACAGAATGAAAGACATCTGAGATAGAGACAGGCTTGCCACTGATATGCCAAGTGCCGTCCTTATCTATCAATATATCTATCGGTTTATATTTCTTATTTAATTTGTCACTCCTCAGATGAGAAAGGACATTACTCCCAGTTTTAAGAGAAACTTCATATTCAGAGCTTATACCACCTCGAATAACTCCAACTTTTATCATACCAAAGTATTATACCAATTTATATTTTATTTAAAAAGCTCTTATTTCTCTTTTGTTTATGGAATGTGATAGAGAAACGATGTGACTCATTATTGGCAAGTAGGATATTCTTCTTATTAGCTTTTATTATTACTTCATCCCCTATTATGGCTTTCGGTCTGTGACGCTCATCTTTAACAACCCCCACTATCGGTATATCAAATTGATAACGATCAAGAACCCTCTTCGCTACATTTATCTGGGCCGTACTTCCGTCTACTACAACAAGACTAGGAAGACCCCACTCTGTATGTCTTAAGCGTCTAGATAGTACTTCTTCGAGTGCTCCAGTATCATTGGCACCATCTTGAGTTCGAATGATAAATTTCCTATATTCACCCTTATTCACTTCGCCATTCTCAATAACAGTCATAACTCCTACCATATTCTTGCCACCCATATGAGCTACATCATAAGCTTCGATGCGAAATAGCGGAATAGAAATATGAAAATTCTTATCCGAGTCGGAGCCCTTTAGGGTTAAGCGGGAAGAATTTTCATATTTCTTTGAAGCTATTTCGTAGTCCTTTATTAGAGCTATATCATTTATATGTTCAAGAGCGAAAATTCTTTTTTTAATTTCTCCTGCTTTTTCAAATTCTTTTTTCTTTGCAAAAGAAAGCATCTCTTTCTTGAGATTAATCACAACACTTTTCTTTTTCCCTTCGAAAAATAATTTAAGATTTTTTATATTATTTTTGTATTCTTTGAGCGAAGCAAAATTATTCAAATTTTTATCCGCGTCGGAGCCCTTTAGGGTTAAGCGGGGAAAATTTAAATTATTTTGCGGAGCGTTTCCAATTTTGGGTACAAGTCCAAGCTGTTTATAAAATTCTGTATTATTTTTCTTGGCTGAGTCATTGTCTATATAAGGGAAAATTCGACGAATAATCTTCATGGCCTCACGAAGCTGAAGCCCATTGGGATATGGGCCATATACTTTACTATATTCTTTTTTATTCAAGCCTCTTCCTCTTACCACTAGCACCCTTGGAAGTTTGTCCCTGGTTATACAAACAAAATTAAAACTCTTATTATCCTTCTCTTTAGTATTATATTTCGGTTTATATTTCTTTATTAAATTAGCCTCTAATATGAGAGATTCTAGTACACTATCAGTCTCTTGCCACTCTACATTGTCTGCCTTTACGGTCATATCGAGTATCATAGGACCACGAGTCGAGATAAGGTCTTTTGAGAAATAGCTCCTTACCCTATCCCGCAAAGAAGTCGCTTTACCTATATATAGTATGGATTTACCAGATTTAAAGAAGTAAACCCCTGGCTTATCTGGAAGACCTATTTTTTTAAGTTGTTGACTATTCATATGATATATATTAGATTAAAATTAAATAACGCACAAATATGTACAATCTAAAACATTAAAAATGGTAAATTTGAGAGAAGTAGGGAAAAAAGGAGATCGCGTAGAGATCAAAAAAATTAATGTCTATGGTGGAAAAAATATAATCGAAAATGAATTCGAGATTATATTATTTCAGCCGATAACAAACTTTGGCTTCGTTAAAAAAATCGACCCAACCGATCCGGAAATAGGGATCGGTGTTACGTGTAGCATCCAATCTATTTCATTTTTAGGAGAAAACAAATATCAGCTGAGTACAGATATGTACACAAGATATGATATAACTTTCACTTAAAAAACCTAAAATGGAAAATATTGAAAATTTTTTGAAAAAGATAGACAGCGGTGAAGGTAACTTATACCTTTGCGGATTAGTTGCTATCGCACTTATTTCTTGGTTAGTATTTATAATTTTTAAAGAAATAAAATCTAAAAAAGCTTAAGCTTACTAAATCAAAAGAAAACGGCGGACACTACCTATGTGTCCGCCAATTTTTTATTTTCTTTTCAAAACTTTTTTCAAATATTTCCCTGTATGACTTCCTGGGGTATTTGCCACTTCCTCTGGTGTCCCCTTCGCTACTATCTTTCCACCATTTAAGCCTCCTTCTGGACCTATGTCTATAATATAGTCAGAGCATTTAATGATATCCATATTGTGTTCGATAACCACGACACTATTACCCTTATTTACAAGCCTATTCAACACTTCAAGTAACTTGGCTACATCATCGTAGTGAAGTCCTACTGTCGGTTCATCTAGTAAATAAATAGTTTTCTCTTCATACGGACGGAAAAGCTCTGAAGAAATTTTCACACGCTGAGCTTCTCCTCCGGAGAGAGTTGTAGCAGACTGGCCGAGCTTCACATATCCTAGACCTACATCCATCAAAGTCTTCATCCTATCGTAGATAGCTGGTATCTCTTCATAGAAAATTATCGCTTCTTCTATAGTCATCTGCAATACTTCATAAATATTTTTCTTCTTATATTTTACAGTCAAAGTTTCTTTATCAAATCTTTTACCATTACATACATCACAAGTGACATATACAGTCGGTAAGAAATGCATTTCAACTGCTACTTCACCATTCCCTTCGCAAGCCTCACAACGTCCACCCTTTACATTGAAAGAGAATCTGTTGGCTTTCCACCCCTTTAGTCTAGCTTCGTCACTCAAAGCAAATAAATCTCTGATATGAGTAAATGCTCCTGTATAAGTCGCAATATTTGAGCGAGGAGTTCTACCTATCGGTGACTGATCTATAAGGACTACACGAGAAAGATACTCTGTACCAGTAAAAGATGCGCAATTAAAAACTGTCGCTGTGCGAAACTTCCTTTCATAACGAGCTTGAAGATTTTTGTGTAATATCTCATACATAAAAGAACTCTTTCCACTTCCAGATACTCCAGTGATAGTCACTAACTTTCCGAGAGGAACTTCAGCATTTAAATTATTTATATTAAAAACTTTTCCACCAATTACTTTCAAAGTTCCCTTATCACTATTTCTTCTTTTTTCTGGAATTTCTATACGAGCTTCATTTCTCAAGTAAGCCAAAGTCCTAGACTTGGAAGGATTGGCAGGAGCATCAAGTAAATCCTGTAAATAATCCGAAACTATAACTTGCCCACCATGAATTCCAGCCTTTGGACCTATATCTATAATATAGTCTGAAGCATAGATAGTGTCTTCATCGTGTTCTACAACAATGATAGTGTTCCCAAGATCTCTAAGATTCTCAAGTGTTTTTATTAGCTTATCATTGTCTCTCTGATGAAGTCCTATAGTAGGCTCATCTAATACATACAATGCTCCTACCAATCTAGAACCAAGTTGAGAAGCTAGACGGATTCTCTGTGCTTCACCACCTGAAAGAGTATTCGCCTTTCTGTCGAGAGATAAATAATCTAGTCCGACATTCAATAAAAATTGGATACGGGCTTCTATCTCTTTTATAACTACTTTTGAAATTTCTTTTTCTTGGTCTGAAAGTTCTAATTCAACGAAAAAGTCTGCCACCTTTTCAATAGAAAGTTGAGTGACATCTACAATATTTAACGGAGTTATAGTATTTTTTTTCTTTGGTGTACCTAGATATACATGAAGTGCTTCTGTACGAAGTCTTAGCCCTTTACAATCATCACAAGGATCTAGTCCTCCAAAATATTTAGTTCCGAGACCGTTACAAGTTGGACATGCTCCATAAGGAGAGTTGAATGAGAAAAGTCTTGGCTCTATCTCAGGGAAAGCAAAGCCATCATTGGCACAAGAAAACTTGGAAGACATCAGATATTCATCTTCATCTATTTTTATTATTACTAGACCATCTGCTTCGAGTAGTGCCCTCTCTACACTCTCAGCAAGCCTAGAAAAAGAATCTTTTTCATTATCTTTAAATTCATGAATTTGAAATTTATCTACAATAACTTCTATATCATGTTTTTTTGTCTTTGAAATATCTATCCTTTCTCTTAATTTTTTAATTTCTCCATCAAGACGAACTTCTGCAAAACCTTTATTGAGTAAATCATAGAGTAATTGATAATACTCCCCCTTTCTACCTCTAACGACAGGGGCAAGTATTGAAATAGGAGCTTCGTTCCACTCTACTCCCATAACTTTCTTTTTCTTTGTATCTTTTTGAAAATTCTTTATCTTATCTATGGCAAAGTGAAGTATCTCATCATTGGAAAGCTTCTTTATCTCTGTACCACAAAGTGGACAATGTGGATGACCGATACGAGCATACAAGACACGAAGATAGTCATATATCTCAGTGATAGTAGCAACTGTCGAACGAGGATTGTTCGACCTAGACTTCTGGTCGATAGATATAGCTGGAGAAAGACCTGTGATCTCATCCACATCTGGCTTTGGCATTTGATTCAAGAACTGACGAGCATAAGCCGAAAGACTCTCCACATAGCGACGCTGACCTTCGGCAAAGATAGTATCAAAAGCCAAGGAAGACTTGCCACTCCCTGACATACCTGTGATAACAATCATCTTATTGCGAGGCATTTCAACTGAAATATTCTTTAGATTGTGAGTCCTAGCACCTTTTATTATTATTTTGTCATTTGTTTCTTTTTTCATAAATTTATCATAACTTTAAACAATCCCCGCATCTCTCTTAGAGGGGGTATATCAATATTAAACTACACTAATTCTAACACTAAATTATACATTTGACAAATAAATTTAAACATGCTAGTATAATAGTAAATTACATCGGGGTTGAGAAGTTAGTCTAACAAGACGGAATTTGGAAGATTAATTTCTTCCTCCCCGACCAGTAAATAGCACCAGTTTTCTTAATATACAAATGAGGGCTACCCCCTCGCATCACTGAGACCACTTCATTATGTTGTGGTCTCTTTACTTTTTATCCACAGAATTTACTTTATCCATCTTTCCTTTCAAGACAACAATTTCATCTCTCAGTATTGCAGCCGTTTCGAAGTCCAACTCTTTCACTGCCTTATTCATTTCTTTCTCTTTAATTTTAATTATCTTTTCATAGACATTCTTATTCCTATCTTCATCTGAGAGAAGTAGATTCTTTATAGATTCTCTTTCACCTTTTCCTTTATTGCTTTTACTTTGTCCGAAAGTTTTTTTGAATAATTCTACATCTAGATCAAGTTCAGCATTCACCGCCTTCTCATGCTTATTTTCAAGTTCTTCTGTAATATCATTTATCTTTTTTATTATAGTCTGAGGAGTTATACCATGCTTTTTATTGTAGGCTATTTGTATATTTCTTCTTCTTGTCGTTTCTCCAATTGCACTTTCCAATGCCTTCGTCGTATGATCAGCATAGAGTACAACTCTGCCTTCCACATTACGAGCAGCACGCCCAATAATTTGTATGAGAGAAGTCTCTGAACGAAGGAAGCCTTCCTTATCAGCATCGAGAATTCCTATCAAAGCAAGCTCAGGTAAGTCCAAACCTTCACGAAGTAAATTGACCCCTATGAGAATATCAAAGTCACCTTTTCTGAATTGAGTCAGTATCTGAATTCTCTCTATGGTTTTTATATCACTATGTAAATACTCTGCTTTATATCCTTTCTCTTTTAAAAAGATAGACAAATCTTCCGCCATCTTTTTAGTCAAAGTGGTAGCGATAGCACGGAAGCCTTTCTTGATAACTCTGTCAGCCTCTTTTACAAAGTCTTCTATTTGACCGGGGTACGGACCATAGGTCGGACCTAGGGACTTTTCTTTTTTACTTTTTGCCCCTAGGTCCGACCTATGGGAACCCACAGACACCGGCTTCACTAATATCTCTGGATCAATCAATCCTGTCGGACGAATAATTTGTTCAACTATCTTGTTACTAGTTGTTCTCTCTAGATCACTAGGTGTTGCAGACACATAGATGACGTCACCTATCCTTTCTTCAAATTCATTATATTTGAGAGGTCTATTATCCTTCGCAGAAGGAAGACGAAAACCGAAATCTACCAACGTCTTTTTACGAGAAGCATCGCCTGCATACATACCACCTAGCTGAGGCAAAGTCACATGTGACTCATCTATGACAGTCAGAAAGTCTCCCTTGAAATAAGATAGTAGAGTATCTGGAGCCTCTCCTTCTTTTTTACCAGAAAGCTGTCTAGAATAATTCTCTATACCATTACAATAGCCAACTTCTTTGATCATCGCTAGATCATAATTGGTCCTTCTTTTAATTCTTTCGGCTTCTAATAACTTTCCTTCTTTCTCAAATTTTTTCAATTGCTGTGTGAGTTCTAGCTTTATATTCTTAAGAGCAACTTTTACCTTCTCGTCTTCTGTTATGAAATGCTTTGCTGGAAATAAAAATATTCCTTTTTCTTCCTTGAGAACATGAGCCGACACTGGATCGACTTTTAAAATTTTAGATATGGAACCGCCATTGAATTCTATCTGATAAACAAATGTTTCAGAGATAGGCATAACTTCTACTCTGTCTCCAATAGAACGGAAAGTTCCAGGATTTAGATCTGCATTTGTTCTCTCGAAATGAACATCTAGTAACTTTCTCATCAAATCAGTTCTTGAAATTTTTGAACCAATTTCTAATTTTAAATTTACTTTCTCGTACTCTTCAGGACTTCCCAATCCATAAATACAAGAAACAGAAGCAATGATAATAACGTCTTTACGTGTAAGTAATGATTGGGTCGTAGCATGACGAAGTCTATCTATCTCTTTATTTATCTGAGCATCTTTTTCTATATATGTATCAGTTACCGGCATATACGCCTCAGGCTGGTAGTAGTCATAGTATGATACGAAGTAATGAACCGCAGCATCTGGGAAAAATTCTCTGAATTCTTGAGCAAGCTGGGCTGCTAAAGTCTTATTGTGAGCAATAACTAGTGTTGGCTTATTCCACTCTTCTATCACATTGGCTATAGTAAAAGTCTTACCAGTACCTGTAGCACCTAAAAGAGTCTGCTTTTTCATTCCCTTATTGAGGCCATCGAGCAACTCTAAAATAGCCTTCGGCTGGTCTCCGTCTGGCTTATAATTACTCTTTAATTTAAATACTTTTTCTTTCATCCCAATACTAAAATTTTAACTGATAATTATTATAGTTATACCACGTAATCTAAATTTTATTACGGGGCAAGTATTTTTCTAAAAATTCTTTTTTAAATTCAAAAAATTTATCTTCTATAATTGACTGTCTCATCTCTTTCACTAAATTTGTAATAAAATAAACATTATGAATGGAAGCGAGAGTAGCACCTAGCATTTCTTTTGCTCTAAATAAATGAGACAAATACGAACGAGTATAATTTGTGCAAGTATTGCATTTACAACCTTCATCGATCGGTGAAAAATCTTTTATAAATTTTGCGTTCAATATATTTATTTTACCATTTTTAGTAAACATAGTTCCATTACGAGCTATCCGAGTAGGACCTACGCAGTCAAAAAGATCCACACCGTTTTCTACACCAGAGAATAGATCTTCCGGTTCACCAATCCCTAGTAAATGACGAGGTTTCCTTTCTGGGAGTTCTTCATTGACCCACTTCACAGCACTAGACATATCTTCTTTTGCAAAAGAACCTCCAATACCAAAGCCATCAAAATCCATCTCTCCAATAATTTTAGCAGACTTCCTTCTCAATTCTTCCGATCGTCCTCCTTGAACAATACCAAAAAGAGCCTGAGGTAGTTGAGCCCCCCTCTCCTTTACAAGGAGAGGGTTAGGGAGAGGTTCCTGATTAATTAAGAACCTCCCCTCGTTCCCCTCCTTAGTAAGGAGGGGAGGAAATGCTTTTTCCTCCTCCCTCTTCTTATGTTCTATTAAACTTCTCTTTGCCCAAGCGTGAGTGCGAGACAAGGCTTCGTCTTGATATCTATCACTCTCTGTCGGTGAAGTACATTCATCAAAAGCAAAAATGATATCTGCACCTAGATTATGCTGAATCTCGATTGATTTCTCAGGAGTTATATAATGAAGTGATCCATCAATATGAGAACGAAAAGAAACACCATCATTCCCTACTGTCGCCAAACGAGGAACTCCATCTTCCGCTGTAGATCTTTCAGGTATCAACAAGCTTGGATCTGTAACTGATACTACTTTAGAAAGTTCTTTACCATATGCAACACCTAAGGAAAAAACTTGAAAGCCTCCTGAATCAGTCATCATAGGACCCTGCCAATTCATAAATTTGTGAAGACCTCCAGCTTCTTTTACCAAATCATCACCTGGCTGTAAATATAAATGATAAGTATTTGCGAGGACTACAGGAGTTCCCAATTCTTTTAGCTGTTCTGGCGTCAAAGATTTAACTGTCCCTTTTGTACCGACAACAACAAAAGAAGGAGTCTCTATAACTCCATGAGGAGTAGTAATTACTCCAACTCTACCTAAAGCATTAGGCAACTTTTTTTCAATTTTAAAATTAAATACTTTCATCTATTCTATTCGCGATTTACAAAAACCCATTTAAGACTTTGAACATTTACGGGAGAACTTAATAATACTTTTTTAACTGGATCATTTGGGGAAGATATCACATCTTGTGTAATAGCGACTATTTCAGTCTGTAGTCCTGGTAAGTAAATATTTGTACCCTTAACAAAAGGTAAATCTATAGGTATACTCATCTCAAAATTTCCTCCTCCACGACCAACTAACTCTACACTAGTATTTGTTCCTTCCATCATGGCTTCTGTCGTCTGTCCTGGATTTGTATATAAAGTGACCAATGCTGTATTTGCATAAAGCATACTGACCTCTCCTATAGGAGTTAGAGTACTAGAATTCGCGTAAACTATATTACCTATATTTATTCCTACATCTGACCCAATGTCTATTATGATAGTGTCATAAGGTGAATAATTTGGCTTAGTTAAAATATTTGATAAAACCAAATCTTTGCTAATAGGTTTACGCCCTAATAATTCTTTTAAAGAAACATTTTCATCTTTCAAAATATTATAATCAATCATTGAAGATTTAAGATCGCGATTATCTGCAAGTAGTCCCTCATTATCTTTGTATACCGAAGATTTTGTACGAATTAAATATTTATCATCCTTGGCTTTTTGTGAAATAAAATTCTCTACCTTCCAAATAGGTTTTCCTATAAAATGTAATATTTGACCAGTCGATGCGAAAAATCCTAGTGAAGCAAGTAACAAGAAAAAAATCAAAAAAATAGTATTTTTAATTAACCTTCTTTTCTTAGCTATTTCTTTTTTATCTCGGAACTGATGTATCATCTGTGTTTAATAAAACTTCTTGATAAGTTTCAAAATCGTCAAGCACAACTCCAGTACCTCGAGCTACTGCAGTAAGAGGATCTTCAGCAATATATATTGGTATCTTAAGAGTTTTTTGAAGAAGAACATCCAATCCCCTGATCATAGCTCCACCACCAGAAAGTACTAAACCCCTATGCATAATATCTGAAAGAATTTCTGGAGGAGTAGTCTCTAAAACTTCTTTTACTCCGTCGACAAGACTAAGAGCAGAAGGAAGTATCGCTTCTCTTATATCTGAATCTGTAACTATAACTTGGCGAGGTAGACCCGTAACCAAATCTCTACCTCTAACTTCTGCTTCCATGGGTTCACCTTCTACCACTGTACCGATAGCAATCTTTACATTCTCTGCAGTCCTTTCTCCAATAAGTAATTTAAATTCATCTTTCATATAATTTATTATATTCGTATTAAATAAATCACCTGCTATTTTTAAATTCTTTGAACGAACAACCCCTGAAAGAGAAATAACAGCTACGTCAGTAGTACCACCTCCTATATCAACAATAACAGAACCTACAGCTTCTTTTACAGGCAAACGTATACCGATCGCAGCAGACATCGGCTCTTCAATAATATAAACTTCACGTGCCCCTGCAGATCGAGCTGCATCTTCAACGGCACGAATTTCCACGTTGGTTATACCAGTAGGTACCCCTAAAATAACACGAGGGCGGATAAATTTCTTTGATATTTTTTCTGCTTTATTTATCAGATATGAAAGCATCTCTTCAGTAACTTCAAAATCAGAAATAACTCCATCTACTATAGGGCGAATAGCTCGAACATGTCCTGGAGTGCGTCCTAGCATCTGCTTGGCTTCTGCACCTACTGCGACTATCTGACCTGTCTTTTGATTTACCACAACCACTGAAGGTTCATTTATGACGATACCGTGCCCCTTCAAATACACCAGCGTATTTGCGGTCCCTAAATCTATACCGATATCATTAGAAAACATTTGGTAAAATTTTTTAAACATATAAAATTAGATTCTAATGACTAGTTTTTAGTTTCTAGTAAGTCAATCAACTCTTGCTCATTAATTATTTTTCCTTGTACTTCCGTTCTTTTTTTAACTTCAAAACCTCCATCCGCTAGACTACGTTTTGAAACAACAATTCGATAAGGAATTCCAATCAAATCTGAATCAGCAAATTTCTCTCCAGCACTTACATCACTACGATCGTCAAATAAAACTTCAATACGTCTTTCATTCAATTTATTATAAAGATCTTCTGCATTTTTTTTAACATTTTCATCACTACCTAAAGAAAGTAAGTGAACTTTAAAAGGAGAAATACTTTCTGGCCAAATTATCCCTTTATCATCAGATAAAACTTCTACGACTGTCCCCATAAGTCTACCCAGTCCAACCCCGTAACAACCCATTATAACTAAATTATCTTCTCCTTTTTCATCTTTATATTTTAGATCAAAAGGTGTAGAAAATTTTGTACCAAGCGAAAAAATATTCCCAACTTCTATAGCTTTATTTTCTACCATATCTTCTTTTTTTAGACCTAAGCTTTCCAAAACTTCATCAGTATAAACCTCTTTATTTACTGCAATACCCTTATTTTCCTCAACATAAATAGTATCTTCGCCGGCGGAAGTTATAGTCTGAAATTCATGAGAAAATTTTGAAAAAGTTCCACCTGAAGCAAACGTCATATAAGTTAAATGTCCAATTCCAACCCTACTAAAAATATTTTTATATGATTGTTTGGCTTTTTCATAAAAAATATTATGTTCCTCTTCGTTCTTAGAAAAAGAATAAAGTGCCTTCCAATAAAATTCCCTACCTCTTAAAATTCCAGATTTACTTCTAGTTTCATTTCTAAAAATATCTTTAAAGTCGTAAGGATAAATAGGTAAATCTTTATAAGAACTTATATACTGTTTTAAAATATTTGAGTAAGCTTCTTCATTTGTAAAAGATAAGCCGACTTCTGTTCCACTTTTTAATTTTGTTTTAAACCAATTATCAACAACATCGTCGCTCCACCTTCCAGACCTTTCCCAAACTTCTTTACTTTGAATAATACTGGTTTTCATTTCTATACCACCAATAGCATTCATTTCTTCTCTAATTATATTTTCTATTTTCTTCATAACTCTCAAACCTAACGGTAAATAAGAATATACTCCTGCCATCTCTTTATTTATAAAACCTGCTTTTATCAGTAATTCTGCATTTAAAGCTACCTCATCTGAGGGGCTTTCTTTTTTTGTTTTAGTAAACAATTGTGATTGCTTCATATACCCACATACTACCCTAAAAACACCCTTCAGTCAAAAGTGATAATCTATAACATGTATTTGCAAAATAATGGTTTTTCTGGTATTATGTGTCTACTTTCCGTGAGGAGCTTTTTTGTTTAAAAGGCCCTTGTAAATAGGCTGGAATGCTTAAAAACGGAAGAGTTTTATAATTAATTAACCATAAAGTCGCAGGCCTTGCCTCGACAAAAAAATATATGAATACACAAAATAGTGTCATAGAAGAAATGTTCGCAAATGGTACTCACTACGGGTACTCCAAGAGTCGTCGTCACCCATCAACATCTCAATACATCTTCGCAACGAAGAATGGTGTTGATATTATAAATATAGAGAAAACAGCTGACCTTTTTGAAAAAGCAATCGCGAAAGTTACAGAATTAGCTCAGACAGGAAAAACAATACTTTTCGTAGGTACAAAAGCTGAAGCTCGCCAACAGATAATAGAAACAGCACTTGCTCTAAATATGCCTTATGTTTCTGAACGTTGGGTTGGAGGAACTCTTACAAACTTCCCTGAAATAAAAAAACGTATTACTAAACTATTAGACTTACGTGATCAAAAAGAAAAAGGTGGTCTTGATAAATATACAAAAAAAGAAAGACTCCTTATTGATAGAGAAATGGATGATATGACAAAAAATTTTCAAGGCCTTACTGGTATCACTCGTACTCCTGATGCAATGTTTGTAATAGATCCAAAGAAGGAACACATAGCTGTCACAGAAGCACACAAAATGAACCTACCTGTTATTTCTCTTATGAATACTGACTGTAATGTAAAGCATTCACAATTCCCTATTATCGCCAATGATGCTTCTATCTCTAGTATCACATTCTTCCTTTCTCAAATAAAAAGTGCTTATAACAAAGGAAATACTGGTGATAAAAAATAATTATAATTAATTACCCCATTCCCGACATGGGGAAAATAACAAAATATGTCTATAAAAATAACAGCAGAATTAGTTAAAGAATTAAGAGATGCAACTGGCGTTTCTGTCATGCAGTGTAAGAATGCTTTAGAAGAAGCTGAAGGAGATATGGAAAAAGCTCTGATTATTCTTAAAAAGAAATCAAGTAGTATCGCTATGAAAAAAGCTGACCGCGTAGCTCATGATGGAATCATTGTTGTAATAGAAGGAGAAGGTAAAACTCTTCTTTTAACTCTTCATTCAGAAACTGATTTCGTTGCTAGAAATAGTGACTTCATCGATCTTGCCAATGAATTAGCAAAGCTAGCTCTAAGTGAAGGTGTAGAATCCATGATTGCAAAGTCTTTAGACATCATAAATCCTGTTGTTCAGAAAGTAGGAGAAAAAATAGAACTAGGAAAAGTTGAAATAACAGAAGGAGAAATCCTAGGAAGTTATGTTCATGGTAATAAGAGTGCTGTTATAGTATCTCTTAAAGGAGGAAGTAAAGAACTAGCCAAAGATATAGCAATGCATATAGCAGCTATGAAGCCTGCCTTTGTGAGTGCTTCTGATATAACAGAAGACGATAAAGCAAAAGTAATAGAAGTATTCGAAAAAGAAGTAGCAGAATCAGATAAACCAGAAGAAATAAAGAAAAAGATGCTTGAAGGTAAAATATCTACATATTTTAAAGAGCAAACTCTTATGGATCAACCTTTCATTAAAAATCCAGATGTAACTATAGGAAATTTGTTGAAAGAAAAAGGAGCCACTTTTGTAAAGTATATCCAGGAAAGTATAGGTTAATAAATTATGATTCTAGTTATTATTATTTTCTTTATAGCGATAATAGGAGCATTTGGAATGCTATTATTTCGTGCATGGGAAATAAGAACTCTCAGATTCAATACTGAAGAAGAAATACAAATAACAAGAAAAGGTCTATCCTTTAGAGACATAGAAAAGATTATTCTTTTCACCATAAAACATGTCATACAAGGGATAGTCCTCTTCTTTGTTAAAGTATGGTTCCTATTAATCACAAAGATAAAATTTTTAATTCAGAACAAGCTACCGAAAGTAAATAAATTCTTCCAGAAGAAACCAGCAACTGACTCTAGAAAAATTTCTTTTGTTGAAAGAGCCGTACTAGAATCTAGAATCAAAATAAAAAGAGTTAAGGAAAAGATAAAGAAAGAGCACGAAGAAAAAGAAGAAGAAATTAAAGAAAATATAGAGGTTGATAAAATTCTGTAATATGCTAATATACCTTTAGTAAGAAAGTCGTTTTTGTATAACCATGGTCAGTATTCAGTACGCTGACGAATGGGAATGAGGAAGTACTGAGCACACCAGTGCGAATGTGCCGCTTTAGCTCAGTTGGTAGAGCAACACTTTTGTAAAGTGAAGGTCCTCAGTTCGACTCTGAGAAGCGGCTCAATAAAATAAAAACCTCTCATAAGGAGAGGTTTTTATTTTAACTTTAATTATGGCTTTTTAACTGGAGTAATTACTGAAGAAGCTTTGGACTTAGTAGTATCTGGCTTTATACTTTCCAGCTGTGGGAATGTCTTCTCTATATCTTCTATACTCTGAAATCCACTATACACCTTGCCATTTATGACTATTGCTGGTAGATTATCTGGAACTTTATATATTGAAGTCATAGCACGTAATGCAGAAAGATCTAGATTGTAATCAAAGGAATAAACACGTAGGTTTGGATATTTTTCACGAAGTGTTGTAAGAACATAACCCTGCTTTGTACAGTCATCGCACTTCTCATTTTTATAGAAATAAAGAACGAAGATAGACTTCTGACCACATCTACTTGTAATCTCTTTCATTAAAAGATAATCTTTTATCTCAAGTAGAGAATAATACCTCTTGAGAGATATAACGTTGGCATCATCATTACCTAAATTATTTTCACTATAATTAATCTTTTCTGCTAAAGAATTTAATTCGGAAGACAAAACGGTAGTAGAAATATCTTTACAAGATAATTCCTGCATCAGAGAAAACTGAGTCTCAGAAGACATCAAGTCTAAAGAGATCTTATCCTCTATCCCCTTTAGCTGATCTATCTTTTTATTATTGAAATAACTTGAAAGCCAAAGACCACCTATAAAAATAGCCGAGGTTATAAATAAAACTATTACATACTTTTTCCAATCATTGGGTTCGTGTTGATGCATAAATTAATTGTTTGGTTTGATTACACGACGTTCAAAAGTCCAACTAGACTCTTTAGATATAATAGCGTTGTATATCGCTCTTAGCATCCAAAACGGTGCAATCATACTATAAATAATACTAAAATAAATTATTGAGATAGAAAAATTGGCTTTACCGGTCGACATCTTCCTACCTAGCATAACGGTTACAATGACTAGTATATACAAAACAATAGACAAAAACAACATGGCTTTCGTATTTATAAAGAACCAGTCGAATTTATAATGTAAACTGAAAAAATTATGAAAACCTATGGCGTTTATTTGTACAGCCTTCATGTAAATAAGTCTTATAAAATTATATACAACAGTAGAGAAAACAAATATTACACCGAATACAGAAACCATACCTGTGGGTAATGTAAAGAGTGCAACAGTTCCATATTTCTTTCTGAATAGTAAATGGCGGTAATCAACTAGATTTTTAATAAATCCATAAATCCATCTTAACCTTTGTCTATAGAGTTTCATTACTGAATCAGGTGTATTTGTATAAACATAAGCATCTGGACAATAATCTATCTTATATCCATGTTCTTGCATTCTAAGAGCAATCTCTTGATCTTCAGTATTGTGTGCTTTTCTGTATGGACCTAAATCATCAAAAACTTTTTTCCTAAAAGTAGAAAGTGGTCCAGGAGTAACTTGAATACCACCAATAAGGCCCAACATCTTTTTAATATAAACTCCCATGTCATATTCAACTTTCTGAGCATTTTGAATAATATTCTTTGGATCATGACTGAGTACTGAAGGAATGACTGCCATATTCCTAGGATCATTTTCAAAATATCGCATTATTCTTTTTAATGTTTGATCGTGAACAAAAGAGTCTGCATCAAGACATCCAAAAAATTCTGAAGTACTTTTTTCTAAAGCGAAATTTACGGCCGTGTGCTTACCACCATTCTCTTTATGATAAGACAAAACATTTTTACCATTATCATAACCTTGAATTAACTCCCATGTACTGTCTGTACTACCATCATCAACGATGATAATTGTTAATTTATCCTTTGGATAATCAAGAGCCAATAAGGATTTAATAGTCTTATCTATAGTACTCTGTTCATTGTAACAAGGCACAGCTATAGTAACTGTAGGATATCTTTTTAGGTCTATTATCTTCGGACTCCAAGATATATTTCGACGTTTGTCAAAAAATGTTACCAAGAAAAATATCTGGACATAGACAGAAATAAAAGAAAAAGCATAAAATATAACGGTATAAACTGGATTCATTATTGGGCAATTGTATCATAATTAGGTATATTTTTCAATGTTAAATTTGTTGCTAATTAAAACGATTTATAACATATTTCTACTTAGAATTTATAAAAAATAGACATAAAATATAAATATTTCACAAATAAATTTAAGCATGATACAATAGTTTAATGGAAAACGATAAAAAACAAAAAATTAATACACCTACAGCAATAATTGTTGCAGGATTTTTAATAATGCTAGCACTTTTAATAACTAATGGTGGAAGTGGAATAGGAAATAAGGTTACAAAAGAAAAAACTTTATCAGAACAAGTAGGAATAAGTAAGGATAAGATGGCTGCCTGTCTTAAAGCTATAGATTCAACAGCTTTACAAACAAGCATAGCTGCAAGTGTAGAGGCTGCAATGAAAGCTCTACCTAACGATCAACGTGGAACTCCATATAGTGTCATAGTAGGTAAAAATGGTTCTAAGTCTGAAGTTCGCGGAGCAGATTCTATAGATAATATTAAAAAATTAATAGCTGAAGTAGAATCAGGAAAAGTAGCAGCTCCATACAAAGGAGAAGTTCCTGCAGTTACAGCTGAAGACCATATCATAGGTAGTATCGACGCTCCTATTATTATAGTAGAATATTCAGACTATGAATGTCCTTACTGTAAAGCTTTCCAGACTACAATAAAACAAATAGTTGCTGATTCAAATGGAAATGTTGCTTGGGTATTTCGTCACTGGCCTATACATCAGAATTCATTCTCTAAGTTAGTTGCAGCTGAATGTGTAGCTAAAATAAAAGGTAATGATGCTTTCTGGAAATATAGTGACTTACTCTTCGGACTTCTAAAAACAGCCGCAGATCCAGTAACAGACCAACTATAATTAAATTATTAATAAAAAAACAACCAGTTTAACTGGTTGTTTTTTTTATTAATAATTTAATCGAAATAATTCTTAAGTCTGGCGATCTTTTCATTGTTTCGAAGTTTCTCATGAACCTTGGCTTCAATCTGACGTATACGCTCACGAGTGACTCCAAACTCTTGTCCTACTTCTTCGAGAGTATGCTGGACTCCATCATTTAATCCATAACGAAGTTCAAGTATTTTTCTCTCTTTTGGACTAAGTGTCTCAAGAACTTCTTTTATCTGGTCTGAAAGAATTCTACGAGAAGAATCTTGGTCTGGACGAAGTATTTTATCATCTGGGATAAACTCACCACGTGTAGACTTCTCATCATCATCTCCTATCGGTTGCTCCAGTGATACAGTCTCTTGATTGATCTGCTCTATGATGTGTATCTTTTCTACTTCTAAATTCATCTCTGTCGCAATTTCTTCTACAAGTGGATCCCGTCCTAGATCTTGAGATAGACGTCTGACAACTTGTTTGTATTTTGATATAGTTTCTACCATGTGAACTGGAATACGGATAGTACGAGATTGGTCGGCTAATGCACGAGTTATAGACTGTCTAATCCACCATGTAGCGTAGGTTGAGAACTTATATCCTTTAGTCCAATCAAACTTCTCTACGGCCTTAAATAAGCCCAAATTACCCTCTTGTATAAGGTCTAGGAGTGTTAGATCAGAACTTCTACCGACATACTTTTTAGCAATAGAAACAACTAAACGAAGGTTTGCACGAGCGAGTAAATTCTTTGCTTCTATGTCTCCTTTTTCAATCCTTTTAGCTAAATCTCTTTCTTCACTAGCAGCGATAAGTGGATATTGACCGATCTCTTTCAAATACATCTGAATAGAGTCATATGTCTTTGCGTCCTTACTGTATTTAAGAGCTAGTTTTTCTACATCTCCACTTGTATCAAGTAAATTACCACCTTCAAGGACATCTATACCTGCTACGGAGAAACGATCATAGAGTTCATCTAGAAATAATATATTTGTTTCTATATCAGGAAATTCTTTTATGATTTCATCGTAAGTGACAAAGCCTCTCTTCTTGCCTTTTTCTATCATATCTACAGCTTTTGCTTCTTCGTCTTTAAGCTTCTTTTCTTGGGCCTCTTTTTTAGAAGAAGATTTTACAACCGGTTGTTTTATCTTATCTTTAGAAACCTTTGCTTTTGCTTTAATTTTCGGCTTTGAAGATTTTACTACTTTCTTTGCTATTTTTTTTATTTGTTTTTTTACCACTTTTTTAATTAATTTTTTAACCACTTTTTTAACTTTAGTTGGCTTTACTGACTTAACTTTTTTAACAACCTTTTTAACTGGTTTTTTAACTATAGCTTTCTTTTTCGTTATTTGTTTTTTAATTGTTTTTGCCATAAAATTATTTTGATCTAATATTTTTAATTTCTTCAAGTCGACTTCTTATTTTTTGTACATCTCTTAGATATATAGGTCCAGAATCAGAATCTTCATAACCTTCTCTCTTATCATTTATTTTATTGTTTAATAATACTAAGCGTTCTTTTAAAATTTCTTCTTCTAAATTAAGCATTATCTCCTCTATATCACGAGGTATATCCTTTATTCTGTTACCATACCACATTTCTGCCTCTGAGGCGAGAACTTCCCTATATGGTTCATGAGTCTCAGCAATAAGTTTAAACTGTTCTTCTCCTATCTTTTCTATCAATTTACTATGTATATTTTCGACATCAAGACCTGTATTTTCTTCCCCTTGCCAGAAAATTATACCGAATAGTCTTTTTTCTAAATTATCTTTTCTTGAAGCTTGGTCTTTCTCAGTTATTTTATTATTTAAATTTTGATTCGTATTATTATTCACCGAATGATTCCTTTCATAGATTTCAAAATCTTCTACTATTGCTTCTGTCGGTATCCCGGTCTTTGAATTTATAATAGAAATATAAGAGGATCTATCTATAGAACTTTTAATTATTACTAAAAATGGAAATATAATATCGCGAATCATTTTTCCTCTTTGTCTTATATCATTTGTATTTTTACAAATTCTATCGACATGGAAGGTGATAATATCTACAGAATTTTTTATAATATCTTTCCATGTATCTGGACTATCTTTAATGATATCTGCGGGGTCTTTTCCTTCTGGAAGTTGAGCAACTTTGACTTGCATATCTAAAGATAAAGCAATCATAGCTGAGCGACTAGCAGCTCGTATACCAGCAGAATCCCCATCGTAAGCAAAAATTATATTTGAAGATAATCTTCTAATCAACCCTAAATTATTTATTTTAGATTCATGATCGGTCAGACTATCAGTAAAAGCTGTTCCTGAGACTGCGACTGTATTTGTAAAGTCAGATTGATGTGAAAGTATCAAGTCGAGCTGTCCTTCAACTACGATACTATATCCTCTCTTTCTTATAGAAGTCTTAGCTTTATCTATACCAAAAAGGACATTTGATTTATTGAATAGAGGTGTATCAGGAGAGTTTAAATATTTTGCTTCATTTGCATCATCTCTATCGAAAATTCTACCAGAGAAAGCTATAACTCTTCCACTTGAGTCATTTATCGGGAAAATTATACGTCCACGAAATCTATCATAAGTCCCCTTCTCTGACTTTTTTACCAGACCTACTATTTCCAAATCTTGTATTTTATACCCCTTAGCTATCAGATAATCAGAAAGACTTCTCCATTCATCTTTAACATAGCCAACTCGAAAATCTTTCATAGTCGAGTCTGTCATCCCTCTACTTAAAAGATATTCGCGAGCCGATGATTCTTTATCGAAATTAGTTTCAAAAAATTTAGTAGCATCTTCAAGAATTTCAAAATATAATTCCTTTTTATTATCTTCTTTATTATTTCTATTTTGAGTTTCTAAGACAACTCCGGCTCTCTCTGCCAATAATTTCAAAGCTCCCATGAAGTCAGCCCCCTCAAATTTTTCAACAAAAGAAAAGATGTCACCTTTCTCTCCACAACCAAAACAATAATATGTACCTCTATCAGCAGATATGAAAAAAGACGGTGTCTTCTCATTGTGAAATGGACACTTCGCTTTAAAATTCTTTCCCGATTGTTCTACTTGAATATAGGAAGAAATAACATCAACAATGGAAAGCCTTTCTTTGATTTTCTCAACGGATGATGACATATTTATATTTACCATTATAGCACTACAAGTCCTAGGCAAAGCTTAGGACTTGTAATTCTATATTATATAGTGTTATTTTCTTCGTTAACTTCTTCTTTCTCTTTACTTGGACGTATTACACCAAAACCTGTTCCGGCTGGTATAAGATTACCAATAATAACATTCTCTTTAAGACCACGTAGATTATCTACTCCTCCACGAACTGCATTGTTAATCAAGACGCGGTTTGTGTTTTGGAATGAAGCAGCTGATAGCCAACTCTTAGTTGTAAGAGAAACTTCAGTGATACCTAATACGATAGTTCCTGCTTCTGCCTTCTTACCACCTTCTTCTTTTTCTACACGCTCGTTCTCTTCTATGAGTTCTATGTTTTCTACAATTTCTCCTGGTGAGAATGTTGTATCTCCTGCATCTTTAATCTTTTTACGTGAGAACATCTGACGAATGATTATTTCAATATGCTTTCTTGAGATCGAAGCACTCTGTAAGTCGTAAACTTTATTGATTTCATCTACGATATATTCTTCTGCCTTTTCTTTACCTCCGAATTTAACAATTTCATTGATATCAGCTGAGCCATCTGTGAGTAGTGCACCTTTCATGACATGTGAACCTACTTTTACTATCGGCTGACGACGGAAGGCAACTAGGTATTCCATCTCATTCTTCTTTCCATCTGCTTTAGAATCTGAAAGAATCTTTATAATCTTTTCTTTTCCATTGTCTGTTATATCTATAACTTCACCTTCTGTCTGAGAAATAATTGCTGGATTCTTTGGTATACGTCTTTCAAAAATTTCTTCAACACGAGGGAGACCTGTAGTGATGTCGACTGTAGCGACTCCACCAGCATGGAAAGTACGAAGTGTAAGCTGAGTTCCTGGTTCACCGATAGCTTGAGCTGCGATAATACCGACTGCTTGTCCTAGCTCTACCATACAGTTACGTCCTAGATCTAGACCATAACAAACACGACAGATGCCATGAGTAGTCTCACATGAAAGTGGAGTACGGACTAAAGCTTCTTTGATTCCCATCTTTTCCATTGCACGAGCATCTTCTTTCATGATAAGTGAACCCTTCTTGAAGACGACTGTACCATCACTATTCTTTATATCAGCAAGCAAAATTCGTCCATGAATATATTTAGCAAAAACACCTTCAACTGCAACTATCTTCTTTCCATTCTTTGTTCCACAATCTTCTTCTGTAACTACGACATCCTGAGCTACGTCAACCAAGCGACGTGTAAGATATCCAGCCTTAGCAGTATTGAGCGCCGTGTCGGCTGCACCTTTACGAGAACCGTGAGTTGTAATGAAGTATTCAAGTGGTGAAAGACCTTCTATATATGATGGAATTATTGGGAAGTCGAGAGTCGCACCTGAAGTATTAACAATCAAGCCTTTCATTCCACACATCTGAATTAGAGATCCCATACTTCCGCGGGCTCCAGATGTTATAAGATCATAAGTTGAACCCTTTGGATCAAGTGTTGCTGGAATTATCTTCTCTATTTCTTTCTTGGCATGTTCCCAGATTTCTATGACTTTCTGATATTGTTCGTCTTCTGAGAGAAGGCCGTCTGCGAATTGACCACGAACAACTTCTTCTTCTTTTCTAAATTTAGCAACAATATCTTTCTTACCTTCTGGAACTTTAAGGTTATCTATACCCCAAGTAACTCCAGAGTAAGTAGCATATTGATATCCAAAATCTTTAATCTTGTCTAAGAATTTTGGAGTAGCATCTATACCATAATGAACAATAAGTTCATCCACGAGGAGAGACATGCGTTTAAGAGTTATCTCTTCATTTAGATAAGGGAAATCATCTGGAAAAATAGTATTGAAGAATAATCTTCCTACTGTAGTCTCAAATGGCTTACTTTCAAATCTAGAATATCTTTGCTTGTCAGTACCAAGAACTTTAATCTTTGCACGGAAAGTAATAACACCTAAATCGAAAGCTGTAATAGCCTGGTTGGGGCTTGCAAATGCCATACCTTCACCTTTCTCGTCTTCTACTCCTTTAGTCATCCAGTAACAACCGAGAACGATATCCATCTTTGGCATTACGATCGGAGAACCATCCTGAGGCTTTAGCAAATTTTTATTTGAAGCCATGTATTCACGAGCTTCCATTTGAGCCATCTCTCCAAGTGGTACATAGACAGCCATCTGGTCACCGTCGAAGTCAGCGTTGAATCCTGCACAAACAAGTGGGTGTACTTGGATAGCATGACCTTCGATAAGAATAGGATTGAAAGCTTGGATACCTAGTCTATGAAGAGTTGGAGCACGGTTTAGGAGAACATATTTTCCTCTAATTACCTCTTCAAGAATTGCCCAAACTTCTGGCACTCCTTCTTCTATAAGACGGTTTGCGCCACGAATATTGAAAGCGAGTTCTGTCTCAAGAATTTTAGAAATTACGAATGGGCGGAAAAGTTCAAGAGCCATGTGCTTAGGAAGACCACATTGATTAAGCTTTAATTGAGGACCGACGACGATAACTGAACGTCCTGAATAGTCCACACGCTTACCTAGAAGATTCTGACGGAACAAACCTTGTTTTGATTTTAGATTATCAGAAAGTGATTTAAGAGCACGCTTCTGAGATGCTGATACAGCTTGTGAATCATTCTGCTTAGCGATTGAGTTATCAATAAGAGCATCTACTGCTTCCTGTAAAATTCTTTTTTCATTTCTTAAAATTACATCTGGAGCACCTATCTCCTTCAACTTCTTTAGACGGTTATTTCTATTTATAACGCGACGATAAAGGTCGTTTAAGTCTGAAGTGGCATGGCGTCCGCCATCGAGAGCCACCATAGGACGAAGTGCTGGAGGTATGACTGGGATAACAGTTAGAAACATCCACTCAGGACGGATTCCTGAATGAAGCATAGAACGGATAAGAGACATTCTCTTCTCTAGTTTCTCCTTATCTATACTTGAAGCCTTTGGAATCATAGCTAGAGTCTCAGCTTTGATCTTCTCTAAGTCCAAATTCTTGAATATTGTAAAGATAGCTTCAGCTCCGATACTTGCTTCAAAACAACTTCCGTACTTGAGTCCGAAGTGATGATAGGCTATTTCATTCAAAACTTTACCTGTAACTATCTCTGAAATTTCACGCTTTGTATTTAATAGAAGTTCCTTTAATTTTTCTTTTTCCTCATCATTATTTGCACTCTTGATTTTTGATTTGAATTCACTTTCTAGATTCTTTGTTATAGTTTCTTTTTCTTCAGCTGAAACATTAATGATAATATAACCTGCGAAATAAATAACCTTCTCTAAGTCTGAGACTGAGATATTTAATAGAGTAGACATTCTTGAAGGCACTCCACGTAGGAACCAAATATGTGAGACTGGAGACGCAAGCTCGATATGACCCATGCGGTCACGACGAACTATAGAGCGAGTAACTTCAACTCCACATTTCTCACAAATTATATCTTTATAACGAATTCTTCTGTATTTTCCACAGTAACATTCGTAATCTTTTTCTGGTCCAAATATTCTCTCATCGAATAGACCCGAGCGTTCTGAGCGACCTGTACGATAATTTATTGTTTCTGGTTTTGTAACCTCACCATAAGACCATTCTTTTATGCGATCAGGAGAAGCTAGCTTTAATGTTATTGAGTCGAAATCTGTTGTATCAATTATTTTCATATATTTTTATTTTTATTATAATAATTTAATTATTTCGACTTTTTTAATTCTACATCTAATGCTAATCCTCTTAGGTAGTTGAGTAATACATTGAATGAAGCTGGAACATTTGGTTCACCGATTGGTAGGCCTTTAATGATGGCATCAAATGTCTGAGAACGTCCCATAATATCATCTGACTTGATTGTGAGCATTTCTCGTAGTGAGTAAGCGGCACCATGGCCTTCCAAAGCCCAGACCTCCATTTCTCCAAATCTCTGTCCACCACCTTGAGCTTTACCTCCCAATGGCTGCTGAGTGATAAGTGAGTACGGTCCGATAGAACGCATGTGAAGTTTGTCTTCCACCATGTGGTGAAGTTTCAACATATACATATATCCAATAGCAATATCTTGTTCAAAGGCATCTCCTGTACGTCCATCATACAAAGTTACTTTTCCACTTTCTGGCATTCCTGCTTTTACAAGTTCTGCTTTGATTTCTGAAACGGTAGCAGAAGAAAATGGAGGAACTATAGCTTGATATCCAAGTGTATGAGCTGCATAACCGAGGTGCATTTCAAGAATCTGACCCAAGTTCATACGAGATGGAACTCCAAGTGGAGTAAGAATGATATCGACAGGTGTACCATCAGCCATAAATGGCATTTCTTCTTCAGGTAATATAACTGAGATAACTCCCTTGTTTCCGTGACGTCCTGAAAGTTTGTCCCCTACAGAGATATTTCTTATCTGTGCGATTTCAACAACGATTCTCTTTATGATTCCAGACTCAAGATTGTGTCCTTGGTCACGAGAAAAGATTTTAACACCTGTAACTCTTCCCTTCTTTCCGTGCTCTAGGCGAAGTGAGGTATCTTTAACATCACGAGCTTTTTCAGTAAAGATAGAGCGGAGTAATCTCTCTTCTGGAGTAAGTTCTGTCTCACCTTTTGGAGTAATTTTACCGACAAGGATGTCATTTTCAACAACTTCGGCTCCGACAACAATAATACCGTCTTCATCCAAATCTTTTAATTTATTCTCACCAACGTTAGGAATATCACGAGTTGTTATTTCTGGACCTAGCTTTGTATCACGAACATTACAGACGAATTCTGTAACATAAATACTTGTGAATTTACTTTCTTTAACTAATTTTTCTGAAAGAATAATAGCATCTTCGTAGTTTGCTCCGCCCCATGACATAAAGGCAATAAGAGCATTCTGACCGATAGCGATCTGTCCATGATCAGTAGTACTTGTATCAGCTAGCACATGACCCTTCTTAACTTTATCTCCTAGTGAGACTGATGGGCGCTGGTGGAATATCGAGAAGTTGTTTGTACGTGAAAATGTTATCAAAGGATAAGTATGATCTTTGCCTTTTTCGTCTTTTACAGTTATTTTCTTTGCATCTACATATGAGATAACACCATCGACTTCTGAAACGATTAGACGTCCAGAATCACGACTTGCGAGTTCTTCTATACCAGTAGCCACAAGTGCAATCTCAGGAACAATACAAGGAAGAGCCTGCTTCTGCATGTTACTTCCCATGAGTGTTCTGTGACCTTCATCATGTTCTAGAAATGGAATCATTGAAGTAGCAACAGAGAAAGCTTGGTTTGTAGCTACATCAATAAAGTCAATTTCTTCTTTTGAAATTAAACCTGGTTTTGTCTTCAAACGAGCTTCTACTTTATCTTCTAAAATATTTCCTTTATCATCATAATCAATGCCTGCATGAGCAATGTTGTATTTCTCTTCTTCAAGCGCATTTAAATAAACAACCTCAGAAGTAATCTTTCCATTCTTTACTTTTATGTAAGGAGTTTCGATAATACCGAATTCATTTATTTTTGCGTATGTAGATAAGTGAAGAATAAGACCAATGTTTGGACCTTCTGGTGTATGTATAGGACAAACTCTTCCGTAGTGTGATGTGTGAACGTCACGTACTTCAAGACCTGCTCTTTCACGAGTGAGACCTCCTGGACCAAGTGCTGAAAGAATACGTAGATGTTCTACTTCAGCCATAACATTTTCCTGGTTCATGAACTGTGAAAGTTGATTGGCTGTAAAGAATTCCTTGATACGAGCTTGAAGTGGGCGCTGGTTGATTATCTGTATTGGCATTGTTGTACCTACGTCTATAGTAGACATACGGTCTTGGACATTTCTCTTTATCTGAGCCATACCCATACGAATCTTTTGCTGGAACATTTCTCCGACATATCGGACGCGGCGCTGACCTAGGTGATCGATATCATCTCCTTTAGCATGAATATCTGCATTCAAATCAATAATATTCTTAACGATAGTTACAACGTCATCAGATGAGATAGTACGGCGTTCCATTTCCTTTTCGTCCATACTCTTCTCGAAACGCTTGTTGAATCGGAAACGTCCTACAGGAGAAAGGTCATAACGTTCATTTGAAAGTAAAATATTCATGAACTCCTTGGCATTTTCTGAAGTAGCTAGATCGCCATCACGAAGACGCTTGTATATCTCTATATAAGATTCTGAAAGAGTTTTAGCTGGATCCTTCTCTATACAAGTCTTTACAATCTTTAGAAGATCTTCATTGTCTCCAAATGCTTTAAGCATTGATTCATCTGTAGTAAGACCTAAAACGCGAAGTAAAGATGCAACTGAGAATTTTCTCTTCTTGTCTATGCGTACATACACAGCTCCATCTGAATCTGACTCTATCTCTATCCATACACCACGAGCTGGAATTATTTTAGCTCCAAAGTAACGCTTACCTTTTGATTCAGCCTCAGTAAAGAAAACTCCAAATGATCGAGTAAGCTGAGCAACGATAACACGTTCAACTCCGTTAATTATGAAAGTACCATGCTTGGTCATGAGTGGTACATCAGCCATAAATATTTCTTGCTCTTTAGAAGTTCCAATACTCTTGTTCAAAAGACGGACACGAGCTTTGAGTGGTCCTTCATAAGTTAACTTATTTATTTTTGAATACTCTTCATCAAACTTAGGTTCACCAAGTGAGAATGAAGTGAAATCGAGCTGAAACTTTTTTTCAGAATAATCATTTATAGGTGAAAATTCTTTGAAAACTTCTTTGATTCCTTTTTCTACTAACCAATTGAAAGAATTCAATTGATCTTCAATCAAATTTGGAAACGGAACCAATGGCTTCTTATAACGGGAGAAATACTTCTTTACTACGGCTGTTTTATTCATACTTTTAATAATTTATTTTTTTATAATTAATGAAATTACTCTAGGCTTAAAGCTTAGGATTATTTCATTAATTACAAAATCAAAAAAGGCACTAAGGTGACCAAACCTTATTGCTGTTTTACTTATAATTACTGGCAATGATATTTTTTAACACAATATTATGCTAAAACCTTAATAAACGAGGATTGATTTGCCATGACTCAATCTATTCAATCTGGGCCTTATCGTATATCATTTATATGTAAAAGTCAAGTATTTAAAAAGCCCCTTACATTATGTAAAGGGCTTAAAATTAAACAGAGGAACCAAAACCAAATATAACATCATTGTGTTCAACATTATCTCTATATTGATGCCAACAGCGAGAAATTTCCCTATTGATATCAATTCTAGTATATGGAACTAGATGCCCGAAGTGAAACTTTCTGGGTAAATGCTCCCAATAATCTAGACCTAGTAGCCATTGATCTTTTTCAGCAAACGGGTCCTTACCACTACCATCAGAAGATTCAACTAAACCTCCTAATATTAAGGGTTCAACTATAGTTATCCCATAGGCGTTTGGTAACTTTAACCCATAGCTCAACAATAAACTAATACTGTCATGATAACTAATGTAACTTTTAGAGATAGAAACAAAGAAGAATACTTCTTCTCCAAATTTTGGTTCGTTTGAGGGCTTATTGTGGGAGAATTCTCCTCTCCAACCTTCGTAAACCTTTAAATTAATAGTTTCTGGATCAAGCTTTTCCGTAAGTTTGCAAGTTCCGATTAATTTGAATTTGTCTTTCATTTTATTTATTAGGTTTTAAATTTACCTTATTAAAACAAATATACTGTCAAATGTCAATATATAACAAAATATACCTTATATTATATAAGATATATTTTAAATTATTATTTATTCTTCTTCCATTCCTCTATCTTCTTATGGTCACCCGAGAGTAAAACTGCTGGGACTTTGTATTTTTTCTTATTGTAGACTAGTACTTCTGGTCGAGTATATATCTCACTTGTTGAAACTCTCTCCTCTTCACGAGAATCAAAATTACCTAAAACTCCATCTACCTGACGAGAAATACAATCTATCAAAACCATAGCAGGAATCTCCCCTCCTGTCAGAACATAATCACCTATAGAGTATTTAGTAGTTTTTAGAATTTTATCTACACGAGCATCGATACCTTCATAGCGTCCACAAATTAAAATCACATCTGTGTATTTTTTAGAAATTTTCTTTGCAATCTCTGTAGTAAATTTTTCAGCGGATGGAATAAAGTTAATTGTAAGTATCTTCACATTCTTTTTCTTTAATATTTTTTTAGAAACAGATTCTACCGCTTTAATAATTGGCTCAGCCCTCATGACCATACCTGGACCTCCTGCATATGGACGTTCATCTACCTGGGCTGAGATATTTCCATCTGGCCAAACTTTTCTATATTTACCAGTTACAAATTTACGAGGATTTACAAAAGAAACAGAAATCTTTTTTTCTTTTATAGCCCGCCCTAAAATAGACTCTCCTAAATAAGAGTCGAACATTTCAGGGAAAAGTGTAATTACATGGAATTTCATAAAATTACTATACCATGAATTTCATAAAACAAACAAAAAGGCCCCAGATGCGAGGCGCGGTCGAGGATGTGAGGGAGATGTAGTAATTCTACATTGACCGAGCACCCGGAGACCTGCAACAAAGCAGATGGGGTCATTTTGTTTGTTTTATTTTATATTCCTTTAAGGTCTTCTAATGCTGCATCTACTGACTTTGAAGCTTCACTTGCAGTCATAGCTGGAGCTTGTTGTGCTTGTACTGGAGCTTCTGCTCTTTCAGTATGTTCAGTCACAATTCTTCCTCCTTCTGGTTCATTAATCTTCAAGTTTACACGAGCATTATTTTTCATTCCGATAACACGCAATAGTGTACGGATAGCCTTTGCTGTATTTCCTTGACGGCCAATTATTTTACCCATATCTGCACTGTTTACAGTCATTGTAATAAGTACACCCATTTCGTCTACTGTTCGATCAATCTTAACATCGTTTGGATTGTCTACTAGAGCCTTAACAATATATTCTAGAAATGCTTTATCGTCTGCCATCATATAATAGTATAGTAATTAATCTTAATTTGATAAGCAGTGTATCGACTACTCCTGCTTTATATAATATACCACATTGTACATTTTTCTTGCAACAAAAATCCCCCGATTTCTCGGAGGATTTTATATTATGCTTTTTTAAGTTCTTTACGTGCTTTTGTTGGAGACTTCTTAGATAGAACGTTCTTCATCTTTCCAGGAACGAGTTTTTGTTTAACCAAAAAATTGTGTACTGTGTCTGATGTTTGAGCTCCATTACTCATCCAGTAAGCGATACGATCTGCTTTAAATATAACTTCACCCTTCTTTAGATTGTATGAACCTAGAATTTCTTTAAATTTACCACTCTTAGCAGAATTTTTAGAGTCTGTTAAAAGTACGCGAAAAGCTGGATCATTCTTGCGCCCTATTCTTTGTAATCTTATTTTTAACATATGTGAAGATATCCTACCATAAAGACAGGAATGAGGCAAGACCCCCTTTACGTTAATTTACTGTTCCGAGCTCTATCATTTTCAACAAATCAGGAGGAAGTTCAAAACCCATACGATAAAGTATATTAGCATAACCTAAAGCCTCTTCATATTTTTTATTATTGTAATAATAGTTGGTTAAGACTTTTAAGGCACCGAGATGATTCGGGTTAAGATCGAGAGTCTTCTTCCAATTCTCTACTGCCTCATCGTTTCTCTTTTGTCCAAAATACAACAAGCCTAAATTAAAGTAAACATCATCATAATAAGGATTTACCTGTATCTCATTTTTGTATTCATCTTCTGCTGCTTTTATGTCTCCATTGTTTGCATAGATAAGACCCAAATTGTTATGAGCCATAGGTTCATTTGGATTAAGTTTTAATGCTATTTTATATTCTTTTTCTGCATCAATAGTGTCGCCATCTAAATACTCCATTGCACCTAGATTCCTATGAGCAAGAGGATAATGGGGTGAATGCATAGCTGCATCTTTCCAGAAATTAAGTCTATTTTTAAAAGTATTACTGTGAATTAAAGTTATAAGACTAAGTCCGATAATTAAGGCAATTAAAACAATGAGGTGTGCCTTTTTTTTGAAATTAATACTTTTAATTATATCTGTCTCAAGAAGAATAATAAAAATACCAATTATTGGTACATACAACCTATGTTCAATAAAATCAGCTACGAGATTGCTATTTGGTCGTATAAAAGATGGAAGTAAAAATGCAAAGAACCAACCAACTCCAAACAAAATATAATTCCAACGTTTTACATTAGTAAATATTAATAAAAAAGTTAAAATTACGATAGAAAATATACCATACACAAAAGTTGTATCCTGTATTACGGGTAGTACACTCAGATTAAATGGAAAGAATATTTTTCCAGCAAATTGTAAAATAGCGGGTGAGTTGATTAAAATTGATTTAATCATATTAATCAAATTTATAGATGGTGACCCTCTAAGAGCAAAATGCCTTAAGATTATCCAAAGAGAAGCAACTCCAACTGAACTAAAAAAGAAATAAAATTTATTGATAGATAATTTGTTATCCTTATTATTTTTTTTATATATAAAATATAAATAAAATAAAATTATAGGTATGACAAGTACCCCAGACTCTTTTGTAAAAAGTGATACTGCTAAGAAAAGTATAGATAGTAATAGATTCTTAATTCTCTGTTCTTCTATATACTTTATATAAAAAATGAAAGTTAAAAGTACAAAAACAGCAAGAAGTGAGTCATTTCTTCCTGGAACCCAAGCCACAGCCTGAGTTAATACAGGGTGAACTAAAAATATTAAAGAAAACAAAAAAGATAATTCCTTTTTATAATTTAGTTTAGATAGAAAAATAAATAATAGATACGATGCACTGATATGTAAAATTACATTAGTAAAATGATATATAAAAGGCGATATTCCTCCTATCTGATAATCTAACATCAGAGAAATAGTTAATACAGGACGATAATAAAAAGCAGAACTATTAAAAAGATGAAATACATCTATCGTAAATGATTTAAAGAAATTTGATAAATTTGATAAAAAATACTGATTCCCTATTATAAGATTATTATCATCCAAGTATGTAAAATTAAAAAATAATACTGGAAGATAAAGCAATATTCCTATCACTATAATAACAGTGAGGGGTTTAAGATTTTTTATGTATGATATTTTTTCAGCTTGGTTATTATCCATTTTTTTCTAACAACAATAATAAACTAGAATTTTTAATTTCTTCTGTACTTATAGGTTCTTGCCAGTGTCCTCCTGTATTATCCCAAACATAACCACCTACAACATTATAATTCTTTAGTATAAGATCATCAAAATATTTTATGAATATATCAGGACTACCATCATTCCAAAGTCCACTATGAATTCTCTGAGAAAAAACAATGGCCTTGGGATGCTTTTTCTCTAAGGAAGATATAAGCTCTTTTTGAAATTCCTCACGATATGGCGTTTCTAAATTGAGCGGATAAGTTATCACAAAGCGATTATTACTCTTTCTTTTAGCATAATAATATATCTGAGGCTCAGACCCTGCTACAAAAACAGTATCGTCTATTTTTGTAATCTTAGCTAGATGGCTAGCAACCTCTTTTGATTCGCCAAATGGATTCACTGTCCCATAAACCCATACGGAAAGCTCTTCTGGACTCATTGAAAATTGTTTCTTAAAAGGTAAAAGAATAATAAACAATATCAAAGTTAAAGTTCCTATTGTTATCCATATTTTTTCTTTATTTGATGAATTATCTATATACGATCCGAATAGTGATCCTAATACTAAAGTAATAAAAGGCATCAAAATTAGATAATAATGTCCAATAGGTGAAGAGAATATAGTTAGTAAACATAAAAAACAGAGAAAAATATAAAAATAAAAATTTTTAGGAATTTTAATAAATAAACTCCCAAAAAGAATTATCAACACCCACCAATAACGGAAAAATTTACCCGAATAATTAATTAAATTATAAAAGGAATTATTGAAAGCACTAACATAAGAAATATTAAAAGTAAAAACTTCTTGGAAAAATTTAGACCAAACTTTAAAAAATGGACTAAGCAAAATCAACGTACTTAAAAAAGAAGTAACAGCTATTATAACAATCGGCTTAATTATGACTTTATAATTTGGAAAAGTCTGCAGGCGATAAAGCTTGAACATCCAAAAAATAATAATAAAAAATATAACAGGAAGGCAGATTGGTTTGTATAAAATAGCTAGTACAGAAAAAATACCAGCTAAGACATATGGCCATATTTTTTGACTATCTTTAAAATACACAAAAAGTGTCAGGAGTGCGGTCATAGGCAATATCATAAATTTTTCTGTATTAGCCGAAAATGGAGTCAGAGGTGGAAAAGCTATTAAAGGTAAAAATAAAAAAATTGAAAAAATTCCCACGAAAATACCCCATTCTTTAAAAGCAATCAAACCAACTAACATAGCTGTTAGGAATACAAATAAGGCTGCTAGTACTCTAGGAGGCCAAACTGCCCAAGGATCAATAGTCTGCCCTAATAAGTAAGTATAAACAATTAGAGGTGGCTTCTGTAAAAATGAATCTTGATATGGAGTTCCTCCTGATCTAAGTAGCCAAGCTGAATATGCATACTCACCTTCATCTCGTTCAAATGGAGCAGAAAAAGAATTCCAATTTAAAAGTAAGAAAAAAGAAAGAAAAATTGATGCTAAAAAAAATACTGTAATTTTATTTTTCATTCCATTTTTGTATATAAATTTAATTTTATTTTTTAAAACCTCTTCATTATTATAAGCAGGAGTTACAATTATTACTTTTGATTTATTTATAATAATTAGTCTTTTAAACTTATAAATAATAACACAACTAAATAGTAACGACAACAAATTTTGTGCTATACTACGTTTGTGAAAAACAACAAAGACAAACCTAGGATAAACTCCAATATAAGCCAATATATTGAGGGTATTATAACAATATCTCATAAAGGGATAGGTAGCGTTGGTATTAAAGGAACTGATGATATAGTAGAGATAGACCATAGTTTTCTTCATACAGCATGCCATCAAGATACAGTAAAGATACTATTACACCCTAAAAAAACAGGATCAAATCAAACGGGTGAAGTAGCAGAAATTCTTAGACGCTCGAAAAAAGGATACTCCGGGGTTTTAGAAAAAGAAAATGATACATATTTTTTAGTTCCGAGTGATCTTCGTATGTATGCTGACATCGTAATACCTCAGAATAAATTAGAGAATGCAAAAATCGGACAGAAGATTTTCGTAATTATTACAGAGTGGAAAGACGCAAAAAAAGCCCCAATAGGTAGAGTTGAAAAAGTTTTAGGTATGCCTATGGAACATAATGCCGAGATGGAAGCTATTGCTCTTGAGAAAGGTTTCTCAGCCCTTTTCCCTACCGATGTAGAAAAAGAAGCAAAAGAAATAGCATCCCGAGGAATCACAGAAATAGATTTTAAAAATCGTCGGGATATGAGAGCTGATACAACTTTTACTATCGACCCTATCGATGCAAAAGATTTTGATGATGCAATATCATTCAAAAAACTTCTAAATGGACATTATGAGGTCGGTATTCATATAGCCGATGTCTCACATTATGTTAGATTAAATACTATCTTAGATAAAGAAGCACAAAGTAGAGGTACTTCTGTTTACTTAGTCGATAGAACGATACCAATGCTTCCTGAAGAGTTATCAAATGGACTATGTAGTCTAAATGAAAAAGTTGATAGACTAACTTTTTCAGCAGTTTTTGAAATAGACCAAAATGGTAAAACTTACAATGAATGGTTTGGGGAAACGATAATATACTCTTACAAAAGATTTACCTACGAAAATGCTCAAAAAATTCTTAACGACAAGAAAGGTACATTTTATTGGGAACTTTCAACATTAAATTCTATAGCCAAAAAATTACTTAAAAAAAGATTTGATGAAGGAGCTATTATGCTCGAACAAGATGAAGTTAAATTCAAGTTAGATGAGCGTGGAGTACCGATATCTGTCTATACAAAAGCACGTGGTGACACGAACAAACTTGTAGAAGAATTCATGCTCTTAGCCAATCGTAAAGTTGCTGAATATATGTCTAAAAAGAAAAAAGGCGTACAAGGAGTTTTTCTATATAGAATTCACGATCTACCAAATAAGGATAAAATGCAAGACTTAGCAACTTTCTTGAAAAGACTTGGGTATCATTTAAAACTCAAAGATGGAATAATTCCTTCTGAAGAAATAAATGCTCTTATCGGAAAGCTTGAACATAATCCCCTTCGTGATACAGTCCACACGGCAATAATAAGAACGATGGCTAAGGCTATATATTCTACAAAAAATATAGGACATTACGGTCTTGGATTTAAATTCTACACTCACTTCACTTCACCGATTAGAAGATATCCAGATGTTATAGTACACAGGCTATTAAAAGAATTTCTAGCAGACAAGGCTATACCAAAAGAAAAGTGGTATGAGTATGAACATATGAGTCAGGAAGCTTCCAGTCAAGAAAAAGAAGCTGCTGAAGCAGAACGAGCTTCTATAAAATACAAACAAGTAGAATACATGTCTAAACGTGTAGGCCAGAATTATGACGGCATAATAACAGGAGTCACAGAATGGGGTCTATACATAGAAGAAAAAGAAACTAAATGTGAAGGAATGGTACGTATGAGAGATATGAAAAGTGATTACTATATTTTTGACAAAAAATTCATGAGTATCAAGGGTCAAAAAACTCACAAGAGATATACCCTTGGAGATAAATTAAAATTTAAAGTTAAAGGAGCAGATATGAATAAAAAAACTATTGACTACGAATTAATATAAAAAAAATATGAAAAAAAGAAAATTATTTATATTAATATTTATTTTTGTTATTGTGGTGGGAATCACTTATGCTTTTACGTATAGGAAAACAGAGTCCCCAAAAATTCCAGAAAAGATTCAAGAAATACCTCAGATATTACCGACTGGTAGTACTGAAGTAAAACCTAAAATAAATACAGAAGTTAAATCTGTAAAAGAAATAACTCCAGATACTAAAAAATTGGAGACTAGCAACTCTCCAAAATACAAAATTATAGATAGAAGCGTTATAGTTCCAGAAGGAAAAACAGACAATAAAAAAGTTGTTCTTTTAACGGTAGATGATGGACCAAGTTCTCAAGCACTAGCTATGGTAGAAGTATTTAAAAAACACAACGCAAAAGCTATATTTTTTATAAATGGTGTCCACGATGGAGCTCATAAAGGTGTTATAGAGAAAATAAAAGAAGAGGGGTTCGCCATTGGTAATCATACATGGAATCATTTAGATCTTAAAAAAGAAAAGAACACAAAAACAATAGATAAAGAAATAGATACAAATACAAATCTTATAAATAAAATCACTGGTGAAAATCCAAAATTCTTTCGTCCACCTTATGGAGATACCAGTCCTTATGTTATAAAATACGTTAAAGAGCATGGAATGATCGAGATGAATTGGTCAAATGCTGCAAAAGATTGGGAAAAATCAGCAAGAGAGAAAGATGTATTTGTAAGTAATGCCGTGAAAGATATACAATCAGGAGCAATAATTTTAATGCATGAGCACCCATGGTCGCTAGCAAATCTAGACGCACTACTTACTGATTTAAAATTAAAAGGATACTCTTTTGTAGATCCAAAAGATATTGTCGAATAAATATTAAATAAAAAAAATGAGGAGATTAACTCCTCATTTTTTTTATTTTACTTTGCATAAGCACTAGCATCTTCTAGTCGAATAGACAAAAGTTTTGATGCTCCTTCTGCACTCATTGTAACTCCATAAAGTACTTGTGCTCGAGACATAGTCTCACGGTTATGTGTTACTACGATAAGTTGAGAATATTTAGATAGATTTTCAAGCATATTTCCATACTTACGAGAATTAGCTTCATCCAATGCTGCATCTGTCTCATCAAGAACTAAGAATGGTGGTGGATTTACTTGTGAGACTGCAAATAAAAGAGCAATAGAAGTTAGAGACCTCTCTCCTCCTGAAAGCATATGTAAATCTTTTACTTTCTTCTGAGGTAAAGTTACATTTATCTCTATACCTCTTTCAAACCCTAGATCACTACTCTCTTCTTCATCTTCTTCACTCTCACTATCTTCTTCTGATACTTTTTCGTCATTTTTCTTTGGCTTTTTATGTTCCATTGTTATAGAAAGAAAAGCTCCTCCACCACCAAACATAAGAGAGAAAAATTCTTGGAATTGTTTATTTATTTTTTCTACACCAGTTTTAAATTCTTTATCTAAAGTCTCTTTTAATTCTTGTATTAGCAATCGAAGAGACTCTATGCTTTTATTTAAATCATCTAATTCTCGAGCCAAGAATACATCACGTTCTACAGTATCATCATACTCTTTCATTATCTCACCCGCATTACCACTACCCGAATCTTCAAGTTTAATCTTTATACGCTCAATCTTTCTTCTTATTTCTTCTTGTGTACTTCGAATTATCTCTCTTTCAACTTTTGTTTGAGCATAAGAAATAACTTCTCTTCCTATAAGGACTCCTCCTTCTGCAATTTCCATTTCAAAAGAAGTTTTGATTGAAGCTAATTTCTCTTCTTGGAAAGTCAAAGAGTGAATAGATGAAGTTACTTGGTTCCTATCAGAAAGAAACTGATAAAGAATACGTTCATTGTCTCTCAGGATTGATCTAGATTCATTCTCCCTTTCTTTAAGATTATTTATATCTTCAATGATAGATTTCTCATTATCTTTTATTTGATTTACTTGAGAAATAATATCATCTTTTGTTTTACACATTTCTACATACTCAAGATTCTCTTCGAGGATTGGCATTTCAATTTTTTCTGATGAAGGATTATGCAAAAATTCACTTAATTTTGATTTAATATTTCTAAGAATATCTTTAATTTCTAAAAGATTTTCAAAATTAATAGCTTCGTCTATTTTATTCTCTAAGTCGGAAACTAAAGATTTCCAATCAGATTCTTTTATTATACGTTCTTTTACTTCTGGTATTTTTGCAAATTGCCTTTCCAGTCCTTCAATAATGCCTTCTATTCTTCCCAGAGAACGAGCAATCTCATCTTTCTTATTTCTCAAAGAATAAAGTTCTGATTCTTTTTCTTTTATTAATTTTCCGTTTTCACTTTCAATAAAATTATTATTCTTTATTTTCTCTAATTCTCCTATTTTTTCATCTAAAATTAAAGCTTTTTTATCAAGTTCTTGTCTCAAATTTACCAATCTTTCTCCCTCAGCTGTTATATATGTATATTCAGAGGAAAAATAAGTCTTATATAAATCGCGAAGATCTTCACGCATCTCGCGAGCTTTCTCTACCTTCTCGACTTGTTTTTTTAAAAAATTTAAATGTGGAGCAATTTCACGACGAAGAGCTTGAACCTCTTTCATATTCAAAATTGTTTTATCAAGTTTTCTTTCAGATTCTTTAATTCGAAACTGATATATTTTGAGACCCAAAGCGTCTTCAATCATACTACGACGATCCTTATTAGACGCATTTAAAACTCTATCAGCCTCTCCTTGAGAAATAATATGATGCCCAGATGATCCAATATTTACAGATGCTAACAAATCAATAATATCTTTAAGTCTAACTTCTGTATTGTTTATAGTATAACGATTAGCTCCATCAGAAAAAACTTCACGTCCGATTGTTACTTCATCATAATCAAGAGATAAACCGACTCCACTATTTGTAAATGAAAAAATCTTATTACTATTATCAAAAGTAATATTGACTCCAGCTCTGTTGGAAGTTGATATAGTTTTTGACCCCTTGAATATAAGATCGACACCCCCCTTACCTCGGAGAGATTTCATAGACTGTTCTCCTAAAACAAAACGGATAGATTCTACGATATTTGATTTACCAGAACCATTGGGACCCACAACACAAGTAATAGGAGTAGAAAAAGATAAGGAACTTTTCCTACCAAATGATTTAAAACCAAATAATTCAATAGATTTTAGTGTCATCTTAATCAAGCCACTCCTTAACTTCTAATGCTTTTCTTGCAGCAGATTGTTCAGCTTCTTGTTTTGAGTGACCCTTACCCTGAGCTATCTGATCAGATCCAAAGAAGATAGCAACAGTGAAGTGTTTGTCATGATCAGGACCAACTTCACTTACTACTTTATAAGAAGGAGTTACATTTAAATATTCTTGTGATTTCTCTTGAACCAAGCTCTTTGAATCACGCCATAATTTCTGTGCGACAATATCATCTATTTTTCCAAATAAAGTTGTAGCTATAAAATCACGAACAACATCATATCCTTGATCTAAATAAACAGCACCAACATAAGCTTCATATGTATTGGCCAATATATAGCTTCGAGCTTTTCCTATATCTTTAGCTTCTCCTTTAGATAAAAGAAGATAATCATTCATACCTAAAGACAAGGCAACTTCCCCTATTATAACAGCATTTACAAGAGCAGACCGATAAGCAGTTAACTCTCCTTCATCACAATCCTTGTATTTATTATAAAGATAATCAGTAACAACTAATTCTAATACTGCATCACCTAAAAACTCTAAACGTTCGTTATGAGAAAGTCTACCTCCACTATTTTCATTTATATAGGAACGATGAATAAAAGCCTGTTCAAGAAGCTTTTTTTCTTTAAAAACAATATTTGTTTTCTTTTCAAATAGAGAAAAATCAATCATAATTTTAATTAGTTTATAGTAGCTAGTTTCTAGTGATTAGTCTTAACTAAATACCACAAACTAGAAACTAGAACCTAGAACCTAATTCGTTGTTAATATTTCTACTGCTTTTGTTAGCAAAGGAACCATATTATCATACATTTTCAAATTTGCGACTTCATCCATCATAAACCATTTAGCATCATCAAGCCCACCACAATCTTTCTCAAGAACTAAATCTTGAAAATCTGTTTCACCCAAGAAAAATACAACTTGTTTACGAATTTTTCCATTCTCTGGATGAGTTGCTATATATTCACTTCGTCCTAAAAGTTCTTTTATTTTAATATCAACTCCCATTTCTTCTTTTATCTCTCTTATTGCACCCTGTTCTTCATTCTCACCATCTTCTATACTACCCTTAGATAAAGTCCAATACCCAAATACATCATGAACAAAAGCAAAGTAGATATGTTCATCTTTTATAGCATAGACTACTGCCCCTGCTTTCTTTTCAATAGGAAATTTTGCTGGGTCTGTCTCAAAATGTTTATGCTTCTTTTTTGTACTTACATCGTCCTTGCCTGGTTCTCCTATCTCTTTATATACACCACCCAAAACTCCATTTATAAAACGACTAGAATTCTCACCACCAAAACTCTTAGCTAATTCAATAGCTTCATTTATAGCAACCTTTGGAGGAACTTGTTCCCTATCACCAAAAAGTAATTCGTATAATCCTAAACGAAGAATATTTCTATCTACAACTGAAATCTTATCTATCGGCCAATCTGGGGCTGCTTTTTCCATTATCTCGTCTATTATAGTTCTCTTCTTAATAACACCTAAAAACAACTCACTCATAAAATGTGAATCGTCGAGTCCAGGGCCAAATTCTTCAATGTTACGTTCAAGCATTTCTTCTGGATCTGTGTCTTTCTCAACACCAAAATCCCACTCAAAGAGTGTCTGAAGAACAATTGAACGTGAAAGGTGCCTGTTTGCCATAATAAATTAATTTCAAGGTTCTAATTTCTAGTAATTAGATTAGATAAATATATCTAAAACCTAGTCACTAGAAACTATAACCTAGTTCTTCTTTTTAGCTTGTTTCTTTTCAGCTTTTTTAACCACATCAACAACCTTTCGGCCACGATAAAAGCCACAGTTCTTACAAACAACGTGAGTTTCTTTAGGCTGTTCACAATTAGTACAAACAGCAAAAGTCTTAGCTTTTAAAGCATGATGTGATCTACGATTCCCTGTATGGGCTCGTGTATGTCTCATTCGTATTACCATAATGACTAGTATACCAATTTTCTTCTAAAAAGCAAATTAACCCCAGAGTCTAAAGACTCCAGGGTTAACTAATTTTTTTAACAGCAAGTATTTTTTTAAGGCTATAATAATGGCCCTGAAATAAATGCTTTTTTATAAAACTCTTCTTCAAGAAAAATGGAGATGACACTTCTCCTGATTTTTCTGAAAATTCAGCAGACAACTGAGATATATCCAAATTATTTTTATAAATATAAAAGTATTTAGTATGTGTCTCGCCAGCTATCTCGTTACTTGGCTTAGAAATTTTATCAAAAAAATAAAGATCTTGTTTTTTAATCTTAAGACCCACTTCTTCGTAAAATTCTCTAATTGCCGTAACTTCCGGTGTTTCTTTTTGTTTTGAAATTTCAATATTTTCAAACTGATGAAATGTTGATCTATAAGGAAGTACCAATAAATATTTGTCCTTAGTAATTTCATCATAATACCAAGCAATAACGAAAGATGAGTGTTTACCATCCTTCGAAGTGCCACCTGGTAAATGAAAACTATCAAAACCTCCCTTTTCCAATTCGCTAAGTTTTGAATAAAAAATCTTAGGAATTCTGTAAAGATTTACTTTTGACATGATAATTTTCCACCTCCCATGGAGCTTTTCGTTTCAATCAAACAATAGAATAAATATGATAATTTGTCAAATATATTAATGGTTATTGTATTTTTGATATATTAATTGTATTATTACATTTATAGAGATTGTTGTGGCTACCAACCATAATCCCCTACAGGACCGAAAGGCTAATCTATAAAAACCTATACAAAGTATAAAGTTGGGTGGAACCGCGAATAGACTCGCCCCGACAAAAAGTGAATTTTTCATTTTTTGTCGGGGCGATTTTAATTTATTAATTAAATTTTATAAAATATATGGAAAACAAACTAGAACATATCCGCCATTCTCTTGCTCACCTATTGGGAGCATCTATCTTGGAACTTTACCCTGGATCGCATATAACACTTGGACCAGCAGTGGACAATGGCTTTTATTATGATGTAGATATTAAAGGCAAAATAACAGATTCTGATTTAGAAAAGATACAGTCTAAAATGAAAGAACTCCTAAAAACATGGACAACTTTCGAGAAAAAAGTTTTGAGTAAAGATGAAGCTTTAGAAATGTTTAAAGGCAATACTTATAAAGAAGAACTTATAAATGGAATAGCAGAGAAAGGTGAAGAAATAACAATATATACTTCTGGCAATTTCACTGATCTTTGCCGTGGAGGACATATTGAAAATATGAAAAATATCAAAGATGGATCTTTCAAGATAGAACGTATCGCTGGAGCTTATTGGCGTGGAGATGAGAAGAATAAAATGCTTACTCGTATTTATGGACTAGCATTTAATACAAAAGAAGAACTTGATGCTTATATTTACCAACAAGAAGAAGCTAAAAAAAGAGACCATAGAAAGATAGGTCAAGAACAAAAGCTCTTTACCCTATCCCCGCTTGTTGGTTCTGGTCTTCCTCTTTTACAACCAAAAGGTATGATTATACGAAAGGAAATTGAAAATTTTCTTTGGGAATTACATAAAGGAAAAGGTTACAGCCAAGTCTGGACACCTCACATAACAAAAAAAGAATTATATGAGACATCAGGTCATGCAGCCAAATTTGGAGAAGAACTTTTCCGAGTTAAAGGTGGAGATGAAGAATTCTTTATGAAGCCGATGAACTGTCCTCATCATATGCAAATTTTTTCTGATAATCAATTCTCTTATCGCGATATGCCTGTGAGATATTTTGAACCTGCAACTGTATATAGATATGAAAAAGCTGGACAACTCTCTGGTCTTACTCGTGTCAGAGCTATAACCCAAGATGATGGTCATTTATTTTGTCGTGTATCTCAAATAGGACAAGAAGTAAGTACAATAGTATCTATCATCAAAACATTTTACGAAACTATGGGTATGATGGATGGATATAGAGTTAATCTTTCTGTAAGAGGAGATGACATGAATAAATATTTAGGAAGTAATGAAGTCTGGGTGCAAGCTGAAACTACACTTGAAACTGCTGCAAAAGAGAATCAATTAAACTATCAAATAGTAAGAGGTGAAGCCGCTTTTTACGGACCTAAACTCGACTTTATGTTTAAGGATGCTATTGGTCGTGAATGGCAATTAGCAACTATACAATGTGACTTTAATCTACCTGAAAGATTTGAACTTAAGTTTATAAATGAAAAAGGAGAAGAAGAGAGACCAGTAGTTATACATCGTGCAATATCAGGATCTCTTGAAAGATTTATGGGTGTTATGATTGAGCATTTTGCTGGAGCATTCCCTGTATGGCTATCACCTAATCAAGTAACAATTCTTCCTATCTCAGAACACCAAAAAGAGTATGCTGATAGTATCTATAGTTTTTTAAAAGAAAAAGATATAAGAGTCACTTTGGATGATTCCAATGAATCATTAGGGAAAAGAATTCGTAATGCAAAAATGAGTAAAGTTCCTTATGTGATAGTCATTGGAGACAAAGAGCGTGACGCTAAAGTTATAACAGTGGAAGGAAGAAAAGAAAAACTTGAAGGACTCACAATAGAAACTTTCTTAGAGAAACTTCAAAAAGAAACCAAAGAAAGAACCTTGAATTAGGTTCTAGTAATTAGTGATGAGGTTCTAGTAAAAATACCTTGGCGTCGCCAAGGTATTTTTACTAATTACTATTCACTAGAAACTAGTTACTATAAATTAATCATTATATATCTAGATTTGCCATCTTGGCATGAGAAGTAATAAATGATTTACGAGGAGGAACTTCTGATCCCATGAGCATATCAAATACTTTATTGGCATCTTCTGCATCATTTACTGATACCTGCTTGAGAATACGACGTGCAGGATCCATAGTTGTCTCCCAAAGTTCATCTGAGTTCATTTCTCCGAGACCCTTATATCTCTGTATGTGAATTTTAGCAACTCTTTTACTCTTTGCATTTTCTTCTTCTGTCTCTTCCTCCTCTTCCCCACTTCCTTCATCATTAGCAGATTCTGATAACAAGTCCTCAAGTGCTACTGCGTCTTTACCAAGAAGTCTATCTCTCTCTTCATCAGTATATGCATACATTATTTCTTTGCCTTTCTTTATTTTAAATAGTGGTGGTTGAGCTATGTAGACATATCCTGCATCTAGTACTGGACGGAAATAACGATACATCAAAGTTAAAATAAGTGTACGAATGTGAGCTCCATCGACATCGGCATCTGTCGCAAGTATTATCTTATGATAACGCATTTTACTTAAATCAAAAGTATCTCCGATCGATGTACCCATAGCGATGACTAAATTCTTAATCTGTTCACTCCCTAACATACGATCGAGACGAGCACGCTCCACGTTTAGTATCTTTCCACGAAGAGGAAGTATGGCTTGAGTTTTTCTATCTCGTCCCATCTTAGCAGTACCTCCAGCGGAATCTCCCTCTACTATGAAGAGTTCCCCACTCTCAGCATCTTTAGCCTGACAGTCTGCAAGCTTACCTGGGAGAGTCATACCTTCAAGCGCACCCTTACGCAAGATAGAATCCTTGGCAGCCTTAGCAGCCTTACGAGCTCGTAAAGCAAGAAGAGACTTACTAATCATAGATTTAGCTTCATCTGGATTCTCTTCTAAGAAAGTAGCAAAAGCTTCACCAAAGACAGTCGCAACTGCACCCTGAGCTTCTGTGGACCCAAGCTTAGCTTTAGTCTGACCTTCAAATTGAATTTCTCTAAGCTTTACTGACACAACTACAGTAAGACCTTCTAAAACATCGTCTCCAGTAAAACCACCGTCAGCTTCTTTGATTAGATTATTCTTTTTACCATAAGTATTTATAACACGAGTCAATGCTGTTTTAAATCCAGTAATATGAGTACCACCTTCTGGGTTGTGAATATTGTTGGCGAAAGGAATAATAGTTGAACTGAAGTTGTCTATGTAT
>JBAXFQ010000005.1:0-55292 GCA_037139835.1 Candidatus Nomurabacteria bacterium | reverse complement strand
CTGAGTCGCATATTTCAAATTTCCTTGAATATTTATGAGTTTGGATGGGATAAAAATCGAACCGGATTAATTATAGCTGAAACCGGTAATGAATTAAGTTGGACGTTGGTAACAGCAGTTTGGTTAATATAAACGAAGGAGGCATGATAAATGCCTTCTTTTTTTTTGTGCTCTTTTTAAAAATATCAATTTATAGTAGAATATAGGTATATGGCATACAATACAACAAATTTTAAGACAGAATTAAAAAAGATAGAAGAATGGTTATCTAAAGAATACGGCTCAGTGCATACAGGTAGGGCAACACCTATGATACTCGACTCTATAAATGTTGAGAGTTATGGTTCGTATATGCCTATCAAGAATATCGCCAGTGTTTCTATTGAAGATCCAAAGACTTTGAGAATCGCCCCTTGGGATAAAAGTCAGATAAAGGCTATCGAAGGTGCAATAAGTGCAGCGAATCTCGGACTCTCAGTATTGTCAGATAGTGATGGAGTTAGAGCAATATTTCCAATGCTTACAACTGATAATAGATCAAAGCTTGTAAAGATATTAAAGGAGAAGCTTGAAGATGCTCGCATAAGTGTTCGTCAGGAAAGACAGACAGAGATAGACAAGACAAGTGATCTACCTGAAGATGACGCAAAGAATGCAAAAGATGAAATCCAAAAGTGTGTAAATGAAGCAAATGCCAACTTGGAAGCAATCTTTGCAAAGAAGGAGACTGACTTGATGAATAATTAGTTTCTAGTAGATAGTGGTCATTGACTAGTAATAAATACAAAATAAACTAAACATACTAGATAAGACCCAGTGTGTTTAGTTTTTATTTTATCTAAATATTAAATTGTGCTATGATAATCTCATGTCAATTATAATTTTCATTGTTATTTTATTAGTTCTTGTAGTTTCTCATGAATTCGGACACTTTATCGTTGCTAAGAAGTCTGGAATCAGAGTTGATGAATTTTCTTTTGGATTTCCTCCTAAGATTTGGGGTAAAAAAGTAGGTGAGACAACTTACAATTTAAATGCATTACCATTTGGCGGATATGTGAAGATATACGGACAAGGAGATGACTTCCCTGGTCAAAATGGTGAACAAGTCAAAGATATTAAAGACCCTAGAAGTTTTACTAGTAAGCCACGATATATCCAAGCTGCAGTTTTATTTGCTGGAGTTGTTATGAACTTTTTAGTTGCTTGGTTTTTACTTTCAGTAGGATACATGTCTGGACTTCCTTCTTCTGTTGCAATGGCACCAAAAGGTATAACGATAGTCAATCAGGCTCTTACTATCACAAGTGTAGTAAAAGATAGCCCAGCAGAAATTTCTGGAATAAAGACAGGAGATAAGCTTATCAAACTTACAACAGTTAAAGATTATACAGAAACTCCATCTGCAGAGAGTGTCCAATTTTTTATTAAAAAGCATGGTTCAGAACCTATAACAGTAAGTTATATGAGAGGTCCTGATTCTAAAGAATTGATAGTAACTCCTAAAATAAATAAAGAAGGAACTCCTACTATCGGAATAGCGATGGACATGATAGGTAAATTAAAACTTCCTGTTCATAAAGCAGTATGGGAGGGTCTCAAACTTACTTCAGATTTGACCATAAGTACAGCTGTAGGCTTCTACAAGCTCATCAGTCAGGCAGTAATAGGAAAAGGTGACATGTCTGCAGTTACTGGTCCGATAGGTATAGTGGGTGTTGTAGGAGATGCTGCAAAATTTGGATTTATATATTTACTTTCTTTTACTTCATTGATATCTATAAATCTTGCTGTTATAAATCTACTTCCTTTCCCGGCGCTAGATGGAGGAAGATTACTCTTCTTGCTCATAGAAAAGATTAAAGGTTCAAGGATTAATCCTAAAATAGCAAATACAGTGAATATGATAGGGTTTGGCCTACTAATGGTTCTAATGGTTATCATAACTTATCATGATATCGTTAAATTGATTTAACTAAATAAATAACCCCGATAAGCAAAGCTAATCGGGGTTATTTTGACTTTTAGGGCCAATTCTGCTTTAATAAATTTAAGTATCATTCTAGTTATTTATTAAAATTTTTCGAAATGGGAAACAATACAAAAAAAAAGTCAACAGTAAAGTACAGTGGCTTTAACGAAAGGATGAGTAGGGACGGAGAAGCTAATCTTAATGGAGGCGAGCATGAATCTTCTGATTTAATTGAAGAATCAGATGGGATTGAGGAATTCTTCGTCGAAGACTATGGACAAATAGATACAGCTGAAGGGGCTGTATGTCCATACATCTCATAAAAATTTGTTTTCATTTATTAAGGCCGGTTATTCCAATGAATAAATCGGCCTTTATTGTTTACAAATCCAAAAAAGTATGATAGAGTATTTATAGCTCGCCACAAGGCGTTTTTATTTTTAACTCAAGGAGAATTTTAATATGAAATTAAATGAAATCAGGAATATAGCCATAATTGCACACGTTGACCACGGAAAAACGACTCTTACCGATCAGCTTATGAAGCAGTGCGGAATGGTAGAAGAAGGTGTCACTATGGACTCAAATGCTCTTGAACTTGAGCGTGGTATTACTATATATTCGAAAAATACTTCTGTTAACTATAAAGGAACTAAAATAAACATTGTAGATACTCCTGGTCACGCGGACTTTGGTTCTGAAGTTGAACGTGTTTTACGTGCTATCGACTCTGTTCTCCTATTGGTAGATGCACAAGAAGGTCCTATGCCTCAGACTAGATTTGTACTTAAAAAGTCACTTGAACTTGGTCTTAAACCAATCGTTGTTATCAACAAGATAGACAAACCTGCTGCAAATCCAGAAAGAGTGCACGAAGAGGTATTAGAATTATTTATGGAGCTTGGTGCTAACGATGAACAAATTGATTTCAAGACTATCTACGCTATTGGTAGAGAAGGAAAAGCATTTCTTAAAGTTGGAGATGATTCAAAAGATTTAACTCCTTTACTTGATTTAATTCTTTCGGATGTCAAAGAAGCTTCTTCTGATGAAGATCTTCCTTTTCAAGCTCAAGTATTTAACTTGGGTTATGATAATTTCTTGGGACGCTTAGCTATTGTTCGTGTCTATGCAGGGTCAGTAAAAACAGGTACGACTATCATAGTTAAAAATGCTGATGGTACTACTCGAAATGCACGTATTTCAAAAATGTTTACTTTCGAAGGTATTGCCCGTAAAGAAGTTGAATCAATTAATGTTGGAGACATTGCTATTATTGCAGGAATTCCAGATGTATTTATAGGTGAGACTCTTTGCGACACAATTCTGACTGAAGCATTACCATCTATAGCTATCGATGAACCAACAATATCACTTAACTTTTTGGTTAATGATTCTCCTTTTGCTGGACGTGAAGGTAAATATGTAACATCTCGTCAGATAAGAGAGAGATTGGAAAAAGAACTTGAAATAAATGTAGGACTACGTATAAGTTTTGATAAACCAGACGAAGAAGAAGTTCAAGAAGGATATTTGGTTTATGGTAGAGGAGAATTACATATAGCTATCTTACTTGAAAATATGAGACGTGAAGGTTATGAACTTCAAGTTTCTCAACCTCATGTTATTATAAAAGAAGAAAATGGTATCAAATTAGAACCATATGAAGAAGTTACTATAGATGTGCGTACTGATGTATCAGGAGCCGTCATAGAGAAGCTTACGGGCCGTCGTGGAATGATTACAAGTATGCATGAGAAAGACGGAATAAACAGATTGTTGATGGAGATTCCTACGAGGGGTTTGCTTGGGTATAGAGGACAGTTTGTTGTAGACACTAGAGGTGAAGGATTACTTGCTTCAAGATTTATCGGATTTAAAGATTATGCTGGTGATATAAAAAAGAGAGATGTAGGATCTATGTCTTCTATGGTTAATGGTAAGGTTGCAGCATTTTCACTTTGGACATTACAAGAGAGAGGTATACTTTATGTAGAACATGGAGATGAAGTTTACGAAGGTATGGTTATCGGAAACGTAACAAAAGGGGATGAAATGTCAGTAAATCCAACCAAAGGTAAGCAACTATCAAATATGCGTTCATCAGGTACTGATGAAGCAGTAAATGTGAAGCCACCTTACAAACTTTCTATAGAGAGAGCACTCGAAGTTATGGCAGATGACGAATATCTTGAAATTACTCCTAAAAATGTTCGTTTACGTAAAAAGTTATTAACAGAACAAGACAGATCTAAGGCAAAGACAGCAGCTGGAAAGAAGTAGAACCCTTTATTTATAAGTATATTATTAATATTTGACTTTATCTAATAGTAATGATATTATGAAATTATAGAAATCGTTATTAATTTAATTTTTAACGTGTCGCGCCAATAGGAATTACGCGACATGATTCGCAAAATCAAAATGGCTAATACTGTTACATTTAAACCAAAACAAGTTACAAAAAGAATTCTTTCAAACTTACCACCTAGAGCTTATGAGGTTGTTGTTAATCGATTCGGAATCACAGACGACGGCGAAAGAAAGACTTTGGAGGCTATAGGTCAGAAATATGGCATAACTCGTGAGCGTGTTCGTCAAATTGAGAATTCCGCATTGGCTCTTATCCGTAAAGGAGATGCATTTAAAGGAGAAAAAGCTGTTTTTGAAGAATTAAAAAAGTTAATGCACACTATGGGTGCAATAGTAGCAGAACAAGAATTTTTAAATTTTTTAACAAAAGATAAAATAACTCAAAATAATATACATTTATATCTTACTTTGAGTGATGAATTTACAAAACACAAAGAAGATGCGCATTTTAAAACTCGTTGGAGTGTAGATGCAGGTGTATCAGATCAAGTACATAAATCTTTGAAAAATCTTTTTGAAAGTCTTACCGATGATCAACTTATACCAGAGTCAGAACTTGTATCTAAATTTTTAGATGAAGTTAAAGATTTATCTGAACAATATAAAAATGAAGAGATAGCAAAAAGATGGTTATCAATTTCTAAAACTCTTAGTAAGAATCCCTTGGGTGAATGGGGTAAGTCAACTTCATCTTCTATAAAAGCTCGTGGAGTAAAAGACTATGCATTCCTAATGATGAGAAAACACGGTTCTCCTATGCATTTTAGAGAAGTAGCAAAAGCTGTAGCTAATACTTTTGATAAGAAATGTCATACTGCTACTTGTCACAATGAACTTATTAAAGATCCTAGATTTGTACTTGTAGGAAGAGGTATCTATGCTCTCTCTGAATGGGGTTATAAGTCTGGAGTCGTACGTGAAGTTATAAAAGAACTTCTTAAAAAGAATGGTCCGATGAGTAAAGATGATATCGTTGATCAAGTAATGAAAGAAAGATATCTCAAGAAAAATACAATTTTAGTAAATCTACAAAATACTAAATATTTCAAAAAGAATAAAGTCGGTTTATATATAGTATGTTAATAATAAAAATTCCTTGTTAAATACAAGGAATTTTTATTTATTACAAATAAATTTCATATTTCCTAATTTATATCATGGTGCTATAATGGAATTATGTATAACCGTGGTATTATAAATATAGTTATTATTATTTTAGGAATAATTCTCATTGCTGTATTGTTAGGTTTTTTTACTTCATCAAATTTAAGAGTCTTGTAATTAAAATAATATTTAATATTTAAACATGATAGAAAATTTTCTTAGTACTCACAATTTAAATCTTTTACAATTATTAATTGTTACTATCGGATATTTAATGCCAATTCCTTTGGGTTTTATAGCGGTAAATTTGTGGCACCATTATAGACAGGAACGTTTTATCATGGGTATAAAATGGGTACTTCTTGAGATTCAAGTACCTAGAGATGTCATTAAATCTCCAGCAGCTATGGAGCTTTTTTTCTCAAATGCTTTATATCATAAAAGTTTGAAAGGATTTTGGGAGCAGTACATGGTTGGTGCTCCTTGGTTATGGTTTTCACTTGAAATAGTTTCCATAGATGGAAGAGTTCATTTTTATATTCGTACTCCAACCAGAATTAGAAATCTTGTTGAAACTCAAATATATGCTCAATATCCACAATCAAAGGTTGTTGAAGTCGATGATTATGTTTGGAATGTCCCACAATATAAAAAGAATGGAGATTGGAATGTTTGGGGTTGTGAATTCAATAAATTAAAAGAAGATTTTTTACCGTTCAAAACATATAAAGGATTTGGTGATGACATGAAAACAGGTGTTAAAGAAGAGTTTAAAATTGATCCTATTACTCCAGTTGTTGAGTATCTAGGTTCTCTTCCTAGAGGAGAGCAGGTATGGATTCAAATTGTTGTAAGACAAAGTATAAAGAAATATCATAATCATCATACTGGTAAACATATGGATTTTAATGAAGCAGCAAATGATTTTTTAGATACATTTTTAGCTGATTATACAAAATTAAATGAAAGTGGTAATCCTCACGGCCCAGCTATTGCGAAGCAGACTTTTTTGCCAGAAAATTTGAAACCTATAGTTACTGCTGTAACTGAAAATATGGCAAAAATTCATTTTGATTGTGGAATACGTTTGATAGCTTTAGCTGATAAGAAATATATAGATGAAGATCATTTTAATAATTTACGTCGTGAAGTTCGTTTGCTTTTCCGTCAATATGCACAACCTTCAGTCAATGAACTTAATCGTATAAATGCTACACAGTTTGATGCACCTTGGTCAGACCCAACAGGTTTAGCTCTAACAAAAATTAAAAAAAGAATGCTTGATTTTTATAGAATGAGAGTATTTTTTCACCCACCATTGCAATATAATATGGATTACCCCAAGATATTTTCATTGTTTTTTCCTTCAAATAAACCTAAGCCATTTGTCATTTCTAATGAAGAGTTAGCAACTCTTTTCCATTTCCCTGGTATGGTTTCTGAGACACCTAGCTTCAAGCGTATTGAGTCTAAAATTGCAAAACCACCTTCAGACTTACCTGTATAATTTAACGACGTATGGACAATATAAAAGTAGAAATAAAAAAAGAAAAAAGCTTCAAGCCTTATTGGGTATTAGATATAATTTTAATTATATGTGTTTTGTTTATATTTATGCATTATGTTTTTAGTGCCCCCGTAGGAAGTAGAGACAGAACACTCCATATATCTTCAAGTGATTCTTTGATAAAAATATCACAAGATCTTAGAGACAATAATATAATAAAGTCACCATATATTTTTAAAACATTGATGTTTGTTCTTTCTAAAGATAAAAATATTCATTACGGTGATTATCTATTTAAAGGAAATTCCTCGGTTTTGGATGTATCTTTACAAATAGCTAAGGGTAAACATGGGGTAGCTCCTATTAAGATTACACTCACAGAAGGTATGACCAATGAAGACATGGCTAAATTACTAGCTGATAAACTACCCGTATTTCGTAGTGATGCTTTTTTGTCTGACCCACGAAGTAAACAAGGATATTTATTCCCTGATACTTATTTCTTTTATCCTCTAACAACAACCAATGAAGTTTTAGAAGAAATGACTGCAGACTTTAAGAAAAGAATTTCTGGAGTTAATAGTGATATTAGTTCCTCTGGCAAAAGTTTATCAGATATTATCGTTATGGCTTCAATTATAGAAAAAGAAGCAAGTGGCAAGAACGATTCTTCTATTATTTCAGGTATTTTATGGAAGAGAATAAAATTAGGTATGCCACTTCAAGTAGATGCATCTCCTTCGACATACAAAGTGGCTAATTTACCCAATAGTCCTATAAGTAATCCTGGTCTTTTGGCGATAAACTCAGCACTTCATCCCGAAGATTCTCCTTATTTGTTTTATTTGCACGACAAAAATGGATTAGTACACTATGCTACAGATTTTAACCAACACAAGATTAATATAGCTCGCTATTTAAAATAAAATGATATTAAAAATTACAAAACAAAAAGATTATGAATTAATGGACTCTGGTGAAGGATTTAAACTTGAACGTTATGGTGATTATATTTTATCACGTCCTGATCCAGAAGCTTTATGGAAAAAGAATTTAAGTGATAAGGAATGGAAAAATATAGATTTAGAATTCATTCGTAATGGTACAAAAAATAAATGGATAATAAAGCACGGTACTCCAAATAATTGGAATATATCGTATTATAATTTTAATTTTAATATTAAACCAACATCTTTTAAGCATATAGGTCTTTTTCCTGAGCAACTTTCGAATTGGAAATGGATGGAAGAAATAATTAAAAATAGTAAAAATAAAAAACCCACAGTTTTGAATTTATTTGCCTACACAGGGGGAGCAACCCTCGTAGCAGCAAAAGCTGGGGCGGAAGTTTGTCATGTAGATGGTTCTAAGTCTGCTGTAGAGTGGGCACGTCTCAACGCAGAAATATCTGGACTTAAAGATGCACCAATAAGATGGCTCATAGAAGATGTGACTTTATTTTTAAAAAGAGAAATAAAAAGAGGGAGAAAATATGATGCTATTATTATGGATCCTCCCGCTTTCGGTCATGGGCCCAAAGACGAGATTTGGAAAATAGAAGAAGGGTTTTTGAATTTAATGGATTTGTGTAGACAAGTTTTGCCAGAGGATCCTTTATTTATTTTAATAAATGGTTATACTGCAGGATATTCTTCTATAGTCTACGAAAATAATCTTATAGATTTAATGAAGGATTATGAAGGTAAAATAGAAGGAGGTGAACTCGTTATAGAAGAAAGTAGTAGCAAAAGGCTACTTCCTTGTGGAATTTTTGCAAGATGGGAAAAGGTGTAGCTTTCATTAAATAAGCTCTCTTCAAAATGCACGGATATTTTTCTACTGAAAAATTCCTCGTGCTCGGCTCGACAGCCTCCCAAGTCATTTTTCATAGACTTATTTAATTTCAGCTATAAATACAAAAATATGAATAAAAATAATAAAACCGTATTTGTTGGTGTCTCTGGTGGAGTAGATAGCTCTGTCGCGGCAGCAATACTTAAAGATCAAGGCTATAATGTCGTGGGTGTTTTTATTCGTACATGGTCTCCAGACTTTATAAAATGTACTTGGAAGGATGAAAGGCGAGATGCAATGCGAGTTTGTGCTCACTTAGGGATTCCATTTTTAGAATGTGATGCAGAGGAGGCTTACAAGAAAGGTGTTGCTGACTATATGATAGAAGAATATAAAAAAGGTAATACTCCGAATCCTGATGTAATGTGTAATCGAGAAGTAAAGTTCGGTGTATTTTGGCAATTTGCAAAAGATCATGGAGCAGATTTTATTGCGACCGGACACTATTCTCGTGTAATAAAAAATAGTTTTAGAGAAGTGACAGGTGGGGGCGTGCCGTTTTTAGGTACTCCTAAAAATGGGGTTAAGGAGCTTCGAGAAAAGCTATTTTTTATGAAGCGAGGAATAGACATTACAAAAGATCAATCGTATTTTCTTTGGACGCTTACTCAAGATGATTTAGAACATACTCTTTTTCCTGTGGGTCATTTGGAAAAGTCTGAAGTTCGTAAAATCGCTAAAAAATATAAACTTCCTACAGCAGTGAAGAAAGATAGTCAGGGTGTGTGTTTTTTAGGACCTCTTGATATGAAAGATTTTTTAAAGCATTATATTTCATCTAAACAAGGTGATGTTGTAAATGAAGAAGGGGAAATTATAGGGTCACATGAGGGTGCTATCTTTTTCACTCTTGGAGAACGTCATGGATTTACAATCTTTAAAAATGAAGACAACAGTAAGCCTTTGTATGTTGTATCTAAGGATATTGAAAATAATAAAATTATAGTGTCACATAAAAGTATACACCCCAGATCAAATACGGAAGAAAATATTGTTTTGTGTAATGATACAAATTGGATTACTGATATTCCAGAGAAAAATAAAAATTATACATCTCAGATTCGTTATCATGGAGAATTACTTGGTTGTAAAATAGAAATACTAGAAAATTCAAAAGCTAAAATTATTTTTGATAAAAATATACTTGTAGATAAGGGGCAATCTGTCGTTGTGTATGATAATGATGTTTGCTTGGGTGGTTGTATTGTGGGATAATATACTTAGTAATCAATTAAAATATTAAATATTAATTAATAAATTTTATGGAAATAGTACAAAAAATAGAAAAAGGAGGTGAAGATATAGTATTTGTTTATACTATCTGCGGAGATATGGAAGAAGCTAGGTCTATGGGTTACTCTGCCATAAGAGAAAAATTGGCAATTTCTATGGATTACTGGCTTATTAATTCTATTTATCCTTGGCAAGGTGTCATTCATGAATTAAATCAATATATTCTTATGTTTTCAACACATAAAAATATAAGTAACACTTTAATGAAGCACATAGAAGCAGAGCATTCATATAGTGTGCCAATGATAACTAGATGTTTAATAGATATAACAAATATTCCATATTCTCTTTGGGTTGAAAATACTTTAAAAAGCGAAGATCCATACATTACAGAAACAGAAGAAGAAGCGATTAAAAGAAGACAGGAAGATACTGGATTTAATAAATTAAAATAATTAATATATAATAATAAAATTATGGAAAATATTTTTTTAGATAGTGTTACTATGGGAATTATTTTGAAACTTTTTGTGGCCTTGTCTTTAGGTATGATAATAGGAACAGAGAGAGTGTGGGCACATAAGACAGCTGGTATGAGAACTTATGCCCTAGTATCTATGGGTTCTGCCTTGTTCGTAGTCATTTCAAATGAGATGATTAAATTTTATTCAGGTTTTTATGGTATGAATCCTCTCATGATAGTTTCCCAGATTGTTGTAGGGATAGGATTCCTAGGGGCAGGTATTATATTTAATAAAGATTCAAAATTAGTTGGACTTACTACAGCGACTGGACTTTGGGTTTCAGCTGGTATAGGTATGGCTTGTGGAGTAGGCCTTTACAGTATTGCAGTAGTTGCTACAACTTTAACATTATTTATATTTATAGTTTTATGGTTTATTGAAGAAAGACTTAAAAAAAGTAAGTATTTTAAAGATGACCATATTGAAAGTTCAAATTAGTTATTCAAAGACTTCATTTTTTAAAAAACAATGAGGTCTTTTCTGTTTATGCTTTTTAGTATAATATGAATATATATGATGACATCAAATGAAATTCGCCAAAAATTCTTAAAATTTTTTGAAAATAGAGGACATAAGATAATACCTTCAGCTTCTTTAATACCAGAGAATGACCCTTCTGTGCTTTTCAATACTGCTGGTATGCAACCGATAGTTCCTTATCTCTTGGGCCAAGGGCATCCTATGGGTGTTCGACTTGTAGATGCACAAAAATGTATAAGAACTAATGATATAGATGATGTTGGAGATAACAGGCATTGTACTTTTTTTGAAATGCTAGGGAATTGGTCTCTTGGTGATTATTTTAAAGAAGAAGCTATAAAATGGAGTTTTGAATTTCTTACAAATAAAGAAGAAGGCTTAGGCTTAGATATAAATAGAATGTATGTGACTGTATTTGAAGGGAATATAGATGCTCCTCGCGATACTGAAGCTTTTAATATTTGGAAAAAATACTTACCAGAAAATAGAATATATTTTTTACCGGCAAAAAATAATTGGTGGAGCGCAGGAGAGAATGGGCCTTGTGGAGGAGATACTGAAATTTTCTATGATCCGAATGAGGAGAATATTGGTGATATGTCTCATGACCAATTTGTAAAAGCAGATGATGAAGGACGTGTCATAGAGATATGGAATAATGTTTTTATGGAATATGAGAAAGCTGATGGAAAAGTAGTTGGAAAGCTTGCTCAGCACAATGTTGATACTGGTATGGGATTGGAGAGAATTACGATGGTAAAGCAAGGTGTTAAAACTGTATTTGATACAGATTTATTTAGCTCTATAATTTCTGAAATTGAAGAATTATCTGGATTGAAATACGGTAATAAAACTGACGAGGAATATATTAATGATGGGGATCAGTGTTGGGTAGATACAAGAAAATTAATGAGAATAATTGCTGACCATCTTCGTACAGGTGCATTTATCATTGCAGACGGTGGTTTTCCTAGTAATACAGGAAGTGGTTATATACTAAGACGCATTCTTCGTCGTGTTGTTAGGATTGCAGATAAAATATCACTTAAAGATGATTATTTAATAAAAATAATCGATATTGTAATTAATAAGTATAAAGATGCTTATCCTGAATTAGAGATTAATAAACAGATAATCAAAGAAGAAATTATCAAAGAAGAATCTAAATTTCGTCAGACACTTCAAAATGGGTTAAAGGAATTTGAAAAAGGTACAGATCCATTTGACCTATATCAAAGTTATGGTTTTCCTATCGAACTCACTTTAGAATTAGCAAAAGAGAAAGGTAGAAGTATAGATATGGAAGATTTTGATATTAAACTAAAAGAACATCAAAAACTTTCACAGACTTCGTCGGCTGGTATGTTTAAGGGGGGACTTGCAAATCATAGTGATAAGACAATTAAGCTTCACACTGCTCATCATTTACTCTTGGCTGGTTTACAAGCTATAGTTTCTCCTGAAATTAAACAAAGAGGAAGTAATATTACAGAAGAAAGACTTCGAATGGACTTTATGTGTGACCATAAACTTACTGAAGATGAAAAGAAAAGAGTAGAAGATTGGGTAAATGAGCGTATCAATGAAAATTTAAAAGTTACAAGAAAAGAAATGATGTTGTGTGATGCTGAGAAAATTGGTGCTCAGATGGAATTTGGTGCCAAATATCCAGAGACTGTATCTATCTATTTTATAGAAGGGAAAGATGGTGTTGCTTTATCTAAAGAATTTTGTGGAGGGCCTCACGTAGAGAATACTGGAGAACTTGGACATTTTAAAATACAAAAAGAAGAGGCTAGTTCTGCTGGAATACGTAGAATAAAGGCTATTTTAGAATAATAATTGGTTGATTCAATTTGCTTATACTAGTAAGTGTTTTTCTGTTGACATATTGACAATTTGTGTCATAGATGATAAAATATTTAGGAAATAAATTGTCCTGCAACGCTTTTTAGTTAAAGTGGCCAGGAAAACTAATAATCATCTTAAAATATATAAAGATGAAAAAAACAGTATTGTTATTTACAATAATATTTTTATTCTTTTTTTCGTGCAAAAAAGAAAGTGTTCCTGTCGTTATCGATATTGATGGGATTCGCGCACAACTTGCTTCTCTTCCTTCAGTAACAAAGGAAGAAGTATCTACATTGTTATCTTCTGTATCAGGATTGAAATCTACGACAGTTGAATTAACCTCAGTTCAGATTTTTGATTTGAGCTCTGATGTTTATCAAATTAACGATAAACAAGCGATTAAATTTGCTGTTTATTATGAGATAGATTCAAATAATTCTGTAAAAAAATTTTTAACCATTAAACAGTTTTTCACGGTTAAGAATGGCATTGTTGATACAAGTAATTACACTCTCGGCTACGAAGTTGGTTGTAGTTTAAGCAAAGATTTTCAGCTGAGTGCTACTGGAAATGTGAACCAGATAATATATTTTTTCCATTTCAATGATGGAAAACAATTTACTTATTTTGGCAATCCTTCGAGTATTAAATTACCTCCTATCGCTAACGGAAAATGGCAGTTAATGGTCACTTTCTATGATAGTGGTCTGTTACAGCAATTTACTTCTGATCTGGTTGATTATAGTAATCAATCGAATATCATAAACCTTAGATTAGATTTAAAAAATAAAAATACTGTGTCGATTATTAAAATTGACAAGAATCTTATTAAAAATGCTGACAATGTTTGGGTTGGAGGATATGATTCAAATGCTAATTATCAGGGAATAACTTTTAAAGTTATTTATGATGAAAGTATGCCGAGTATGCTGTCTTTTGAGGTCCCTTTCAATATTTGGGACATAAAGATAACACTATCAAATGGTGTTTGTGTTACACTCGCCACTAAGAATGCAAAGAGTAAGACAATAAATGCGGATGGTACAGTTACATATGTTATGTAACTACCAAAATAATTAAATTATAAGCGTTGCCAGAAATGGTAGCGCTTATTTTTTATATATATTAACGATTAAAATCAGTGAAATATTTTGTAAAATATTTCACAACAAGGTATAATGAAATCACTATGGGATTTTTATTTTCACCAAAGAAAGAAAAAATAGTTGCTATATTTGATATAGGCTCTGGGAGTGTTGGTGGAGCTTTGGTTCGCATCTCTTCTGATAATAAAAATTTACCTACAATAATAAAATCAACACGTACTGATATAGTAAACAGAAAAGAGATCGATTTTGATCTTTTTCTTAATGACATGATATTGGCACTTGGTTTTAGTGCTAATAATATTTATCAAAGTGGTCTCGGTGCTCCCGATGAAATAGTTTGTGTACTAGCTTCACCTTGGTATCTTTCTGAAACTAGAATGATTAAAATGTCTAAGGAAAGTTCTTTCACTTTTACAAAGAAGATTGTCGATGATTTACTTTCAAAAGAGATAGAATTTTTAAATAAAGATTTTAAAGAAAAATACAGTGGATTAGATGACTATTCCTCTGAAGTTATAGAACATCCAATTGTAGGTATTTCTTTGAATGGATATCAAGTAGATGATCCCTTGGGTAAAAGGACTAAATCCATAGAGATGAGTATGATTATTTCTCTTTGTCCTAAGATATGTTTGGAAAAAATAACAGAAACAATTTCTAAGTCATATCATAATACACCCATATCTTTTACTTCTTTTATGCTAGCTTCATATATTTCAGTAAGAGACAAGTATATGAATCATGATTCATATTTACTTTTAGATATTGGAGGAGAGGTTACTGATATAGGTATTGTGTATAAAGGAGTATTGAAGCAGTCTCTCTCATTTCCTTTTGGAAGAAAAACTTTATATAGGAATATAAGCGACACTTTAAATATTGAACTTCGTGATGCTGTAGAAATTTTTAATCTTTACATAAAAGGTAGTTTGTCTGATAAAGAAAAAAATAAATTACTGCCAGTATTAGAATCAATAGGTTCCTCTTGGCATAAATCTTTTAAAGAATGCATAGATACTCTTCCTCGTACTTTAACTATTCCAAATACTATTTTTTTAACAATTGATCCAGATGTCAAAGATTGGTTTATTTCTATTATTAATAAAGAAGACTATATACAATCTTTAGTTTTGAATAATAAATTTACAGTCGTCTCATTGGATGGTCAAGAGTTTTTGAACATATGCAATATCAAAGATGGCCCATGTGATCCATTTTTGATGATAGAAGCAATAAATGTAGCGAGAAGAATAGAACTTTATGAGTAAAAAAATATTAGAAGACGTTAAATTTAATAATAAAGATTTACAAAGGCCAAAAGAAAAGGTTTTATTTAATGGGGTTATATCTGAAGAAAAAAATTCTAATCTGAGTACTTTAAAATCAGAATCAGAAATAAAAGTAAAACCTGTAGAAGTTAATATTAAAAATTCATCGAAATATGATTTTTTAAATAAATTAAATAGGAAAACTTCATCTTTTCCTCAGAGAATGACTCAAAATCCTCGAATGCCGAGAAAGTATAAGTCGATAAACAGTTTTTTAATTTTCTTATTAGTAATTTCAGTAGCTATCGGTATTTTTTATTTAGTTTCAAATACATTTTTTAATGCAAAAATAACAATAGTTCCGAAAAGTGAATCGTTAGAATTAAAGAATCTAAAATTTACAGCAGACAAAAGCAAAAATATACCGTTTGAAGTAATGATTGTAGACGATAATGAGATAAAAGATGCTATTTTAACTGCTTCTTCAGAAACTTCAGCTAAAGCTAAGGGAGAGATAACTTTATATAATGAATATAGTATTAAATCTCAGAAAATTGCTTCCGGATCATTTATATCTGACGATAAAGGAAAAACATATAAGACAGATAAGTCAGTATCAATACCTGGATACACAAAAGATGGTACTACTGTAATACCAGGAGAAATAAATGTAGGAATAACAGCATTTTTACCTGGAGATATCTACAATGGTAGTCCAGATTCTTTTTCGATAAATTCATATAAAGGAACCAAAAAATATAATAAAATATACGGACATATAGTTACTCCTTTATCGGGTGGTTCTTCTGGTCTTGTCTATTCACTAGATGATAAGGAAAAAGAATTATACCAATCAAATACATCTGGATTCAAAGATAGATTGATGAGAAAATTAGCAGCACAAGTCCCAGTAGGTTATATACTTTATCCTGAGGCTGTAAATTTTACTTATGAATTTAATGGTGATTCAAATTCTAAATCACCAAATGCAAAAATTGAAATGAAGGGAACACTAACAGCTATCTTACTAAAAGAGAAAGAACTTTCTTCTGCTGTTATAGATAAATTATTACCTGATATTACTGCAAAAGAAAAATCAGAAATAAAGGAACCAGATTTATCGTTGCTATCTTTTAAATTCTCTAATAATGATCAAGTTATAACAAAAGATATGGATAGTGTAGATTATGAATTGAATGGTAGTTTACCGTTAAATTGGAATCCGGATATAATTACACTTAAAAATTCGATTACAGGTAAAAATAAAAATGATGTACCTAACATTTTTAAACAAGACCCTGGTATATCTTCTGCAAGTGTTAAAATATTTCCTTTTTGGTCTAAAACAATACCAGATAATAACAAAAATATAAATATTATATTAAAATAAGTTGGCTTTCACACTCATATTTTTGTTGTAGACTGAAAATCTTTATGAAAAATACAAAAATATAAGTATGGAAGTTGACGAAAAATTATTTTTTTGTTATGATATAAAAACATAAATGAATCAACAAGGAGACAACAATACGGCAATAGGCATAGTCACAGAAGCCCTCCCAAATACACTCTTTCGAGTAGACTTAGGTGGTGGTAAAATCATCATCAGTTATTTGTCTGGGAAGATGAGGATGCATAGGATTAAAGTCCTATTGGGGGATAGAGTCGAAGTCCTTCTTGATCCTTATGGTGGTAAGGGTAGAATTATTAAGAGAGGATAAGTACCTCTTGCATTTTTATTTAAATAGTGTAGTATAATTCGATAACGTAAAAGTTCGAAATACAGGGTAATAACCCTTTATTTTTCTTTCGTTTAGATTAAGAATTTATGAAAATTAAATCAGCTGTAAAAAAAATTTGTGCAAAGTGTAAAATGGTAAAACGGGAAGGTCATCTCCGTGTTATTTGTTCTAATCCTAAACATAAACAAAAACAATAATTTATATGAGAATCCTTGGAATAACAATACCTAATAATAAACATTTAGATGTCGGACTTACCGCCCTTTACGGGATAGGTATATCTAGAGCTCGAAAGATTTTAAAAGAAGTAGAGATTGATCCTAGTGTTAAAGCTGATACTCTAACTGTAGATCAGGAAAATGCTATAAGAAAAGTAATAGAGACAATGTCTATCGAAGGATCATTGAAGCGCGAAATATCTTCAAACATTAAAAGATTGAAAGACATAAAGTCATATAGAGGTATCAGACATATGCGTCGATTACCAGTTAATGGTCAGAGAACAAAAACCAATTCTAGAACTATCCGTGGTAACGTTCGTAAGACTATGGCATCTGGTCGCCGAAAGGAATCTAAGACATAATCACTAATCAATAGCTACTATAAACTAATCAATATGGGAAAGATAAAAATTATAACTAAAGAAGAAGAAAATAAAACAGTAGCAGAAGAAGCTATTGCTCCTAAAACTGGTGCGAAAGTTCCTAAGAAGAAAATTGTTGCAGGAACATTGCACGTGGAAGCTACTTTTAATAATACAAAAGTTGTTTTATCAGATAAGGAAGGCAATACACTATTTTGGACTTCAGCAGGTTCTCTAGGTTTTAAAGGGGCAAAGAAGGGAACTCCATTTGCTGCTTCAAAAGCTGGATCAGTAATAGGAGAAAAAGCTAAAGCACTAGGTATAAAAGAAGTTGATGTTAAAGTTAAAGGCGTTGGTAGCGGTCGCGAACCAACTATCCGTGCATTTATGGCTTATGATATAGAAATATCAGGAGTAAGAGACTTGACCCCAGTGCCACATAACGGTCCTAAACCTAAGAAGCCACGAAGAGTCTAATTTTAAATACGAATTATTAATTAAGAATTAAGAATAAAGAATGAAAACAGTTCAAAAATATAAAATTTGTAGAAGATTAGGTCCAGGTGTGTTTGAAAAATGTCAAACAGCTAAATTTGTTGCATCTGAAGGACGTCATGCAAAGAATATGAAGAATAAGAGACCAAAAGCCCTTTCTGGCTATGCTCTTCAGTTCGTAGAAAAGCAAAAAGTTCGCTTCATGTACAACATAAGTGAAAAACAATTTTCAAATTACATTAAAGAAGCCGTTTCTACTAAAGGTATTCCTGCTACTGAAGCTTTATTTGAATTACTTGAAACAAGACTTGATAACGTAGCTTACAGACTAGGACTTGCTCACACAAGAAGACTTTCTCGTCAGATGGCATCACATGGACATTTTACAGTAAATGGCAAGAAGACAACAGTTGCATCTTTACGTGTAAAAGTTGGAGATGTTATAGCTGTCCGTGAAGGAAGTAAGAAGAGTCCTTTATTTGCAGATATGGCTAAGAAAATGAAAGAATATACTGCTCCTAACTGGTTAACATTTAATGTTGAAACATTATCAGGAACAGTTGTTGGTAAACCTAAAAATATAGAAGGTTATCTTGACCTTAACACAGTGCTTGAATTTTATAGTCGTTAATTGAGAGCCGTATGGTTAATTTTTAATAAATAATTTATTGCGAATGCATTCGCAAATATCATATGTCTGATTTAAATATCATATTACCATCCAAATTATCTATCGTTTCTGAAGTAGACACTAAAGGTGTCTATGAAATCGATGGCCTTTACCCTGGGTACGGACATACCTTAGGTAATTCTCTTCGTCGTATTATACTTTCTTCTCTAGTAGGTTCTGCTATTACTTCTCTTAAGATAGAAGGAGCAGATCATGAATTTTCAGTACTAGATGGAGTTAAAGAAGATGTTATAACTATCTTGCTTCATTTAAAGCAAGTTCGTTTTCGTTTACTTTCTGATGAACCTCAGACTGTTAAACTTTCAATAAAAGGACCCAAATTAGTTACAGCTGCTGATATAGAAGTTGGTGGTCAAGTTGAAGTTTTAAATAAAGATTTATATATCGCAGAAGTAACATCAAAAGCAAATCTTTCCATAGAGATGACAGTTAAGAAAGGATTAGGATTTGTCTCAAAAGATGTACACCAAAAAGAGAAGAACGATGTAGGTACTATTTCAGTAGATGCTATATTTACTCCTATTCGTCGTGTAGCTTATGAAGTAGAGAATATGCGTGTTGGAGACAAGACAAACCACAACCGTCTACGTATGACAATAGAGACAGACGGAACTCTAACTCCACGTGAAGCTCTAGAGAAAGCTATCGTTATAATGGTAGAACAATTACAATCTATCGTAGGTTTTACTGTTAAAAATAAATCAGAAGTTATTCTTGAAGAAGAAATAAAAGAGAATAAAGAATCAGAAGAAGAAAAAACTGAAGGCAATGAATTCACTGATATTTTAAAGACACGTATTGATACTTTGAACTTTTCAACTCGCACACTTAATGCTCTAACAGATGCGAACATTCGTACTATTGGAGGAATAGCGAGAAAGAAGAAGGAAGATTTATTAGAAATCGATGGCATTGGTGATAAAGGTATACAAGAGATCAAGAAAGTTCTCGGAGAATACAATATAACACTTAAGTAATATCAGATAATTAAAATATTTTATGAGACACGGTAATAATGTAAGAAAATTTGGAAGAAATAAGAATCAAAGACATGCTTTAATGAAAGGCTTGATGCTTTCTCTTATTGCGCATGAAAGAATAGAGACTACAGAAGCAAAAGCAAAAGAACTTCGTCCAGCTATAGAGAAGCTCGTAACTAAAGCAAATGTTGGTACATTGGCCTCAAAAAGACTTGTTATATCACGTTTGTATAATTTAACAGCTGAAGCTACAAAATTAATTGATACCATTGCTCCAAAGTACAAGGGTCGTACTGGAGGCTACACACGAGTCACAAAGCTTGGACGTCGTGCTGGAGATGCAAGTAAAATGGCAGTAATTGAATTTATATAATATATGACAAAAGTACACACAATCGATGCTACAGATAAAGTTTTAGGCCGCGTTGCAAGTGCAGCCGCTAAAGCTCTTATGGGTAAGACATCTCCAGAATATACAGCAAATGAGGTAGCTGATGTTCGTGTTTATATCAAGAATGCATCTAAGACAAAGATGACTGAGAGAAGAATGAAAGAGACTCTACATGAGACTTATTCAGGTCAGCCAGGAGGATTCAAGCTTAAGACAAACGAAAAGATTATAGACAAGAAAGGATGGAAAGGATTATACGAACTAGCTGTATACGGAATGCTTCCTTCAAACAAACTTCGACCATTAATGATGAAACGTTTAACAATAACAGAATAATTATATGGCAGAAAAGAAAACATCAACAAAAGAATATTTTAGAGCAATAGGACGTAGAAAGACAGCAGTAGCTGTAGTCCGTCTATATAAAGCCTCAAAAACTTCATATACAGTCAACGGAAAAGATTTTACAGAATATTTCCCAACTCCAGAATTAAAGAAGATAGTTACAGGTGCATTTGAGACAGCAACACCAGCAGAAAAGTTTGAAGTAGTAGTTACTACAAAGGGTGGAGGTTCACATGCTCAAGCTGAAGCAACTCGTCATGGTATCTCACGTGCATTGGTTCTATATGATGCTGAACTTCGTTCAGGATTAAAGAAGGCTAAGATGCTTAAGCGTGATCCTAGAGTTGTCGAAAGAAAGAAATTCGGACTCAAGAAAGCTCGTAAGTCCCCACAATGGAGTAAACGTTAATATTTTAAAAAATCAGAGACTTGAAAAGTCTCTGATTTTTGTATACTATAAACAACATGAATGAAGAAGAAGTAAAAAAAGAAGAAAGAGATATTGATGACAAAAGAGAAGATGACTTCGAAGATTTAACTTTTGTAGATTCTACAGAAGATGGAGAGGCTTTGCCTACTAAAGATATTACGAAGAAACTTCGTGAAGAATTAAAAACTTGTCGTAAAGAAAAGGAAGAATATCTGACTGGTTGGCAGAGGGCAAAGGCTGACTATATAAATCTACAGAAAGAGTTAGATTCAACTCGTTTAAATATATCTATTGTAGCTCGAGAGAAAATGGCTAGGAATTTAATGCCTGCATTAGATAGTTTTGATATGGCATTTCAAAACAAAGAGTCTTGGGAGAAAGTAGATCCGAACTGGCGAATGGGTGTAGAGTATATATATTCTCAATTTATGACAGGATTAGCTGACTCTGGAATAGAGAAAATAGACCAAATTGGAGTTAAATTTGATCCCAATTTACATCATTCTATAAGTGCAGTAGAGACTGAAAAAGAAGAGCAAGATCATACCATCGAAAGTATAATTCAAGTAGGATACAAAATAGGTGAGAGAGTAGTCCGTCCAGCTAGAGTGAATATCTACGAGTATAAAAAATAAAGTTTAAATAATACTACATAAAAACATTCTCGGACTCACCACACAATAAAATATGCTCCCATTTTTTGCTCGTACTCGGCTCGACAGCCTCCGTAAGGGTTCGCTCGATAATATTTTTATTCTGTATTATTTACAGATAGTAAAGAATTCTTTTTCTGTTTCTTCGTCTATTTTATCTGTTACGATTATTATAAGTTCTGTTGAAAGATTCAAGTCTTTTTTTATATTAGTGAAAAGATGTTCAAAAGGGTACATAGATATCCACACTGAATTTTTCAAACATACGAATCCTGCTTTTTTTAATAAGTAGCGGAGGGCTTCACGTTCGCTTTTTCTTTCTTCAGGAATATCAAGAAGTATTATTCTCCAATTACCATCCCAAGTTGTAGAAACCAAGCTAGATTCACATTCAAGTGCTATATTATTTAACTTTTGTTTTCCTTCTTTTGTCAGACGTATATATTGCTTATGCTCAGAGTTGAAAGCTTCTACAAGACCATCTGAGAGGAGATTTTTAATAGAACGAGCGATTGCATATCCTGTCTTATTGCTAGTCTCAGAGTGGCTTAGAATGGCATTTTCTACATCATTCTTGATAGAATCGATGGCGACAACCCCTTTTTTTGAAAGGTTTTTTAGAATTGCCTTTTGAATTGAAGGCTTTTTTATTTTCATCCCGTTAGAAGCAGGTCTCGGTCGTCATTTAAACGAATAATACCTGTTTAATTATAAAATAATTTCCTGAATAATGTATTTCCCATTATAACCGTGACCGAGGCTTCTAACGGGACAGGCATTGACCATATTACAACTTTTTTATATATTATACAAGTATTTAGCGACCACTAAATACTTGTCAAAAATAAAGTGTAAGTGTATACTTGAGGTAGTTTAGATTTTTGAAATCATAAAATAGCTCTTCTCGAAAAGCACGAATATTTCCTTGCTAGGAAATTTCTCTGCTCGGGCCAGTCGCCCTGTGCAAGTCTTTTCTCGAAGACTATTTTATTTATTCAAAAATTTATAATGTTAATTTTATTATCAAAATTATTAGTTAATTATATAAAAATATATGTCAAAAATAATAGGTATCGATTTGGGTACAACAAATAGTGCGGTTGCTATCATCGAAGGTGGTCAACCAAAAATTATAGAAAATATAGAAGGTGCTCGTACGACTCCTTCAGTTGTTACTGTTACAAAAAATGGTGATAGAATGGTAGGTCTTCTCGCAAAGCGTCAAGCTGTGACAAATCCTGAAAATACAGTTTATGGTATAAAGAGATTCATTGGTCACATGTACGATGATCCTGAAATTCAAAAGGACGAGAAAACTATTCCATATAAAATACAAAAAGGAAGTACTGGTGGAGTAGAGACAAAGATCGGAGACAAATGGCTAAGACCAGAAGAGATTTCTGCTATGATTTTAAGTAAAATAAAAGCAGATGTCGAAGCAAAGCTCGGAGAGAAAATTACAGAAGCAGTTATCACTGTTCCTGCATACTTTAATGATGCACAAAGAAAAGCAACAAAAGATGCAGGTATCATTGCAGGACTTGATGTTAAGAGAATAATAAATGAGCCTACTGCTGCTGCTCTCGCATATGGATTCAATACAAAAAAGAATGAAAAGATAGTTGTTTACGACTTTGGTGGAGGTACATTTGATGTATCTGTCCTAGAAGTTGGTGACGATGTTATCGAAGTTAAATCTACAGACGGAGATTCACACATGGGTGGTGAAGATATTGACCAAAAGGTTGTTCGATGGATTGCAGATGAATACAAGAAAGAATCCGGTATTGATGTCACAAAAGATGTTCTTGCTCTTCAGCGTCTAAAGGAAGCAGCTGAGAAAACCAAGCATGAACTTTCAACAACTATGGAATCAGAAATAAATATTCCATTTATAACTTCAGATGCACAAGGACCTAAACACTTACTTTTGAAAATGTCTCGTGCTGTCTTAGAATTACTTTCAGAAGAATATGTCACTCGTTCTATAGAGATAACAAAGCGCGCTATAGAGGCATCTCCATTTAAAATGAATGAGATTAATGAAGTTATCTTGGTTGGAGGCCAGACCAGAATGCCAGCTATTGTAGAAGCAGTGAAGCAATTGTTTGGTAAGGATCCTAATCGTTCAATAAATCCAGATGAAGTAGTAGCTCTTGGTGCTGCTGTACAAGCTGGAGTATTACAAGGAGATGTTCGCGATGTTCTTCTCTTGGATGTTATTCCACTATCTCTTGGTATAGAAACTCTCGGAGGTGTAGCAACAAAACTAGTAGAAAGAAATACAACAATTCCTTCTTCTAAGTCTCAAATATTCTCAACTGCTGCAGATAATCAAACAAGTGTAGAAATACATATAACTCAAGGTGAACGTCCAATGGCCTCTGACAATAAATCTCTCGGTAGATTTATACTAGATGGTATTCCACCATCACCTCGTGGTATTCCTCAAGTTGAAGTTACTTTCGATGTTGATGCAAATGGAATTTTGAATGTTAAAGCTATGGATAAGGCCTCAGGTAAGGTTCAGTCTATCCGTATTGAAGCTTCATCTGGACTTACAGATGTAGATATTAAAAAGATGCGTGATGAAGCAGAAGCTCATGCCGATGAAGACGCCAAGAAGAAAGAATTAGCTGATGTTAAAAATACAGCAGAGATGATGATCTTTACAGCCGAAAAATCTGTAAAAGATTATGGAGATAAAGTAACACCAGAAATTAAAACTGAGATTGAAAATAAAATAGCTGAAGTTAAAAAGGCTAAAGAAGGAAATGATCTAGAAGCTATTAAAAAGGCTACAGAAGGACTTTCTACTGAAATGTCTAAAATAGGTGAAGCTATGAGTAAGCAAGGTGATGCTCTAAAAGAAGGAGATAATCCAACTCCTGAAGCTCAAGAACCAGAAATAAAAGACGCAGAGGTAAATGAGAATCCAGAACAAAAATAAAGAATAAATAAAAGACTTACTGAAAATAGCTTCTTCTCTCGGACACGGATATTTTTCTGCTGAAAAATTCCTCGTGCTCGCTCCGTCGAGTCTCGCAAGTTCCTCGATAAGAACTATTTTCATACAGTCTTTATATTTATGCTAATATAAATTATGCCCAAAGATTATTATAAAACATTAGGAGTAGATAAAAATGCTTCAAAAGAAGAAATAAAAAAAGCTTTTCATAAGCTTGCTCATACTCATCATCCAGATAAGAATAAAGGTGACGATACTAAATTTAAGGAGATCAATGAAGCATATCAAGTACTTTCAGATGATAAGAAGAGAGCTTCTTTTGATCAATTTGGTAGTGCAGATGGACCTCAAGGCTTTGGAGGAGGCGGGTATGGAGGGCAACAAGGAGGCTTTGGTGGTTTTGATTTCTCAGGACAAAATGGAGGAATGGAGTTTGATATGGGAGACTTAGGAGATATCTTTGGAGACTTTTTTGGTGGAGGAAGAGGAAGACAAAAAGCTAGAAAAGGAAGAGACATGTCAACTGAGATTAATTTATCTTTTGAAGACTCAATTTTTGGAGTAGATAAAACCATAAAAATAAATAAACAATCAACTTGTCATACTTGTAGTGGGTCAGGTGGAAAGCCAGGATCTAAGATGGATACATGTAAAGTCTGTAACGGTCAGGGCCAAATTCGTGAGGTGAGACGCTCTATACTTGGCAATTTCTCTACAGTTAAAACTTGTGATACTTGTTTAGGTAATGGAAAAATTCCATCTGAAAAATGTACCGAATGTCGTGGTTCTGGAGTTATTAAAAAAGATGAAGAGATAAGTGTAAAGATACCAGCTGGAATAAACAATGGTGAGACTCTACGAGTAAGAGGTCAAGGAGAAGCAATCCAGGGTGGAGAAACTGGTGATTTATATATCAAATTAAATGTTAAATCTCATTCAGTATTTACTCGTGAAGATTTAAATCTAGTAATGGATTTAAAAATAAAATTGACAGATGCCCTCCTCGGTATGACTTATAATCTACTTACTTTAGAAGGCAAGAAAATAGAAGTTAAAATTCCTGAAGGTATAAATAATGGTGAAATTCTGAGAGTGAAAGGTAAAGGCGTTCCTTCAACTAGAGGTAGAGGAGATATTCTTATCAATATAGAAGTAAATATGCCAAACAAACTTTCCAGAAAGAATAAGGAAATAATTGAGAAGTTGAAAGAAGAAGGCTTATAATTTCTTTACAAATCCCATATTTTTGCTATTATTGTCAATATTATTATTTTTTATTACAGGCCGTGGTGTTGCGAGACTTATCGTGATATTAATGCTTGATAAAAGGAATGACAAAACGTTCAATCGCTTCTAAGAAACTTTGGAAGCTTGGTATTAATGATTTCAACACTCAATACTTTGATTTTAATAAGGACGGAGATTTAATAATAAAAGAAGGGCATAATATATACAATGTTCGTTACTTGGCTGAAAAATTTGGAACATCATTAGAGATATTGATGCCTTTTGTTATTGAAGAGAGGTTAGAAGACTTCTTAGACTTAGCTGCGGCTTTATCTAAAAAAGTAGGATATAAAGGCAAATTCTTTTATCACTATCCTATGAAGGTTAACCAGACTAAAGAGATGGTTATGTCTATCGTTGGAGAAGGAGCTCACTTGGAGACTTCTTCATATAACGAACTATGGTTGGTCAAGAAAATGCTTGAACAAGAAACATTCAATCCAAATATTCGTATTCTTTGTTCTGGACCAAAAACTGATAAATATATAAATTTGATTGATGATCTTCAACATAAAGGAGTTAAGATTTTTCCTTTGATTGAAGGTCCAAATGAATTACGTTTCCTTCAGTATTCAAAATATGATGTTGGTATTAGACTTGATATGCCTATTAAGTCTGCTTCTTATTGGAATAAACCAATAGATCGTTTTGGTTTCTCTGCCAAAGAAATTTTGAAGATGGGGTCTTTCAAGAATTTGAAAATTCTTCACTATCATATAGGCTCACAGATTGAAAAGCTTTCAGATGTTATTGTTCCTATAAAATATGCTCTTGACGTTTATTTTAAATTAAAGGAACAGAATCCATCTCTCGACACGCTTGATATTGGTGGAGGTATGCCTATTCCTTATACTCGTACAAAAGGTTATCCTGTAGATAAATTATTGAAAAAAATATTAGAGTTGGTAAAAAAAGAATCAGAAAAAAGAGAACTTCCTCATCCAAATATAGTTTGTGAATGGGGACGATATATGGTTGCTCCTGCACAAATTTCAGTTTTTAAAATAATAGATACAAAATCTATAACTCAGAAGAATAGTCCTGCTAAAAAATGGTATGTAATGGATGGTAGTTTTATGAATGACTTACTTGATACTTGGGCTATTAAACAAAAGTGGGCGATTTCACCTGTTAACAATAAGAGAGATGGAGAATTGACTGATGTTTGGCTTGCTGGTTCTTCTTGTGATTCAGATGATATTTACACTGGCACTGATGGCGCTGTTACTCTACCAGAGTATGACTCAAGCAATAATGATGGCGATCCTATGTATATAGTTGTCTATGATACTGGTGCTTATCAAAACTCACTTGCAGCACAGCACTGTATGCTGTCTTCACCGATTAAAATAATAGCAGAAAATGGTCACATAGTAGTAGCTAAAAAGCGCGAATCTCCTGAAGATGTTGGAAAAGAATTTGGATGGTAAAATAAAAATGACTAGGTCTAGCCTAGTCATTTTTATTTTATTTAATGTACCCTTTTTTAACTAAAAGTTCAGCATTAAGTATTCCTCCACCTGCAGCACCCCGGACTGTATTGTGGGATAGTGCCACAAACTTATAATCAAATATATTACATTTTCGTAGTCTACCTACTGTTGTGGTCATTCCTTTATCTGTATTCCTATCTTTTTTAGGCTGCGGTCTATTTTCTTCTTCTGTGTAAATTATAGGTTGTATTGGAGCGAAAGGAAGCTTTAAATCTTGAGGGACTGATTTGAATTCTGACCAAATTTTTATTATTTCTTCTTTTGTGGGTATTTTTCCTTTGAATGAAATATTTATTGTAGCCAAGTGTCCATCTGAAACAGGTACTCTTGTACAAGTAGCAGAAATTTCTAGATTGTTTAAGTTGACGAATTTTCCATTTTTTATATCACCTAAAATTTTCAAAGGTTCATTTTCTGTCTTGTCTTCTTCTCCTCCGATAAATGGAACGACATTGTCTATCATATCTAGACTGGGTACTCCTGGATATCCTGCTCCTGAGACGGCTTGAAGAGTAGTAATCATTATTTTGTTGATAGGGAAGCCAGCCTTGATTAGAGCATATATCGGAGTTAAATAACTTTGAAGACTACAATTAGGCTTAACCGTTATAAATCCTTTATCCCAACCATGATTCTTTTTTTGGATAGGAATGATATCTAAATGCTCTGGATTTATCTCTGGTATAAGCATTGGTACATCTAGAGTCCATCTATTTGCAGATGCATTTGATACTACAGGTATTCCTGCTGCTGCATACTTTTCTTCAATCTCTTTAACTAGATTTTTGTCACTAATCTCAAAAGCTGAAAAAACAAAATCACATTTTTTAGCTGCTTTCTCTATATCTGAAACATCTTCTACTTTTATATTTCTTACTTTTTCAGGTATAGGAGTTATCATTTGCCATCGTCCTTTTATAGCTTCACTGTAAGTGATACCGGCAGAGTTTGCTGATGCAGCTAAATACACAACAGAAAACCAAGGATGGTTCTCTAAAAGTCTTATATAATTTTGTCCAACCATACCTGTAGCACCTAAAATTCCAACTTTATATTTTTTCATAATTATATAGCGTAGCAAATTATTTTATGAAAAAATGTCTGGCTCCTCGTCCTCCCTCATCCGAGGACTTTTTTCAGAATATAATTTGCGTAGATTTTTAATCTTTATTATTTAATAAATTTCTTATGCAATACTTTGACAACTTGATTGATATCATCAGTCTTTATAACAGCTTCTATCCTATTACAATCTTCATAATAAAAGGCACTGATAAGTAAGTCTGTCCCCATTTTTACTAATAAATCATTGAAGTTACTTACATCCTTAGCATCAAAACGTCCAACTAAAAATACCATATTTGTATTAACCATTTCAATCTTAGATACTTTTTCTCGAAGTTCAGCAAATGCACTATTTAACTGACCATTATTATTTTCTACTACCAATTGTAGGCTGTAGTGGGTATTACTAATAAGAAGAATATCTAATTTATATTTATTAAAAACATCACTTACTATCATCAATAAATCATTTAGCTTTATTATTTCGTCTGTGATAAGTATAAAATTCAAATCTTTCTTAATGCTTATAATCTTTGCTCCTTTTTGAATTTTTTTATTATTTTCAATCTTTGTCTTTTGTTTTGGATTTATGATCGATGCTATTTCTAATGGAGTATTGAATAATTTTATATATTGTATAGCTTTATAGTGAATTATTTTACCTGACTCTTCAGCTTCCATGTAATTGATAACTGAGATAGTCTTAGCATTTTTAATTATTTTAGGATCAGCTGATAGAACTCCTCCTACATCTTTCCATAATATAACTTTAGATGCCTTAAGTGCCGCACCTATGAAGCAAGCTGTAGTATCTGTACCTCCACGACCTAAAGTTGTAGTATGACCTTTGTTTGTTATTCCAGTAAATCCAGCAACTATAGGTATCTCTGTAATTTTAGATATTTTATCTATTACATTTTTTTCTGATATTTTATAATCGATATTCGCATTCTTAAAGTTATTATCAGTTATGATAGGTATTTCTTCCGCTAAAACTCTTCTGGTCTTTAATCCATTTATATTGAAGTAACTATTTAAAATCGTAGCAGATAGTTTCTCTCCGTAAGAAACTATTTTATCCTCATACGAATTCATCTCAGTGGCTACTATTACAAGTAGGTCATCTTCTAATTGAGTAAATAAACTTTCCAATTCAATATTTAATTTCTCAATATCATTTTTAGTAAAACCTAAATCATTAATAATTTGAGTATGATTTAATTTTAATTCTTTAATAAAATTTACGATTAAATTTGTTGCTTCTTTTGATGATATTTTATCGCTATCAATCGTAGTTAGAATAGAGACAAGTTTATCTGTAACTCCAGGCATTGCAGATACTACAGCAACAGGAGAAAAGCCGGAGCTCATCTCTTCTTTTAATCTTTTAGTTATAATAGGAAGTAACTCTTTTTTAAGGATTCCACCTCCAAATTTGTTCACAATTATTTTTTTAGTCATATAATTCTATAAGGTTATTGGTTTCTAAATTATAGTATAAATATTAGATAAATCAAGTAAAATAAGCTTGGATTAAATTGACAGTATATAGTATCGATAGTAAACTAATATTGTTTATAAATAACATCAGGCTACATCAAAAATTCTTTTTCTCAGGTCCTCGGATGAGGGAGGACGAGGTGCCAGACCATTCGAAAAAGAACATTTTGATTCCGCCTTCATACAATATGTCTAAAATTTTAGTTATTGGTTGTGGAAATGTTGGAAGTGTTGGTTTGCATAAAATGGCTCAGTTTAAAGATGTTTTTTCTGAAATTCATGTAGTAGGTAGAACACCTAGTAAGTGTGAAGCTGTTCGCCAATCAGTATTAAAAAAGTCAAAAGGCAAAGTTGATCTAAAGATACATATAACTGATGTTGGAACAGGAAGTAACTTTTTAAATTTGTTAAAAGAAATACAACCAACTTTAGTTGTAAATTGGGGTAGTCCCTACGACAATCTGGTTGTAATGGATGCCTGTCTAGAATATGGAGTGAATTATATAGACACAGCTTGTTATGAAAATCCAGAGAAATATGGCTTTTCCTATAAATTACAATTAGAAAAGAATAAAGCTTTCAAGAAGAAAAATCTCCTTGCTATTCTAGGCTCTGGCTTTGACCCAGGTGTTTCAAATATTTACTCTGCTTATGCTCGCGACTATCTTTTCGACAAGATAGAGACTATCGATATTCTAGATTGTAACGGTGGTTCAAAAGATGAAAAGATTAAATTTGCTCCAAACTTTGATCCTGAGATAAACCTACGTGAACTTATTTTACCTATTAAATTCTGGGAGAAGGGAAAGTGGCAAGAGAGGATGAAACTTATCGATGAGGATGCTCCTTTCTTTGAATTTAATTTTCCTGAAGCAGGGAAGTTTACTCCGTACCTTATGTATCATGAAGAGTTAGAGACTATCCCAACACATATACCAGGACTGAAGCGTATTCGCTTCTGGATGACATTTTCTACTACATATTTAACTTATTTACGTGTTTTATATAATGTCGGTCTTACTCGTATAGATCCAGTTGATTATAATGGCGAGAAAATTGTACCCGTTAAGTTCCTAAAGGCAATCTTACCAAAGGGTGAGGACTTTAATAGTGGATATGTTGGAAAGACAAATATTGGAAATATTATTACAGGTACTAAAGATGGAAAGAAAAAGGTTGTATATATCTACAATGTTTGCGATCACAAAGAAGCTTTCAGAGAAACAGGAGGTAATGCTATCGGCTATACAACAGCGATTCCTACTGTCACTTGTGCCAAACTTGTCTTAGAAGGTAAATGGGGAGGAATAGGTACAAAAAATACAGAAGATAAAAGTCTTGATTCTAAGATATTTATAGATGAAATGGCAAAAGTAGGACTTACAACTAATATAAAGAAACTAAAAGACATACCAGCTGCACTTAAAAAGGGATATTAATTAAAATGAAAAATACAAAAAACATATTTATAGAACCTTGGATTGAGACAGAAAGGTGGGGTGCTGTTGATTTTTCCAAGATTGAAATGCCGACATATTTGATTTCACTTGAAAAATTAGAAAATAATCTTAAAATTCTTAATCAAGTCGAGAAGAAAACAGGTGCTCGTATACTTATGGCCCTAAAGAGTTTTTCGATGTATTCGACTTTCCCTCTAATCAAAAGATATCTTTCAGGCAGCGAGGCTAGCTCTGTCAGTGAAGCTCGTCTAGGATATGAAAAGTTTGGTAAAGAAATGCATGTATTTTCACCTTCATATACTGATTATAATATAACTGAATATATGAAATATTCTGACCATCTAGTTTTTAATTCATTTTCTCAATGGAATAAATTTAAGAAAACAATAAAAGCTTCTAAGAAAAAAATATCATGTGGATTAAGAGTAAATGTTGAACATAGTGAAGTTGAGACATCTATGTATGATCCTAGTAGTCCTGACTCTCATTTTGGTGTAACAATTGCAAATTTCGACAGAGAAAATATTAAAGGATTAGAAGGTCTACATTTTCATAATTTATGTGAACTTGGATCTGATGCATTAGAAAGAACTTTAAAAGTTTTTGAAGAAAAGTTTGGAGAATTTCTACCACAAATGAAATGGGTAAACTTTGGTGGTGGACATCATATAACAAGAAGTGATTATGACTTAGATCTTCTTTGTAAAATAGTTTTAGATTTTAAAAAGCGTCATCCAAAACTTATTGTTTACCTAGAGCCTGGAGAAGCTATCGCTCTTAATGCAGGAGTCTTAGTAGCAGAAGTAATAGATATATTCAAAAATAATAAAAATATAGCCGTACTTGATGTCTCAGCGACGACACATATGCCGGATGTTCTTGAAATGCCTTATTTACCGACTATTTTAGGAGCAAAGCCTGCAAAGGAAGGTGAGAGTAATAACTATCGTCTAGTAGGACCAAGCTGTCTCACAGGAGATGTCATAGGAGAGTATTCTTTTACAAAACCTCTTGAAATAGGACAAAAATTGGTATTTATGAATATGGCTATCTACACAATGGTAAAGAATAATACTTTCAATGGGGTTAATCTTCCAAGTATTGCTACTTTAGATAAAAAAGGTAATATTAAAATTATAAAAAAGTTTGGTTATCAAGATTTTAAGAATAGACTATCGTAAAATTAAAAAAGCCAAATTTAAACACATGAATAAAAATAAATTAGAAGAAATTATTAAAAATTTTAATCCAGATGAGAATGGTTTAAATGATCATGGTATTTTTGGTCTTCCATTTGGAGTTGAAGAATCAAAAATAGTTTTAGTTCCAGTACCATGGGAAGCAACTGTTTCATATAAAGGAGGCACTGAAGATGGACCTAAGGCAATTCTTGATGCATCACAACAAATAGATCTTTATGATCCTTTATTTCCAAATGGATGGAAAGAAGGTATAGCCATGCAAGATGTGCCTACTAGTATTTTATTTAAAAGTAAACATACAAGAGAAAAAGTTTTAAAATATTTAGATAAATATACCGAAGGTAAGATTGATTCTGACTTACAATCAGAAATTAATAATGATTGTAGCGATCTAAATAATTATGTAAAAGATGCAACTACAGAACTTCTAAATAATGATAAAATAGTAGGCATTGTAGGAGGAGACCATAGTGTTCCCTTAGGTTATTTAGAGTCATTGAGTACAAAGTATGAAAATTTTGGTATTTTACATATTGATGCTCATGCAGATTTAAGAAATGCATATGAAGGATTAACTTATTCTCATGCTTCTATATTTTTTAACGCTTTAAAAATTAAAAACATATCAAAACTAGTACAAATAGGTATTAGAGATTTTTGTGAACAAGAAAATAAGCTTATTAAAGATAGTAAAGATAGAGTAACACTTTTTACAGATTATGAGATAAAAAAGTCTATTTTTGAAGGTAAAACTCTAAAAGATAAATATAATGAAATAATAGACATACTTCCAGAAAATGTTTACATCTCTTTAGACATAGATGGACTTGTGCCTTATCTTAATCCTAGTACTGGTACACCCGTTGCAGGAGGTTTTACAATTGAAGAATTGGTTTATTTGTTTGAAGAACTTATATCTAAAGGAAAAAGAATAATAGGATTCGATTTATCTGAAGTAGCTAAGGGAGAAGGAGATTGGGATGGAAATGTTGGTGCTAGGATTCTATATAAACTCTGTTTAATCACCTTAAAAAGTCAAAAATAATACTTTGTTTAATTTTCAATGAATTTATGATATTATTCATTTATATATGAATAATAATTTGGAGTATAAGCCTGTTTTTATTAAAAACGAAAAGTCTGTTAAGGAATTATTAAAAAAGAACTATATTAGCTTTGTTGATGCTTTTTCTTTCCAGATGAAAGAACTCTTTTTCATAAAAAATCATGAATATATAGGTAAAGATAAAGAAGAAGTTTACAAAAGTAATGATTTTAAAAAGTTTTTAGATAAAAATAAAGATAAATACACCCATGTGTATTATCCTTGGAACAACACTCTTGTTAAGGTAGTTTTAAAAAATGATTATTTAACTCTCAAAACAAATAGAAATCAAGATTTAATAACCAAAGAAGACCAAGAGAAGTTTAGGAATACAAAACTTGGAGTTTTTGGTATGAGTGTAGGTAGTAATATTGCCTTTGTTTTAACTCAGGCAGGCATTTCTAATGAAATAACCATAGCTGACTTTGATTTACTTGATACTACAAACCTAAATAGAATTCTCGGAGGAGTTCATCAGATAGGATTGAACAAGACAATTGTTGCTTCTCGTAGAATTTATGAAGATAATCCTTATGCAAAAGTAAATTTAATGCAAAAAGGTGTTAATACAAAAAATCTTGAATTATTATTAAAAGCTAAAAAGCTTGATTGTATTATAGAAGAGATAGACAGATTTTTAATGAAAATAGAGATAAGAATTTTAGCTATAAAATATAAAATCCCTATCGTAATGATAACAGACAATGGTGATGGTGTAGTTCTACATATCGAGAGATATGATCTAGGTTACAATAAAATATTTAATAAAGATTTATCATACTGGAATGAATTAAAGGAGAAAAAGTTAAGTCGCGAAGAAATGGGAGGAATTATAATGAATGACATAGTTGATGGTATGGATAAAGTAGACCCAAATATGCTGATGTCAGTTAAAAAAGTTATAAGTAAAGAGTTAGTTTCATGGCCTCAGTTGGGTAGTGCAGCTATTTTGGGCGGAGTTATCGCTAATTATGCTATAAAAGAAATACTTAAAAACAACAAAGAATTATACATAATTCATCATTATAATTTATCATTATGAAAAAAGAAGAATATAAAAATGTAGTTCATGTAAAAGAATTAAAATCTATACCCGAATACGATGATCATTTTTTGGTTATTCGTTTAAATAATAAAAAAGCTAAACTAGAAGGGTATATAGCAATACATAGAAAAAATAATAGATTACCATCTTTCGGAGCTACTAGACTTTGGAATTACAAAACTAATAAAGATGCTCTTAAGGATTCTTTGCGATTGGCAAAGCTTATGTCATACAAAAGTGCTCTCGCAGGCCTTCCATATGGCGGTGCTAAGGCTGTAATAATGAAACCAGTAGGTAAATTTTCAAGAGAAAAACTACTAGAAGCATATGCTTTGGAATTAAATAAATTAAAGGGTATTTTTGTTACAGGAACAGATGTTGGATTAAGCGTCCAAGATCTTGAGTATATGAAAAAGTATACAAAATATTTAGTGGGGTATAAAGCAAATCCTGAAAAAGCTACAGCCTTAGGTGTCAAGAAATCACTAGATTCTGCGCTTGAACATTTATATAAAAATAAAAAATATTCAGATTACTCTTATTCTATTCAAGGAGTAGGTAAAGTAGGTATGGAATTACTTAAAATATTGGTAGGTAATGGTGTCAGAAATATCTATATTGCAGACATCGATAAAGAAAAGATAAAAGAAATAATAGAAAAATATCCTTTTGTAAAATCTGTTGATACAAATAAAATTCATTGCCAAAATGTTGATATCTACAGTCCATGTGCTATGTCTGGAGCTTTGAATAAGAAAACTATAAATGATTTAAAATGTAAGATAGTCGTTGGTTCTGCAAATAATCAGTTATCAGATATGATAATAGGTCAAGAACTTCATAAAAAAGGCATACTTTATTGTCCTGACTATATTGCAAATGGAGGAGGTTTAATATCTGTCACTGATGAATATATCTATAAAAATATTGATGAAAAAAGATTAAACAAAAAAGTTAATAAAATTTCTACTATTCTAAAAAAGATATTTGATGAGAGTATAAAAAAAGATTTACCGCCATTTATTGTTTCAGGTGATATCGGACTATCTATAATTAATAAAAATTCTCTAAAATAATTTTTATGAATCCATATCTAAAAAAACAATTAAAAAATATTAATGCTTACTTAGAAGATTTATGTGTTGAAAAATCTTCATATTGGGAAAAAAGAGGAGAAGATATGGCATTCAAGTTGTTTAAAGATATGGCAGATAGAGTTCCTGCTTATAAGAAATATTTGATAGAAAATAATATAGATAGTAGTAAGATTAAGACTTTTAAAGATACATTATTTATACCCCCTGTAGATAAAGATAACTATTTAAGAAAATATGAATTAAACGAGCTATGTTGGGATGGAGTTTTAGATAAAAATTCTTGGGTTATAGCTTCAACTTCTGGTTCTACCGGTGAACCATTTTATTTTCCTCGTACTAGCGAACAAGATTTACTTTATTCTATAACAGCAGAACTTTATCTGATTACAAATTTTAATATAGACAAAAAGTCTACTCTCTACATCAATGCATTTCCAATGGGGCCATGGATAGGTGGATTATTTACTTATCAAGCTGTTAAACATGTAGCCGACAGAGGAGACTATAATATCAGTATTATAACTACAAGTATAGATAAAAGAGAAATTATAAAAGCAGTAAAAAGATTCGGCAATATGTTTGATCAAATTATTATTGGTAGTTATGCTCCATTTTTAAAAGATACACTAGAGGATGGTTCGAATCAGGGTATAGATTGGAAAGAATATGATATTAAATTTATTTTTTCAGCTGAAGGTTTTTCAGAATCATTTAGAGATTACGTATTAGAAAGTACTGGTCACTCCGGATGTTTTGAAAGAACTTTAAATCATTATGGTACTGTAGACTTAGGAACAATGGCTTACGAGACTCCTTTGTCTATAAAAGTTAGAAGGACTTTACTAAAACATCCTAAATTATATAGATATTTTTTTTGGCAAAATACAAAACTTCCCACATTGTGCCAGTATATTCCAGAACATTTTTATTTCCAGAAATCTATAGATAACAAAGGCTTATTGTGTTCTTCTTATAGTGGATTACCTCTTTTTAGATATGATTTAAAAGATAGTGGGGGGATTATTCGTTACGATGAGCTAAAAGATTATTTAAATAAAAATAATATACATTTTAAGGATATTTTTAAAGATATTCATATTCCAAAAAGATCTAAATGGAGGCTACCTTTTGTATTTGTATTTGAAAGAACAGATTTGTCTGTTAGTTATTATGCTTTTCAAGTTTATCCAGAAACAATTAAAAGAGCCATACAAATAAAATCTATGGATCATAGGATTACTGGCAAGTTCACTATGTCTGTCAGTTATGATGAAAATAATAATCAAAAATTATTTATACATATTGAGTTATCTAGTACAGAATCGCCATCATCAGAATTAGATTTGATTCTATCTAAAAAAATATTAAAAGCTTTAATATCAGAAAATTCTGAATTTAGAAAAACATACAAAGAAAAACCAGGTAAGATAACTCCTGTACTAGTATTTCATAAATACGAAGATTCAAAATATTTTAAACCAGGTATAAAACAAAAATGGATTCAAAAATAGTATATGAATAAAGATTTATTAAAAAAAATAATTGAATATGGTATACAAGCCCCCTCAGGTGATAATTCTCAACCTTGGAACTTTGTTATCACAGAAGATGATAAAATAAATATTTATAATATTCCAGATAGAGATAACCCAATATTAAATGTTCACGAAGGAGGCTCTATGGTGTCACATGGAGCAGTAATTACTAATATAAGAATTGTATCTGACCACTTCGGTTATAAAGCTAAAATCAAATATTTTCCAAGTGATTTAGAGTCAAACTTAGTTGTAGAAATTTCTTTTGAAAAAAATGATATAGAAAACTATTTATACAAACCTAGTTTATTTGATTCGATTTATAAACGTTGTACGAATAGAAATTTCTATCAAAAGGATTTACCTGAATCTATTATGGAAGATATAAATAAGATTCAAGGTGATGACGGTATTAATTTTAGATTTTTTTTTAAAAACGAAGAAAAAGATTTTATTTCTTCTAAGATATGTTTAAGTGAAGAGATAATCCTTCAGACAGAAGAACTACATTCATTACTTTTTGCTGATGTTGCCTGGACTAAAAACGAAGAATTAAAAAAGAGACATGGTTTATATGTTAAAACACTTGAATTTAATCCAGTTCAGCTTTTTGTTTTTTGGTTGTGCAGAAAATGGAAAAATATATCATTTTTAAATAAAAAAATTGGTTTCGCACATATAGTTGGAAAACAAAATTCAGATATTTATAAGTCCAGCGGATTGTTGGGCTTTATTATAATAAAAAATACTGAAAAAGAGACTTATGTTAAAGCAGGAGAATTATTGCAGTATATATGGTTAAAATCTACTGATTTAGGTCTCGGTTTTCAACCTGTTACAGGACTGTTCTTTTTAAACGAAAGGATTAAGGTATTTGGCAATGATCCTATTTCTTTAGAAAATAGTAATAAAATTACTGATGCTTATGATAGTTTAAAAGATTTTGCTCAGATTGATAAAACTGACATCATACTTACTACATTTAGAATAGGTAAGACCAAGGAGTCGAGCGGTAGATCTTCTAGACTTAAACCTAATATTATAATAAAATAATCAGATGATTAACTTTGACTTAAAATTAGTTTTTATTGGATTATCTATTTTAGTTAGTATCATAATAGCAATCACTGTTTTGATAAATAATGGAAAGTCAGCAACCAATAAAACTTTTTTTGCTTTTACTCTGTCTACTATAATTTGGGGTGTTGTCAATTATATTAATTCTCAGATTAATTTTAATAATGAATATATGTCATTGTTTTTTTTGAGATTAAACTTATTTTTGGGATTATCTCAAGCCTTTTTTCTTTTCAGATTCTTTATAGTTTACCCTAAGGAAGAATATTCTAAAAAATGGTGGGAAATATTTTTAATATATCCATTAGTATTTATTACGGCTATTTTAATTTTTACTCCATACGTATTTTCACATGTATTGTCTTTTACCGCTGATGGCCACATAAAAGAAGTATCAAATGGGCCTGGTATAGCATTGTTCGGTATCGTAGCAATAAGTTTGGTTTTTTCTGGATTGTTTATAATTTTTAAAAAATATATTAAGTATTCAGGTGAAGAGAGAACACAAGCTAGACTTGTTCTGAACGGTTCTTTTTTTATGTTCTTTTTAATAATTATTTTTAATTTTATATTACCCAATATTTATAATAATTCTAATTATGTAGCTTATTCTGCTGTGTATGTTATCCCATTTTTGATATTCACCACTTATTCTATTGTAAAATACCATTTATTTAGTTTAAAGATTATTGCAACAGAATTAATAACTTTCTCTCTATGGATTTTTATTCTAGCTAGAACTTTAATAGCTGATACTCTAAAAGAGCAAGTCATCAATGGCATTTTGTTTGTAATAGTAGTTATTTTTGGTATATCTTTAATAAAGAGTGTCCGTAGAGAAGTTGCTCAAAAGGAAAGATTAGAAGCACTAAGACTAAAACTCGAAAAAAGCAATATAGATCTAGAAGTCGCCAATAAAAAACTTAAAAGTTTAGATATATTAAAGACGGAGTTCGTGTCTCTTGCTTCTCATCAATTGAGAAGTCCCTTAACTGCCATAAAGGGTTATGCTTCAATGTTGGATGAAGGAGATTATGGTGAAGTAAATATAAAGGCAAAAGAGGCTATAGATAGAATTTTTCAATCAAGTAAGAATCTAACTATTGTAGTCGAAGATCTTTTGAATGTTACAAAAATAGAAGCAGGAGGTATGAAATATGAAATGGTTCCATTTGATTTATCGAAATTGTCAGAAGATGAAGTAAAAGATTTATCTGTTACAGCAGAAAAAAAGGGACTTCGATTATCTTTTGAGCCTAATACAGAGGGGCAATTTATGGTAAATGCGGATAAAGAAAAGATAAGACAAATAATAATTAATTTCATTGATAATTCAATTAAATATACAAAAGAGGGTAGTATAAATGTATCTGTTAAAAATGTTGATGGTAAAGTAGTATTTTGTGTAAAAGATACTGGTGTGGGAATGACAGAAGAAATAAAGGAAAGTCTTTTCCAGAAATTCGCTAGAGGTGATGGTGCTCGTCTAAATACGACTGGATCAGGATTAGGTCTATATCTAGCTAAAGAGATAATTGAAGCTCATAAAGGACGAGTTTGGGTAGAGTCTGAAGGTGTAAATAAAGGTTCATCTTTCTTTATGGAATTAGATGCAGTTATATAATTAAATTAAAAATACACTAGAGAATATCTAGTGTATTTTTAATTTAATTATATTTTTGATATTTCATATCCTTCATCTACATCTTTAATTTCATATCCAAGATCTCTGATTTTATCTCTTAAATTATCACTTTTTTCCCAGTCTTTTTTATTTCTAGCTAAGAGTCTATTTTTTGCTAAAATATTTATATTTTCTGGTATATCATCTTTTTTTAAATTATTAAGACTAAGACCTAAAATCTTGTCGAAATCTAATATTGTGGCCAGTTTATCTTCATTTGAAATTCCATATTTAAATATATCTGAAACAACAGCCATTGCCTTTGGCATATTTAAATCATCATTGATACTTTCTATAAATCTTTCTTTTAGTTCTAGGTTTATTGTGCCGATATTATCACCTAATATCCTAGTTTTATTTATTAAATTATTATATCCATTATGAGCACTATCTATAATTTCATCATTCCATTCCATTTGTTTTCTGTAATGAACACCAAATGTAGCAAAACGATAGACTAATGGGCTTATATTCTTATTTGTGAATTCACTTTTAATTGTCAATAAATTTCCAGTACTTTTTGCCATCTTTTCTCCATTTTTTAAATTTAGAAATTCTCCATGTATCCAATAGTTGACCCAAGGTTTTATACCTGTAGCTGCTTCTGTCTGAGCAAGTTCATTCGTGTGATGTAGGTCTATAAAATCAACACCCCCACAATGTATATCGAAATGGTTACCTAAGTATTTAACACTCATAGCTGAACACTCTATATGCCAGCCAGGAAATCCAATACCCCAAGGACTATTCCACTCCATTTGTCTTTTTGTATCTTTAGGTGAGAATTTCCATAGAGCAAAGTCAGTCGGATTTAACTTTTCATTATTTATCTCTACTCTCGATCCTTCTTTTAGAGCTGCTAAATTTTGATGTGAAAGTTGGGTGTAATTTTCTACCTTGCTAGTATCAAAGTATATACCATCAGTAGTTTTATAAGTAAAACCTTTTTTTTCTAAAACCTCTATCATTTCTATTTGCTCTTTTATATTATCTGTGGCTTTACAGAAAATATTTGGATAGATGATATTTAAATTAGCTAAATCTTCTTTAAAATTAGCTGTATAAAAGTCAGCTATTTCGTATGCACTCTTATTTTCTTTATTAGATTCTTTTTCGATTTTATCTTCACCCATATCTCTATCTCCAGTAAGATGTCCGACATCAGTAATATTCATAACATGCTTAACCTCATAATTATTGTACTGTAAGACCCTTTTTAATACATCTTCGAAAATATATGTTCGCATGTTGCCTACATGTGCGTAATTATATACAGTCGGACCGCAAGTATACATGCCTACTTTTGAAGCTTGTATTGGTTTAAATTCTTCTTTTTCTCTTGAAAGTGTGTTGTATAATTTTATAGCCATATAGCAATGATGGAAACTATGATTAATATGATAATAATTATATTCTTTTTTTTAATAACTTTGTTCTTAATTGAAATTTTATTTTTTAGCTTTTCTACTTGGTTATGATAAGAATATAATTCTTCCTCTCTATTTTTAAACAGATTCTTTAATAAATGAGCAAAAAGAACTTTATTACTATTAATTTTCTCTATAGAAACCATGTCAATTTCTAATTCCTTAGATGATGTAGTAAAAGCAAGTATTGGATCACTGTGTATGCTAATAATAAAGTTATCATTAACAATAAAAGTGATTTTATTATTGATTGAAGCATATATATAGTCATAATTCATCTCAAACCTATCTTCTCTGTCATTCCCATTAAGTTTCTCTTTTATAATTGACGGTATTGAATATTCCTCTAATATATGATCAATTTCCTCCTTGGTTCCTGACTCTAAATCAATCCAATTAAGGTTTTTATGGTTATATTTTGAAATCATATAAGCATTATTATACCTTTTACTTTATATATTTCAAATATTCAATTTTGTTATATATTTTCACTTCATCCTACTCTCACTTTGCCTAAAATTCAAAGTAGGTGTGGGGTCTTGCATTTTTGTAAACTTTTGTGTATTATAAGGCCTGTAGAAAACCTATGAAATTTAGGTCTTTCTATAATATAAAATATATGGCAACAGCTAAAAAAACAATCAAAGATGCAAAAGTAGAAAGTAAGGAATTCGCCGTAATTTTTACAGGTGGAAAGCAATACAAGGTCGCAGTTGGAGATATTCTTAAAATTGAAAAATTGGAGGGAGAATTCGCTGTTGGCGATAAAATAATTTTTGACAAGGTTTTATTGGTAGATAATGGTGTAGATACAACAATAGGAGCACCATATATAGTAGGAGCAAAGGTAGAATCATTGTTCCAAAAAGCTGGCAAACGCCCTACTGTTACAGTTGTTAAATATAAACAAAAGAGTAGATACCTTAAAAAGAATGGGCACAGACAACCTTTTGTAGAAGTTAAAATCTCAGCAATTAAATAAATTTTTAAAAATAGCCCCAATGAGGGCTATTTTTGTATTTGACAATAGATATATTTATCTATATAAATAATTAAAATAAATGTTATTTAATTTTAAAATTCTATTTAATGAAAAAAGAAAATGAGCTCTATGAATCTGCAACTAACTTAAATTATTTTTTTAGTCAGATAGATGCCATATCATTAAAAGCTGGCATGTATGTTGTTGCTGAAATATCTGGATCATATCGTGTATTAGGATATGAAGAAAGAAATATTTACGAAATATTGAGTATAGAGAAAACTTCTAGACACTTAGTAGTTACTATGAAATTTTTCTGCTCAATTAAATCAGAAGAAATGCATCAATTCACTAATCTATCATGTTTTGGTCTATTTAAAAAAAATTCAGGAGAGGTAAAACAAGTAATTGTAAATTTTACTGAAAAAAATACAATTTATAATAAAGAAATATTTAAATTGTATTTGCAGGGTGAAAAAGTGATGTTCCTAAAAAATTTAACAACTTTGCGCAAAAAAATTCGCAAATAAGTAAACAAAAACAGACATATCTATAATCGATATGTCTGTTTTTTTTATGATCTATTCCTCAGTGCATTTTTAATGGTTTCGGAGTCTGAATATTCCAGTTCTGTGCCAGTAGACAATCCTCTTCCTAAGGAAACTATATAAAAATTGTAATTTTTTTGAAGAGGAATCAGTAATTCTCTTAAATACATATCAGTATGTTCACCTTGAGGGTTTAATGATAGAGCTATGATTACTTCTCTTAGATCATATTTCTTGGATTGGTTTTCAATATTTCTCAATAATTCTTTTGTACGGACATAGTTTGGAGTATCTTTTGTCACTATAGGTACAAGTCCACCAAGTATAAAATACATACCATTGTAATTTTTACTTCTTTTTATATTTTCATAATCAGCATCTTTTTCTACTATAAGAAGGGAAGTTCTGTCTGTTTTAGTATTACTACATACATCACAGAGTTGGTCTTGCATAGATTGGAAGAATAAAAAGCAAGAAGGACATTGATGTATATTATTCTTTAAATCTAAGATCTTATCTCCAAGTTCTTTTACGTAGCTTGGGTTTTTATGTAGAAGAAAATATACAAAACGCTTGGCCTGACGTTCGCCTATTCCTGGAAATTCTTTAAAATATTCTGTTAATTTATCTATCGGGTTCATATTACAATTGTGAATTAAAATTGATCTAATCCTCCTCCATTTCCACCAGTAGGAGTAAAGTTATTCACCCCTGTTTTATCTATAGAAACGAAAGTCGTCATTCTTTCATCGAAGTAAAGATCAACTTTACCGACAGGACCATTTCTATGTTTTTCTATAAGAATCTCAGCTATATTTGTTTTTTCGCTTTCATCTTTACCTTTATCTTCTCTATGAATAAACATCACAATATCAGCATCCTGCTCGATAGAACCTGAGTCACGAAGGTCGGAAAGTCTAGGACGTCCACCACGAGATTCCACTGCACGAGAAAGCTGTGAAAGAGCTATAACTGGTACATCAAATTCTTTGGCTAAGGCCTTAAGAGAACGAGATATCTCAGTGACCTGATTCACCATATTGTCATAATTCTTAGAAGTCGACATAAGCTGCAAATAATCTACTATTATAAGTCCTATACCATGTTCTGCTCGAATACGGCGGCATACAGAACGCATACGGACGATAGAGTTACCAGCAAGATCATCAATAAAGATAGGAGCTTTGGATAAAGCATCAAGAGAGTCTCGTATTTTAGAAAATTCAGTTTCAGAAGTCAGATTACCTGTACGAAGATTCCAAGCATTAACTCGAGCTTGAGCTGCTAGCATTCTATCTACTAGCTGCTGTGTACTCATTTCAAGAGAGAATATTACAGTGGGTGTTCCATGATTAAGTGCTGCTTGGCGGGCAATATCTAGAGCTAAGGTTGTCTTACCCATAGAAGGACGAGCAGCTAAGATTATTAAGTCTGACTTTTGAAGACCAGAAAGATATTGGTCAAGATCATGAAAGCCAGTAGGAACTCCACGTAGCTCACCTTTACTTTCGTGTAGTTTTTCGAGTCTTTCCCAGGCCTCAGGAAGACTATCTTTCATAGAAGTAAAAGCATGACCTGACATATTACTATTTATTCCCATCATTCTTTTTTCTGCTTGATCGAGAATTTCAAATACATTTTCTACTTCATCTTGAAACCCTAATTCTGAAATATCAGACCCAGCGTCGACTATTTTTCTTAGTAAATGTTTTTGAGATACTATATCTGCATAGTATTTTATATTTGTAGATGCTGGAACAGAATTACTAAGCTCTGTAAGATAGCTGTTTCCACCGATAGAATCGAGCATTCCTTTTTCTTTTAATTTATGAGATACAGAAAGTAGATCGATAGGGTCTCCTTTGGTGGATAACTCCGTCATTATTTTATAAATATTTGCATGCTTTGCTACATAAAATGAACTCTCGTTTATAATGTCATTAATTTCATGAATAGCAGAAGGACGAAGCATTATAGAACCAAGAACTGCTTTTTCTCCATCTATACTTTGTGGAGGAATTCTAATATTTGTTTTTTTGTCTATTGCCATAGGAGTCATTGTAACACTTGTTTGATAACATCCAAAACCTATTTTTAGGATAAAGATGTGTGTAATAAGTGCAAAACTTTCAATATTTTGATATTATATACAATATATGAAAAAACGTTTATTATCAGGGATAAAACCATCAGGAATTATACATATAGGTAATTATTTTGGAGCAGTGAAACAATTTGTAGACCTACAAGACTCTCATGAATCTTTTGTTTTTATTGCAGATTTTCATGCTATAACTACTGTACAAAATAAAGAAGAGCTATCTAGAAATATTTTAAATATAACCATGGACTATCTAGCTTGTGGGCTCGATCCAAAGAAGGTTTGTCTATTTAAACAGTCTGATTTACCAGAAGTTACAGAACTAGCATGGTATTTCAACTGCATAACAACAATGCCATACCTAGAGAGAGCTACAGCATATAAAGATGCGAAAGCTAAATCAAAAGAAGCCAATGTTGGTTTATTTGATTACCCTATACTTATGGCAGCTGATATCTTAATTCAAGATGCAGATATTGTTCCAGTAGGTTCTGATCAGAAACAACATGTAGAATACGCCAGAGATACGGCTCAAAAATTTAATAATGTATTTGGAAAAACATTTAAACTTCCAGAGCCTTTAATATTAAAAGAGGTTGCTGTGGTTCCAGGCATAGACGGTAGGAAAATGAGTAAAAGTTACGGTAATACTATTCCTCTATTTGGAACTGATGAACAAATAAAAAAAGCAGTAATGAGTATTGTGACTGATTCAAAATCACCAGATGAACCCAAAAATCCAGAAGAATGCAATATATTCGCTATACATAAATTATTTTTGAAAGGGGATGATTTAGAAAATTTAAAGAAGAGATACTTGAGTGGTGGGTTGGGCTATAAAGAATCTAAGGATATGCTATATGAAGAAATAATTTCTTTTATAAAGCCAATGCGTGATAAGAGAGAATATTATGAAAAGCATATAGATGAAGTAAAAAATATTTTAAAAGAAGGAGGGAAAAAAGCAAAACAAAATGTATCTGATAAAATGAATATTATTAGAAATAATGTTGGAGTAAATTTATGAAATACATATTCTCTGTTATTCTTGTTTTATTAAATCTAGTGAACATACCCTTAAGTATGCTTTATATGAAAGTACAAAAATGGTATTTGCCTATGTGGCAAAAAGATAAAATTATATATTTCGCTTTTGCTCCATTTTATTGGATACTCGTGGCTTTAACTTTCATTTTTGGTTATCCATGTGAATTACTGGGAAGATTAGTGCATTAATTATTAACTTTTAATAATTTGCATAAGAACATAGATGTGTTATTATAAGTTTGTAACCGTTGATCCAGCTGACACTGGGAAGGTGAGAGAAGAAAGCATTAAAATGTTATTAGAACTCTCCGTTTACTCACGTAAAGAGTGTTAATTAAGAGAAAAGTAGGGTGGCACCGCGAAGAAAAATCGCCCCTGCAAATTTATCATTTGATAAGTTTGAAGAGGCGATTTTTTGTTCCCTATTATAAATTTAATAGTAAAAATACATTATATGCGTAGATATATAAAAGATTTGAAGAATTTTATGGGTGAGACTGTTTCCATCTCAGGATGGGTTGATGTGAGAAGAGATCAAGGAAAAATGATTTTCTTGGATTTTCGTGATATGACAGGTGTAGTTCAGGGTGTTATTTTACCTAATTACATAGAAACTTTAGAAGTTGGAAAAACTTTACGCAAAGAATTTGCTGTTAAAGTAGAAGGAAAAGTAAATAAAAGACCAGAAAGGAACATCAAAGAAGGTATTTTGAACGGTGATTTAGAATTAGAGATTCTTGAGATAAAAGTGCTAGCTGAAGCAGCTCCATTACCATTCGATATTTCTCTTAGTGGATACAATCTTGAACTTACAACAGAACTTGATAATAGAGCTATTGTCTTAAGACAACCTAAAATTCAAGCCATTTTTAAAGTCGAGGAAACTGTTATTGACTCTTTTCGTGAGTTTATGAAAGAAAATTTATTTTTTGAATTTCAAGCACCAAGTATGGTTCCTGCTACAGCAGAAGGAGGAGCAGAAGTTTTTCAAATAGATTATTTTGGTAAAAAAGCTTTTCTTTCTCAATCACCACAATTATATAAACAAATAGTGATGTCTGCCTTTGAGAGATGTTTTTCTGTAAACAAAGTTTTCAGAGCCGAACCATCTTCTACGACAAGGCATTTAACTGAAATAGTATCACTGGATGCTGAAATGGCATTTATTGAATCCTGGACTGATGTTCGTGATATGGCAGAGAACACAGTTAAATATATACTAAGAAGAGTTGAAGAAAAGAATGCTGAGAATTTAAAAATTTTAGGAGTAGAACTTCCTGTTATGATAGACAAAACGCCTACTTTGTCACTGAGAGAAGTTCAACAAAAAATATTTGAAAAGTTTGGACGAGATGTCCGAGGAGACAAAGATACAAATGCACAAGACGAAAGAGAGATTTGTGAAATAATCAAAGAAGAAACTGGTTCTGATTTTGTCTTTATTTATGGTTATCCAACTAGAAAAAAGCCTTTTTATGTATACCCAAACCCGGAAGAATCTGAATATAATGAAGGTATGGACCTTATTTGTCGCGGAGTAGAATGGCTCTCCGGTGGAAGAAGAATAAATGATTCAAAACAATTAGAAGAACATGTAAAGCTTTGGAATATGGACCCATCAAAAGTTAAAATGTTCTTAGAAGCATTTAAATACGGGGTTCCACCCGAAGGAGGCTTTGCATTTGGTGCTGAACGTATAACAATGCAATTACTAGGACTTAAGAATGTTCGTGAGGCATGCATGTTTCCAAGAGATATGAACAGGATAGATGAGAGATTAACAGATGAAGGATATTAATTTAGTGTTATACTAGAAGTAATATTTTACAAATGTTATGTCTGAAATAATTTCACAATATAAAGTCAAACAAGGTAATTTTGAAGGGCCACTAGATGTGTTGCTATCTTTGATAGAACAAAGGAAACTTTTTGTGAATGAAATTTCTTTAGCTGAAGTAACAAATGATTATATCTCATACATTAAGTCTCTTGCAGAAGAAAATAAAAATATAAATGATGTATCATACTTTGTTTTAATTGCAGCAACTCTTATATTGGTTAAATCAAAATCACTTCTTCCAAATATAGTATTAACGGAAGATGAAACAGAAAAGATAGTGGATTTAGAATCTAGACTAAAACTTTATCAAATAATAAAAAATGCCAGTGTTGACGTAAAGACAAATTTTGGAACAAAGATTATATTTAGTCCTTGTGATCGTATTTGGAGTGAACCAATATTTTCTCCAGATCCACTTATTACCATAAGAATAATCTCAAAGTCTATAGAAGATGTACTAATTTCTGCCCCTAAAAAAGAAAATAAATTGCCTGAAATAGAAATTAAGAAGATAATAAATATAGATGAAGTTATAAATAGCCTAACAGATAGAATACAAAATGTTATAAATCTTTCATTTAGAGAATTTTCACAAAGTCACGGAGCAGAAGATAAAGAGGAAGCAAAGGTTCATGTTATTGTTTCATTCCTTGCTATGTTAGAATTGGTCAGAGAAGGACTAATAGATGTAATACAAAATGCTTCTTTTGATGATATAGAAATTAACAAACAATCATTATCAATTAACAATATATCTACCAATATAGAAAACAATGGTGGAGTAAATTAATATGGCGATAGAATTAGAATCACAAATCGAAGGTTTACTTTTTTATAAAGGAGAAGATATGTCTATTAAAAAAATAGCTGAACTTTTAAATGTAAGTGAAGAAAGTATTAATCAGAGCTTAAATAAGCTTGAACAGTCACTCTTAGGACGAGGTTTAGTATTGGTAAGAAAAGATGATCATGTAGTTTTGGGCATTACAGGAGAACTTTCATCTTTAATTGAATCTATTCGTAAGGATGAAATAGCTAAAGAACTTTCAAAAGCTGCACTTGAGACATTATCTATCGTTTTATATAAAAATGGAGTTTCTAGAAGTGAGATTGACTATATAAGAGGAGTTAATTCTAGTTTTATACTGAGAAACTTACTCGTTAGAGGACTTGTAGAAAAAATAATAGATGAAAATGACAACAGAAAAATCTTATATCGTCCTACTTTTGATACACTCTCTTATATGAATGTAACTTCTGTTAAAGAATTGCCAAATTATGATCAAGTGGTATCTTCATTAACAGGTGTTATTAATCAAAATTTAAACAATGAGTAATGCAATTAAAATTTTTCTACCGGCAGTTATTAGTTTTATTGTGGGACTGCTTCTTACTCCCATAGCAACACATTATTTTTATAAATATAAAATGTGGCGTAGGGTTTCGAGAAATAATAATCTTCCTCAAAAAGAAGTAGGAGGGTTTGCTAAAATCCATGATGAAAAAGCTGAAATATCGACTCCTCGTACTGGCGGCATGATAATTTGGCTTTCTGTTATTTTAACTTTAGCCGTAGTTGGATTCATTGATTTCTTTTTTATAGGTAATATATCTAATAAATTATATTTCATATCAAGAAGGGAAACTTTATTACCATTTTTTACTTTGATTACTGCATCTTTAATAGGATTAGGTGATGATTTTTTACAAATTTTCGGAAAAGGTAAATGGACAACTGATCCTATAGTTCTTAGATATATAAAAATAGGAATAATATTACTGCTAGGTCTCATAATCAGTCTTTGGTTTTATATAAAATTAGGTCAGTCATCTTTATATATACCATGGCATGGTTTTGTTAATTTAGGAATATTTTTTATTCCGTTCTTTATACTTATAATGGTATCTCTATGGTCTACTAGCGTAATAGATGGTATAGATGGTCTTTCTGGTGGTATTTTGTCATCTATATTCATGTCTTACACTTTAATATCATTTTTTAACGGTCAAATATATTTAGCAGCTTTTTGTGCTGTTATCGCTGGTAGTATTATGGCTTTTCTTTGGTTTAATATTCCACCAGCTAGATTTTATATGGGAGAATCAGGAATGATAGGTCTAACTGTTACTCTTTCTGTTATAGCTTTTTTAACAAATACAGTTTTACTTTTACCTATAATAGCTTTTCCTCTTTTTATTACATCTCTTTCAAACGTCATACAAATAGGATCAAGAAAGTTTAGAAATGGCAAAAAGTTTTTTCTTTTCGCACCTTTACATCATCACTTTGAGGCATTGGGGTGGCCTAAATATAAAGTCACAATGAGATATTGGATTGTAGGAATTATCACTGCTATCTTGGGAGTCATAATTTCATTGATAAGTTAAAATGAATAATAGTAAAATAGACAGAATATTTTTTGGAATAGTATCTTCTTTAGTAATAATCGGTGTTATTATGTTTATTTCTGCATCACTAGGTATTTTAAACAAAAATGAATCAAAATTTTATGCTGTCATGTTTAATCAACTTGTATTCGGATTGGTTGGTGGCTTGGTAGCTTTATATTTTGGACTTAAAATACCATATAAATTTTGGAGACAATACTCGTTGCCTTTATTTATTGCTTCTATTCTTGTAACTGCATTGGTCTTTGTTCCGCATCTAGGATTTGAACATGGCGGTTCAAGAAGGTGGATAAATGTCTTTGGATTATCCATTCAGCCTGTAGAATTTCTAAAAATAGGCTTTATTATTTATTTTGCAACTTGGTTATCTTGGGCTAAAAATAGAGTTAAGGATTTTCGTTTTAGTTTACTACCTCTTGTTTTACTACTAAGTGTAATAGCTGCTGTTTTGATTAAACAGCCAGACACAAAAAGTTTGATATTGATAGCTTCTACTGGACTTGTTATGCTTTTTGTCTCTGGTACTCCTTGGAAATATATAGTTGGTATGTTTACTGTTGTGATCTTAGCATTTATTATTCTTGCATTCACAACCCCCTACTTAAAAAGTAGAATAAATACCTTTTTACATCCAAATGATAATGGTAGTACTTCATCTTACCAAATACAACAATCACTTATTGCTGTAGGCTCTGGTGGAATAGGAGGAAGGGGGTTAGGACAAAGTATTCAAAAATTTAATTACTTACCAGAACCACAAGGTGATTCGATATTTGCAGTAGTAGGTGAAGAAATGGGATTTGTAGGATGTACTATTTTAATCTGTATATATGTTGCTTTTACGATGAGAGGTTATCGGATTGCACATTATGCACCTGATTCATTTAGTAAACTTTTAGTCATAGGTATTATTACCATTATTACAGCTCAATCTTTTATGAACATAGCTTCTATTATAGGTGTATTTCCTCTTACAGGTGTTCCACTTGTTTTTATTTCTCACGGTGGCACAGCCTTGCTCTTAGATATAGGTCTGATGGGTATAATTTTAAATATCTCAAAATTTCAGAAGAAACCAACACTGGGAAATTAATCAAAAATAAGTTAAAATATAGAATATGAAAATATTACTTACAGGAGGGGGGACAGGAGGGCATTTTTACCCCTTGATAGCAATAGCTGAAAAATTAATAGAAATAGGAGACAAAGAAAAAATAATAGATATGAAGATATATTATATGTCTGATAAACCTTATGATAAACATATGCTATTTGAAAATAGTATAACCTATGTTCAAATTCCAGCTGGCAAAATGAGAACATATTTTTCTTTTAAGAATTTTTTTGATATGTTTAATACTGCTACCGGTATGTTTTTTGGACTAGTAAGTATGTTCTTTATATATCCAGATGTAGTTATCTCTAAAGGTGGTTATGCTGCTTTTCCTGCCGTTTTTGCAGCCAAGTTGCTTCGAATACCTGTTATTGTTCATGAGTCAGATTCACACCCAGGAAGATTAAATATTTGGACAGCGAAATTTGCAAAAAAAATAGCTATCTCATGGCCTGAAGCTGTTGAATATTTACCAAAAGAAAAGACAGCTCTCACTGGTCAACCAATAAGAAAAAATATTCTACATGGGGATAGTAATGGTGCATATGAATTTTTTAAATTGAGTTCTGAATTGCCAGTCATCTTAGTTTTAGGTGGTTCACAAGGGGCAGAAATAATAAATAATGTTTTGTTAGAAGTGATACCTGACTTACTTTCTAGGTATCAGATTATTCATCAAACAGGTATCAATAATATTGAAGATGTTACAGGTAGATCTAAAATAGTAATGGAAAATAATAACAATATTACTCGATATGTACCACTTCCTTATTTAAATAACTTAGCTACACGTAAGGCTTCTGGTATTGCTACAATCATTATATCTCGTGCAGGGTCAGCAATATTCGAAATAGCTTCTTGGGGTATTCCTTCTATAATTATTCCAATTACTAGCTCCAACGGTGATCATCAGAGGAAAAATGCTTTCAATTATGCAAGAACTGGAGCTTGTGAAGTCATAGAGGAGACAAACCTAACACCCCATTTACTTATTTCTGAAATAGATAAAATTATTGGCAATAAAGAAAAATTAGCAAAAATGAAAGAAAGTGCTCTTGGATTTTCTAACCCAGATGCAGCGGAAAAAATAGCCAAGGAAGCTATTAAAATGGCACAATCTCATTACGAAATATAATATTAAAAAAAATGGAAAATCAAATTCAAAAAGTAGTTACTCGTTTTGCTCCATCACCAACAGGCTTTTTGCATATTGGTGGAATTAGAACTGCATTATATGCTTGGGCATATGCAAAAAAAAATAATGGTACTTTTATATTAAGAATTGAAGATACAGATAAAGCAAGAGAGGTTGAAGGTTCTATTGATCACATAATAGAATCACTTAAATGGATAGGAATAACCTGGAATGAAGGTCCAGATATCGGAGGTCCAAATACTCCATATAAACAGTCTGAAAGACTCGAATCTTATAAAAAATACGCCAAAATCTTAATAGAAAAAGGATTTGCTTATGCTGATCCATATACAGAAGAAGAAGTTGAAAAAATGCGAGTAAAAGCTGATGAAGAAAAAAGACCATTTTTGTATAGAGAACATAGACCAGAAAATCCTCCAGTTTGGGACGGTACTCAACCTCTAAGATTTAAGGTTAAAGATATTAAGAGTTATGAATGGGATGATCTAGTTCGAGGTCATTTAAAAGCAGGACCAGAGGCTCTTGATGATTTTATATTAATAAAAAGTGATGGATATCCTACTTATAATTTTGCTCATATAATTGATGATTTAGAGATGGGAGTAACCCATGTTATGAGAGGAGATGAGTTCATATCTTCTACTCCAAAATTTTTATCAGTTTTTGAAGCTCTAGAAATAAAAAGGCCTGAATTTGTTACTATGCCTCCAATTATGGGAGCAGATGGTAAAAAGAAACTAGGAAAAAGAGACGGAGCAAAAGATTTTCTAGAATATAAAAATGAAGGTTATTTACCTGAAGCTATGTTAAATTTTTTAGCTTTTATAGGTTGGAGTCCTGAAGGAACTGAAGAAATATTAACTCCAGAAGAATTTATAAATTTATTTGATATTAAAAAGATTCACATTAGTGGAGGTGGTTTTAATGAAGAAAAGCTAGATTGGATAAATAAAGAACATATTAAAAGATTATCATTCTATAATCAAGAAAAATATGTTTTTGATTATTTACCTGATGAATTAAAAATTAAAAAAATTGTACCTCTTATAATAGAAAGAATTTATAAATTTAGTGAAATAACTACTATGTTAAAAAGTGGAGAACTTGATTTCTTCTACAAAGAACCAATTTATAGTAAAGAAAAATTGATTTATAAAAATACAGATATAGAAATAATTTCAAATAATCTAAAGGAAGCATTAGATACAATAGAAAAAACTGATGATGCAGACTTCAATAAAGATAATATTAAAATTTTTCTAATGGAAATAGCAGATAGGCTGGAAAATAGAGGTCAAATTCTTCACCCTTTGAGATTTGCACTTTCTGGGCTCGACAAATCACCAGACCCATTTATTCTTGCTGATATTTTGGGTAAAAAAGAAACTATTTCAAGAATAAATAAAGCTATTTCAATATTAAATTCATAAGTAGTATAATACAAATAGTGATGAAAAAATATATTTTCTGTATATTATTTATAGGATTAGCTATTTTTAGTTTCTTTTCGTATACCAAAGCTCAAACATTAGATGAATTAAAATCCCAGATAAGTAATGCAAATAGTGCCATAGACAAAATTAATGAAGAGATTAAAGCTCTTTCTGGTAAGATAGCAGTGACAGCTGAACAAAGAAATACATTATCAAATGCAATAAAAGATTTAACTTTAAAGAAAAATAAACTAGTAAAAGAAAGAGAATTAACAGAAAAGAAAATTTCAGCAACTGGTCTTATTATCAAGACATTGGATAGTGAGATTGATAATAAAAATGCTCTTTTAGATAAATCTAAAAATGGACTGGCTTCTCTAGTTAAAAAACAATATCAACTAGGCAATGAATCTTTTATAGTAAAATTCTTATCTAAAAATAATTTAGCAGAAGCTAGTCGTGAATATAATAATATTTTAAATTTAAATAATGAAATTAAAGATAATATAAAAGATGTATCATCTCAAAAAGATGATTTAACTCTATCAAAAAATAAAAAAGAGGACGAAAAAGATGTCTTGAATAAATTAAAGAAAAGTTTAACAGCTAAGGAAGTAGAAATAACAGCAAATAAAAAAGAGAAAAATGACCTTTTGGTTGAAACGAAAAATAAAGAATCAAATTATAAGATGCTTTTAGAAGAGCAACAAAAGAGGAAGATTGCTTTTGAAAAATCTATAGAAGATTATGAATCACAAATTCAATTTATATTAAACCCGAAATCAATACCTAGTGCTGGAACTAGTGCATTATCCTGGCCTTTGGCAAAAATATTAATAACTTCTCCTTATGGATCTAGATGGGGTAAATTCCATTATGGAGTAGATTTAAGATCTACAGTAGGCACTTCTGTAAAGGCTATGGGAACAGGAACTGTTATGGGAACTGGAGATACTGATATAGCCTGTAAAGGAGCCTCTTTTGGTAAGTGGGTATTTATTAAATATAACAATGGACTCTCTAGTACATATGGACATTTATCTTATATAAGTGCTACTGTAGGTCAAAAAGTTAATGCAGGTGACGAAGTGGCATTATCTGGCAATACTGGATCTTCAACTGGACCTCA
>JBAXFQ010000004.1:0-56555 GCA_037139835.1 Candidatus Nomurabacteria bacterium | reverse complement strand
AACACCAGGACCAACTATTGTAGAAAAAGAATTAGTAATCACAGGTGAAGTAAATGCAGCTCCTACTCCCGTAGACAGTTTAACTATATAGACTTGACCAGATGGTAAACCTGTAAAAGTTGCTTCTACAGGATCTCCTGGATTTTGAACAGAAACAGTTTGAGAACTTAGAGGATTTCCGTTTGGATAATCAGATACATTATAAATACTAAAAATATAAGTATTCCTATCTAATATACCAGCAGCAGCAACTGTCACAGAATTAGTAGTTAAAGTACCTGCCTTTACTGAAACAGTTGTTGCATTACCTGGTGCAGGAGCTGGAAGAGTACTAAAAGTAGCAAGCACAGCACTAGTATCAACACTTGTAGTAACAGTAAAACTTTTATCTGCTGGAAGCATAAATTTTATACCCGCAGCACCAAAGTCATCTGTAGTAACATCTATATTTTGAGAATAAGAAAAACCAGGACTTAAATTTCCATCACCAAAAACATATATTGTTAAAGTAGTAAGAGGACTAGCTCCTGAAATATTTAAAAATACGCTGCTTGAAGTTATATTACTAGGTGTTATAGTTATACCCGATGCAGCAACAGCGATTGAAGTAGAAAATAAAACAAAAATAATACTTAAAATAAATTTACTGATAAAATTTTTCATAATTATTGTGTATTATATGATCTGACAATTAAATCCAGCTGGTTTGAAGCTTTATCTATAGCATCAAGACTCGATAATTTATTTGATAATGAATTTTCAACCAACTCGCTAAAAATAGAATTTGATTTATCTTTATCTGGATCAAGCCAAGATTTAGAAACGATAGCCGAATTAAAGAAAGTCAAAAGATAAGGATCTTGTGGCTTAACATTTAATAGAGACCTATCTGCTGTAGGCAAAGATGCACTTATAGCTAAATCTTTAAGAAAATCAGGGGATGATATCAAAGCAGCCACTCCAAAAGCAGAATTCAAATTTTTAGATTTTTTACTTATGAACACTGAGTCTATCTGACCATAAGTAGTCTTCGCATCAGTATTTTTTAATTGAGGAATCATAGCAACATCAAAACTTAAATTTGGGTTTACAGACTGAATTTTGAATAACTCACTTGCATATCCAATATAAAAAGCTAGATTACCTTTTATAAACATATCAAAAGAATTATCCATAGCACGATTCCAAGTATATGAATCTTTTGATGGGTTAGAAAATTCTAAAAAGAAATTAAGAACTTGCTCAATAGGAACTGTTTTATCTGGAGCTAAATCTCTAAGATTTAAAATATAGCCAGTATCAGTACGACTGACTATTGGATTTTTATTCTGAAGAAGTAGCATTGATAGTATATCTTTTGAATGATTTACATTATCATACTCTCCCAAGGCTATCATGCTCTGAGTTACAGCACCATCTGATCTTTTCTTTATAAGTTTACTACTAAGAGTAAATAATTCGTTCCAAGTAGAAGGAGGATAGAGTATACCTTCATTTGCTAAAATATTTTTATTAAAATACAAAACCAAGGGATCAACCAGTAAAGGATACCCCATAACTCCATCTTTATTTAGTAAAATATCAGAACCATCGATATAAGTTGTCCTGAAAGATTTTTCAGAATAACTAGCATATGGAATAGTATAAATAAAACCACTATTTCTCAATATCATATCTGGTTTCAATATGAATAAATCAGGACCTTGATCCTTAGCAAAAGCTTCAGTCAGGCTATTCTGATAAGTATTTTCATCTTGCTGTACATACTTTATAGTAAACTTTGAACCAGAACCACTTAAATGGTCTAGTAAGTCAGAAGTCTGATTGTAAGGCAACGTTCCCCATACAACAATCTTACCAGTGATAGCATCCTTGCCTGTTTTACTTCCACCAATATTGATTAATCCAGAAAAAACTAAAACTCCAAAAACAAAAAAAGCTAAAAATATCGCTACTAAAATTGTTTGAAAATTATTCATGTTTATGTATTAAAATTATACCATAATGATGTTCATTAGTGGTAATTTTTTCAAATAATTTAAAACCTCTTTTTGTAAATAAATCAATCGAAACTCTTTCTTCTATTACATGTTCTATAGATGGACCCATATTACTAAAAGAAGATACCCAGTCTATAAGTAAGATCTTTCCATCTTTTTTAAGAATTCTTTTAGCTTCATCTATAAGACCAAGCTTATCTTCAGTCTGAAATAAAACATTCGCTATTATAATAGCATCCATCGAATGATCGGATATCTTAGTGCCTCCAACTTTTTCTATATCACCCCAAATACATTCAACATTTAATACACCTAACTCTTTAATTTCACTTTCTAATTTTTTAATTAAACCTTTCTGGACTTCTACAGCATAGACATGACCTGTATGACCCACATGTCTTCCTGCAGCAAAAGAATAAGCTCCAGTGCCAGCTCCAAAGTCAGCCACTCGCATACCTTCTCGTAATCCTAATTTAAGAACATTTTGTTCTGGGTTGGAAAACATATTTTTATTATAACACCCTATAGTAAATTTATAAACATGTAATAGATGCGATACTATCCCCTGCATGCAATTTCATTATTGTCACACCTTGAGTCTGGCGCCCTGAAGTTGGAATAGACTTTAGATCTACTCTTATGACTTGTCCTTTTTGAGAAACTGCTATGATTTCATTTTCTTCTCCAACTATTTTAGCAACAATGAGCTTACCTGTCTTCGGAGTTACTTTTGCTGTCTTTATTCCTGAGCCACTTCTCTTTTGTGTTTTATATTCTTTTATATTTGTCTTTTTACCTAAACCATTTGAAGATAATGTTAGTAGAGCTAAAGCAGTCTCTCCTTTTGGAACACGGTCAACTCCAATAATAAAGTCTCCTTTACTCAACTTCATAGCTTTGACTCCTCCAGCAGCTCTACCCATCTCTCGAACATCTTTTTCACTAAATCTAATCGATTGTCCATTTGTAGTAGCAAGCATTACATCATCACCTTTAACAATAGCTAATACCGCTTCTAATTCATCATCTTTATCAAGTTTAATAGCAATCAATCCACTTCGACGTACATCTTTGAAGCTTTCTGCGGCAACTTTCTTAGTTATTCCCATTTTAGTAACCATCATTAAATGCTCAACTGTCTTCTTTGTCTCCTTATCAATAGGCAATATCGAAGTAACCTTCTCATCTCCTTCAAGAGACATGAAATTCATGATGGACTTACCTTTTGTCGCACGTCTTCCTTCGGGAATATCGTACATCTTTATCTGGTAGGCTTTTCCTTTGTTTGTGAAGAATAATAAGTCACTGTGAGTATTTGCAGATACGAGCATAGTCACAAAGTCTTCATCCTTTGTCTCTATATCGATAACTCCCACACCCCCACGCTTCTGATTCTTGTACTCAGATGGATCTGTACGTTTAACATAGCCACCCTTTGTAAATACTAAAACAGATTCTTTTTCAGGAATGAGGTCTTCTTCGTTTATAGATTTAACACCACCTTTTATGATGCGCGTACGTCTATCATCAGAATATTTTTCTTTTATTTCTGAAAGTTCATCACTTATAACTTTCAGCATTTTCTTCGGACTTGCAAGTAATGCTTCTAGCTCTTTGATAAGTTCTTGTTTCTCTTTTAATTCAAGTTCTACATTTTTTCTTTCTAGTCCAGCAAGCTTCTGAAGCTTCATTTCTAATATTGCAGTTGCCTGTAAATCAGAAAATTTGAACTCTTTCATCAAATTTATCTTTGCAGTAGCAGTATCTTTTGAAGCTCTAATTACAGAGATAACTCTATCTATATGATCAAGAGCCTTCTTTAGTCCCAAAAGTATATGTTCTCTTTCTTTCGCTTTTCTTAAATCATATTCTGTACGGCGTCTAACTATATCTACTCTATGAGCAATAAATTCAGAAAGCAAACTCTTTAGTGATAAAGTTTGAGGTATACCATCTACAAGTGCAACAATATTGAAATTAAAAGACTGCTCGAGTTGAGTATGTTTATAAATATAATTTAAAACTTTTTCAGGAATAATACCTGACTTTAAATCAATCGCAATACGGATATCCTTAGTTGATTCATCACGAAGACCCTTAACTCCTTCAAGCTTCTTCTCTTGAACTAAAAGTGCGATTGACTCTATCAAATTTGATTTGTTAACTCTATAAGGTATAGAAGTGATTATTATTTGAAAAGTACCAGATTTTTGTTCTACAATCTCAGCCTCTCCACGAGTCACTACGCCACCGCGCCCTGTTGAATAAGCATGTAGTAAATCTGATTGATTATAAGCGATACCACCAGTAGGAAAGTCTGGGCCTTTCACAAATTTCATTAAGTCTTCTGTAGTAGCATCTTTATTATCTATAAGATGAATAGTGGCATCAACAACCTCAGCAAGATTGTGTGGAGGAATATTTGTGGCCATACCGACAGCAATACCCAGTGTGCCATTCAACAGCAAACTAGGAACTGCAGTAGGAAGAACGACTGGCTCTTTTCGAGTCTGATCATAGTTTGGACGAAAATCTACTGTTTCTTTTTCTAAATCAAGAAGAAGCAGAGAAGAAAGTTTAGACATTTTAGCTTCCGTATAACGCATAGCAGCAGCTCCATCGCCATCTATAGAACCAAAGTTACCTTGTCCATGAATCAAAGGATATCTATAAGAAAAATCTTGTGCCATACCTACCATAGTATCGTAAACAGCGACATCACCATGAGGATGATATTTTCCGAGCACATCTCCGACTACTGCAGCACTTTTACGAAAACGAGAAGATGAAGTGAGTCCCATCTCATTCATAGCATAAAGAATACGACGATGAACTGGCTTTAATCCATCACGAACGTCCGGCAAAGCACGGTCAGTTATGACTGACATTGCGTAGTCGATAAAACACTCTTTCATCTCTCTACTGATATCTACAGAAATAACGTTCACATGTTCTTTCACTATTTCGTTTTGTGATTCTTCTTTTTGTTTTTTAGGTTCTTTGGGCATAATTATTGGTTTGTATTTTCTACTGGTATTAAATCAACTTGTTTATCTGAAATTTGGACTGTGTTATCTGTTGGTGTTAAATTAACTTGTTCATTTTGGGTCTGGTTTGTATTATCCTTTGGTATTAAATCAATTTGCTTATCTGTAGTTACTATAGGATCTTGTTTTAAACTTATCTTACCAACGCTCGCACTGACACTTTTATATGTTGAGGAGATTGAGTCGCTGAATAATTTAAATGGTTTTATATCTTCGTCTGCTTGTTGCTTTACTTCTGGATTTCCAAATCTTACTCCTAATCCATAAATCCATACTAAAGATACAAAAGACATACACACAATCATGGCCCCCACAAATATTAATTTACGAGTATCTTCACTTTTCGATTGTAATTTTTTAATATGTGCTCGCATATAATTTCAATTCTACATAAAAACGTCGCTTAGTATCCTTATAAACAAGACACATGAACTAGCTTGATAATACCACAATTTCTCCTTCTCTTCCTATTATATCTTTTGCTTTAATAGTTAGTTTGTCTACAGGCATAATTTTATCTTGACCTCCTTCTTTAAGGAAGGCTTTTAATGTCTTTTCGTCATAGTCCATAGGGATAATAATCTTTGGCTCTAGAGACACAGCTAACTTGTAAGCTTCTGCTGGATCAAGTAAATCGTGATTTCCTATAGGAACAAACAAAATATCAGGAGATCCTATATCTCCACGAACTTCTGTAGAAACCTTATTGTGAGACATACAACCCAAAAAGCAAATCGAAATATTATCAATTGTCAGTGAATAAATTGTATTTATATATTTTTTTTCATTTAGAACAGCTTCTGTAATTGTTCCTTTTATAAAGATTCCTTTTATCTCATAATCACCAGGACCACTTACTGAAAAAGGAACATTTTCTCCGTGAGATACCATATCAAAGCCATTATAATCTGGGTGATTTGTAGTTGAAAGAGCGATATCTGAGCCAAATCTTGAACCTTTAACTTCTCCTTTTGAGTCTTTACTTATTGGATTGACTGCGACGATTAAATCCCCTTGCTGAATTTTGAAAAACTGCTTACCTAGGTATGTAATAATCATGTCCATATTATAGCAAAAATTATAAAACATAGAAAGAGGTAAACTTTCAATAAAATAACAAATTATTCTTGCAATAATTAGATATTCATAGTATAGTAATCCCATTACAAGTTCAGTTTGGGTTTAACCCTTTATTTTGATTTGGAGGCCAAACAAAACGAAGATATCCAGACTGCGCCGCAAAATGCGGTTTTTTTAGTACCAAATACAAAAAATTGGTAAATATTATTATGAAAAATGATGAAATAGATGTAGTTACAAGCATCGCAGAACATGCAAAAATTGAACTTTCAAGTATCGGAAAAATGCTTGATAAAGCAGAGCTTCCACCGCAAGTAGACTCTCTCGTAGAAGGTCCAGTTATCTCTATCCAGAAGTCTTCAGTCTATATAGACCTCGCTCCATTCGGAACAGGTATCATATACGGACGTGAATTCATCAATGCTAAAGATATTATCAAAAAGGTAAATATCGGTGACGTTGTAAAAGCAAAAGTAGTAGGAACTGACAACGATGAAGGTTATATAGAACTTTCACTTAAAGAAGCTAAGCAAGCTCTTATATGGAGTGAAGCTGATAAAGCTATCAAATCTAAAACAGCCCTTGAGCTTACAGTTAAAGAAGCCAACAAAGGTGGACTTATACTTGAATGGCAAGGCATCGCTGGATTCCTTCCTGCTTCACAACTTAAGAGTGAACACTACCCTCGCGTAGAAGATTCAGATAAGGATAAAATATTGAAAGCTTTGAAAATGCTCGTTGGTAAGCGTATCAATGTAGTTATGATCTCTGCTCTTCCAAAAGAAGGAAAGCTTATATTCTCTGAAAAAGACAATAATCCAGAAGAACGCCAAGAAATAATCGGTAAATACGAAGTTGGTAATGAGATGGAATGTGTCGTTGCTGGTATCGTAGACTTTGGTATATTCCTAAAAGTTGAAGAAGGTCTTGAAGGTCTTGTTCATATATCTGAGATTGATTGGGGTCTAGTAGAAGATCCACGTTCAATGTTCAAGGTTGGAGAGAAAATCAGAGCTAAAATCATAGATATCAAGGATGGTAAAATATCTCTATCTATCAAAGCTTTGAAAGAAAATCCTTGGAAAGAATTCGAAGGAACACTTAAGAAAGGAGATATCGTTTCTGGAGTAGTTATCAAGTTCAACAAGCACGGAGCTCTAGTTTCTATCAAGCAAGGAGTCGCTGGATTGGTTCACAATTCAAGCTTCGGATCTGAAGAGAAGCTAAAGAAAACTCTTGAATTAGGTAAAACTTATAACTTCCAAGTAACGCTATTCGAACCAAAAGATCAGAGAATGACTTTAGTTCATTTAGATAGCGAGAAGAAAGCGGAATAAAAAAACAATAAAACACCTGAGTATAGCTCAGGTGTTTTATTTATCATATTTTTAAGGTTTTAAGTATGAATATATTATAAAAGGCAAGGAAAAAGAAAGCATGGCTAATAAAAATTTAATAAAAATATTTAAAATTTTTCTAAAATAAACAAAAATAATATTTTGGTTATTTTCTATCTGATTTTTAACAGTAAAATCTGGAAATGATTTTAATAAACCACCTACAGCCCAAACACCCAAAATAAGACTTATAAAAATTGAAAAAGCCAATAAAAGAATATCATTAAAAATGATATTTAAAACATACAGGCTACCAAATATAACAAACCTAATATTAACATCTATATTTTTCATATAACTTTTAATTAAAAAGTGTCATCGCTTTATCTTTTCCTTCCGCTGAAAGCATTGTTATAATTTCCGCGACTTTTTTAGCTTGATTTTTAATTATTTTTAACTCGTCTTCTTTGAATGCACCTAATAAGAATTTCAATACGGCGTCTTCCCCTTTTGGTTTTTTAAATTTACCAGTCGGAGTTACCGGACAGACACCGATACGAATACGTACGAATTCTCTTGATTTAACCTTCTTTATCACAGATTCAAGTCCGTTGTGCCCTCCAGAGCTTCGATTAAATGAAATTTTCAAACTTCCTACAGGTAAATCCATATCATCATAAACTACCACCAAATTTTTCAATTTTTTAGGATTATCGATAATCTGACACACTGATACACCTGAATTATTCATAAAAGTATTTGGCAACAAAAATTCTACTTTTCCCCCACTAAGCTCACCCTTAGATCTAAATGATTTTAACTTCATATCATCCTTCCATACAGAAAAATCATTTACTTTTGCAATTTTTTCTAAAATAATTCGCCCTGCATTATGGCGTGTGCCTTCATATTCTTTTCCTGGATTTCCTAGACCTACTATTAACATCATATTTTTATTGTAACATATAATAGTTAAGATTACGAAAAAAATAGTTCTTGAAAAATGACTTACGGAGGCTCGATTAGTAAATCATGTCGTGAGACAAAAGCCGAGTATGAGCAAAATTTTCAGCAGAAAATTATTGTGTTCATTTTAAAATGAATCTATTTTGTTGAAGTAATATTATAAAAAAACCATCACACCACACAAAAACATATTCTGTCAATATTATTTCTATGCTAAAATACGAAATATATGGAAAATAATATAAATGAAAAATTACCAACTCCTACAAAATCTAAACTTAAAGAATTTGTAGAAAGTGGATGGGACCTTATCAAATTCGCCCTTATCGCTCTTGTGATAGTTATACCTATTAGAATGTGGGTCGCCCAGCCATTCGTAGTTTCAGGAGAGTCGATGTTCCCTACTTTCGATAATGGTCAATATTTAATCGTAGATGAAATTTCTTATCTACTAGGAAAAGAACACAGAGGAGATGTCGTTATTTTTAAATATCCAGGAGATACTAAAAGATTTTTTATAAAAAGACTTATAGGGCTACCAAATGAAACTATAGTTGTAACAGACAAAGATGTAACTATTATAAATAAAGATCATCCAGAAGGTTTTAAACTAAATGAACCCTATGTAAACGAAAAACCATTTATACAGACAGGAACATACAAAACTGGAGACGGAGAATATTTTGTTATGGGAGATAATAGAAATAGAAGTTCTGACTCAAGAACATGGGCAGAGCCTACTGCTTTAAAATTAACCAACAAGCTAATGGTAGGTAGAGCATATTTAAGACTTCTTCCCATTAATTCTATTTCTTATTTACCAGGAGCACATAACCAATAATCAAAATGAACCCTCAAAATAAAAAAACAAATAAAGATCCATTCCAGTCAATCAAAGGTATGAGAGATATTCTAGACGAACAATATTACCACTTTCAAGGTTTTTTTGAAAAAGCACAAGAGATAGCAGTTTATTATGGATTTAAACCAATAGAGACTCCTATCGTAGAACAAGAAGGAGTTTTCACCTCTTCTATAGGTGAAGGTACAGACATCATAGACAAGGAAATGTATACTCTTAAGACAAAGGGAGGAGATCATCTCGCTTTGCGTCCTGAACACACTGCAGGGCTTATGAGAAGCTATATAGAGCATGGTATGCAGTCTCTACCCCAGCCGTTATTGTTTTATAGCTATGGACCTACTTTCAGACATGATAATCCTCAAAAAGGACGATATCGTCAGTTCTATCAGTTTGATATGGATGTTTTAGGTAGTGAAAAAAGTATACTTGATGCTCTTGTCATTAAAACTACTTGGACTATCCTCGAAGAAGCTGGAGCGAAAAATCTTTCTGTTGACATAAATTCAATAGGAGATAAAGAATGCCGAGCTTCTTATATTCGAGAACTCGTTTCTTATTACAAGAAAAATATAAATTCTCTTCCAGCAATTGATAGAGAGAGATTGAAGACAAATCCCCTTCGAATTCTTGATTCAAAAGAAGAAAAAACAATCGAGTTAAATCAAAATGCTCCAGATACTCTTTCTAGTCTTTGCCCTGATTGTAAAAAACATTTTAAAGAAGTTTTAGAATACCTTGAAAAAATGGAGATTCCTTATAATATAAACAAATGTTTAGTTAGAGGTCTTTCTTATTATACAAGAACTGTTATTGAAATAATGATAGAAGACGAAGAAACTGGCAAAAGAATTACAATAGCAGGAGGTGGTAGATACGACTACTTGGGTAAACAATTAGGTTCTAAGAAGGATATTCCAGCCGTTGGTATTGCTATAGGAGTAGATAGAGTAGTAGAAGCTCCTTGGTTCTCAAAGCTCTCCCCTCGTATTATCAAGAAACCAAAGATATATTTCATCCAACTTGGATTTGATGCTAAATTAAAATCATTAAATGTAATAGAAATATTAAGAAAAGGTAAAATACCAATAGCCCAATCTATTTCTAAAGATAATTTAGGGGCACAGTTAGCAGTAGCAGAAAAGCTTGGTATGAGATACTCAATAATATTTGGCCAAAAAGAAGCTATGGAAAACTCTGTTATATTTAGAGACATGAACAATAGATCTCAAGACACAGTAAAGCTTCCAAATTTACTTGATTATATAAAAAATCTTAAATAACATATGATTAAAATTGTTCAAAGTGAAGATCCAGTTTTGCGTAAAGTCGCAAAGGAAGTTCCTGTTGATTTAATTACAAAACCTAAAATAAAGAAAGTCATTGGTGATATGATAGAAGCTCTTGATTCACAAAATGATGGAGTTGCTATAGCTGCCCCACAGATAGGAATTTCTCTACGTATATTCGTTGTTTCTGGTAGAATTTTTGATGAAGATTTTATAAGAGGCAAAGGTTCAACTGAAGGAGATCTATATGTGAAAGCACGTCAGCCAGACTTGGTATTTATCAATCCTATACTAAAAAAAATTTCCTCAGACAAAAAACTCTTATCGGAAGGATGCCTTTCTGTTCGTCCTATTTATGGCAAAGTTAGACGCGCCACTAGAGCGACAGTTGAAGCCTACAATGAAAAAGGAGAAAAGATAATCAAAAGTGGAAGTGGACTACTTGCTCATATATTCCAGCATGAAAATGATCATCTAGACGGAATACTTTTTATAGATAAAGCAAGAGATATGCATGAATCTTTAATTGATGAAGATTATGAAGAAGATAGTATCAAATAGTATATGACTAATCATAATTTAAAATTTATTTTTTTCGGTACTCCAAAAGTAGCTATTAAAACTCTAGATATTCTTAAAGAAAATGGGTATTTTCCTGTGTCAATAATAACATCTCCAGACAAACAATCTGGGCGTGGATTGATTATGAAAGAAACAGAAGTTGCCATATGGGCAAAAGATAATAATATTAAATGTTATAAACCAGAAAAAATTACAGAAGATTTTATTGAAGAAATTTCTAAAATAGGAGCAGATTTATCTATAGTAGTAGCCTACGGAAAAATATTACCGGAAAAAATTATAAAAATGCCGAGTTTAGGCACTATAAATATTCATTACTCTCTTCTTCCAAAATGGAGAGGTGCTTCACCACTTGAAGCTAGTTTACTAAACGGAGAAGAAGTAACAGGTATAAGTATTCAACAAATGGAATACAAGCTAGACAGTGGACCTATTTTAGCAGAGGAAGAAATAGATATAAATATAGGAGACACTAAAAATGAAATACGAAACAAATTAATAAATTTAGGAGCGAATTGTCTTTGTGATTTAATTCCAAAGATTGAAAGTAAAAGTATAAAACCAAAAATTCAAGATGAAACAAAAGCAACATTTTGTAAAAAAATAAAAAAAGAGGACGGACAAATAGACATAAATGGGGATCAAAAAGAAATATGGAACAAATATAGAGCATTTTACGGGTGGCCAGGAATATTCTTCTTTATTGAAAAAAAAGCAAGGAAAATAAGAATAAAAATAACTGATGCTACATACGAAAACAACTCATTTATAATAAAACGAGTTGTTCCTGAAGGAAAGAAAGAGATTAGTTATGAAGAATTCTTAAGATGGAATTAACTATTTTGATGTAATAGGATTTCTTTTTGAGATACCTTTTATCATTTTTTTTACACTTATAGCACCTCTTTTAAAGAGAGTATTTTTTCTTTTTTTATAGTTTTTAATTGTTTTAACAACCTGATCTTTAGCATCATCTATAGCTTTATATAAATCACTCATTTCTGATACAGTAAAAAACTTTTCCCCATCAATAGTCACATCAAATTCTGCTTTATAGTAATTACCCTGCTTGTGATGGTTTGTAGTCTTACCAACTTCTACATAAATATTTATTTCTTGACCGAATTCTACAAACTTATTTATTGATTCTATTTTTTTATTTACATAATCTCCGATTGAAGGAGTTAAATCCATATTCGTTGCTTTTATATTTGTGGCCATATATTTATATATTAAATTACTAATAATACTTACATTATACTCTCGTTTACTTTTACAACAAATACCATATATATATATATATTATCAAAAAAATCTATTACTTATTTATAGATAGTATTTTACTTGGACTTTGATGCCCGCTTATAATACGTATTGATTTGATATTTATCCCAAAAATACCAGCTACTATCTCTAGCACCCGTGTATTTGCAAGATTTCTTTCTGCTGGCTCTTTCACCCATATTTCAAATCGATCTAGAGACTTTTTTATAATCTTTTCTTTTTTTGAACCAACGACAACTTTAACTTTTATATACATATTTAGAAAAAAATCATTCCAATTAAACCAACTAGAATCAAATAAACAATACAAGGGATGAATACTCCTTTTAATATATCTATCTCTTTATTTTTTACTCTTATAACTGCTTCTGCCGTAAGTATGTCAGCAAGTGCGATCATATTGCCTGCGGCAGCACCTACAACACCTAGAGAAAGTATGCCTTGTGAATTAAATCCTAAAGGAATAGCTGCTGTGTAAAATAAATGCCCAAATAAGATATTCGATACTGTCACACTACCAGTTATAAATCCACCAAAAGCTCCTATAAATGGTGCGAAGAATGGTAATAGTGATGTTTCAAAAAAGTGCGCGATAATAGCAATAGCAGAATAAAGTCCAGATGTATTTTGTCCTGAATTTATCATGATTTGGACCATTGCAAGCATAGAAACAATTACAAAAAATGGAGGTATCGCTTCTTTAAAACCCTCCTTAACGGAATCAATTAAAATTTCTTTTTTACTTTTCCATATATAAGCAACAATCAATCCCGCTATAATAAAAGCAAACCCTGGATTAAACAAATTAAATACCTGTTTAAATCCTACATAAAAAGTAATTCCAATCTTACCTAAGAAAACTTTTCCTGCTATTAATAATAAGACTAAGATAATATATGGCAAAAAAGATTTGAGCGGAGACATAGTAGAAACCAGATCCTTTTCGTCTTTAAGGCTCAGATTTTCTTTTGGAACAAAAATTCCTAGCTTAGTTGTAATTAATACTAATATTATTGCCACTGTAGCCCCAAAGATTGATGGAAATTCTGGCCAAAATTTTGCAAACAAAATTGATGGAATAATAAAAACAAAACCAGACCAAATAGCAAAAGGTAAGGCTCCGAAGAATTCTCTCTTTCTATTTTCTCTTCCAAGTGTTATTGCCCAAAGCATAAAGATGGGAACTATAATTCCCACACAATTTATCATAGATGATAAAAATGGCACATGAGTTACGTTTAAACCAGCAAAACCAACGTTTATAGGCGTTCCAGCTGCTCCAAACACTCCCGCAGTACTATTCCCCAGTAGTCCGACTATTAAAGCTCTTATGGGAGATAATCCTAATCCTATCAGGAGCGGTACAGCAATTGCAGCAGGAGTACCAAAACCTGCTGTACCTTCGAGGAAGGCCTCAAAAAGCCAAGCTATTATTATTATCTGTATTCTATAATCGTGAGACACATGCTCTAAATAATAAGAAATATTATTAATAATCTTCAAGTCTTTTAATATTTCTAAAAAGAAAATAGCTCCAAAAATAATTATTAATATATCAAAAGCCACAAAAAAACCTTTAGCGTAAGAAATATATAAGAAATTAGGTAGTATTTTCCAGTAAAATAAAGCCAATAAGGTATATAAAACAAGAGTGATAACAGAAGCTTTAAGTAGTGATGTTTTATTTATTATTAGAAAAAAGACAAAAAATAGAAATGGTATGATTGATAGTATTATAGGTAAGTATGTCATTGTTATGAGTATAAATTATAAATTAATCTTCGTTAATGTCTTTTTTTATTTCTCTTAAATCTTTCTTAATCTCTCCCAAAGTTATTTCTTCTTTTTTAATTTCACTTTCGGTTTTTTCATCAATTCTTTTTTCATTCTTTATGCCAGCAATTATAATCTTGTCTCCAACGAAAAATGACACAAATAAACCAACAACAATAGAAATAATAACTCCAAGAATCAAAGATGCCCCTCCTGACATATTAAAATCATCTGCTATCATCCAGACACCTCTCCATATAAGCACAACTCCAATACTTCCTATGAATGCATAAAGTATAGGCCAGTGGCTAAGTTTATGCCTTAATTTTATTTCAAAATGATTATAAATTTTTACTATGCGTTTAATTGTTCTTGACATACATCAATAATAACATAAATAACCTATATGTATAAGTAATAAAACAGCAAAAGCCTCCCGAAGGAGGCTTTTGACAGAAGACTATTACCTGAAAACTTTCATGGGGTAGCGCTATATTTTGAAACAAACACAAGTAAACTTACACAAGCCTCAAAAATAAAGTCTTCCATCATGCGAGAATGACTTGAAAATAGTCTTATCTATATTATAAAACTTATATATAAAAATAGATACTATACACGCTCTACATTTACAGCACTTGTTCTTCTCTCACCATTTCTTTCATTTTCTTCTGTAGTGAATGTGACAGTATCACCTTCGCGTAGATCCTCAAAAGAGACTCCTACTACCTTATCTTTATGAAAAAATATGTCAGCTTTCTGACCTTCTACTGTGATAAAACCAAATGGTTTATCTAGTACTATCTTTTTTATTGTTCCTTTCATCTTGTGAATTTAAAGTAAATTAATAATGTACAAAATATAAATTACTAAATCGACTTATTCAGATAATAGTTTTTGTATACTAACAGTACTCTTAATTGAATTTTTAATCAATGGGAAAGATATATAATCACAGTTATGGAATAAATTAAAATACACTAAACCCGTAAGATATAGTGTATTTTAAAAATTTATTTAGCTTTCTTAGCTACTGACTTTTTCTTATCAGTTTTATTTGCGAGCATTACTTTCTTAGCAGCTAAGCGTTTCTTTGTTTTATGGGATCTTGTAGATTTTACATGTACATGAAGCCCTGTTTCTCTTTTTGCCATATATTGTACAGAACTATTATTATGTAATATACACAACAACTTCTGCTTTTAAATTATTAATAAGATAGTTACATTATAACTCAATAAGATTAAATATACTAGACTATATTTTATATTATAAAATAATAAACCCCACCATTTAAATTAATAAACGATGGGGTAAATTTTTAACAATGAACTACAAAATTATCAATTAATCAAATCAAAGTAAGTTCTTAAAACATCACCTCTATGAGAATTTTTAATTTTCCTTTTTATCTCTAAAAGTAACTGATGAAGTCTTGGAATATCTACCCCTATTTTGTTTGCAATTTCTTCTTTAGATTTTGCAACACAACCTATGCCATAAATATTACGAAGCACATACTCTTCCCTTTCTTTCAAGGTTGAGAGCATCTTCTCTATATCAATCCTGAGAGACTGATCTATCAAATTCTTCTCTGGACTTAAGGAGTCTGAATCAATTAATACATCGAGAAGGCAATTTGCTCCTTCTATGTCATTGAAGCTTCGATTAAGAGAAGTTTCTTTATGACCAAAAGCAGAAATAGCTTTCATTATTACAACAACAGTAAAACCAGAAACTTCAGATAATTCTTCTATTGATAAAACATCTCCTTTCATAGTAAAATTTCTTTCTTGAATTTTATCTATAACCTTCAATGTTCTCTGGTGATTCATAGGAACATAGACATTCCTGGTTTGTTCAGCTAATGCCTTCAAAATTGATTGACGAACCCAATTAACAGCATAAGATATGAATTTAAAACCTCTAGTTTCGTCAAACCTCTCTGCAGCCTCGATTAGGCCAGAATTTGCTTCATTGATCAAATCTGGCAATTCCAACCCTTGATTTTGATACTGTTTTGCAACTGAAAATGCGAAACGTAAATTGGCATTCACTAATTTCTGTAATGCATCAGAATCACCATTTCTAATTCTCTGTGCTAATTCAATCTCGTCATCAATAGTCAATAGGGGCGTTTTCGAAATTTCTGATAAATAAGTATTGACTGATTCAATACTCCTAGGAGTTACCTGCCTCAAAATTTTTAACTCTCTCATAATTAATTTTTTAAATTTTAAAATATTTTAATCATTATAACATAATTTTATAAAATTGCAAATATTTTAAAATTAAAAAACCTGTCTCAAATATTTATGAGACAGGTTTTGCGTTTTCACTTGAAAGGAATTTTTAAAATAAATTTAGTCTTACCTTCTAATGGTTCGTAAACCAAATCACCATGGTGAACTTCGGCTATGGTTTTAGAAATATACAAGCCTAAACCATTTCCATTCTTTTTGGAAGTAGAAAATTTTTCAAAAATTTTGTTTTTTATATCCGCAGGAATTTCTCCTTGGTTAATAATTGAGATCATTAAATTATTATCTTTTTCATATATATTAATAATAATTTTAGAAACCTCCTCATAAGACAAAGTAGAATGCATAGCATTCTCCAGAAGATTTGTTAGAAGCGATGATATCAATATTTCATTAATCAAAATTTTTCTTTTGTAATCCACCAAACCATTATGGATTTCTTTATGATCTAAAACAAAAACAACCTTATTGTCTTTGTTTACATCATAGATAACCTTTTTGATTGTATTTACTACTTCTACGATCGTAAAAGAATCCATTTCAACAGCTTTTTTACCTCTTTCAATTTTCTCTAGAAGTAGATAAAACTCCATCATTTTAAACATCTTATGCGAAATATCATTGGTGATCTGAGTGAATTCGATAATTTCTTCTGGTGTGTTATCACCATCCAAAATTAGATTTTGATAACCAATAATAGTAGCCAGTGGGCTTCTCAAATCATGCATAACATTACGCATATAATTATGAAAAGCTTTTCTTTCTTCATTAAAAATTTCAACTTCTGTTTTTTCTTTTTCCATTTCAGTTTATTTTATTTTATTTTTAGAGTTATTTAACGATCATTATTTTTTATAGTATATCATATATATTTAATATGTCAATTAATAGCGTTCTTGATTGTAATTACTACTATATTTAATGGTCTGTTATAATTAGACCACATGAAAATATTTTGGAATTATATAAAAAAAAACTATAAATTAATAATTTTAACAATTTTAATATTTTTAAGTATTGTTTTTTCAATTCTATTGATTTCATCAATTAAAAAATATCGAAATCAAGGTGAATTGGGTATTGATTATAGGATAAATGGCAAGCCCACATATAGACATCACAAAGCTAGATTAAGCGATATAAGAATATGGATGACATTTGACTATTTAAATGTAATTTTTAGACTTAATCCTGATTATTTAAAAAATGTATTTAATATTACCGATCCTCAATACCCAAATATTCGTATTGATAAATATATCAAAAAAAATAAAATCAATACAATACAATTCCAAATGAAGTTAGAGGAAGCTATTACTAATTATTCTCTAAATAAATAATATGGGTTTTCTAGCTCAAGCTATTATCCCTTATATATTACTCTATAAATATTGGGCGATATTTGTAGTTACATTTTTAGCTTCTTTGACTATCCCCATACCAGCAGGAACTCTTCTTATGGCTTCGGCAGCTTTTGCAAGTCAAGGTTATTTTAGCATTTCTACTTTATTATTAGTCGTAATGGCAGCAAATATAGCTGGAGATAATATTTCTTATTGGCTAGCTAGATCATATGGGGAAAAAACTTTATCTAAAATTAAATTTTTTAACAAAATTATTTCTTCTAAAAATTTTATAATTATAGAAAGAAATATTGTCAAACGTCCAGGCCTAGTCATTATATTAAGTCGATTTGAAGTAATATCAACTCTAACTATAAATATTATATGTGGACTAGGTAAATCTACTTATAAAAAATTTATGATTTTTGAAGTTATTGGTACTTTTTTAAGCGTATTGTTTTATGCCTTTATAGGATATTCTTTTGGAGACAGTTGGCAAGCTATGAATAGTCTCATAGGTAATTTTAGTATACTTTTCTTTTTATTGATTGCTGTATTATTATCTCTTTTCGGGAAAAAGATTGTATCAAGATTAAATAAAAATATATAAAAATAGTATTACAATAAATTTTTGTAATAGTCAATAGTTATTTTTAATCTTAATTGAGATAAATATCTTTATTCATGCGTAATAGGTGCATAGGTCGATTAATAATAAATTTCAATTTATATATGACACAAAAAATTAAATTAATATTCCCTGTTTTAGCTTTGGGTCTTATCTTAAGTAGTACAGCTTTCGCTGCTACAACTACAGGAACAACAGAACCAAAAGAACCTAAAACAAATACAACTTCAGTTACAACAACTACTACTCCAAGAGCAGCATGTATTGCAACTGCAAAAACAGCAAGAGCAACTGCTATAAAAGCTGCAAACGACACAGCTAAACAAGCAAAACTTGCTGCAAACAATACTAAAAAAGCAGCTATAACAGCAGCAAAAGCTAATACTGATAAAGTAGCAAGCGCAGCAGCTATTAAAGCAGCTAATGCAGCTTACAAACAAGCTATAAAGGATGCTGTTACTGCACAATCAGCTGCAATAAAACAAGCTTCAACTGACTACAAAACAGCAATTAAAGCTTGCCCAGCAAAATAAAAATTTAAATTGATATCTACTAAAAGAAAAACACCTCCGACTAGGTGTTTTTCTTTTAGTAGATATTTATTTTTTAAGTTCTGATATAAGCTGTATAATTTTTTCCAACTTTTCATCATCCATACGAGATATTTCTGTTTGAAGTCTCTCTATCTCAAGTTTAGCTTTTAAGTTTGTCTCAAAATCACTTAATGCCTGATGTCTATCTCGTTCATTCTGGCGATTCTGTGCCATCATTATGATAGGAGCAGCATATGCTGCTTGTGTAGAAAAAATTAAATTAAGAAGTATAAAAGGATATGGATCCCAATGGTTCATAAAAGCAATAACATTCAAAACCATCCAACATATTACAAATATAGTTTGAATTATAATAAACCTCCAAGAGCCCATATTATTTGCAACAGAGTCAGCAATACGATCCCCAAAAGTCATTGACTGCTTGTGTTTATCATGCCAAGTTACTTTTATCTCCCCTCCTGATACTTCATTTTTTATTTCTTTCATAATATAAATTTAATTAATTATCACCTTTTATCATTTTAATAGCTTCATTTACAGTTGTCATAAATTGAGCTGGAAAAATAATAGTTGAATTTTTTTCTACACTTATTTCAGCCATTGTTTGTAATGTGCGAAGTTGTAATGCCACTGGGTGCTTTGATATCAGATCGGCAGCTTGACCAAGCTTCTCCGCTGCTTGAAACTCCCCCTCGGCAGCTACTATCTTAGCACGTCTTTCTCTTTCGGCTTCTGCTTCTTTTGCCATAGCTCTTTGCATGTTATCAGGTAGAGTTATATCTTTTATTTCAACAGCTGTTACTTCTGCTCCCCATGGTTCGGTATGAGAGTCAATAACATTTTTAATTTGTAAATTAATATCTACAGTTTGAGAAAGAAGCTGATCAAGTTGAAATTGTCCAACTACATTTCGTACTGTCGTCTGACTTATTTGATTAACTGCATTATAAACATTTTCAATAGAAATAACAGATTTTTCTGGATCTACTACGTGATAATAAGCTACTGCTGCTATATCAATAGAAACATTATCTTTTGTAATAATTTTTTGAGAAGGTATAGCCATCGTTACTGTTCGCATCGTGACTCTTGTCATTTGTTCAAAAATAGGAATAACAAAAATAAGTCCTGGCCCTCTTACCCCGGTACATTTACCTAAGAAGAAAATAACACCTCTTTCATATTGTTTAATAACCCTTAATCCTGAAGCTATTAAAACAATGATAATTCCCAAAATTGTATACATCATAATATTTTATAAAAGTTAATTAATAATCTACTCTTAATCATAGAAGTTTTTTAGTTAAAAGCAAGCCATTGTTTAATTATAAAAATTAAAATTTATTTGGAACAAACAAACTCACAATTAGGACCTGTAGGACCTACTGATGCTCCATCGGGACATAGCTTTGCTATCATCGGACACACCACTGGACTATCTATAACTTTACCTTTAATACATCTCCCATTATAAAAATCTATAGTAGAACATTTTGATTTATCTTTAAAAACACAAATAGAATTTGTTACTGCAAAAGTCTGACCTCCAGACCAAGCACAGTATTTTTGATCAACAGAGTCATATCCTGTTGTTTTAACACCACCTAAAGGGCACTCTCCTCCTAACAACGCCCACTCTTCGCAAGCTCTATTGTCTTCAAAATAACATAATCCATATTCATCACCATTTCCATTCTTTTCTATTATTAGATTTCCCCCTACCTTAGTACAATTAGTAGATGCGGGATTAGTTAATGTAGTTTTATTTAAATCATTATTTATTTGATTACTTTTCGAATTTACTTGTGGAATAGAACATTCCTTAAATGTAGTTACACCTTTTTCTTCAACAAATGCTGTGTCTCCTTTATTCCAAAAAATAAAAGATTCATCTGAATTGGTATAACGAGCTCCTGAAGCTGATATATTTTGAGGAAGAATCAAATTTCTTCCATCGCTAAGATTTAATTCTAATTTTCTTGCATAAAAAATTGCTTTTATATTTTTATTTTCTAAACAATTAAAAATAGCAGAATTTACTATTGTATCATTAGTTACAGGAGTAACAGTTACCTCCTTTTGAGGCAACTTATAAAGATATATATCAGTAATGATAATTATAAGCACAACTACAATGAATGGTAATATTTTTCTCATATTATAATTATACTCTTACTGAAAATTCTATACAATAAATCAAAATTATCCTTAAAATAAAGAATAAATTTTAAAATGAGAAATTTTCAAAATGAATATGATTATCATCAAAACCAAGTTCTTTTAGATTTGAAACCATTGCACTCATCATAGGAGGCGGACCACATAGATATACCTCTCTTAGGTAAAAATCTGGAACTAAACGAACAATCTTTTCTTTATCAATAAATCCAGATTCAAACCCTGGAGTAGGTGTAGCTAAAATATGATGAACGGATATTAGAGGATCCATTTGAATTATTTGGCTGAATTCATTTTTGAAAGCAACATCCACTTCACTTCTACTAGAATATAAAAGTACAGCATTTCTTCCTTCATGAGCCAAAGATTCAAGCATAGCTCTAGCAGGAGTTACTCCTATACCTCCAGCTATAAAAAGGAATAATTCTCTTCTCGCTTTTTTCTGTATAAATAGACCCAAAGGCCCATCTAGCACTATATGTGTACCTGGCTTTAGTAGTTGTATTTTAGCAGTATAGTCTCCTAAATTTTTTATAGTAAAACGTACATATTTACCATTATAAGCTGATGAAAAAGAAAATGGATGAGAAAAACGCATACCGCCTGTGAGAATAGTTAAATTTGCATATTGTCCTGCAGCAAATTTAAAACTCTCCATTTTTCTACCAGTAATAACTATAGACCAAGTATCATGAGTTTCTTTTACTATAGAATCTATTACAAAACGATGAACAATAAAAAGATATATAGGCCGTAAAAATCTATAAAGTAAAACACTACCAAAGACAACAAAATTTATTATATACCAATAATACATAGGCCAACCAGCCTTAATATCTCCACCTGTAAATTGATGGCTAAAAGCAAGACCAATGGCCAGATAGGTCAAAAGATGAACTAAATACCAAGTCTCATATCGAAAACTTTTTCTAGCTACAGAAATAGATAAGAAAACAATAAAAATAAATAAAGCTACAGCAATAAAAGCCGCAAAAACATCTGGCCAATTAGCTAAATAATCTCCAAATTGAGAATATAAAGACACCTCTTGCTGTTTTGCTTTTCCTATAACAAGAAGAATCGGATGAGAGAGTAGAAATACCATGACTCCATAACCAATAAATCGGTGTATTTTATTCAATTTATCGAAACCAAAAGCAGATTCAAACCAACGAATTCTACCTATAAGAATTAATTGAACAAGAAGTAAATAACTCGCTAAGAGTCCAGTTATTCTACCCATAGCTGTATAAATATTTCCTCCTGATGGATTTAAAATATAAAACGATGACTTCATCCACCACAATATAAAAATAACACCTAAATTAAGTAGGAAAAATAATATTATAATTATTTTATTGAAATTTATTTTTCTTAATGGAATTGAAGGATTCATATTTATAAATTACTTGCTCAAACTTATAGCTGTTACATTATTACCTTGAGTTGTACCGTTTTCAAAAAATAATGTGAGCCCTTTCGCATTTACAGGAACTGAAAATCCAACTTCTTCTTGTAATACATCCCCAGCTGAAAGTAAGCCTGAAGATTGGTTCCCTTCACTTACTATAGCGTCAGAAGTATATACATTACCTTCTGAATCTTTTACATACAAAAATAAAAATGGAATAAATTCAAAAGATATATTTGATGTATTTTTTAAAACTATTTTAGGAATTATAAATTTATTACCCTTTTTGGGAACCAAAGGACCTGCTCCTTTTTCATCATATCGAACTCCTTTTACATAAAAAGAATAATTTTCTCCTGTTACAACTTGTCCAATTCTATATATTTTATTTATACTTGCCATCAACTTTGGTTGAAAGTTTCTGGAGACAAACCAGCCAATTATAAAAGTAAATACTAACAACATTGTTAACGTCAAAAATGAAATTTTCGATTTTGATATTGATGAAATTATTTTTTTTGTTTTATTGTATGACATAATTATTTTAATTAAATGAACCGATATAATAAGATTGAAGAATACTATTTATTGCATTTGAAGAATGTTTAACCCCACCACTCCCCGTACCTGAAACCATGTAATCATAAAGATTTTTACCACAGAGAGCTGCTATTACATCACCTCCTGGATGCATACTACCATTGGCTACATAATTTGTTATATTATAAGCTTTATTTGCTGTAAATTTACTAGTAAAAGGACCACTTAGATACACCCAACAATTTGCACGAGTGTTATGTGAAGACACATCAGAAGCAGTACAAGATCCTCCTGATCCACAAGATGGGGCTTTGGGTGCCGGTGCAGGGGCCGGAGTAGGTGCAGGATTCGGAGTTGGAGTTGGTTTTGTTACTGAGGTAGTAGTTTGAGTTGGAGTTGATTTTGGTTTGACTAAAGGTAATACGGTCGGTTTAGTGACTACCACAGTTGCAGCAGGTTTAGTTACAGCTAAATTTGTTTTACCGGATACTACAGTTATCAGATTTGAAGGAGTTGATTCGTTATTATTACTATCAAAGGCAACAACATAATAAGTATAAGTAGCAGTAGAAGAAAAGTCAACGTCAGCATAATACAAATTAATAGTAGTTCCTAGTTCTTTTCTATTCTTATATACACGATATTTTACATCGCTAAAATTACTAAAAGATTTGTTCCATTTTAAATTCAATTGAGTTGGAGATGAGATAACAAATGAGAGTAATGTAGGAGCAGATGGAGGATTTATTTTTATATTTTCTTCTTCATTATTACTTTCTTCTTTACTGATTGATAAAGGCTTAGCTACTATCGTTTCATTAATGGGAGTTACCGGTGATTCTACCGCAATAGGGGCAGAGGAAGATACATCTACTACATTAATAGGATTAGGAATAACTTCATTTGAAATAACAGGGGGAAGATATGTTTCTTTCACATAAAAACCAAATCCCAATATTACAAATAATATAAAAGTTGCAAAATAAAATATTTTCATATATTTTTTATAGTTCTCATCTATTACTGAAATGGACCTATATAATAAGCTTGAAGAATTGTATTTATTGCACTACTTGAGTGAGCATGACCTCCACTTGTACCTACAACATAAGAATAAAGATTACCTCCACAGTGAGATACTATTACATCCCCACCAGGATGTGTACTACCATTAGTAACATAACTTGTTATATTATAAGCTTTATTTGCTGTAAATTTCGTTGTGAAAGTTCCACTCATATAAACCCAACAATTTACCCGAGTATTATGAGGTGCTATATCAGAAGCAGAACAAGTTCCTCCCGTACCACAAGTAGAGGCAGGAGCTACAGCCACAGAGAATGAAATAGTATAATCACTTGTATTTGAATTTCCAGCTACATCTTGACACCTTACATAACGATTATAACTTGTTCCATTTGTTAACCCTGTTACAACAGTAGAATGACTAGTTCCTCCAGTAGTAGAGAAAGTATTAGACATAGAAGAGTAAGTTGTACCTGATGCAGAAGAATACTTACACGTAGCATTTTCATTGGTAGTTACTGATAGTGTTACTTGAGTAGTACCAGAAGCTTGTGATCCTGATGGAGATCCTCCAGATAAGACTGGTGGTGTAGTATCTGATACAACAACTGCTGAAGTTGTTGCCTGAGAAATAGAAGAATTAGAACTTGTATTCCCTGCAGCATCATAAGCTGAGATAGAGTAACGATACAAAGTTGAAGCAATCAAACCTGTATTTGAATATGAATTAGAAGTAGTAGTAATAAACTGAGTTGGAGTACAACTTGCGCCACTACATCTTTTAATATTGTACCCAGTTATTCCAACAGCATCAGTTGAAGCTGTCCAAGTTAGATTGATTTGAGATGAGGATATAGCTGTAGCAACCAAACCACTAGGCACTGTAGGTGCCGTAGTATCTGAAACAGAAGCTGCTAATGTTGTTGTCTGAGAAATAGAAGAATTAGAACTTGTATTCCCTGCAGCATCATAAGCTGAGATAGAGTAACGATACAAAGTTGAAGCTGCTAAACCAGTATCAGAATATGAATGATTTGAAGTATTAAATACATTTGCTATAGGTGTACATCCAGAACCATTACATCTATTAATATTATATCCAGTTACCCCAACTGCATCAGTTGAAGCTGTCCAAGTTAGATTAATCTGAGTAGATAAAACAGCAGAAGCTACAAAACTTGTAGGCACAGAAGGTGCTGTGGTATCAGAAGTTACTATATTATTTAAAATATTTATAGTTCTCGAAAGAGAAACTGTAGTATTACCTGCTGCATCCCTAGCTAAAGCCGTCAACAAATGATAACCGTCTGGGAAAATGACACTGTTCCAAATTATAGAATATGGAGATACTGTATCTTCTGCATTAATATCAGACCCATCTAGTTTAAATTGAACTCCTGCAACACCCACATTATCAGTTGCATTTGCTGAAACAACTACCGACGAACCTGATACAGTTGATCCATCTGCTGGAGCAGCAAGAGATACGGTAGGAGATATTGTATCTGAATTATCTTGGGTTGTTACTTGTGCTGATGAAGAATAATTACTATTATTTCCAGCATCATCATAAGCAACAATCTTATAAGTATAAGAAGTATTATTTGTCAGACCTGTATCAGAGTACGAAGTTGAAGTTGCAATGTCTATTTGAATTCCATTTTGATATATTTTATAACCTGTTACTCCTGTTGCATCAGTTGATGCATTCCAAGAAAGATCTATTTGAGAAGAAGAAATAACTTTAGCAATTAATCCTGTAGGAGCAGTAGGGGCTGTTGTATCTGATGCATTATTATTATTATTTGATGATCCTGTAAAAGGTCCAATGTAATAAGCTTGAAGGACTGTATTAATAGCAGATGACGAATGACTCCATCCGTTGCCATTTCCGAGAATAAAGTAATCATAAATATTTTGTCCACAATAAGGAACAATGATATCTCCTCCTGGATGGCCACTACTACCGTTTGCTACATAGCTAGTTATATTATATGCCTTATTTGAAGTAAAATTTGAAGTAAAAGGACCACTTAGATACACCCAACAATTTCCACGGGTATTATGAGGAGCAATATCTGCGGCCGTACAAGAACCACCAGTACCACAAGTTTGTGTTGAAGTTAATGATTGAGTAGTTGCTTGAGCAGTTGATGACGAATTACTATTATTACCAGCAGTATCATAAGCAACTACATAGTAAGTATACAATGTGGCAGACGAAAGACCTGTACTAGAATATGAAGTATTACTTGTAGTAGTAATCTGTGTACCATTTTTATATATTTTATACCCTGTCACTCCTACAGCATCAGCTGATGCATTCCAAGAAAGATTTATTTGAGAGGAAGAAAATGCTGTTGCTGTTAAACCACTAGGTGTAGTTGGAGCTACTGTATCTAATGTAGGAGTGAGAGGTACAGATGAAGAAGAAAAAGGTCCGATATAGTAAGCTTGGAGAACTGTATTAATAGCAGAAGATGTATGACTCCAACCGTTGCCATTTCCGAGAATAAAGTAATCATAAATATTTTGTCCACAATAAGGAACAATGATATCTCCTCCTGGATGATTACTACCATTAGCTACGTAGCTAGTAATATTATAAGCCTTATTTGAAGTAAATTTTGAAGTAAAAGGACCATATAAATAAACCCAACAATTTCCACGTGTGTTATGAGGTGCTATGTCAGCTGCAGTACATGAGCCACCTGATCCACAAGTAGAATTAAAATTTACAATGGGAGGTGTCACGACATCAGGAACAGAAGCTGCTACTGTAGTAGCTTGTGATACAGAAGAAGATCCACTTATATTACCTGCAGCATCATATGCAGATACAGAATAGCGATAAGTAGTTGAGGCAATAAGACCTGTATCTGAATAAGAACGACTAGAAGGAGTTGCAATCTGAGAAGTTGGAGTACAACCTGAACTATTACATCTATTTATCCTATAACCTGATACCCCCACAGAATCAGTTGATGCATTCCAATAAATATTAATTTGGTTAGGTGAAGTAGCTGTAGCAACTAATCCTGTAGGTATAGTTGGAGCAGTATTGTCTACAGCTGATACTGCCTTAGTTGTTGCTTGTGCTATTGAAGAATTAGCACTAACGTTACCAGCAGCATCATAAGCAGAAACTGAATAGCGATAAATAGTTGAAGGTGTTAAACCAATATTAAAATATAATTTTTTATTTGAAGTAGCTATTTTAGTTACAGTAGTACATTTTGCTCCAATACATCTATTTATATTATACCCGGACACACCTATAGCATCTGTAGAAGCAAGCCAAGAAAGATTGACTTGTTTAGAAGAAGCAGCTGTTGCAACTAAATTCTTTGGGACAGTAGGTGCTATAGTATCTTCCTCTACATAACCAGATGTGGATAAATTTCCCTGTGTACCAAAAGAAACTACGTTAGAGATATCTGAAGTGTTTCCAGCTAAATCCATAGAACGAATAGCTACAAAATATTTTTGCCCTTGGGACAAACCATCTAATATATATTTTTGTTTAGATCCTGGACTTAGAGGTTTTATTTCTCCAGAAATAGGAGTAGAAGAAATCCATGAATCAGATGTTATTTCATTTGTAGAATATCGTATATCATAAAATGCTACAGATCCTCCCGAAGGAGAGTCTGAAGGTGATGTCCACGATAAATCAGCAGAATTTGGCTTAAGATTTGAACTTGATAGATCTGTTATTTGCTTAGGAGCTTCTTTATCTTTAGATGAAGCTACTTCTTGAGTTGATTTTGTTGTTACATTTAATTCTGAGGATTGAGCCATAACCTTTCCGCTATTATCTACAGCTTCAACTATAAAAGGATAAGTCTTGAGTGGCTCAAGATTTATAACTGCATATTTTAAATATGGAGTACTTCCAATATCAACACCATTTGAGATAATATGATAAAGTTGATTCTCTGTAGCATTTGGTAATGGAGACCAATAAAGTGTAACTTGTGAATCCAAAACTTCTATCTTTGGGACATCAATGATATTGCTATTATTTTTTATATTTGCATTCGTAGATCCTTCCTGACCTACATTATTTCCATCTTGATGAAATATAAATGCATCCTTAGATTTATTTTTTAAACTCAAAAAATCGTAAGTAAAATAACCTCCAACTAAAAGGATTGCAACAATAATGATGATAAAAAAAGTATTTAATCGCATGAAATAAAAAAATCTATTGACCAATATTTCCAACTATTTTGTATTTTGTTCTAATAATATCTCCTCCGAATATTTGCAACTCTTTTGTAGCATCTGTGCCTGCTATATTGTGGTACGTTCCACCTGGAGCATAAAAACTCTTTCCTGGAGTTACGTCATATACATAACCATCTAACCCTACATAAATAGGTAATCCTGGGTTAGTACCATCATAACTCTTAAGTTGTTCTAGACTGTAAATAGGCAAATCTTTATAAATATTAGTATCTTTTTTTGTGTTAAATCTGAAAAAAAATAAGTAGGCCAACACAAGAAGAAATACTAAAATAATAGAACCATATATATATTTCTTCATGTAATAATTATAACTTAAAATAATAATAAAAAGCAAATTATTAAAGGTAGAATTTACTATTTATTCTTAAAAGAGACAAGTTCATCTAAAAATACTTTAACCCTACTAGATAAAGTATTATCTTTTATATTACCTAATTCATCAAACATATTTTGCACTGTAGAAAAATACAAAGCTTCTCTGATGGGAATCATACGAAATTCAATACAAACTAATCTTAATTGTTCTACAACTCTCGCTCCTCCTAAACCACCAGCGGATACTCCACAAAAACCAACAGGTTTATGTGTATATTCTTTATATAGCATATCTAGCATCATTTTTAATTCACCAGGATAACCATGGTTATACTCTGGGGAAACTATTATCAATGCATCAGATTTATTAATAATATCTCTATATTTTATAGCTTTTTCCGATATACCTGATGCATCGGTCGATTCAATTCTATAATCACGAGCATCTATGACTTCACCTTGGATATTATTCTTCTTTATTTCTTGTAACATATAATTAGAAACTTTTTCTGACTGCCTTCCTTCCCTTCCTGTCCCTAAAATTATTGAAATATACATATTATTTTTAAAAAATTATTATATAAACTAATAAAATTCGACTGCTATAAATTGAAAAAATTAATTACTGATTCTTAAACCAAGCCATATACCAAAAGCTCCTCCTACAGCAGTTAATATGACCGATGATGTATCAAAAAATGTAGCTCCCCATATCATAGGTATCAAACTACCTACAGTAGAGCCAACTATCATAAAAACCATAATTGTGGATTTTGAGCTCATAAATTTTAACTATTTTTTGAATAAATATTATTTAAGTGTAAAAAGATATAATCCAACAACAAAAGCTATCAAACCATACAATACAAAATATCTTTGATATTTATTCACTGAAATTTTATTTAATATTTCTGGTATAAATATATAACTAAGACCTTTCACCATGGTTAACCATACGATTACTGTAACTATTGTTTTATAAGAGCCATCCCAAATATTGTATTGAAGTAAATATATAGATGAAAGAAAAATCAAAATAGTGCTAGTTAAATATATCAATGCAGGATGACTATAGAAATCTTTCAATAAGATTATCAAGCTTTTCTTTTTTAAAATTAACAATAGTCCACTCGACATCATATATATACCCAAAACTTTTATAACTAAAATTGTTGTTTCCATAATGTGTGTATTATATCATTTAATTATTAATACATAAATCAGCCTATTGAAATTTAATTCCAATAGGCTGATAATACTTAATTTAAATTAAAAATTACATTCGTAATTATTTAACTCCCCAAGCAAAGCTAGGTGAAGCTCTCATTTTTTCATTATGAGCAATAGCTTCATCTATCTCTTCTAGCAACTGCTGGTTCTCTGGTCTTAAACGAAAATCTGCCAAAAGTAAATGATTTTTAGCAAGCATCATCTTATCACCATAAAGATGACAAAAAGATATAATTCTGAGATCTGGATCAGTATCGCTCAAATAGCATATCAATACTTTTTCGCTATCCTTATCCTTACCAAAAGAATGTATCATTCCGATCTAGTTTAGAAGCATGGTACTAGGATAGTATTCATCCTTGCCATCCAAGAGATCAAGTATCTCTTCAAAAGTGAAATCTGTTTGTCGTTCAGTCTTTCTCATAATTTTAGTTTTAAATGATTACTTTTCTTCACATTACTTCTGAAAAAGTCTTCTGTCAATAATATACTATCTAATCCCAATTAAAACTTCTTCCGAAATGACCCCAAGTACAAGTATCTCTATACTTTACATTGTCGAGTTTTAATTTCTTATATATACCTCTTGGTGACAAATCATATCCTTCTATATCAATTTCTTTCCCATCTATCACTGCTACTGCCATGACTGGTTCACTTTTACCTATAGCATATGCAAGCTTTGTATAAACTTCCCTTGCCTTATGTTTTTTAAGTAAGTCTACAGCTACCATACGAGCCATATAAGCCCCAGATCTATCGACTTTAGTATAATCCTTACCAGAAAATGATCCGCCGCCTATTGTCACTTCTGGTCCATAATTATCTACTATAAGCTTCCTACCTGAAAGACCTGTATCAGCATCAAAACCTCCTTGATTCCATTCACCAGATGGATTAATATGATACTCTTTTGCTTCAATAATACTTTTTACCAGTTCTAACAATTTATCATTTTTTGTATTTTGAAAACTACATACAACTGTTTTTACTTTTCCGTTTTCTATAGTTACCTGAGTCTTACCATCATAAGGATAAACTTCAAATACTTTCATGCAAAGATTACGAGCAAGACTATACTCGAGAGGTAAATATTCTTCTGTCTCATTCGTTGCATAACCTTTCATTATTCCTTGATCTCCTGCTCCCCCGTTATCTACACCAAAAGCTATTTGGAGACTTTGTGTTACTATATTTGAAATAATTTTATTATCCTTACCAACTATATCTTTTACGATTTTTTCAATATCTATTTTTATTTTTGAAGTCACTTCTCCGTTTATTGTTATCAAATTATGTCCTCCCATTACTTCTATCGCACAACGACTATCTTTATCGCCTTCCAAAAAAGAATCGAGAATACTATCTGCTATATAATCACAAATTTTGTCTGGATGTTTAGGACTCACAAATTCCGCCGTCTTTATACTCATACATTTTTAAATTAAAAAATTCCTCTAATAAGAGGAAAGATATAGATGACTAGTCTTATCTTTCCATATAGTTTTTCAACTATTGGCTGGATTTAGCACCTTCTTATCTCTAAGGGTTGCTGATGGGTCGTTGAGCCAGTGCTCTCGCCATACTCCTGATATCAAACTATTAAGTTGTATGTAGATAATATCACACTAATGCGGTTTAGGGAATGAATTCCCTTTTTGTTTTTTACTTCCCTTAAGTGAAGATGCGTGTTTTAGTGCGTCGTTACCAAATCTGGCTTTTATGATGTCACATACCTCTTCTATTATATTTTTAGATTCTGACTTATCCTGTACACCAAATAAATCTCTTGGTACCTCTTCGCTGCGACGCAAATTATGCAAGGTAACTCCAGTAGATCGTATTTTTTCATCATCTTGTAATAATTTATTAAAAATAGAATCCAAACAGTTAAGTATCACACTTGGATTATTTGTATATAGAGGTAAATGACAATCCTTAGTACGAATAACAAAATTTGTATTTTTTACAAAACATGAAACTGAATTTGTCATAAGATTTAATTCTCTTGCATTTTCACATGCTCTCTCAATATTTGAAGAAAGTTCTGCAAAAATTATTTTTGGATCATTCGTTGCAGGCTTGAAAGTTGCAGTAGATTGGATAGACTTTTGATCTCTTGGGTCATGATTAGGATCGAAATCTAATACAGATTCACCAGATAACTCTTGCTTTATATAAAGCAATGTTTGAGGAAAATACTTTTCAATATACTCCCTAGAATAATGAACGAAGTCATAAGCCGTTCTTATACCCATATCGTACAACCTGGGGACAGTCTGCTTGCCTATACCCCAAACATCTTTTATTAAAGTTTTTTTAAGTGCCCTTTCTTCGTCTTGTTCACTTAAAAGTAACACTGTACCATTTGGCTTCTCAAGCTTGGAAGCTGTTTTTGCTAAAACTTTTGTTCGTCCTAGCCCAAAAGAGTAAGTCACACCTATTTTACTTTTAATTTCATTTTTAATATTCTCTACGAGTTTTTCCACAGAACCAGCATGTTTTATATCTGAAGGTTTAACAACCATAAAACATTCATCTATACTATATATTTCAACCATCTCAAGATACGACAAGAATATATTATAAACATCATCAGATATCTTTCGATATAGATCAAAATGATGAGAAAGAATGATAACTTTCGGAAATTGTTTTTTTATTTGAAATACAGGCATACCACGAGTTACACCCAGCTTCTTGGCTTCGTAACTCATAGCTACTGCTATACCTCTATCTTCACCCACCACTACAGGCAAGCCCTTGTATTTAGGATTCTGAGACACCTCACAAGCCACGAAGAATGAATCCCCGTCCGCATGAAGATATAGATTGTCTGCCTTTTTTAACATTTATATATTGTATCAAAATATATAAATGATAGTAAAAAGCCTCGTTTTACGAGGCCTTTTTATGTTATAAAGTAAAGCAGTTTACTTTACGTGCCAACGAGAGGATTCGAATCTTACCGATTCGGGTATTATTCGACTTTGATTACAAAGTAACAAATAATCTTTCGAATCCTCTACGTAAAGTAAAGCAGTTTACTTTACGTGCCAACGAGAGGATTCGAACCTCTAAGAGTTATTATTTCCCCATCCGTGTTGTCTGCCTTTTAAAGCAGGTTCGTTGGCTTGAAGCTTTAATTGTATTTTATCATTTACAGCAATATAAATCACTTAAAAAAGCAATTGTATTTTCTTGTGTTCAGTAATTAAATATTTTCTATATAAATATTTATGATTTATATCACAAACTCACATGATTATTTATTTAAATATGTTATTGTAAACTGCAAGATTGTTGCAAAAGAAACCCACAATAAATATGGAATTTGAATATATGTGATCCATCTTGCATATGGAAAAATAAAAATCATAGAACAAATAAGAGTTACTAATACTAGAGATATATCTATAGCTGCCAAGAAATTATTCTGTAGACGGAATTGCAAAGTTGTAAATATAGCATTAAAAAATAAATTTAAAATAAAAGGTAAGGCAACAACGAAAGGAATCTGCTTATTCCAAGCCATCATAAAAACTTTACCAAAAGAAATAAAAATTAATATATACAAAGATGTCCAGACTGGACCAAAAAGATACGACGGTGGCGACCATGATGGTTTGATTAACTTTGAGTACCAATTATATGTATCCATATTGTTAATTATAACAAAAAAAATAATAAATAACGAGAACCTATGGTTATGACTTTAAATGAATAAATTTTATTAGCCATATTTTTAAGGAATTTTTATTAATCGATTTGATGTATTAAATAAATAGGAATGTTTTTACATCTTTCTAGAATCATAAGCCCAATGCAATAATGCCTGTCTTTGCCTAGGTCGGCAGAAGATATCTCCAGTTCGACAATTATTTTTAATTTGAATTATATGCCTACGCATAGCTAACCATCTTTTGATCTGTCTATCATCATCAATAGTCCTACGCCCTATATAATATCTGCAATACCATTGAAACCATCCACGTGGGTCTTGTGGTCGAACCCAACCTTTTGTTTGCCACACAGAAAGTGGCTGACTAGCATTTACACCGAAAAAGTTAAGTTCTTTATGGCGTTTCCCATCAGAAGATAACTTAGCTTTTATAAACCAATCATCAGGAAACTCTTTTGGTTTGTCAGAAAAATACAATCCACCAAACACACCAAGTTCGAGCATTTCTTTGGGAGTTAAATCTGGTTTAAATCGAGTATCAAAAATATTTTTATTTATTTTTTTTATCATATCTCTACTATATAAATCTAAAATTTTCTAACAATAAACCATACAAGGAGAAAAAGTGACCCCCACCAAACAATATCAGAAAATATTAAACTCAACATTATTTTAAACTGTAGAGAATATGGTAAAAGTTCTTTTTGTTTGCCTTCTTTTTCTTTCTTAATTAAAAATGGACTTACATAAAAAGAAAGGAAAATACCGTTCAGGATTAACACTAGTGCCCCAATTAAGTGAATCAAAGGAATTCCTGAAAATGGTTCATTCCTATAAAAAATAAGACCACCAATAATCACCAGACAAATACCAGTCCAAATTAAAGGTTTAGTTACCTTATGGGTTCTAATTGTTGCTTCAGTCCAATATGAAGATTTTCTACCTAAAAATCCATGAAAATCAATAACTGTAACTGCACCTAATCCAATAATAAAACCTGAAATAAACACAAAAAGACCAATAATATCTAAAAATTCTTCTCCCATATATTTATTGTAACATCAAATGTTTTAAATTCGAACCCCAAACTGTCTTTTAAAAACCACTATAAAATATGAATTGAAAATACTCTTCCAAACTTGAGGTTAAGTTAGGAAGAGTATAACAAAAGAATAAATTATTTACCAATAAGGAAATCAGCTACATTCTCAATACCCGATGTTACTGTTTTATATAATTCAGTGTATCCACATTTTAAACAAGAAACAGTAATAAATTTATTATTTTGAAGATTAAGAATTTTAGTTAAAATACCGCCGGTAGTAGAAATTTTACCTGAAGTATAAGTTATATTTCCACATTTAACACAAACAAAAGATTTCTTTTCACTAATAGTATTTTCCATAAAATTATAATATTATGCTATGATTAATAATGTAAGTTTGACTACTTATATTATTACATTAATTTATTATTTAAACAATTATGAAAATATTTAATCGTATTCTTGGTATAATTATATTGTTGTGTTGCCTAATACCGATTATGTATTTTATATTTCCTCATTTATTGTGGATAAGACAGGGCTTACAATCATGGATATATTATTTTTTCTTTATTAACCCGATTTTACTTCTGGTGGCTTCTAATCGTTTTAAAAAACTAAACGACATTAAAGGAAGAAATCTCGGATATTTTGCCGCATCTTCTTTTGTAGCAATTATTATTTTTCCTTTATTTATTTTTTTATTTGATATGTTTTTTTTAGGGATTAATTTACCAGATTTTATTCTTATGATCTTCCCTTTTGTTTCATTAATATTGTCATTTATTGTTATTTATAGATTATTTAAAAATAAACAAATGATTAATTTTATAAATCCAATAACTGAGCATCCATATAAATAATTTTAACATATTATTATACTGAAAATAATATAATTACATATTATATTAATATATTTGTTCCAGAATTGGAGTGATTTTTAAATGAGTATAGTGAATAAATAAAAAGCCCTACAGTTAAGTAGTGCTTTTTATTTATATTTAAAACCAACTGTAACTCATTAATTCATCAAACATCTTCTGTTGCTGATCAAATAAATCTTCTTGCATCTTCCATAACTTTTCCATAGTATCTTGTTGTTTTTTTATATTATCCTGCATTTTTTTAATGTCGGTGTCAGTTAATGGAGTAGAAGTAGCACTATGAGTACATTTACCATTCAAACAATTAGTTTGAACATTAGTTGTAAACCCTGGCTTTGAATCCACTATAATAGTAGTACTAGAACCATCTAAACTAGTATTTATTTTTACATTATCTGGTAATTCTGGATCAGCAGAAGCAATTTTTACAGTTAAAGAACTTGTGAAAAACAAAACTAAAGATGTAAAGATGATGTAATTGAAAATTTTATTTTTGAACATAAAACTTATAAAATTAATAATTTATAATCTCGACAATAAATATTATATTTTAAAAATTTTAAAAATCAAGAATGATTTATCCACAAAAAATACCCATTTAAAAATATGTTTTATAATTTAACTACGAGCTTGGGATGAGATTCAAATAACTATTTTAAATAACTATCAAAATATATAGCATGACATGTATAGCCTTCAGGGTTTTTCTGGAGATAATCCTGATGATAGTCTTCAGCTTTGTAGAATTTTACTAATGGTTCAAGAGTTGTTACCACTCTATCATTCCAACGTTTTGAATTATTTACGATATCAATAAATTTTATCGCTTCTTCTTTTTCTTCTTCATTTTCGTAAAAAATTGCAGAGCGATAAGATGTCCCATTGTCATTACCTTGCTGATTTAGAGTTGTAGGATTGTGAATTTGAAAGAAAAAATCTAAAAGATTTTTATATGAAGTTACTGCATCATCGTATGTAATCTCAACAGATTCAGCATGACCAGCATGATTTTCATATGTTGGATTATCTACAAACCCACCTGTATATCCAACAGTAGTATCTAATACTCCAGGCTGACTTCTAATTAATTCTTCAAGTCCCCAAAAACAACCTCCAGCTAAAACTATTTTTTTAATCATAAATTTAAATTATTTTCCAGAAATAAATTTCATTGAAATCGAATTCACACAATATCTTCGATTTTTATCTGTTAAATTTTCACCTATAAATAAATGGCCCAGATGACCGCCACACTTTGCGCAAGTAATTTCTGTACGTATTTTATCTGCGTCCAAGCTTTTATTCACCGCTCCAGATATTTCATCATCAAAAGATGGCCAACCACAATCAGATTCAAATTTATCTTTTGAATTATACAGTGGAGCTTCACATTGTCGACAAACATACACTCCTGTTTCCTTATTGTTCACATACTCTCCCGTAAATGGGGCTTCTGTATTTTTATCAATAATTACTCTTTTTTCTTTTTCAGTTAATTTATTCATAAAATTAATTAATTAATCTCTATCATTATTTCATTACGAGTCATCCATGGAGGAGTCCAAGGTGCATTATACCCAGCATATAAGGGACTATTAATTGTTTCTATTTTATCTCGCGAAAGAAATGAAAGTAGTTTTTTCTCCATTTTGTTAATTCTATTACTATTTCTTGACCAAGAAAAACGTAGGGCAGCCATTTTTTTTGATGGGACTTTTACAAGCTTCACGCGTGAATCATTTGGGACAGGAAGAGTCTCTAGCGAATATGATTTCGGCATAACAAAAGAAACTACCCGTGAGTTGCCTAGAGAATTAAGCGAAACAGGCGCAGTCATTGCTATTTTTTCTGAGACAAATTTTTGCTCTTTTACTGGTGCAGTCATTGCAATACTTTCTTTTTTTGTATTGTCTCCAAAGATATATCCAGCAATGATTCGAAAACCCCCATTCATTGCATCTTCATATGAACCTCCTATTATTGTTTGAGCGATTATGTGCGAAGGATATTCTCTAATTTCATAACCTTTTGATTTCTTTATTACTGAATATTCGGCTTGTTCTACTCTAGAAGAAAAATGTCCAAAAATTGACCAAATAGTTATTAGCACAATTATTATTAAAATAATATTCATACAAGTATTGTATCATTAGGTTCAAACTTATACTAACCTCCGAAAAAGAACCATTATAAAATATGGCTTAAAATTTTGGCTCCGAACTTTGGACTGTTCGAATAAGTTTTAATTATTAGTCAATAAACTGGATTTGCAACTGATCTAATTCATTATTAAATTTTACTGTAGCAACGTTTCGATCAGGAGTAGAACCAGTGAAGCGTGCATATGTCCATTCAAAAAATAATCTGTAGGTTTTACCCGCATGAATTGTACAGTAACTTGATTGAAGTGAAGATGATTCCATCCCTCCTCCTATATCATCTGCTCTCTTATACTGAATATTATCTATAGTAACTGGTTCTCCTGTGCATACTTCATCTGAAACAGAAATATTTCTAAAATAGGACAATGAGGGTACTACTCCTTGCTTATATTGAACATAGTAATAGTGAGCTGAAGTATATGTAGCGATGGTTGGGTCAGGTTCAGAAAGAGTCATGTTGGTTGGCATAGATAGACTGAAGTGATCTGTTGTGCTCGTATAAACACCGTTTGTAGTATTATTTTTATTATTTACAGAATTTACTGTAAATGAATTGTCTGAATAGTCTGAAGCTGTTGCACAATCTGGGTCATAAGCAACTTCAAAATTTTTAGATGATTGATTAGTACTACAGATTCTTATTTTATAATTTCCAGTAGAAACTCCATAAATATTTGTTGAACCATTATCTGGAACTATTGAATTAACTATTTCATTCCCCGTAGAAATGTTTTTAATATAAATAGCAACATTTTTACTTATTATCCCAGAACTTTTCCATGTTACTGGAATTTGCTTAATTGTCGTACTAGTACTATATGTCTCTCCTCCATTTGGAGAAAGGACTGTGATTGAAGAAATGCTACTCTGTTGATTATTATTAACAACTGGTAAATTTTGATTCTTATTAATTTCTGGATTACTTGGTAAATTATTTTCTTCAACCTTTACTTCTTTATTTTCAACTTTTGAACTCTTTCCTAAATAATACGCACCTCCACCTATGACTAAAGCACCTACAATTATAGCTAATAGAATTAGTGGAGCGAAACCTTTATTGCATTTCATATAAAATTTAATTTAGTAAATAAAATAGACCTTCTAACATTATACTACAAAAATATCTACCTTATAGGAAGTTCACAAAGTGCACAATGTTCACAGTCTCCGTGGGTAGGGATATCTTTCTCTACGAGAACAGTATACCTTTTCGTTTCGGTTAATACCGAAAAACGAAAAGCTTTTCGATCGCCTACCACGCAAAGTATGCAGATACTTTGCTCACGGAGCCAAAATAAAAACACCCCATTTCTGGGGGTTTTTGTTTTGGCTCCGTGGGTAGGGATCGAACCTACGACCAATCGCTTAACAGGCGACCGCTCTACCGCTGAGCTACCACGGAATGTATTTTACTTTAATTGAACAGAACATATTTCGATTTAGCTAGCTGTATGAGCGATCACCTTACAGGCGACATCCTTACAGGATCTGTATACCTTTCACTTTTTGATTACAAAATGTTCAAGGTCTTGCAAGTTGGATCCCTTCCCAACTCTCACTCCACCGCAAAGCTACCACGGAATAAATCTATCTATTTAATAGACTAAATTATAGTACCAAAAATAAAACAAAAAAGCAAAATATACACTCTAGTAATAATATTATTATACTTGACATAATCCCTAAGAGTTGTAGTATTTAATTAAATCATAAAGCCGGGAACAGGGAGTAAATTACTGAACAAAAAATATATGGACGAAAATTTAAGAAAATTGCACGAACAAGTCATGCAAGAAACAGGATTATCAGATCTAGCACTTGAGTTACTCTTTTTTGTATTCAAAACAAGTCAGACTTCTAACGAGTAATCGTTCTTATTAAGAGAGAACACTGTCACTGGTGTTCTCTTCTTTATTTTTTAGTAAATTTAAAAACACACCCAACATTCAGAGGGTGTGTTTTTAAATATCTATCAATCTGCTTATTAGTGTACGGGGACTGCGTGAGGATCGTTAGTCTGGGATCTCCTTGCTATCATTCGAGCAACTACTATTATCGCTAAAATAACAAGTATCAACATTATCCATTGAAAAACTGAACTAGGCATAAAACTACCAGAACCTTTCACTGACAATGCTGCTACACCGTTACTATCTATCACTGGAGTTGTTAATATCTGACCAGCACTATTATATTGATAAGCTGTCGCACCCATAGCATTATTGTTATCATAATTTATATATTTACCAGTATTACTTGTATATCCTGTATTACTGTTACTTGTCACAACTTTTTTAGTAGTTGTATTTGAAGATAGTGCATTTGCAGCTGAAGCACCTTGTGAATTATTTGTATTTACATACTGAACTTTTTGCTGTTGTGGTACGTACTGAACTTGCTGTACAGTTGTAGGCTGTGCTACATACTGAGCTTGAGGTTGTACATAAGTATAAGGTTGCTGTTGCTGTTGTACATAATTACTGTTAGTTGTTGTCTGGTACTGATAAGAATTTGCTTGAACAGTTTGCTGTTGTGCAGGATAAAAAGGAGCATAATTACTATAAATATTGTTATCGTAGCCTACATTATAACCAAAAGGTATTCCTGTAGTGTACGCAGAAGCAGTATTTGCAGTAATGGCTATTAATGCAAAAAATGCAACGACTATTAAATTTTTGAATGTTTTATTTTTCATATTGGTATTATAGCATACAAGCACCCCTTTTGTCAAGCTCTTACTCAATACGTCTTTATGCTTGCTAAATAAGGCTTTATTAGACAAAAATAGAATAAATCTCTTTATAATGTATAATAAAAAAATGTTAAAAAATACTAAAACAAAACAAAAAAATACTCAAAATAAAGTACGTCTAGAGGCACATATTTCCCCTATTCATTATGATCTTACTCTAAGCCCAGACCTTCTAGCCTTTTTATTTGAAGGAAAAGAGGTTATTAAAATTAAAATAGATAAAGATGTGAATCAGATAACTCTTCATAGTAAAGATATCAATATTAAAACTGCTGAAATAATATCTAAAAAAATAAATCAATTTGCCAACAAAATTTCATATGACGAAAAGAAAGAAACAGCAACTTTTTATTTTAAAAATAAAATTACTAAAGGTGAATACAATCTATCAATAATATTCTCAGGAGTAATCAATGATACTCTCCGTGGTTTCTATAAAAGTAAATATATATTAAACGAAGAAGAAAAGTATATTGCGACCACTCAGTTTGAAGCTACAGATGCTAGGCGTGCCTTCCCCTGCTTTGATGAGCCAGCTCATAAAGCTATATTTGAAGTATCACTTGTGATACCAGAGAGCCATACTGCTATATCAAATACTCTACCGACAAGTATCAAAGAACATTCTACCGGCTATAATATAGTTTCTTTTGCACCTACACCTGTGATGTCTACATATTTACTCGCTTTTATCATAGGAGAGTTCGAATACATAGAAGGTAAAAGTAAAGACAATGTACAAGTTAGAATATTTACAACTCCAGGTAAAAAACATCAAGCAAAATTTGCATTAGACGTCGCAATAAAATCTCTAGAGTTCTATAATGAATATTTTAATATTCCATACCCACTTCCTATACTAGATCTAATAGCAATACCCGACTTTGAATCTGCAGCGATGGAGAACTGGGGAGCTGTAACTTTCCGTGAGACGGCCATACTAGTAGACGAAGAGCACACCAGCCTTTCAAACAAACAATGGGCTGCCATAGTCATAGCGCATGAACTCGCTCATCAATGGTTCGGCAATCTAGTCACTATGGATTGGTGGACTGATCTTTGGCTCAATGAAGGCTTTGCTTCCTACATGGAGAACTTCTGTGTGGATCATATGTTCCCAAATTGGCATATCTGGGACCTATACTTAAGTGATCGATATGCTGTAGCTTTAAAATTAGACTCGCTTGCCAATTCGCATCCTATAGAAGTCGAAGTGCATCATCCAGATGAGATAAGTGAAATATTTGATATGGTCTCATATGCTAAAGGCTCAGCTGTGATAAGAATGCTGGCAGAATACATAGGCCATGATAATTTCCGTGACGGACTAAGACATTACTTGAAAAAACATAGTTATAAAAATACCAATACAATAGATCTATGGAATTCTTTTGAACAAGTTAGTAAAAAACCAATCAAGGAAATAATGAATTCCTGGACCAAAGAAACAGGCCACCCTCTCGTAACAGTCTCAAATAAATCAAACTTATGGAAAGTTGAGCAAGAAAGATTCTTCTCGAGTAGAATAAAAGCAAAAGGTTATAAAGATGCAAACAAAAAGAAGCATTTATGGAATATTCCTATTCAATATGAAAGTAATGGGAAAAATATAAATATATTAATGACAAAAAAGTCTGACCCGCTAATAGGAACTTATATTGGTAAATTAAATAAAGAAGAAGGGACTTTTATGCGCGTCCGTTATAGTAAAGAAAATCTAGAAAATTTAAAAACTGAAATACTAAATAACAAACTATCAGTTAAAGATAGACTAGGGATTATAAGAGATATGTTTGCTTTGGCTGAAGGTGGGTATATAGAAGCAACTAAAGCATTAGAATTTTCATTAGCATACAAAAATGAAAATGAATTTATCGTTTGGTCAGAAATAGCAGTAGGTATAAATAAGATAAATAACATAATCGGAGATGAACCAATAAAAGATATATATAATAAATATGCTCTTTCACTTTTCAGTTCTTTAGCCACCAGAATGGGATGGCATTATAAGAGTGAAGAGAACCATTCGGATGTATTCCTTAGAAGTTTGGCTTTATCTCAAGCTGCATACTATGGAGACAAGAAAATAATAAAAGAAGCTCAAAAACTCTTTAAAAATAGAGGGGAGTCTCCTATCCGAGCTGATATACGATCAGTCGTATATAATATAGTAGCTTCGAATGGAAGTATTAAAGAATGGAAGGTATTTGAAAAATTATACAAAGAAACCTCTATGCACGAAGAAAAAGAAAGATACGGCAGAGCTTTATCGTCTTTCAAAGATCAAGATCTCCTAGCTAAAACTTTAGATTTTGCCATGTCTAAAAATGTCAAAAATCAAGATACTCCATTTATAATAACTGCAGTTTGGGCAAATAAATATGGAAGAGATATGACTTGGAAATTCATAAAAAATAATTGGGAAAAGATAACAAAAGAATACGGCGAAGGAGGTCACTTCCTATCTAGACTTCTCTCTCCATTAGGTGGACATACTAAAGTAAAAGATTTGAATGATATTAAAAAATTCTTCAGTAAAAATACAGCGCCAGGTGCAGACAGAACTCTAGAACAATCATACGAGAGAATTGAATCAAATATCGCTTGGCTAAAAGACGACAGAAAATCAATCAAAGATTGGCTAAATAAAAATTACTGATTTTTTCGATTATGTTATAATAATAATATGGAAAAATTTAATCAAGAAATAAATAATATTCAAATAGATAATAATATCGAACCAAATAAAGATAATGAAAAGTTGATTCGAGAGCTTTTAGAATTTGAAATTTTTGGTACTAAAATTGATGTCGAAAAACATAATATTACGTTTGATGATAATTTTATTACAGAGACAGGAGGGGTTGAAGGATATGAAAGATATAAAATTTCATGGGCAGAATTATCAAAATTTGATTCAAGGATAAATTCAAAAGAATCATATTTAGAAGCACTTAAATCAAAAGAAATATCATTACAAAAAAAGATATTTGGTTTAATGGAAAAAATAAATTTAAAAAAAATGAATGAAAATAACTCATTAACTCATGTTTTTAATGGTTTTGATAGATTTAGTACTAATAATAGTGCACTTTTTGTGAAAGAAGGTATTTTAAAACAAAAAATTTTCGACCCCACTTTTAACCTTAAATCAAAACCCAAAAAATCACACCTAGGTTACAATTTCGCATTGTATAATAATAAAACAAAAGAACCAATTGATTTAGAAAAAATGATTCCTGGATACTCAAGATATTCGGATACAGATATTTTCCATCATAATAATATATTTAATGGTCAAAATTTTAATGAGTTAATAGAAACAAACGAAAAGGAATCTAACGATTTGAATAAAATATTTAATGATATTACTAAAAATAGTGACATATTTTTTATGGGAAATACTGAACGAGGTATAAATGGTATCTCAGTAGATAATGGCACATTTTACGGATCCGGTAATGATTATACCCGAAATAAATTTTACTTTAATTTAAACAATAAAGGGTTAGTCAAATATTTATCTGATTCAAAAAATTTATTAAACAAATACATATTAGATAAAAAAATATCAAAACAAGATATTAAATCAGTAGGCTCACCTTACGGTGGATTCGGCAAGGATGATATGTCATCATATATAATCCAAACAGAAAACAACCTCAATAATTGGCTTGAAAAAGAAAATTGGGTAGATTTTAATGAAAGTAAATTTCCTACAGTATCTAGACATCCTTATCTTCCAGTTATTCAGTCTCCTCAAAGCGTTCCATTAAGATGGTGTCATGCTGATATGGCTTTTCTTATTTCAAAAAATGGGATTAATTTCATACAAATGAAATCAATAGAAGATGCATCAAAATAATATCATCAATAACTTGTCTTATAAAAAATACTAATGTATGTAACTCTTGCGATGGATAGGGGTCTGGCCGTGCTTTTTAATAGCATCATAATGAGCCTTGGTGCCATAGCCTGAATGACACTCGAAACCATATTCTGGGTAGTCTTTCGCATATTTAGTCATCACAGCATCTCGAGTAACTTTCGCCACGATGGATGCCATAGAAATAACAGGATGAAGCTCGTCCCCTCTTATGATCGTCTCTTGATTAACATACTCAATTGGAGCTTTTAATCCACCGTCGAGAAAAATCTGAAATGAAGAAAGATTCTGTGAAGCGACTTTCTGCAAGGATTCATTCAAAGCTTTCTGTATACATTTAGCAATTCCGAATTTATCAATATTTTCAGGGGAGACAAAAGACACAGCATAGTCGCAATCCCCCTCTTTCTTTTGTAATTTAAGAAATTCAAACCAAACTTCTCTTTGTTTTTTACTTAATTTTTTAGAATCTTTTAATTTTGGTAGTACTTTGCCATAGGCCTTGCCTATGGCTGATTCTAAAAATTTTTCATCTTTTATGAGAAATGCGCATACAGCTACCGGACCAGCCAAAGGACCTCTGCCGACTTCATCTATACCTATTATATATTTTGTGGTCTTCGTATCTGCCATATAGAACTATAATACCTTATTTGCTATACTAAGAAAATATGGAAAAATCGGAACTAAATACTGAGTTTATACATCTACATACTCACTCACATTACTCTCTCCTAGATGGACTATCTAAGATTCCAGATATGGTGAAAACCGCTAAAAAGAACGGCATGAACGCCCTAGCCATCACAGACCATGGCAATATGTACGGAGCTATAGAACTATATAAAGAGGCACATAAAGCCGGCATTAAGCCAATTATAGGCGTAGAAGCGTATATAGCAGAGAGAGGTAGAGCCGACAAAGAACCAGGAGTAGATAACAAGCGCTACCATCTGACCCTTCTTGCCAGGACTAAGCAAGGATATAAGAATCTGATGCGTTTAGTCACTATTGCGAACCTTGAAGGTTACTACTACAAACCTCGCATGGACAAAGAAATTCTTCGACAATTTAGCGAGGGTATTATTTGTCTGTCTGGATGTATGGGTAGCCAGCTTTCCCGTGCTGTCTTAGCTAACAATTTAGAAAAAGCAAATGAACTCATAAAAGAACATCAAGAAATTTTCGGTAAAGAAAATTATTTTCTAGAAGTTCACTCACATCCTCACGTAGAAAATGATGAATTACTTCGTAAGGGAATTATAGCCTTGGGTAAAAAATGGAATATCCCAGTAGTAGCAGGACAAGATTCTCACTATCTTTGTATTGATGATCATGATGCTCACAGCACACTTCTTGCTGTGAACACTGGAGTTATAAGTGGTAAGGAAGGAACAGGACTAGAATTTGGTGTTGATGATTTTTCTCTTATCGATGAAAAAACTGCGCTAAAATATTTCAAGGATATTCCTGAAGCTGTAAGAAATGCGAAAATGGTAGCTGACTTATGTGAAGATTATGATCTAGAATTAGGAACAGCCTACTTCCCAGACTTTCCTATACCTGAAGGTCAAACTGCAGATGAAGTTTTAAGAGAGCTTGCATACGATGGATTTGCAATGAGAAAACTTGAAAAAACCCAAGTATATATAGATAGATTAGAATATGAACTTAAAATAATAAAACAGAAAGGCTATCCAGCTTACTTCTTAGTTGTTTCAGACCTTCTAAAATACGCAAAAGAAAATGGTATTTATACAAATATCCGAGGATCTGTCGCTGGCTCTCTTACTACTTACCTAACTGGGATTACAAAGGTTGACCCGATGACATATAAACTTCCATTCGAAAGATTCTTAAACCCAGAACGTCCGTCATTACCCGATATAGATATGGACTACGCTGATAACAGACGAGATGAAATAATCGCTTATGCAAAAAGAAAATATGGCGAAGATAAAGTTGCACAGATAGGAACTTTTGGAACAATGATGGCTAAAGGATCCGTCAAAGATGTAGCGAGGGCACTCGGCTATCCATACAGTATCGGTGATCGTATCTCTTCGATGATACCACTCGGTTCTCAAGGAACTGCTATGACTATCGACCATGCTATTAAAATAGTACCAGAACTAAAAGCTGCTTATAAGACAGAACCTGATACAAAGAAAATTATTGACCTTGCTAAAAAAATGGAAGGATGTGTCAGACACATCTCTGTCCACGCTGCGGGGGTCGTCATGGCCCCTCGTCCACTTTACGAATTCTCCCCTGTTCAGTTCGACCCTAAAGGTGGAAATATAATTACCCAGTACGACATGTACAGTATTGAGGATGCAGGATTGCCTAAATTCGACTTCCTCGGGATTCGTAACCTTTCTATACTTGCAGAAGCGGTAAGACTAGTTAGAGCTATACATAAAGTTGAGATAGACATAGATACTATACCCCTAGATGACAAGCTAACTTTCGAGCTTCTATCTAAAGGTGAAACTATGGGACTTTTCCAACTAAATGGCTCTGGTATGACTAGATATTTAAAGGAACTTCGTCCTTCTACTATTCACGATATCAATGCTATGGTTGCCCTTTACCGTCCTGGACCGATGGAATCTATCCCTGAATACATAAAAAGAAAACATAATCCAAGAGCTATAACTTACCTAGACCCTCGTCTTAAAGATATTCTCGATCAATCCTTCGGGGTTATTACTTATCAGGATGATGTTATGATGACGGCTATTAAGCTCGCTGGTTATTCTTGGCTTGAAGCAGACAAACTCCGTAAGGCTATGGGAAAGAAAATCCCTGAAGTCATGGAAGCGGAAAAAGGTAAACTTTTAGAAGGCTTCGTTAAAAATGGTATGACTGATAAAAAAGCTCAAGAATTCTGGACACTGATCGAGCCATTCGCTGCCTATGGATTCAATAAGGCTCATGCCGCTAGTTATGGACTCGTAGCATACCAGACTGCATATATGAAAGCAAACTATCCCGTAGAGTATATGACAGCGATCATGACTTCCGAATCAGGTGACATAGAAAAAGTTGCAGAAATAATTCACGAATGTGAAAAGATGGGTATCAAGGTCTTACCTCCAAATATAAATGAAAGTTTTGGTGGCTTTACTGTAATTAAAGGAAGTAATTATGAGACGGATAGAACCATCCGCTTCGGATTTTACAATATTAAGAATCTTGGAGTTGATATCGCTGACGCTATTATAGAAGAGAGAAAGATAAATGGTAAATATAAATCAATGGCTGATTTTTTAGAAAGAATAAACCACAAAAATTTAAACAAGAAATCTATAGAAGCATTAGCAAAATGCGGAGCAATGGATGAATTTGTAAATCACCGAAATATGGTTATGGGTAATCTAGAAAAATTATTGGCCTTCAATAAAGAAACAAGAGGTACAGGATCACAAGAATCACTCTTTGGCTCCATTGGAGGTATAGAGGTTAAATTATCATTAGATGATGTTCCTGAAGAAACATTCCAGGAAAAGTTAACTTGGGAAAAAGACTTACTAGGACTATATGTTTCAGGGCATCCATTAAGTGCCTATAAAGATAAAATTGAAAAGTTTGGTGTCTTTATTAAAAATATATTGGAATCACTAAAAGTGAATTCTCCTATTAAATCCGTAGTAATCATAGATGAAGTAAAAATAGTAACCACAAAAAAGAATGATCGTATGGCCTTTCTTAAAGTGTCTGACGATACAGGATCTATAGATGCAGTTGTATTTAGTAAATTATTCGAAGCAAATAAAGAGTTACTCGAAAAAGATCATATTATCGCTTATCAAGGTAAAATAACTGAAAGAAATGGAGAAAAAAGTATTATGATAGAGGGTCTTAAAAAACCAAACGGAAATTAAAAAAAATAAATAGCCCTGACGACTAGTCGTCAGGGCTATTTATTTTTTGTTTTAATTAAATTATAGCTTCATCGCTATCTATAGCTTTCATTAACTTTATAACCTGTTTGGAATATCCAGGAACGATAGAGTCTGGATTATATCTTTTTAGTATTTGAACTGTAGTCATCCCATCTTTATAATGTGGCGCATCGGGATTATTTCCGCTCAAAGTTTTAGATATATGTTCAATTGATTGATCAACTGAATCAAATCCCTTTTTACATGAAGACCAACCAAAATTGTTGTTAGGAGCTTTAGGATTCTTACATGCTTGTTTTCCTCCTGTAGTCTCTCTCATAGCTATAGCTGGGAGTAATCTCCAATCTATATCATTCTTTTTGGCTTCTACTGCGAACTTCATACCATATCCCTCAAGTGGAGCATCGTGAGATTCAAAAAATGCATCTATATGATCCGCTTGTTTTTTGAGTTCATCCTTTTCTTGCGTGGTTATCGTAGAAACTGATGTCTCAACAGTATTATCGTTAGCTGGAGTCGTGTCTGATATGCTTTGGATTCCTGTAAGCGGTATTGCTACTGCTAACATAGGAATTGCAACTATCGACTGCAAGTAACGTATTATTTGTTGTTTGCTCATAGTTGACGATTGTACGTACCGTCGGACGCTCTTTCGAGTTCTACTCAAACTCATAAAATGAATCTAAAGTAAAAAATTCCTTATATATCATCCTTATGACAACATACTTGGAACTCCCTACATAGTAGCACAATGGTCTACAAAAGTCAATGGTTATACAATGGTTTTTGGTAGTGTCAAATACAAAATACCCTTATTATATAAGGGTATTTTGTATTTTGTTCATTGACAATATTTCATATATGTATCAAAATAAGCCTTTAAAATAGGGTTTTTGTGACAATTTTGACAATAATCCCCTTTTGTTTCATAAAAAGCTTGATTTATAAGGCTTTTTGCTATTTATCTTTTCCATGGCATTGTTTATATTTCTTGCCAGAACCACAAGGACAAGGGTCGTTACGTCCCACTTTTGGAGCATCTCTCCTCTCGGGAGTGTTCCCTTCATCGCTTGAATTCAATATTAAAGCTGGTCTTTCTTCTATTAACTGCTCATCTGACCTCTCTGTTCCTACATTCATAGTAGAAATAAGTGAGGAAACCTGCTCTTTGAATACTGCTTCCATTTCTCTGAATAATCTTAGTCCTTCCTTTTTGTATTCAATCAATGGTTCACGCTGACCATAAGCACGAAGGTTTACAGAGGATCGAGTATATTCCATAGTCTCTAGATGTTCTACCCAAAGTGTATCTGTAATATAAAGAATTATACGACGAACTGTCTCGAAAAATGTAGCTTCCCCTGCCCCATCTCTTTTCTCTTTTATTGTATCTATCAACTTTGGATACTCAATGACTAATTCATCCAAGAATGATTGTATCTTTTCATAATCTCCTGAGAGCATAGCGCGTCTTCTTCCATAAATGACATTACGTTGATGATTCATAACATTGTCGTATTCCAAAGTATGCTTTCTTGAATCAAAATGAAATCCTTCTATCTTGGCCTGGGCTCCTTCTATCGCATTTGAGATGAAACGATTCTCAATAGGCTGATCTTCTGGTATACCAAGTTTACCCATCATACTTTTCAAACGGTCTGATCCGAATATACGCATCAAATCGTCTTCAAGTGATACATAAAATTGAGTTTCTCCTGGATCTCCCTGACGACCAGATCTACCTCGAAGCTGATTATCTATTCTACGTGCTTCGTGTCTTTCTGTTCCTAGGACAAATAGTCCACCCAAGGCTTTTACCTTATCATAAGCTTCTAAACTATAAGGCACACCTCCTAATTTAATATCAACTCCACGTCCTGCCATGTTCGTAGCGACAGTTACTGCACCATGACGTCCAGCATTTGCAATAATCTCACCTTCTCTTTCGTGATTCTTAGCATTCAATATCGTATGAGGGATTCCTGCTTGAGTTAGATATGCAGAGAGAAGTTCATTCTTCTCAATAGAGACAGTACCAATCAAAACAGGCTGGCCTTTTTGATGAAGTTCCTTAACTCTTCCTGCGACAGCTAGTAACTTGGCTTTTTCTGTTTGGTATATTAGATCATTGTGGTCTTTTCTATTTATCTCTCTATGTGTAGGAATTACTACTACATTTAAACCATAAACTTTAAAGAACTCTTCTTTTGAAGTTTCGGCTGTACCTGTCATACCAGAAAGTTTATTATAGAATCTGAAATAATTCTGGAAAGTAATAGATGCGACAGCTCGAGTCTCCTTCTCTATCTTTACACCTTCTTTGGCTTCTATAGCTTGGTGAAGTCCTTCACTCCAACGTCTACCTGGCTGCATACGTCCAGTAAATGCATCAACAATAATAACTTCGCCATCTTTAACAACATAGTCTTTATTATTTTCATACAGTGCTCTAGCTTTTACTGCTGTTTCTAAATGATGAACATACTTTATTCCTTTCTGAGTATATATATCTTTTATTCCTAATAAATCTTCAGCTTTTGTTATACCTGCATCAGTTAGAGATATGGCACGGAGCTTTTCGTCTACAGTATAATCATCTTCTGGTTTCAAACTTTTTGCTATATCTGCGAATGTATAATATAAATCTTCTGAATCTTCAGCAGCAGATGAAATAATAAGTGGAGTACGAGACTCATCTATCAAGATAGAGTCTACCTCGTCAACAATAGCATAGTGGTGACCTCTTTGAACAATATCACCCATACTATTTGCTAAATTATCGCGAAGAAAATCAAAACCAAATTCATTATTTGTTCCATAAGTTATATCTGCAGCATAACCTTCTGTTCTTGAACAAGGACGGAGAAATTCATACTGAACTTTAAAAGAGCTAGTTTCTTCTTCACTCTCACTAATCTTATCCATATGAGTAGGATCAAATAAATATGATTTATTTTCTGAATTAACAACGGCAACAGAAACTCCAAGCATAGCAAAAGCTGGACCCATCCAAACAGCGTCACGACGAGAAAGATAATCGTTTACGGTAATTATGTGGACACCCTTACCAGTCAATGAATTTAAATATGCAGGAAGAGTCGCCATTTGAGTTTTACCTTCACCGGTGCGCATCTCAGCTATACTTCCATTGTGTAGTGCCATACCTCCTATCAATTGAACATCATAATGTCTCTGATTATAAACTCGAGAGAAAACTTCACGAACCAAAGAAAAAGCCTCTGGCAGTATATCTTCAAGAGTACTACCCTTAGATAGCTTATCTTTTAATTCTTGAGTCTTAAAAGCAAAGTCAGTATCAGCAAGGGCTTTTATTTCAGGCTCTAATTGATTTATTTTATCAACCAAAGGCTTCCACTTTTTTATCTGCCTATCATTCTCATTTCCAAATATGTTTTCTATTATACTCATCCCGTTAGAAGCAGGTCGCGATCATTATTTTAATTAATGATAGTACCCACCAAATTAATCCCAATAAAATAACTATATTTACCCCGTAGACAATCGTAACCTCAGCTTCTAACGGGACTCATATAAAGGCCATTTTAGCACAAAAAGAAAATCCCCGATAGAGAGGGGATTTTCTTAAAAGTTACGTAAGGTAGAATTACTTCTTTCCTTTCTTTGCTACTTTTTTAACTGCTTTTTTAGCTACTTTTTTAACTGCTTTTTTAACTGCCTTCTTTTTTGCTGCCATATATTTAAAAAATTAAATTATTTTTAAAAGATGTGTGACTTCACGACCTTACAAAATTTTTATAAAGAAAATATTTTGTAAAAAAAATTTATCACACTCACACATATATTATCTAACATAAAAGAAATTACTGCAATACTTTTTACGTAAAAATGTGTGGATAACTTTTTATTTTTTTAAAAAAATATTTTTTATTTTAATAAATAATTTTAATTTAAAATATTTTAAATAACAAAAAATTATTTATTAATTAATTTTTTGTTATTTAAAAAAATAAATGAAAAACACCATGCTTTGGACAAGGTGTTTTTCATTTATTTAGTTTGTATCTATAAGCCGAATTCTGTTCTCTATTTCTAGAGTGATAGATATTTATCTAGGATGTAAATTACTCTACACCTCAAGCGATTCTCCCCCACACCTATATTTTCATTATTTTTCCAAAATAAATATTTTGTATATTTATTTCATTTATAAAATTATGATTATCTAAACAAATAATTTATCTAATCAGAAAATGAAAATATGGGTGTGGGGGCACGATCTTGCACACATGTAAGGATTTAGCCGTTTCACTCTTCAATTTAATTCTTGCGAATTTATATGAAGACTTATCCTTTACTTTCGTAGAGGATACTATTCCCTTTCGGGTTTATAGCGTCTCTGCTCGCACCTCGATGATTGCTCATGATGGGTATTACCCACTACATTTGTCTAATTAAATAGACTATGTGTTCGGACTTTCCTCACCAATTAAAATTGGCGCATCTATCAGAATACAAACCTATATATGTTATACCATAAAAAGCTTGACAATACAACTAATATTTGCTATACTGCCCTTAGTGAGATTAAGTTCCAACGTTTAATAAAAATTTATTTTAGTTAAACAATTGCATAGCAAAATCCCCTCTGAGCAATCGGAGGGGATTTTGTATTTAGATATGTTTAATATATAATGAGTTAGTCAGTCGTTGTGTTCTAAAGTCAGCGGCTGCACTCACATATGCAATTGTGTTGGAGGTTAGCACCCGCTGACTTTAGCACATAACAAAAAATTCTTCGATGTAAATCGAAGAATTTTTTGTTATTTATTTACAAATCATATCTACTGGTAAACTTTTCAAAGGAGAAGAGAAACCAGTACTATCAGCACAAAAATATTCACCATTAGATATTTTAGCTGTAGCAATCCATTCTTTATCTGAATCTTTACATTTATAAATTGTTCCTTTAGGAAGTGTAATTGCTAAATTATAAGCTCCATTATTACCTTTTGAAGCACAAAATCCTTTATAACCATTCTTATCTCTATTATAAAATATTTCTGCTTGTGCTCTCATACTTGATATAATACTTTTGATTGAATTATCTACTGATAATTTTGTATCAGTTATAATATTATTATCTACTTTTGTAATACTTTCTTTATTTGAAATTGTAGAACTAGAAGTAGAATTAACTTTATTAGAAGAAACCATACTATTATCAACTGGTAATGTTGGAATATCTGTTGTAACAGCATTACCAAATGCTTCTTTAGCTAAATCTTCAACAGTCATACTCTGAGTAGGTACTGCTACTACCACTGGTTTATTCCAACCAGAATAATTCAAAGTAGTTGAAACTTTAACATACCCATCATTTATATCATTCGGATTATAAATATCTGTATTAACGATTATCTTATAGGGAAGCTTATCGAATACTCCAATCCATGCTTCTCCTTTAAATTCTTTAATCGCACTCAATATTTTATCAAAATTAGAAGTATCAAACTGAGATACGACATTATTCTTGTCTATAACTTTCAGATATGAAGTAAAACCTTTTATAAAAGTAGATATTCCCTCTCTATCGATATCAAAATCAAAATGATAAACTAATTTTCCATTCATGATTTGAGGTAAATGCTTCTTTGTGATCTTTATAAAACTAGCATTTTTTACTAAATCATTTAAACTCTTTTTTTGTTCGTCTGTAATATTATTTATAATTTCAGGATTTATAGGGGAAATACTTAACACTGGATTATTTTCTATTTTGCCGGTTTTATCCTTATAGGGTAAAACTATCCATTTATTCTCAAAAGGTTTAAGAGATATAAAACCTAAGCTAGGAGCCTTGGTAAGTCTAAAATATAAAGATCCATTTGTAACTCTTGAATCTAGATTCGCTTCAACTCCACCAGATTTAAAGGAATAAGAATTATTAAGATTCAAATTTTCAGTATTACTTAAGTCTAAGTTACCCGACATACCAAATGAAGAAATATTTGAAATTCCTGAATCTGGCTTTATCTTAGAGGAAAAAGACTTCATGTTTGAAGCATCTAAGGTAAAATTAAAATCAAATGACAAACTTGTATTCTTCTTTGATGAATCTATCATCTGAGAGAAAAATTTAGAAGGAGAAAGAAAGATGCCTGAAGCATAAGCAACAAAAAAACCTAAAATTAATAGAATAATTATGAATACTGAAACCACAATCTTTAGAGAATTAGATTTTGATGAAGTGGTCACATTATTATCAACAGGTAAAATCGTCTGATTTATCTGTACTGGAAATTCTTTCGGTTTATCAATATTAACAATGACATCTCCAAATGATTTTTTATTTAAAACTTCAAAAGCCTCCAAAACATCTGAATCGCTCCAGCCTTGAGTTTTTAACTTATTTGTAATAACTTCTTGTGTAATACCTGAAGCAAATTCATTTTTAATAAATTCTATAAGTTCCGGTGTAGTCATATAATTTAATTATTATAATATGAATAAATTATAACACTAAAAAACAAAAAAGACTCAGTATTGAGTCTTTTTTGTTTAATTTGTTTTATATATTTTGTATCAAAACTTTCGCATCCATTTAAGTAACAAAAATCTTCTTAATTTTGTTCCGTTCTAGGGGTCTTTCCCTCCTTGTCAGATTTCTTTTAGGACTTAAAATCAATGTCCATTGTCTGCTCAATTGAGGCAGACAATATCGACTCAATAAGATCGGTCTACTTAATAAATTAAGATAGATGATCGATTTCAAATTGAATTATTCCACGAACAGCTTCCGCTACCCGTGCCTTGTTACGACTTATTCCCTGTCACCGAGCTTACTGTAGGCCCTCCTTCTGGAGAGATTTCGAGTATTCCCGGCTCCCTTGAATTGACGGGCGGTGAGTACAAGACTTGAGAACGTATTCACCGCGGTATGTCTGACCCGCGATTACTAGTAATTCCAACTTCATGGGGTCGAGTTGCAGCCCCCAATCCGAACTGGCGCAATTTTTAAAGGATTCGCTCAGGGTTACCCCGTCGCTGCCCGTTGTAATTGCGATTGTATTATGTGTGTAGCCCAAGGTATCAAGGGACATGCTGACCTGGCGTCATCCTCTCCTTCCTCCCCGACCGAAAGATACAATTATAAATAATTTTATAATTATCTCCTTGGGTCGGGGCAGTCTCGTGTGACACTTATAACACACGACGAGGGTTGCGTTCGTTACCCCACTTAAGGGAACAATTCAAACCACGAACTGACGACGGCCATGCATCACCTGTCATAGAGTCTTGCGAGGCCCTCCGTTTCCGGAGGCTTTCACTAGGATTTCTAACCCTGGTAAGGTTCTTCGTTTACCATCGAATTAAACCACATAATCCACTGCTTGTGCAAGTCCCCGTCTATTCCTTTGAGTTTTAACCTTGCGGTCGTACTACCCAGGTGGTTCATTTAACGCGTTAGCTACGCCTCTCAGAGGGTCGATACTCCGAAAAGCAAATGAACATCGTTTAGGGCGTGGACTACTGGGGTATCTAATCCCATTCGCTACCCACGCTTTCGTGCTTGAGTGTCAGATATGTGCCAGTATAGTGCCTTCGCTTTTGGTGTTCCCAATAATATCAACGGATTTCACCCCTACACTATTAGTTCCCTATACCCCTCACACTCTCTAGCTGTGCCGTTTCGTTCGCGATTCTTAGGTTAAGCCTAAGGATTTAACAAACGACTAACACTGCCACCTACGCACCCTTTACGCCCAATAATTCCGGATAACGCTCGGGGCTCTCGTATTACCGCTCCTGCTGGCACGAGATTAGGAGCCCCTTATTCATGAGGTACCGTCAATAAACTTCTTCCCTCATAAAAGATCTTTACACTCCGAAAAGCTTCATCAATCACGCGGCGTCGCTCCGTCAGACTTTCGTCCATTGCGGAAGATTCTCGACTGCAGCCACCCGTAGGTGTATGGGCCGTGTCTCAGTCCCATCGGTGGGGGTCAGCCTCTCAGCTCCCCTAAGCGTCATAGCCTTGGTGGTCCTTTACACCGCCAACTAGCTGATACTTCACAGGCCTTTCCCTAAGCGAAAAACTTTACTCCGGAGAGACTATCGTGTATTAGCTCACCTTTCGGTGAGTTGTTCACGACTTAGGGGGAAGTTCCTATGTATTACTACCTCGTTCGCCACTAACTTTAAACGACCTTTGATTTGATATAATCTCATCTCTGGAAATAAAAAGTCCGTTCGACTTGCATGCCTTATCCACGCCGCCAGCGTTCATCCTGAGCTAG
>JBAXFQ010000003.1:0-63252 GCA_037139835.1 Candidatus Nomurabacteria bacterium | reverse complement strand
TAGTACAAACACCAGAAATAGTACAAACACCAGAAATAGTACAAACACCAGAAATTCGCCCTTCTTTTATAGAATTAAATAAGTTAGAATTATCTAGGCCAGAAAATAGAAATGAAGATTTAATTCCTGTGATCAATAAGTCACCTAATTTTTCTACTCCAGAAATAAAAACAAATACAGAAACCAGTAGTATGTTTGTTCCAGAGACAAGTGTCTCAAGTGTTTTAAATATAAATAATAATCTTAACGTTTCTTCTCCAGAAATTAAAATAAATAAAATAGGAGAAAATGCTCCTATAGTTCCATATATTAATAAAGAAATATCGTCTAAACCTGTAATGGATTCGATTGTTCCAGTTCAGAAGATCCAACCTATTCAACAAATATCTATTCCTGTAAAACCAACACAACCAACACAACAAGCTGTTCCCATAAAACCATTAGTTTCTATGTTTAATATGGCAGATAATTCTCCTAAAAATGCGATGATATCATCATACTCTCAAGCGATATTATCTTCTAGTAAAGAGAGTGAAGTAGTTGCTCCTAAAAAGACAAATATATTTTTAAAGCTAGGGATTGCTATTTTGATTATCAGTATAATTAGTGGAATGATTTTTGCTTTTGTTGAAGGATATTTAAAGCTTCCTGGCTCAGATTTTAGTTTGTCTGTTGTAAAAAAAGACCCTAAGACTATTATACTTAACACCCCTTTGGCTTTGTCTAATTTTAAATCTTATAAATCAGAAACTAACATTTCCATAACTTCTCCTTCTCTTTCAAATATAACGACAGGCTTATCCAGTGGGGAAGTAGTAACTTCAAAAGAAAAGGATTCCGTCTCAGTAAATATTAAAGGTTCAAGTGATAATAATAACGGTAAAATAAAAACAGATTATATTTTTAACTTAAAGAGTTCTCTCTTAAAGAATGATATTACAACTGATTGGAAATATGATGGGTCTAATCTTTACGTATCAATACCTGATCTGAAACAGATTTTTGATAAAGATGCCCCAGCTCCTGCTGTGGTCTCAATGGAACCAAATCAATTGGGGATGATAACAAACGAATTAGGAGCTCCAACTCAAGATATAATTAAAAAAATAGATATTTATAACATCCTTTCCAGTGATGTTCCTTTATATGTAAAGAATGAATTAGCTTCTATTTCTAAAGAATTTGTTGGGGCTTTGGAATATAGAGAGATGGAAAGTGAATTTATTCATGGAGTAGATACTTATCATTATGAGATGACTGCTAGTCGTCCTGTGACAAAGAAGATGCTCGGAGACCTTGCTGAACTTCTAATTGCACAACTGTCCCCTGATCAGAAAACAAATATGGATGCGGCTATTGGTGCATCAGATATAAATTCTTTTGAAGTATGGATTGGTAAAAACGATCAAAATATATATCAATTTAAATTTATTTTGAATGTTCCTCTGTCTAAAGTCTTGGGGTTAAACGATAGTGGAATAGCAGGAAATGAAGTTAATCTAAATTGGATGACGACTTTCTATGATATCGATGTTGATAATAATATATCAATGCCTACCGATAGTATAAAAGTAGAAGATTTTGTAAAAAATATTAAAGACACAAAAATAAAAAATATAATCTCTGTTTTCAAACCAGAAGCAACTCTATTTAAAAATGCTATTGGATCATACGGACTTAGGTCCAATCCGATGGGGAGTTGTACAAATCCAAATCCTGGATCTCTCTTCTCTCCTCAGGGACATGCTAAAGGAGCTGATACAGCGATAAGTGCAATATCTAATTCTATGATATCTCTACTTACAGCGACAAACGGAGCCGGATCTTGCTATTCCACATCTGGTGCCTGGGCTCTCTCTGCACCTCTCTTCACACTAAAGACTAATAATTCACCAACAAATATCCAAAGTACACCAGCTTTCTATTGTACTGATAGTAGTGGTGTAGTGACAACACTTTCTGCTGCTATAACAGGTCCAGCCTGTAAATAATTTATAAAAAAGATTATGCCTAGATTTTTTAGGTATTTTCTGGTATAAATGGTTAGTTGCTGTTATTTACTAATAGTAATTTAGATATGGTGCCTATAGTGTAATGGTTAGCACTAGAGTTTGTGGAACTCTCAGTCTGGGTTCAAATCCCAGTAGGCACCCCAAAATAAAAACCCCCGAAAGGGGCTGTTTTTATTTTGGGGTGACTAAGCAAGCCAACTACTTGGCTTGCGTCTGGGATTTGAAAGACTTTTCGTTCTCTGGTGTTAACCAGAGCGAAAAGTACCTGACTATGTAATAGTCAAAAAGCGTACTCGCGGTCCCAGTAGGCAACCAGCATTTTTGACTTAGTAACTCGTGACCAAAAATTTACTCATGGTTCCAATAGTGATATTCTTGCTTTCTTCTATAACAGTTGTATTATTAGAACATTAGCATCTAATAAAAAATATATGAAAAAATACATTGGATTTCTGTTTTTAGCTTTTTTGGTTATGCCGTCGTTAACCAGAGCTTCTGTCATTGATAACCAATCTATAACACTTTCTCCTGGTTGGAATATTGTTTCAACTCCAAAAGTATTATTGAGCCATCATTTTTCTGCTTCGGAAGTCTCTACTAATTTTGATATATATCTGTTGAATCCAACTTCTATTTCAGGATGGCAGACAATGTCTGGGGCAGGACAAACAGAATTTCAACCTTTGTATGCTTATTTCATAAACAACAAAACAGGTTCCGATCAAACATTACAATTTAATTACAATTTTAGTATATCTCCATCTCAAAGATTATTTCAAAGAACTTTACAGACAGGATGGAATGCTATAGGAGTAGCTTCTCCTAGTTATGCTATACCTCAAGGATTAACTAGTGTAGATACTAATAATCCAAGTAATATAATAAATTCAATTTCTGATTCTATTAGTGAAGTTATTGATTTTACAAATACTAACGCTAATTTAGATTCACCATCTATAAGTAATAATTGGCTTTCTAAAACAGTATCAGATGTTAATATTTTAAATGATTTACGTGAATTAAAAGGTTATGGAGTATTTGTTACAAATCCAACAAATAATTATCTTGGTTCACAAAGTTTATTAGTTCCAGATATTACTAAACCAGTTATAACTTTAGTTGGTGATTCAACTATTAATCTTACAGTCGGGGATTCCTATACTGATGCTGGAGCAACAGCCAGTGATAATGTAGATGGAAATATAACAGCAAATATAGTTACAGTAAATCCAGTGAATACAAGTGTAGCTGGTACTTATACTGTGACATATAATGTTTCAGATGCTTATGGTAATAATGCTATTCAAATTTCTAGAACAGTTAATGTAGTACCAATTCCTGGTGTTGAAGTAAGTCTAGTTAGTGCTACGGCTACAGCAATTCCATCTACTCAAGGTGTTTCTGGTTATGCTACAGGTACATTCGTCTTTACAGTAAAACCAACTGGAATTAGCTTAGCTAAATTAACAGATAATCTTAGTTATATAGGAATAACTGGTACTAATATGGGTAGTAATGTTAACTACACTATAAATCCTAATACAACTATATCTGATGGTAATCAAGCTACTATAACTTTGACAGCCTCTAAAATAACAGAGACAGCTGGGTTTGTAAAATTTGAAATTACAGGTCTTACATTTGAAAATTCTGATTTAACAAGTACAACAGCAGTAACATCAGGACTTACCAACTTCTACACTAACTCTGTATACGCTAACTAATAATTTATGAAAAAATACTTATTTATTTTTATAGCTTTAATAATATTTCCTTCAATTTCTTCTGCTTCATCAATTCCTAAATTCCCAATGGCTTTCTATGGAAACGTAACTATAAATGGAACAAAAGCTCCAGAGGGGACAATAATTAGTGCTTACTATGGAACTACATTAGCAGGACAATCGACTGTCGATAGTTCTGGTGCTTACGGTAGTATTGCTTCAACAGCGAATAAATTACTTGTTAGTGAAGGTTCTGGAGCAATTACTTTTACTTTCAAATCTTCTTCAATATTATCAGGAGCTGAAAGTAAGGGGACTACATTGATGTCTTATTCATCTTTTACAGAAGGATCGACTATTACTAAAGATTTAGCTTTCACTTATTATGTTGCTCCTGTCGGAGGAGGTGGAGGTGGGGGTGGAGGAGGGGGTAGTAGTCCTTCTCCGATAATAATAGCAAAACCTGTAACTGTTGTTAATCCTATTATTCCTATTATTGCTCCTGTCGTTGATTCATCTATACCAGGATGCGGTGATAGAACAACTGGATTTAGTTATATTAATGGTCAATCTTGTATAAAAAATTTAGTTACTAAAAATACAACTCCAGTTTATAATCCAACAAATTATCTTTCAAATTCAACTCCTATTAAATATAATCTCGGTACTAAAACATTGAAAAATGGAAGTACTGGTGATGCTGTTAAAGAATTACAAAGATACTTGAATGACACTATGAATTTAGGATTAGTAATTGATGGTAAGCTTGGGCCTAAGACAATAGCTATAATCAAAAAATGGCAGATAAGTAAAGGACTTGTTCCTGATGGACTTATAGGACCAAAGACAAAAGCAATGATGAGATAAAAAAATTATAAAAGAGTCTGGTGCCGTTATAAATCTTCATCATTATAATCATTTAGGTTGGTATTTTTTATTATTAATAATTTATATTTATATATGGTTGAGAAATCGATAAAAAATAAAATACCGTTAAGTTATTTTTGGTATGCTTTTACTAAGTTAGTTTTAATAATTATTTTAATATCAATGCCTTTTTCAATTGCTGGGGGAGGGATGAGTGCTTTTAAATCCATCTTTATATTATTTGGGATCCCAATAACAATTTATTTATATCTAAGCTATAAGAATTTCTTTTACATAATTGATGATGATAAAATAACTACATATAGAGGTATTTTATCAAAAAGTACTAAAACAATATCTTTCAATACAATTCAGAATGTTGAAACTAATAATGGTGTAATTTCTAGAATATTCAATATCTCTGAGATAAATATATGGACATCTTCTCCTTCTCAAATTGAAATTAGAAGAGGGGGAAAGTAATAATAGGGCTGATATGTCATTTTATTTAAACATAGAAGAAGCAGATGAAGTAAGAGAAATTATCTATACAAAAAAATAATTTAGATATAGCAAGGACCGTCCTTGCTATGCCAAAAGGCTACTGCCGGTCACAGTAGGCACCTTCGAATTTTTAATTATGATATAATTTAATAATGATTAACCAACAATTGTTAGATTATATTAAACAACAATTACTAAAGGGCCTAAACAAGGAAACAATCACAAAAGAATTATTAGGAGGTGGATGGAATGAACAAGATATCCAAGAGGGATTTAATACAGTGAATGCTTCCAATATGAATTCATTTGCCACTAATAGTGTCATAAGTAATTCAAATTTAAACCAAGTTGTTAATCATTCAAACAAAAAAGCACTATTAATTATAGTGGTTTTATTTATAATAGCTGCTGGAGGTGTATCAGGTTTTTATTATAGAAATGACTTACCTATAATTAAAAATTTTTTTAAAAGTAAAGTTATTCCTGTAAAAGAATTAACTCAAGAAAATAATACTAAACCTCAAATACAAAAAGTAGAACCTACGGTAAATAAACAAGAAACCACAACTGTAGTAGAAACAAATACAACACAGAATTTACAACCTAAAATTGAAGAAATAAAGACACCTACAACTTCTCCTGTTTCTTCTGTTGCTCAAAACAAAGTTATTCCAGTCGTAAAAAATAATATTATAGACTGTGGAACAACAACCATACCTGGAACAAATGAATCAGATCAAAAAGCAAATGATTGTATGGAGAAACAGTTTAAGAGTTGTTCTTTGTCTAAAGAAAATATTAATATTCTTGATCCAAATACAAGTCCATTTGCAGAAGGCCCTAAAACTTACTATAAGGCATATAGTGAAATTTTAGGTAAAAGGGATAAATTCTGTTTGGTAAAAATAGCATATATAACAAGTCAAAGACCAGAATGGAATAATAAAAGTATGACTTGTAATTATGATAATTCTAAAAGTTATAGTGATAATAATATGTATAATAGTAAATGCAGTGGTTCTTTATGTGATGCTTTAAATAAATAGATAACATATAATTTTAGTTTAAATAATATACAACAAAGACAATTATAAATATATAATAATCTTATGGATCTCATCCAAAAAATAAAAGAATTAAATTTTCCCAAAGGCCAATATGTTGTCGTTGGTAGTGGGGTATTGGATATATTGGGTATAAGGAAAGCTTCCGACATAGATATAGTAGTAACAAAAGATTTACACCAGAAATTAAGAGAGTCTGGAGAATGGGAAGAAGATGAAAGATATGGTAAGATTTTTCTAAAAAAAGATATATATGAGATTATTCCCCAATTAAATTGGGAAAAATATAATACAACTACAGAAGAAGCTATAGCTAGTGCTCTGATAATAGAAGATACACCATATATGAATTTATATGAATTAATAAAGTTTAAAACTGCATTAGGTAGAGAAAAAGATGCTAAAGACATAGAACTTATAAATGAATATTTAGATAACAAAACAGAAAAGCGAGTCAGGTCTATAATTATAAAAGATAAAAAAGTTTTACTTATACATCGTATTAAACAAGGCGATGAATATTTTGTATTTCCTGGTGGTGGTGTAGATGATACGGACAATAGTCTAGAAGATGGATTAAAAAGAGAATGTCTAGAAGAACTTGGTACTACTATTGAAATAGTAGATTTATTTATGAAGAAATTTTATGTTTTAGATAACTTTCAAGGTCAAGTTCAATACTTTTATAACTGTAATATTGTAAGTGGTAAAGTGGGAACAGGCACAGGCCCAGAATGGAGTGGTAGGGATATAGAGAAGTATGGAACTTATGAATTAGTATGGATACCTATGTCTGAATTGAAAGATAAAATAATCTATCCCTTTGAGGCGAGAGATAAGATTATCAATGTATTTAGCATTATGTGATTGATTTTAATGAAACTTTAAAAGCAGAATTGTCTAAAATTCTTGATTTGACAAAGGATTATTTTGTGTGATATGATGAATCGTCATGAAAGGTTTTGTTTTGAATTTAATCAAAAAAATTAGCAAAAAGGAAATGGCGCAAAAGGCGCTTATTTTTTTTACAAAAGGTGCAGCTTTTGTTGTTTTTGTATTTTTTGCTGTTTTTATGGCTATGAGACTCAATCTTACTAATGTTGAGGGCAGTGTTGATTCCAAGAGTGATTTATATAATTCAATACAAAGCGTTTTCGCTCGTAAAAAAGAAGTAGCCAAGACTCCAGATTGGGCTAAAACTGATGAATGGACCGTCGTCAGAAGGGGACTTACTTCTGATAAGAATATCATAGAAAAAGCGAGTCTTGTCTCAGGAGTTCCTGCTCGTACTATTATCGCACCTATAGTAGTAGAGCAGTTTCGTTATTTTGGATCAAATAGAGAACTTCTAAAAAAAGTTTTTCTTCCTTTGCAAGCACTTGGCAACAGTGTTAAATTTTCTTATGGTATAGCTGGCGTCAAGATAGCGACGGCACAACAAATTGAATCCAACTTAAAAGATACCAACAGTCCTTATTATTTAGGATCTAAATATGAACATGTTTTAGATTTTAAAACAGATAATCCAGATAAAGAAAGGATGGACCGCCTAACCAATGAAAAGGATCATTATTATTCATATCTTTATACTGCAATTTTTATAAAACAAATAGAGAAACAATGGGAGGACGCAGGGTATCAAATATCAGACAGACCAGAGATAACTGCTACTCTTTTTAATTTAGGATTTAAACATTCAGAACCCAAAGATAATCCAGAAGTTGGTGGGTCAGATATAAAAGTAGGGGAGAAGACTTATACATTTGGTGGTTTAGCGTTTGAATTCTATTATTCAAATGAACTAGGAAAAACATTTAATATAAAGTAACTTTATCTAGGTGAGTGTTTGGTGTTTTTTTATTTTTTATAACTGTTATAATAATAAAATGCTCACAAATAAAAAGTTAGGAATCAAAGTATTCTATTATTATCTATCAAAGAGGGTAGTCTCTGGTATTTTTTTACTAGTAGTTTCATTTATTATTTCTTCTTTAAAAGGGGTAATGGTAGCCAAGATGGCATTAGCAATCCCTCTAACTACATCTCTATCTATTGCTAACTTTTTAGTAAATGGGTTATTTATTATTTCTATTTTATTGATAATATTTGGCATTCTAATGAGTTGGATCAATTATATTAGTTGTGAGTATGCATTGGATGAAAATGCAATAAGTATAAGAAGAGGAATTTTTAATAAAAAAGAAGTTTTTATACCTTATAGACAGATAGAAAATATAAATATAGATCAAACATTTAATTTTAAAATGATGGGTGTAAGTAAGTTAATAATAGAGACTGCAGGGAATGATGGTAATAATGGAGGCGACCCAGAAGGTGTTTTTGATGTTATAGATTCTAATGTGGCTACCAGTATAAGAGAATTTATTTTACAAAGAACTAACACAGAGGTAATAAAATAAAATTAATTAAATAGCCCCGACAACGAAGTTGTCGGGGCTATTTAATTACATAATTTTTATTTCTCCATTTCCATTTCCAGATATTATATAATCTGCTACTTTATTTTCAACTATTTCTTCTATAGCTCTATTTATAGGACGAGCTCCAAAGTCTGGGTCGAATCCTGCAGAAGCAATTTTATCTATAAGTTTATCTGTGATTATAAGATTGATTTTTTTATCTTCAAGAAGCCTTTCTCTAAATTCATTCAATAGTAACGCTGCTACTTTTCTGACACTGTCTTTTTCGAGTGGTTTAAATAAAACTACTGCACTCCATCTATTTAAGAATTCTGGTGCGAAAATTCCATTATTAATAAGATCACTCATTAAATCTTTTTTATTAATTAAAGGATTATTTATTATATCCTTACTCCCTGCATTTGAAGTAGCTATGATTATAGCTTCCTTAAAGCTAGCAATTCTACCACTATTACGAGTTATTCTACCTTCATCCAATACTTGTAAAAGTAAATGATGTATAGCCATATCAGACTTTTCTAATTCGTCAAAAAATACGAGAGAAAGAGGATTCTCTTCTATGACACTCGCCAATCTTTCTGTGAATAAGTTTACAGAGCTTGGAAGAGAAAATTCACTCATGTCGAAACGAATCATTGCATTTTTATGACCAAAATAACTTTCAGCTAGTACCTTGGCAGTATAAGTTTTACCTACTCCTGTGGGTCCTAAGAAAAGGAATGATCCTGCAGGTTTTGATGGATTTGCTATACCTGTACGAAGACGTCTTAGTGATTCAGATAAATCTTTTACTGCTTCATCTTGACCGATAATTTTACTTTTCATATTGGCTTCAAGACTTATCAAAACATTCTTTTCTTCTGCCCCCATAGCACCCATTGGTATGTTTGTTTTATCTGAAATTATTTGATGAACATCTTCTATTTTAATCTTTTTATGTAGAGAGCGAAGTTCTTCTAGTATTAGTAGGGATTTTAATGGTTGAGGTTGATTACCAATGAATCTATCTGAAAGTTTTACTATTTCTAAAATAGCATCTTCTTTTATTGAGATATCTTTCAGGTTTATCGTATTCTTAACTATTGATAAAGTATCTTCTTCGTTTGTAGCTAAGACATCTACTTTTTCAAACTTTGAAAGAAAATCTGGATAATTTTTTAAGACCTGGTCATAATTACTAAAATCTGTTGTTGTTATCACACCTAAATGTGGCATCGTTAAATATTTCATCATTCTCTCATAGACAGAAGGGTATTCATGTATATTCTCGATAACTACTATTACATTATGAGCATCCGCTGCTTCGTTCATTGCTTTATCAAAATCTTCTAGAGAAATACCTTCAATAGATAATTCAACTACTCTATGATGGCGGATACCAAAGAAAGAAAGTCCAGATCTTCCTAATCTACCTAAGTGGGAAATTATTACAGATTTACCAACACCAGTTTCTCCTACTAGTAGGACATTTCGACTATTTTCTTTTGATAGACCTCGATCTATCATACGAAGGACTTTGTCTTTGCCATAAAGTTTAAAAGAAGAAGGTGCACCAACCTCGTGACTATGCTTATTCAAATAATAAGTCTCAACATAAGAAAGAGAAGGAACAAAGCTGCCGACAGTTTCCAGATATTCTTTTGATATTTTTATAGGAATTTATAAAAAAATTGGAAAAGTAAGAATAATTATTAAAGTGAATATAAGTCCTATAATAATAAAAAAGACTCTTGCTATAAAACCTAAGAATCTTGAAAAAATACCAAAAATTAATTTTTCAAAAAAACCAAGCTTGTCGCCTTTGGCTGTATCATTCTCCCAAGGGGATATAAGTGTTCTAAATAATAAAGGAGTCGAAAATGCGTTAAATGCGTAAACCACTAAGTTTTTCCAAGATTGTATTCCTGTTTCCATCATGTTATTTTAACATATTCGTACTAAAATATCTAAGTAAAGAGAAGACTGGTATAATGTATAAATGACAAAATTCAACATTAAAACAGTCAAAGATAAAAGTGGTTATAACGAAGTCTCTTTCTGTCCCTTCCGAGGAGGAATCGTTACTTCTCTTAAATTGAAAGGTAAAGAAGTTTTGTATTTTGACCAAGAAACTTTTTTGGATATTGAAAAGTCAGTCAGAGGAGGTATACCTATACTTTTCCCAAATGCTGGGGAGCTTGAAAATAATCATTTATATCCAAATTTAAAGCGTCATGGTTTTGTAAAGAATATGGAGTGTGAAGTAGAATCTAAAGGATTTGGATTTAAAGAAGTTTTTAAATCAAACAATGAGACTAGAAATGTTTATCCTTTTAATTTTGATTTATCAGTTGTTGGTAATTTTGAATCGGATGGTTCTTTTACTCTTACTCAAGAAGTGAAAAACATGGAAAAAGATAAAAATCTTCCAATATCTATGGGTTTACATCCGTATTTTAAAGTCCCATATAAAGAAAAGAAAAATATAAGATTTAATTTCGAAGATGGATTATCTGCAGAAGAACAAATAGAAATATGGGAAAATAGTGGAACTGTTTATTTGGATAATCCGAAAGTAAAAGACCCTAATGCAACTACAAATATAGATATACCAAATTTAGGAACTTTGATTTTAGATATTTCTGTTGAGTATCAGAAAATATGGATTTGGTCTATACCAAAAAGTGATTTTATTTGCATCGAACCCATGATGAGGGGACTCAATGGTTTAGTAAATGATCCCTTTGAAGTGAAAATAAATGAGCCTTTTATGGCCAGCTTAAATATAAAATTAAAGTAAATTTAATATAAAGCCAAATGTTGGCTTATTTGCTTAAATCAAAACTAAGTAATATTATTAAGTATAATGAAAAATACAAAGAAAAATAAGAAAATAGTTATGATAAGTGGTGGTTTTGATCCTATACACATAGGTCATGTTCGTTATATTTTAGAGGCCAAGAAGCTAGGGGATTATTTAGTTGTTGTATTGAATAATGATAATTGGCTACGAATGAAAAAAGGTAAAGAATTTATGGAAGAGAATGAAAGAAAAGAAATAATAGAGTCTATTAATGGAGTAGACAAGGTCGTCATTTCTGGGCATGTTAAAAACACAAAAGATAAAAGTGTTTGTGAAGAAATAAAAAAAATCAAACCACACATTTTTGCTAATGGGGGAGATAGAAAGCCAGACGGAGATCCAGTACCTGAAGTTGCTTTATGTGAAGAACTTGGAATTAAAATTATTTATAACGTAGGACATGGTGGTAAGGTCAGAAGTTCATCTGAACTTGTAAAAAAATATTCTAAGCATTTAAAGAAATATGAAAATAAGGGAAATTAAAATTCCAAAATCAATAATCTACATATATTCATTTGCTATTGTTTTGAATATATTACGTGTTTTACTTTTTGGTAGTACGGCCTTTTTGTATATATTATGGAATATACTACTAGCAACTATACCTTTCATCACAAGCTCTATACTTTTAATATATACAAAAAAAGAAAATATAATAAAACCTTTTTTCATTACAGGATTTATCATTTGGCTATTATTTTTACCAAATGCACCTTACGTAGTAACAGACTTCATACATCTTGGGAGAATTCATTCTGTTCCAGTTATGTTTGATATTTTTGTTTTGTTTAGTTCCGCTGGTGTATCTCTACTTATGGGTCTTTATTCTCTTTCCCATATGGAAAAAATACTTCTTTTGAGATTTTCAAAGAAAGCCACTAATCTTTTTATCGCAATAATAATTTTATTTACAAGTTTTGGTATATATTTAGGAAGATTCCTCCGTTTTAATAGCTGGGATATATTTACTAGTCATAGTTTTTTAATGAATAGTGTTTGGAAGATATTTTCTCAATCAAATAATTACGTAAATGTTTATGGTTATACTCTATTATTCTTTGTTTTCATATATATATCTTTTCTCTCATTTAAAAATTCGAACATAAAAATTTGAAATAGTTATAAATACTAAGGGTTTTTTCCGTAAAAAACCTCAGGGCTGTAAAACACAAATTCAATATCTATTTCATAGTGTTGTTTTATCTGTTATGTTATAATCTTTGTATGGAAAATGAAATAAAAATTTATCAGGAAGAAAGACCTTGGGGAAGTTTTAGAAGATTCATAAATAATACTCTTTCTACTGTAAAAATAATAACGGTCAATCCAAATGAAGAATTAAGTTTGCAAAGTCATAATAAGAGAAGTGAATTCTGGAGAGTTGTAAGTGGAAGTGGCTCTTTTTTTGTTGATGGTAATACATATAAAGTTGAAGTGGGAGATGAACAGACTGTTCCGATATTAGCAAAACACAAAATGTCTGCAGGGTCTCAAGGCATGCAGGTTTTAGAGATCGGTCTTGGTGAGTTTGATGAGAATGATATAGTCCGATATGAGGATAAATATGGTAGGGTTTAATAAAAATATGGTTACGAATACAAATAAAAAAACTAAAAGTTCAATTAAAACAATTTTAAGGAAAGTTGTTTCTTCTTCAAAACCAGATAAAAAAGTTGTAAAAAAGAAGGTCCTTTCAGATATCAAATCAGATAAAATTAAAAAAGTTCTAGTTAAGAAAAATACAGTTAAGAAACCTATTGTTAAAAATAAAAAAATCATTAAAAATAAGCTTATTTTAAAAAAGAAGAAATTTGTATCAGCTAAAAATAAAAAGAAGGTAGTAAGTAAAAATCACGAAGAATATGAATTAAAATTAAATAAATCAGGGAAAAATCCAATATTAGGCCCAGGACATTATTCTTGGGAATCTCAAGCTGTTTTTAACCCCGCTGCTTTGCATACAGGAGGACTATTCCATCTTTTTTATAGAGCGGTAGGTGACGACGGTATTTCTAGAATAGGATATGCCTCAAGTAAAGATGGAATAAATTTTGATAATAGATTAACTTACCCTGTTTACGTGGCACAGAATATAGCAGAAGCAAAAAAACATTGGCCTTTTACATCACCAGCAAGATTGGTGTATGACAGAGAATTATATCCTTCGGGTGGAAGTTGGGGAGGGTGTGAAGATCCTCGAGCCGTGGTTATAGATGGTATTGTTTATGTCACTTTAAATATTTTTAACGGATGGAGTTCTTTACGTGTAGGAGTTATCTCTATAAAAGAAGAGGATCTATTAAAAAGAAAATGGAAATGGAGTCAATTATCATACATAACTCGCCTAGGGGATAGACAAAAGAATTGGGTTTTATTCCCAGAGAAGTTTAATGGTAAATTTGGTATTTTTCATAATTTAGATTTAGGTGATCCGACAAGAGTAGGAGTTTCTTTTGTTAGTGATCTTGACTCAAGTGAGTCTCCACAAGGTAGTGATCCTGGAAGTGAAGCACCTGATCCTCAGAGACTTCCAGATAATATCGTCGCTTGGCATAAACATACAAGAAGTGCTTCTTGCCCTCCTATAAAAACAAAGGATGGATGGCTTCTTCTTTATCATGCTATGGATAAAGATGGTAATAATCTTTACAAGTTAGGCGCAATGCTTCTTGATCTTAAAGACCCAAGAAAAGTACTTTATCGAGCAAAATCTCCTATCTTAGAGCCTGGTGAATGGTATGAGAATGATTGGAAACCTGGAATAATATATGCAAGTGGAGCTGTAGTAAAAAATGGAGAACTTTTTGTTTACTATGGAGGAGGAGATAAGCACATCGCAGTAGCATATATAAGACTCGAGACATTACTCAGTGGTTTAAAGAATGATAAAGAAATAAAATTAAAAGATAAAATTAAAATAAATACTCAATAAATCATATGTATGTAGTCAAAAGATCAGATCATAACCCGATATTAGTTCCCAATAAAAATCATTACTGGGAAGAGTTTGCAACATTTAATCTATGCCCTATTCAAAAGGGTAATAAGATATATGGGTTCTATCGTGCTATTTCTGCAGTAGACAAGATACTTAAACAACAACAAGTCTCTATTATAGGTAAGGGAGTGAGTAATATGAAAGGAGTTCATTTTGACGACCGTGAACCTTTTATAGTTCCAGAGGAGCCTTGGGAAGTACATGGATGTGAAGATCCCAGAGTAACTTTTTTTGAAGGTAAATATTATATTTTCTATACCGCACTCTCTGGCTTTCCTTTTAAAGCTGATAATATAAAAGTGGCAGTTGCAGTTACAAAAGATTTGAAAAAAGTTGATGAGCGTCATTTGGTAACTAATTTTAATTCAAAAGCCATGACTCTTTTTCCTGAAAGAATAAATGGAAAAATAACAGTTATTTTTTCTGCTCACACAGATATGCCTCCTGCAAAAGTTTGTATAGCCCAGTTTGATACTATAGAACAACTATGGGATGAGTCCTATTGGACAAAGTGGGAAGTAGAGATAGATAATCATGTTGTAGATTTTACTCGTAATTCTTATGATCACTTAGAGGTTGGAGCTCCACCAATAAAAACAAAATATGGGTGGCTTTTAGTTTATTCACATATACAAAATTATTTTCCTCATCCTGACAATTTAGATCGAATTTTCGGTATCGAAGCATTGTTGCTTGATAGTAATGATCCAACTAAAATCATAGGCAGAACAAAAGGACCAATACTTGCCCCAGAAGAGGCTTATGAATTGTCTGGATATATTTCAAATGTTATTTTTCCTACTGGTGCTTTGGTAGAAAAGGATACTCTAAGTATTTATTATGGTGCAGCTGACACTACTGCTTGTGTCGCATATGTAAATCTTACAGATCTTATATCGAGTATGTATATCAGAACTTCAGATGAATGGAGTTTCAAGCGCAGTCCTACAAATCCGATAATAAGTCCAAAGAGTGAAAATAGTTGGGAGGCGACAGCAACATTTAATCCTGCTGCAGTTTATTTAGATAAAAAAGTTCATATTTTATATCGTACTTTAGCAAGCGATAATACTTCATACTTTGGTTATGCAATGAGTAAGGATGGATTGAATATAAATGAGAGATTGAATGTTCCTATATATTCTCCTCGAGAAGATTTTGAAATGAAGAAAGTTACAAACGGTAACTCTGGTTGTGAAGATCCTCGTATAACTCAAATAGGGAAGAACTTATATGTTTGTTATACCGCTTACGATAGTATCGGACCTCCTCGTGTTGCTGTGACTTCCATATCTGTAAAAGATTTTCTTGATCATAAATGGAATTGGAGTAAACCTATACTTATAACTCCACCAGGATTCGATGATAAGGATACTTGTATTTTCCCTGAAAAACTTAAAGGAGGATACTTTGTCTTACATAGAGTCGGTAATGAAATATGTGGAGACTATCTAAGAACTTTAAATTTTGAAAACGATGTAATAAAAAAGTGTATTCGAATTATTGGGCCGAGATTAAATTCTTGGGATGGTCTTAAGGTTGGTATTTCTGCTCCTCCTATAAAGACAAAATATGGCTGGGTCTTGCTATATCATGGCGTGTCTAAGAGTCACAATACATACAGGGTAGGGGTGTTACTTCTGGATTCAAAAGATCCAGCGGTAATACTTGCTCGTTCTTCAGATGCTATTTTTGAACCGGAAACAGATTATGAAAAAGTTGGTATTGTAAATAATGTAGTCTTTCCTTGTGGTATGATCTTGAAAGGGGATACGCTCTATATATACTACGGAGGGGCTGATAAAGTAACAGGAGTTGCCACAATGAAACTCTCTACTTTATTAAATTCTCTTGTAAAAGGATCAAAACTTGGTGAAAAATAGAATTTGAAAATTATCAAAAATGTGTTAAAATAAACAAAGGGCCAAAAGCCCTTTGTTTCGTATATGGATAAAGGAAAAGATTATAAAAATTTACATACAGGACTTGTTCTAAAATATTTTTGGCAAGTTATCAAACGATTTAAGGTATCGTTTTTTTGTGTAATCTTTGGGGTAATAATTGCATCACTTCTTGAAATATATATACCATTTCAGTTTCTTAAACTTTGGAGTGTATTAAGTACTACTAATTATAATTTTGCTCCACAGGCTTATCATATATTAATATTTATCTTTATATTGGGTTTAATTCGTTTATTTGTAACTAGAGGCTATAGTTTTATAAATTCATATTTTCAAGCAAGTATTATGGCAGGACTTCGAGAGCAAGCCTTTTCATATATGATAGGGCACTCACATACTTTCTTTGCAAATAATTTTGGCGGTTCTCTCACTCAAAAAATTGGTAAATATGCTAGATCTTTTGAAAGATTGATGGATATGATGATAGATAATGGTTTGCCTCTTATTATTAGAGCAATTGGTACGGTTTTAGCTATCTATACTCTAGTCCCAAAATATTCATATATTTTATTAATTTTCTGTGTTGTTTTTATTCTAACAGCTTTAATTTATGTTAAATTAAAACTTAAATTTGATATTTTAGCAGCAATATCTGATACAAAAACAACAGGAGCATTAGCAGATTCGATAAGTAATCACTCCTCAATTCAACTTTTTGCCGGACATGAATACGAAAGGGATAGAGTTGGTGGAGTCATACAAGAGCAGAATAAGGCCACAGTTTTAAATTGGTATTTATGGGGAGGTTTGTCTTCTATACAGAGTGCATATGTAGTTATAATTGAATTTATAATTTTTTGGTTTGCTATTGGAGATTGGAAATTAGGAATTATTGGAGTCCCTGTAATGATATTGATACAAACATATTTAGGTCGTTTGACTAATAGTCTTTGGTCTTTTCATGCCATTATTCGTACTTATTATGATGGTTTTGCAGATGCTCAAGAGATGGCTTTAGTTCTAAATACCCCATATTCTGTAGATGACGATGTGTTAAATGAAATTAAAGATGTTAAAGGAGAAGTTGTTTTCGATAATGTGACTTATGTATATGAAAATAATAATCAAAAAGTATTTGATAATTTTTCATTAAAGATAAAAGCTGGAGATAAAATTGCTCTAGTTGGTTCATCGGGGGCAGGTAAGTCTACTTTTGTGAGACTACTTATGAGGTTATTTAATCTTCAACAAGGAAAAATCTTAATAGATGGAGTTGATATTTCTACAATTTCTCAGAAAAGTTTACGTGAACAGATTGGATTTGTACCTCAAGATCCAGTTCTTTTTCATCGTTCTTTGATGGAAAATATTCGTTATGGTAAACGAGATGCTACAGATGAAGAAGTAATAAAAGCAGCGGGTCTTGCTCATTGCGATGAATTTATTTCAAATCTACCAAAAGGTTATGATACATATGTAGGAGAACGAGGTATAAAACTCTCTGGTGGTGAACGTCAACGCGTAGCTATAGCTAGAGCAATATTAAAAAATGCACCTATACTTGTCCTTGATGAAGCTACTTCGGCCTTAGATTCAGAATCAGAAATGCTTATACAAGATGCCCTTCATAATTTAATAAAAGGAAAGACTGTGATAGTTATAGCTCATAGACTCTCTACTATTAAAGGTATGAGTCGTATAATAGTTATTTCTCAGGGTGAAATAATTGAAGATGGTACCCATAATGAACTTATAAAAATTGAAGATGGTATATATAAAAAGCTTTGGAATATTCAAGCTGGGGGATTTGAAATAAATTAAAAAAACCTGAGAATTAATTCTCAGGTTTTTTTAATTTATTATTTTATTGTTACCACTATTATTTCTGGTATAGTGTCTACTCGTATTGGAACCATCGCAGTTCCAACACCTGAACTTGTTATTTCTGCTGTGTCTTTAGTATAAGTTAGTCCGTGGAAATACTTACCAGCTATCTTTTTTACTAAAAGAGTAAAAGGGAAAAATTGTCCAGCGTGTGTATGTCCAGATAATACAAGTGATACTCCATTGTCTGCTAATTTAGAAGTATCTTTGGGATCATGCATTAAAATAATACTAGGGATATTTTTGTCGTATTTAACTTGTTCCAGTTCTTGATTGATTTCATTTGCTCCTTTCATTGCACCATAAGGTATTCCTATGATCTGGGTATTATTTATCATAACTTTTTTACCAGTAATATCATTTAGATTTTTAGGAAAGTTTTCTTTAAATACATTATATTCCTGACTATAACTTTCATGATTTCCTTCTACATAATAATCTCCCATGGGAGACTTTAGTTCACTTATAGGAGCAAAACCTTTTGTATAAGGGAAAGATGGTCCATCTATTAAGTCTCCTAAATTGAAAGTTATATCTGGCTTCTCATTATTTATGATATCAATAATCTTTTTCATGAATTTTTCGCGTCGAATTAATCCTAAGTGGGTATCAGAAGAAAATACTATTTTCTTTCCTTTCCATAGTGGAGATAAAACTGAGGAATTAACTTCTATTCTAACTATACGGGTATTATTTGCATTGATGATACCTATTGCTGTTGTTGCCATAGAACAGAATATTAAGATAATGGTTATTATTTTAATAGGTATATTAAAATCTAAATAAGTATTTAATAGTAATAATAAAGATACTATAATAGTAGTAATTACTAAATATGTAAGTAGTCCGAGCCATACTCCACCTACTGTATAAATCCAAGAATTTAATAAAGAAAAATGTTTACCTCCGTATATCATTGCCCCGATAAACATTAATGGAAGAATGATGCCCATCATTAAAACTATGTTTTTTAAATAAGTATATTTTAATAATCCTAATCTGTTTAAGGTAATAAATATTAAATATTCACCAGTTGTTATTACGATTAAAAAAACGATGAAGATGAAAGTGTAGCGCATAATATAATTATTTTTTGTTATGTTTAACTGATTTTATAATAAAAAATCCGATGATGATAAAAGTTATGATAGGTGAGATGTAAGAAGGGATTTTAACACCAAAAGAATCAGCCATCATAATAATACCTAAGACAAATATCGAATACATGGCACCATTTTTTAAGAATGCATATTTTTTTATACGGTCAATATTGCCGATTGTTAGCTTTCTTAGAACAAAAGCTCCTAATCCATTGCCTAATATTATAAGTGGAACGGAAAGGGTAAAAGCAAATGCCCCGAGAACTCCATCGATAGAGAAAGTCATGTCTATTATTTCAAGATAAATTATTTTACTTATATCTGATATTTTATTTTCAGTAGATAGAAGTGATTGCTCTCTTTTTTCTGCATTTTCTTTGAATCCATGAGTTATAAAAAAAGCCGTAGATCCAACCACTGCAGAGAAAGCAAGGATTGGATTTATTTTAATTGCATACCAGACTATAGTAGCTAGTAATATAGAAACTACAGCGAAGAACCAAGCCCCATTGTCCTGAAAGAACTTTTCATGTCGAAGACCAAAGTTTTTTGTTTCAAGAAATAACCAATGGAAAAATAGAAAAATAAGAAATATTCCACCTCCTAAAAGTAGTATGGGTGCAGAACTTTCTACTGCACTATGGACGCTAGGATTATTTGAAAATGCTGCTGTAAGAGAGCCAATTGGACCTAAGGATGGCATTGTTGCCCATATGATAATCCAAGGTAAAAGACCCCTAACTACAAATACAGCAAAAAAGAATCCATAAAGTAGAAACCATTTACGTCCTTTTTTACCCATTGTGCCTAAGACTTCAGCATTAATAACAGCATTATCTATGCTACTAATAATTTCAAAAAGACATAGCCCTAAAACTGTTATGATGATTGTTCCTATTGTCATATTTAACTATTATACATTTTTTTCTTCAGTATGGTACATTAAATACATGTTCAAAAATAAAACAATCATGACAATTTTCTTTACAATTTTCATTGACCTTCTTGGGGTAGGTATTCTTATTCCTGTCATACCACTTCTTTTTGCAAGTCCACTTTCAGAATTTTATGTATTACCAGCAGGAGTAAGTATTAAGACAGGATATCTACTACTAGGATTACTTATTGCTGTCTATCCTATTGGTCAATTCTTGGCGACTCCAATTTTGGGGCAACTTTCAGATATATATGGTAGAAAAAAAATTCTGGCTATTTCTCTTGCTGGTACATCGGTTTCTTATTTTCTTTTTGCAATCGGAATAGTAACTCACAATATTCCACTTCTTTTTATATCTAGATTTTTTGATGGTTTAACTGGTGGTAATATATCAGTTGCCCAAGCGATGATAGGGGATGTAAGTACAAAAGAAAATAGAGCCCGTAATTTTGGAATGATAGGTGCAGCTTTCGGACTTGGGTTTATCTTTGGTCCGTTTATTGGCGGAAAACTTTCTGACCCACATACTCTCTCTTGGTTTAGTGCAACGACACCATTTTACTTTGCAGCCATTTTAGCATTTATAAATATGCTCTCAGTATTGTTTGTTCTCAAGGAGACAAATAAACATATGCATGCACATAAACTAACTTGGAATAAATCAATAAGGAATATAATCGAAGCTTTAAAAATGCAAGAATTGAAAGCTATCTTTTTAACCAGTTTTTTCTTTAATGCTGGTTTTACATTTTTCACAACTTTTTTCTCTGTTTATTTAATTAAAAAATTTGGTTTTGATCAGGGTAATATAGGTGATTTTTTTGCTTATATAGGACTTTGGTCTGTCATTACTCAAGGTTTTGTGACTAAATATGTGGCAAAAAGATTTTCTGAAGAAAAAGTACTTAAACTAAGTCTAATATTTACGGGGATAATAGTTCTGGCTTATTTTCTGCCTCAACATGCTTGGGAAATATATTTAGTCCCTCCATTTTTCGGACTAGCCACAGGCCTAACGATGGCAAATCTAGGAAGTTTACTGTCTAAATCTACTGATCCAAAGACACAAGGAAAGATTTTTGGTATTAATTCATCTGTTCAAGCATTAGCTCAGCTAATACCTGCTATAATCTCTGGATTTATTGCCGCTATCTTAACCCCTGAGTCTCCTATAATTATCGCATCGATATTTATGCTCTTTGCAGCATTAACTTTCATCCGTTTATACAAAAAGATATTGAGTTGATTATAATTTTTTATTTTTTTCTAGAAATACCCTCAAAAATGTAATTTTTGAGGGTATTTCTATTTTACAAAGTGAGTTATTTTTCAAATAAAAATACCCTTTAATGATAGTGCTTTCACGGTGTTATTCAGAGAGTTTTGAAAATCTATTGACGCCCAGCCAATATTTTAACATAGTAGTAATTTTCCATATTTTCACTTCCCAATGGGTTCTAGTGGAGGTATAATATAAGCCCATAAAGTTTTAGGGGACATTATTAACTAAAATTAAAAAATATGCCTTCAAAAAAGAAAGTGCTAAAAGTTAAAAAAGAAATAAAAAAAGTCGTGGCAAAAGTCGTCGAGAAGAAAGAAGAGGTGGTAGAAAAAAAAGTAAGTAAGAATATTTTTATTAAAGGCGTTATAAAAAGAGATGGAGTATCTGTCCCTTTTGATATTGATAAAATTGCGAATGCTATTAATAAAGCTATGCTTGCCTCAGGGGAAGGCTCGATGAAAGAAGCAGAGATGGTGGCTAATAGGGTAATGATGGAAATCGTCAAAATAGCCAAGAAATACAAGAACTTTATCCCGACAGTTGAAGGCGTTCAGGATACAGTTGAACAAGAATTAATGCTCTCAGATTTCGTCAAAACATCTAAGAATTATATTCTTTACCGTGAAGAAAGAGCTCGTCTAAGATCCCATAGTGTCATCGTTCCTCCCCATGTAAAAAAACTTGCTGATGAAAGTAAGAAGTATTTTAGGAATCCACTTTCAGAATTTGTTTACTATCGTTCTTATGCGAAGTGGATAGAAGAAGAAGGAAGGAGAGAGACTTGGGTTGAGACTATCGACAGATATATGAGCTTTATGAAAAGCAAGATAGGGAGTGATCTTAAAGAAAGTGAGTACAAAGAAATCCGAGAAGCAATCCTTAAGCAAGAAGCAATGCCATCAATGAGACTTCTACAGTTCGCTGGACCTGCCGCTGAGAAGACTAACGTATGCGCTTACAACTGTTCCTTTGTGGCCCCATCTAGATTTGAAGACTTCGGAGAAATAATTTATATATCTATGTGTGGTACAGGAGTGGGCTTTTCTGTTGAAAGTAAGAATATCCAGTCATTACCACAAATAAAGAATCAATCAGGAAAGAAGTTGCCGACATATGTTGTGCCTGATTCAAAAGAGGGGTGGGCAGATGCTTTCACTTTTGGAATGAATACTTGGTTCAATGGAGATGATGTGAATTTTGACTTTTCCTTACTTCGCCCAGCTGGAGCAAGACTTAAAATAATGGGTGGTAAGAGCTCTGGTCCTAAGCCATTGATGGATTTACTCGGTTTTACTAGAGAGCGTATTCTCAGAAGACAAGGAAGACACCTTCGCAATATAGATGCTCACGATATTATATGTAAAATAGGGGAATGTGTAGTCTCAGGCGGAGTTCGCCGTAGTGCACTTATATCTCTATCTGATTTAGATGATCAGGATATGCGAGATGCAAAGAATGGGCAATTCTGGTTAAATGAAGGACAACGCATGCTTTCTAATAATTCCGCTGTTTATAATGTAAAACCAACAGAAACAGAGTTTTTGAAAGAATGGATTGCTCTTATGGAATCAGGATCAGGAGAGAGAGGTATATTCAATCGTGAATCTCTATATAAAACTTTACCAAAGAGAAGACTTGAAAAGTCAGCAAATTATATAGGAGAAATGGGTACAAATCCTTGTGGAGAAATTATTCTAAGATCAAGACAATTCTGTAATCTTTCAGAAGTAGTTGCTCGAGCCGAAGATACAGAAGAAGACCTAATGAGAAAGATTCGTATTGCAACGATACTAGGAACATATCAATCAACTCTTACAAAATTTGGTTATCTATCTAAAGAATGGAAAGAGAACTGTGATGAAGAAAGACTTCTCGGTGTGTCAGTAACAGGTCAATGGGATTCAAAACTTTCACGTGATCCCAAGATGCTAGCGAAGCTTCGCCTTGAATCTATCCGTGTAAATAAAATATATGCAAAGAGGTTTGGTATAAGTGAGTCTACTTGTATCACAGCAGTGAAGCCTTCTGGTACTGTTTCTCAGACTGTAGACTGTGCTTCTGGAATGCATCCTCGTCATGCTCCTTACTATATACGTCGTATTCGTATTTCTGCTACAGATTCACTATTTAAAATGATGAAAGATCAAGGAGTTCCTTATCATCCAGAAGTAGGACAGAATCATGATGATGCAAATACTTTCGTATTAGAATTCCCAATGAAAGCACCAGAAGATGCAATATGTAAAGATGACATCACTGCTATTGAACAACTCGAACATTGGAAAGTTGTAAAAGTTAATTATACAGAACACAATCCTTCAGTAACTATTTCTGTGGGAGATAATGAATGGATACAAGTTGCTCATTGGCTCTATCAGAATTGGGATATAGTAGGAGGTCTTTCTTTCCTTCCAAGAAGTAACCACGTTTATCAACTTGCTCCTTATGAAGCTATAGATGAAAAGACTTACAAAGAACTTACAAGCAAGATGCCCGACTTTGATTTCTCTAAAATAGTAACTTACGAAATGCGTGATGAGACAGAGGTAAAGAGAGAGCTTGCTTGCGTCGCTGGAGTTTGTGATATAGTCTAAAATAACTAAGAATTAATAATTAATTATGAAAAATAAGTTTAAATATATAATTGCCTTTTTGTCTGTCTTTTTATTTAGACTTATGCCATTTAGAGCGCCGAATATAGAACCTGTGATGGCAGTCATAATGCCTTTCGGAAAAGTATATGGTGCTTTTATGGCTTTCATTTTTGGTTTTTTGAGTATTGTATTATTTGATTCGGTAACATCAGGGTTTGGTATTTGGACTTTAATAACGGCTTTGGCTTATGGAACTCTTGGATTAGGAGCAAATTTATATTTCAAGAAACGTTCTGGGTGGAAGAATTACGCAGCTTATGCATTTGTTGCTACTATTCTCTATGATGCTGTTACAGGTCTCACTATTGGACCGTTATTTTTTCATCAATCCTTTATGATCTCTTTGTTGGGTCAAATACCTTTCACCGTACTTCATTTGCTTGGTAATGTATCATTTGCTATAGTACTATCACCAATGATAGAGAGATGGGCTATGAAATCAGAGAGTATGGTTACAGAAGTTAGAAAGGTTGTGTTGATAAGTTAGTTGTATTTTTAAAATTTAAACCATTATATTTGGAAATGAGGTTTGATTCCTCTACTGTGCCGCAACGGTAATGCCCTAAATGGGACAAGTCCGGTCTTAATATAAAGGTGTTTCCCGAGCAGGAGAATATATTTTTATATTTGGTTAAAAGCCCCTCCGGCCCTAGTCTGAGGGGCTTTTATTGTTAATTTTTATTGAAGTCATATGAAAAAAAACAGAAAGAAAATTTTTATCGTCATTATATTTTTAGTATTATTTGCCATTATCTTATTATCTTATTTTAGTTTATTAAGAAAGAAAGAAGCAAAAGAATTTAAAAAAGAGATTAGTCCTATAGTCGTTAATGGTGTAGAAAACAATAATTTAGAAACTAAAAATAAAATAGAAATAAAATATGAAGTTAAACAAGTTGCAGATAATTCAGATCTAAACAAGATAAAAGTTTCATTGGAAGTTTTAGGTAAAACATATAATACAGAAATTAAGAAAAATTCTTCTGTGTTTGATGCAATGAAAATATTAGAAGAAGAAAATTTAAAGGATGACACATTTAGCTTTAAGTATACGAAGCATTTAGGATTAGGAGCTTTTATTAATGAGATAAATGGAGTAAAAGGAGTTCCAGGAAATTATTGGATTTACTATGTTGATAATAAGAAAGCTTCAGTCGGAGTTTCAAATTATATTTTAAAAGCTGGAGATATTATTAGTTGGAAGCAAGAATCATTTTAAGTTATGAAAAAAAATATTTTAAAGAAAATTATAGTTTTATTCAGTTTAAGTCTTATTATATTTAATATTAATTTTGTTTCAGCTGAAGATGTTAATATTCCTGCTGTAGTAGTTGACACTATACCTCCTGTTATTAGTCTAGTAGGGGATGTAAGCATTTCAATAAATGTTGGCGATACTTATAAAGATGCTGGAGCTACAGCTATTGATGAGACAGATGGAGGCATTACTTCTAGTATTGTAATTGTAAATAATGTTGATACTACAAAAGCGGGTGATTATACTGTTACTTATGATGTTAAAGATAAAGCGTTAAATAGCGCTATGGAGGTTGTAAGAAAAGTAATAGTAAAAGATATTGTTGTTCCAGAAAAATTAAAAGAAAAGGTTATTATTAGAAATGGAGATACTATTATTTATAACGGATATTACGACTTGCCCGATGTTGGGAATATTGATATTCCTGATAAAAGTAATATAAAACACAGTATAGATAAAAGAAGTGTCTTAGCAGTTCTTTATGGTATAGATCAAAATACAGACAGTTTCTCAATTTCTAATTTGGATTACAATAATGGATTCGGTTCTCTCTATATGAAGTGCTTAATTCCCGATGGGTTAAGTGAACTTTGTGAAAACTGGCAGTATGTTGTAAATGATTCATATCCTCAAGTCGGTATGGATAAAGATATTTTAGTTGGTAATGAAAAGATATACATATATTTTGGTCCACAGAATAAAGTTGTTTTAAATAATAAATCTATTACAAATAAAGATGACTTAATAGTAACTGCAGAAAAATATGATTATGTGAATAATATTTGGGCAATACGAACAGGGGTTACAGTAGGAGTGACTTCGCCAGATCCTAATAATCCTTGGTCTCCAAAAGATGATATTAAATCATTAGTTGATGGAGTCACTGGAGAAGCTAAATTTTCATCTATACCAGTAGGATCTTACAATGTTGGAATAAAAGAAGATTATTATTGGCCAACAGAAAATCTAATTGTGTCTGAATCTTCAGTGGTCTCTCAGGGGAGTGGAAGAAGCGTCACTTCTATTCCTGATATTACCAAGAAAGCTTTTTCAATTTCGAAAGCTCTAGAATTTTTATCTAAAAATGAAAAAAGTGATGGTTCATTTAGTAATGATATGTATACAGACTGGGTTGCAATTAGTGCAGCAGCGGGAGGCAGTTTTGATTTAAAAAATAATATATCAAATTATTTAAAAAATAATTCTTTTACTTCACCTGTATTAACCGACAACGAAAGACATGCTATGGCATTAATGTCTTTAGATATTAATCCATATACAGGAACAAGCACAGATTATATAAAAAAGATTACTGATAGTTTTGATGGTGTACAGTTTGGAGATAAGGCACTTGATAATGATGACATTTTTGCATTAATTATTCTTAAAAATTCTGGTTATAATTCTGCTGATGAAATTATTCAAAAAGATATTAATTATATAATTTCTCAGCAGACTTCAAATGGTTCATGGGGGAGTATAGACATAACAGCAGCTGCGATACAGGCATTATCTGGATTTGAAAATATAAATGGTGTAATAGGTTCAATTACAAAGGGAAAATTGTATATTATTTCAAGCCAAGGAACAGATGGTGGATTTGGTAATACTTTTTCAACTTCTTGGGTCTTGCAATCTATGTTTAGTAATAATCAAATTTTAAAAGCAGAAGACTTTTTAACTTCAAGGCAGCAAGTTGATGGAGGATTATCAGATACAAATACTGATGATGTTGACACTAGAGTTTGGTCAACATCTTATGCTATTCCTGCTATTTTACATAAACCATGGAGTGAAATATTAAATAATTTTTCTAAACAACAAGGCTCAACCCCCAATTTAGTTCAGAGTGAAAATGCTGAAAAAGAAATACCAATTAAGACAGTCGAAATAGATAATAAAATTAAAAAAGAAATAGCAGTTGATATTTCTAAAGAAAAATCAAAAGAAATCACAAATATCCTTAAAAAAGAAAAAATAACAAAAATTAAAAAATCAATTATTATACACAAAAAACAACAATCTATAATAGATAGTCTAGAATTAAAAGATAAGATTAATATAAAAAATCCAGACATACAAAACAAAAAAATATCTTTAATTGGCCGTATTTGGCAGGTCATTAAAACTCCTTTTTCCTCGTTTCTATTTAATCTAGGATTCTGATATAATACTAATATGAAAACTAAATTTTTTATTATATTTATCATTAGTATTGTTATAATTGTTGGAGGTGTTGGTTATTTTATGAATAGAACAATCAATGCTCCTTCAAAATTAGATGCATTTGCTCAGGCTTTAACAGCAAAAGGGCTAAAGTTCTATGGAGCTTTTTGGTGTCCACATTGTCAGGCTCAAAAAGCAGAATTTGGATCTGCTAAAAAATATCTTCCTTATGTTGAATGTTCTAATGCTGATAATACTCCAAAACAAATTTGTCTTGATAATAAAGTCGAGGCATATCCAACTTGGGCTTTTAAAGATGGCATAAAGATAACTTCAAGTAGTGAACCAACGATTTGTCCTATTGCAGTAAAAGATGTAAAGCAGGAAGGTGTTTGTGCAAATGCTGCTTCGGAATATTATCATGTTTGGATTTTTCCTGAATATAAGTTTTCTATAAAGAGTCCGACTGATCCAATTAAAACAGGTAATATCTGGCAATTTCCATCAGGTGTTCAAACAGTCGGAGAAGTACCAACTTCTTTCTTGGCCGAACAAATACAATTTACTCTCCCACTATAATAAATATGCCAGCATACGTAGACATCGTGAATAAAATTTTATCTATTGGAACAATTTTTTTGCAGTTATTTATTGTATCTATTTTAGTGGCCTTGATATTTTTTAGAAAAAGAGATAACTCTTATTTAATTTTAGTAAAAAAGTACACATTTATAATGGGATTTTTTGCAGCACTCGGAGCATTCACTTTATCATTATTTTATTCGAATATAGTCGGTTTTCCCCCTTGTGAACTTTGCTGGATCCAGAGAATTTTCTTGTATCCACAATTAATTCTTTTCGGTATGGAGTTATATAAGAGGGATAGATCTATTGTCGACTTCTCTATTGTATTTGCTTCAATTGGATCTATTGTTTCTATGTACCATATATATGTTGAGAATGGGGGAACGAAAGGTCTTGCTTGTGCAAACATATCAACCACTAGTGCAACTCAAATTTCTTGCGCGACTAGATATATATATGAATTTGGATATATCACAATGCCGATAATGTCTTTAACTTTATCATTATTTATAATTATTATTTTAATTAATTATAAATATATTTCTAAGATAAAATAATTATTTTTAAAATCAAAAGCTCTTCCATTATAGTGGAGGAGCTTTTAATTTGATATACTATAGATATGCATATCGATGAAGGTACAATTGTAAAACTATTAAATACATCTGGGTTAGTTAGTAAAAATGATGTATCTATGGCTTTGAAAAAAGCAAAAGAAACAAATCAATCACTAGGTTCTATTTTGATGAGTGAAGGTATGTTAACAGAAAAAGATTGGAATAGTATGCAAGCTGTATCACTCGGAATTCCTTTTGTCAGTTTAAAAGGAGAACGTATACCAAAAGAAGTTTTGAACTTAATTCCAGAACCAATCGCTAGAAGTAATAATATTATTTCTTATAAGAAATCATCTGGCGGTCTTGAAGTAGCTATGTTAGACGTGGACAATTTGCCCGTTATCGATTTTATAAAAAAGAAAGTAGGGATAAAAATCTTACCACGTATGACCTCCTCAGATTCAATTAAGGAAGCATTGTTGTTATATAAAAAAAGTTTACAAGCAGACTTCGAAGATATTATCAAAAAAGAGAGTAACTCCATAAAATCTACACTAGAAAATCCTTTATTAGGAGAAAAAATTGATACAAAAGATAAGACAGAGAAGGAACTAGCTGAAGATTTACCAATAGTAAAAATTGTAGATACCTTGATATCTCATGCTATATCGCAGGGATCTTCTGATATTCATATAGAACCATGTGAAGATTCTTTGGTGGTTAGGTATCGGATAGATGGAATGCTACATGATGCGATGATATTATCAAAAGATACAGCTCCGGGTATAGTAGCTCGCATTAAAGTTCTTTCGAACTTAAAACTTGATGAAAAGCGTCTTCCTCAAGATGGAAGATTTAAAATCGTAAATGATTCTGGAAGGGTATCTTTTCGTGTTTCTACTCTACCAACTTATTTTGGAGAAAAGATAGTCATCCGTATTTTAAGAGAAAATGCAAAAGGTTTTTCTTTAGAAGGTCTTGGTTTTCATGGTGAAGCGCTAGAGAGAATCCACAGAGGGATGAAGAAAAGAAATGGAATGCTTCTTACCGCTGGCCCAACCGGATCTGGAAAGACAACGACTCTATATACTATGCTCGATATTTTAAATACTCCCGATGTAAATATTTCAACAGTTGAAGATCCTATAGAATATCAGATGGCAAGAATAAACCAAACTCAAACTAAAGCCGAAATCGGATTAACTTTTGCTAATGGTTTGAGAACTCTTCTTCGTCAAGATCCAGACATAATAATGGTAGGAGAGATTCGTGACGGAGAGACTGCTTCTTTGGCAGTGAATGCATCTTTAACTGGTCATTTAGTTTTATCTACTATACATACGAATTCAGCGGCAGGGGCAATACCACGTATGGTTGATATGGGGGTTGAACCCTTCCTTATCGTCTCAACTGTTAAGACGGTCATTGCACAACGTTTAGTTCGTAAACTTTCAGAAGAAAAAGAACAATATTATTTGAGTGATGTAGAATTAAATGCTTTAAGTAAAGTTGTCAACTTAGAAGTAGTTCTTGAAAATCTGAAAAAGGAAAATATAGTTCCTTCGACTGCTGTGTGGAAAGATATTCCTTTTTATAAACCAAAGCCTAACAAAGAAACGCCTGATGGGTATAAGGGTCGTGTTGGAATTCATGAAGTTTTAGAAGTTAGTACTACAATAAAAGAAATGATTTTGAAAAATTCTTCAACTGATGATATAGAAAAAGTAGCAAGAAGAGAGGGAATGATGACAATGCTTGAGGATGGTATATTCTTAGTTGCTTCAGGTATTACTTCTACTGAAGAGGTCTTACGTGTAGTTTCTGAGTAAAGGAATGAATCCCGTTAGAAGCCGCGGTCACGGGATAAAAAAGTAAATAAATAATAATCATTTTAAATAAAAAATAGTAAGTTGTATTAGTTATTAAAACATAACGACCGCGACCTGCTTCTAACGGGATGAAATTTAAATTTAAAGAACAAAATAAAGAAGGTAAATTAGTAGAAGGACTTGCTGAGTCTTTAGATAAATTCTCCCTAGCTAGAGAGATAAGAGAAAGAGGGGGTACTCCTCTGTCTATAAAAGAGTTAGGAGTAAAAGAAACTGGTTTCTCTATGGATATAAAAATATTTAATAGAGTGTCTTTATCTGAAAAAATAATGTTTACAAATAATCTAAGTGGAATGCTTTCAGCAGGGCTATCGTTGACTAGAGCTTTATCAGTTTTAGAGAAGCAAACTACAAATAAATATTTTAAAAGTATTTTGAAGAGTCTTATAGATGGAATAGACAAAGGGGACACTCTATCGACTGGTATGAAAAAATTCCCAAAAGTATTTTCTGGAGTATTTATTTCGATGGTTCATTCGGGAGAAGAGTCAGGAGGCTTACCAAATACTCTAAAGGAAATAGGTGTCACCCTTAAAAAAACTTATGATTTAAATAAGAAAATAAAAGGAGCGATGATATACCCAAGTGTTATCATCATAGCTATTTTTGCTATTGGAGTATTAATGATGATATATGTAGTGCCGACACTCACTAAGACTTTTGTTGATATAGGAGTGCCACTACCAGCTTCAACTCAATTTATTATATTTATATCTGATACTTTAAGTCAGCATTTTCCAATTTTTGTATTATTTATAGGAGCTTTAATTGCTATAGGTATTTTGATATCTAAGTTCTCAATCACGAGAAGATATTTTGATTTAATTATTTTGAAGCTACCAATATTAGGAACTTTGATAAAGGAGATGAATACAGCACGTACTGCTAGGACTTTATCTTCACTGCTATCATCAGGAGTAGACCTGTCTAAAGCTTTAAGTATAACGGAAGAAGTTTTACAAAATGTTCACTATAAAGAATTGATTCATAATTCGATAAATTCAATAGAAAAAGGAATCGTTCTATCTATCTCTTTTAAAGAGCATACGGATCTTTATCCTATAATGGTAGGAGAAATGATAGAAGTGGGAGAAGAAACTGGAAAACTGTCTCAGATGCTTATAGATATAGCCGCTTTTTATGAAAATGAAATAGACAATAAAACTAAAAATCTTTCGACTATAATAGAACCAGTATTAATGATATTTATAGGAGTAGCCGTCGGATTCTTTGCTATTGCCATGATCAAACCCATGTATTCAGTTATGGATAATATAAAATAATATATAATATGTTTAATTTTCTTAAAATAAATAATAACAAATATAAATCTTCTGGATTTACTCTTATGGAAATTCTCATAATAATAGCAATAGTTACGGTAATTTCATCGATAGTATTATTTAACTTATCTAATTTTAGAAATGAACAAGATTTGAAGAATGCAGAGATGGAAATTGTAAGTCTTTTAGATAAAGCCAGGCAAAATACTCTATCTTCAGTTAATTCCAATAATTATAGTGTTCATTTCGAAGTAGATAAGGCGGTTTTATTTTCAGGAAGTATTTATTCTGCTTTAGATTCAAGTAATGAAAAGATTAATTTTAATGCAAATGTTTCCATCCCCGCAATAGATGGAATAAATTTAGGAGGAGGAGGGAATGATGTGACTTTTGAAAGATTAACTGGTGAGACAATGGGAGGTACTCTTATTTTAAGATTAAAATCTGATGCTTCAAAACAAAAGACAATTACAATAAATAAAACCGGTCTTATAAGTTCAAATTAAAATGATTTTTTTAAAAAATAAAAAATTAATACAAATGTTTACCTTGGCACCTACTTTTAAGAGTAAAAAAAAGTGTGGGTGTGGGTTTACGATCATTGAGGTTCTTGTAGCTTGCTCTATAATAACTATTTCTATGTTTGCTTTGATGCAAACTGCTCAAAAGGGGATAAGCTTATCAGAATACGCCCTGACTAAATCACAAGCAAGTTTTCTACTCGAAGAAGGAGCTGAGGCTGTTAAATCAATAAGGGATAATAATTGGGAGACTATCAATGGATTAGCACTCAATACTCCATATTATTTATTTTTCGATACAACATCTAAAGTGTGGTCATTAAATAATATAACAACTACGACACTATCAGGATCTATTCCAAGTTATCCCATAGATGGAGTTTTCAGGCGTGTTGTTACTATTTCTTCTGTGAATAGAGATATAAACGATGATATAGTATCCACTGGTGGAACGATTGACCCTCGAACAAAGAAAATTACAATAATGGCTATTTGGAGCAATGGTGGGATTACTAATTCTAAAAGTTTATCTTTTTATATAGCGGATATTTTTAATTAATAATTATTAAATGAATTTTAAATTTAAAATTAAAAGAGGATTTACCCCCGCACCAAATTTAAGAAAAAAGGTTAATTTGATGTGGGGGTTTAGTTTGATAGAGATAGTGGTCTATCTTGCTATTTTTACAGCAATATCTATTTTGGTCATTAATTCATTTATTATTGTGATTTATTCTTTTAGAGAGATAAGATCAAACCATGATTTATTGAATTCTGGAACTTTTTCTATGGAAAGAATTTCTAGAGAAATCAGACAATCTAAAAATATAGATGTAATTAATAGTCAGGTTAATGGAGGAAATATTTTACAACTAAATAGCACAGATAGTTCTGGGAATTCTGTAGTTTTTAAATTTATCAAAGAGGGCGACGATTTTAATATTTATAATAATGGATCTCTAGTTGGCAATTTATTAACTCAAAATGTAGTTATTACGGCACTTTCTTTTGATCGTATTTCTACTGTACGGAGTGAAGGATTAAAAATAAAGATAGTATTAAGGGACATTAAGAGTAAGTCTGAAAAGTCTGAATCTTTTTATGATACAGTCTTTTTAAGAGGAAGTATTAAAAATTAATAATGAATTATAATAATAGAATTAAATACAATGGGGGTGCTGCTATGATGGTATTGGTATTATTTTTCGTATTTATAAGTGTAACTATATTGATAGGGGTAGTTAGTCCAACAGTTCGTGAGTATAAAATTTCTAGCGATAATTTTAAATCAAAACAAACTTACTTTTTAGCAGAATCAGGTGTAGAAGATGTGATATATAGACTTAGAAATAGTAAGAAGACAAGTAGCAGTCAAACTCTTACCTTGGGTAACTCTGAGACTACTACCACAATAGCTAGCTTGGCAAATAATCAAAAAGAAATTACTTCACTGGGATATACTGGTAACATCGAGAGAAAATTGGGTATTGTTCTAGATACGGGAGTTGGAGTTGCTTTCAGTTATGGAGTTCAAGTTGGAGCAGGTGGCTTCACTATGGCGAATGGCTCAAAGATTATAGGAAGTGTGTATGCAAATGGTCATATAACAGGGTCTGGGTCTATAACCGGTAGTGCAACTTCTGCAAATTCTCCAGCCTTAGAATCTAGTCAATCAAATGGTACAGGAGTTCCTCCTTATGATATAGCTTTTGGAAATACAAATTCCACTCAAGATTTTGCTCAAAGTTTTCAAATGAATGAGACGGGAACATTAAATAAAATACAATTAAATATTAAAAAAGTTGGAGCTCCTTCTAGTATAACTGTCCGAATAGTAACTGATTCGAACAATAATCCTAGTAATACAACTTTGACTTCCGCTATTCTTGATGCCTCGTTAATTTCAACAAATTACGGATGGGTAGATATCCCTTTTCCTAGTTATATACAACTCGCATCGGGTATAAAGTACTGGATAGTTATTGACTCTTCGACTTCGCCTTCAAAATATTTCAAGATTGGAGCAAATAATGATGGTTACTCAAATGGTGCAAGTAAGATCGGCACATACAATACTATATGGAGTAGTAATTCACCATCGACACTTGATGCTTTCTTTAATATTTATTTAGGAGGCCTTACCGGATTGATAGATGGTATAACTGTTGGGAATGGTTCTATTGGTAACACATATTCTCATACTGTTACAAATACCACAGTAAAAGGAATAAATTACTGTCAAACTGGTTCTGGTAATAATAAGAGTTGTGATTTGTCTAAAAGTGATCCAGTTCAAGTTGCGATGCCTATATCAGAGCAAAATATACAAGATTGGAAAGATGCTGCAGCCTTGGGTGGAGCCATAACAGGGAATTATACTATTCCATCTAGTATGACACTTGGTCCTAAAAAGATAACAGGAAATCTGACTGTTAATAATGGACGCACTCTTACAATGAGTGGAAATATATGGGTGCAAGGTAATCTAGTTATAGAGAATAATTCATCTATGAAACTAAGTCCCGGATATGGAACTTCTGAGGGAGTTATTGTTGTAGATGGGACTATAAATATAAGTAATAATGCAACATTTCAGGGATCAGGAAGTCCGGGTAGTTATATGATGGCATTAAGTACTTCTTCCTCAACTTCTGCTATAAACTTATCGAACAATGGTGGAGCTGTTGCATTATATGCATCAAACGGCACGATCAATATAGACAATAATGGTACAGCTATCTCTCTAACAGGATATAATATTCACTTGAATAATAATGCAGTTATTACTTATGATAATGGTTTAGCAAATGCAAATTTTGTAAGTGGGCCTTCCGGGACCTGGAACATCGAGAGTTGGAAAGAAGTCGAATAACGATTTTGGCCATTTTGTGTTAAAATAGGGGAATGAAAGATATAAACAAGGTAATAGTTGCCAATTGGAAGATGAATCCGCAATCAAAGAAAGAGGCGGAAATTATTTTTAGAGGTATATCTACATCAATAAAGAATTTAAAAAATATAGATATAGTTGTCTGTCTTCCATTTCCATTTCTCTTTATTAAAGAAAAAATTAAAAATAAAAGTATTAAGTTAGGTAGTCAAGATATTTTCTATGAAAAAGAAGGTTCCTTTACCGGCGAAGTTTCAGCTTCTATGCTTAAAAATATGGGAGTAGAGTATGTGATAGTAGGGCACTCAGAGAGGAGAACACTGGGAGACACCAATGCAGTAGTTAATAAGAAAATTTTGATGGCAATTAAATCAAAGATTACCCCAATTTTTTGTATAGGAGAAAGCAAGAGAGATACAAATGGTTTTTATCTTTCTTTTATAAAAGAACAATTAATAGAAGGCCTTGCAGAAGTCACTAAATCACAAGTCAAAAATATAGTTATTGCTTACGAGCCGATATGGGCTATCGGAAGCCATGCCGTAAGAGAAGCTACACCTTCTGAATTTACAGAAATAAGAATTTTTATTAAAAAAATAATTTCAGATATGTATGATATTAAAACCGCAAATGAGATTCGAATTATTTACGGTGGTTCGGTCAATCCTTTTAATGCAGAACCATTTGTAAAAGAAGGGGGAGCCTTGGGATTGCTTGTTGGACGAGATAGTCTAAGTCCAAAGAAATTTAGTGCTATTATTAATTTGGCAAAATAAAATATAAATATGAAATCTATTAAAGACATTGAAGTTTTGAAAGGCAAGCGAGTTCTCGTCCGTGTAGACTTTAATGTCCCCATGAAGGACGGAAAAATCTTGGATGATTTTAGGATTAAAGCAGCTTTACCAACAATAGAGTATTTAAAGAAAAAAGGAGCGATAATTATACTCATGGCACACATCGGAGATGATGCTGTTTCTAGTTTAAAACCTGTAGCTATAAGGCTTAAAAAGTATTTACCAGAGCTTCATTTTATAGAGTCTTCTATTTTCTCGGATGAGACTAAAAAAACTATTTTTAGTCTGAAAAATGGAGATGTATCAATGCTCGAGAATCTTCGTCGTGAGATAGGAGAGAAGAAAAATTCACCTTCTTTTGCCAGAGGAATATCAAGATATGGAGATATTTATGTAAATGATGCTTTCTCTGTTTCTCATAGAGCTCATGCTTCTGTTGTTGGTATCACAAAATGTCTACCTTCATATGCTGGACTACAATTACTCGATGAAGTCAGTGAGCTTTCTAAAGCTTTCAGTCCAAAACATCCATTCCTTTTTATTTTAGGTGGTTCAAAATTTGAAACAAAAATTCCTTTAATAAAAAAGTTTCTACGCGATGCAGATGAAGTATTTATCGGAGGAGCAATCGCCAATGATTTCTTCAAAGGTAAGGGATATGAAGTAGGTACTTCGCTTGTGAGTGATGGCATCGTTCCAGTTAAATCTTTCTTTAAGAATAAAAATTTGATTTTACCTATAGACGTAGTTGCAGTAAAAGGAAGTGTATCTAGAAATATAAAGCCAGATGAAGTACAGAGTGATGAGAGTATACTTGATATCGGAAAAGGAACAGTAGAACTTCTAGACGGATTGATACAAAAAGCATCATTTATTCTTTGGAATGGACCACTTGGTAAATACGAAAGTGGATTCGGTTGTGCTACAGAGAAAGTTTTAAAATCAATCGCTAAGAGCAAAGCCAATAGTATAGTCGGAGGAGGTGATACAGTCGCCCTTATAACTAAACTTAAGATTGGAGATAAGATAGGATTTGTCTCTACTGGAGGTGGTGCTACTCTCGACTTTCTAGCTAAGGGGACTCTTCCTGGAATAAAAGCTTTAAAATAAAGATAAAATATAAAACTCTCATACATGTATGGGAGTTTTATATTTATGTTACAATCATTATTATGCCGAATGAAATTGAATTTTTAGATCTACTTTTGAAGAATAGGGGAATAAAAGATGAAGATAAAGATAAATTTCTATATCCTTCTTACGAGAATCATTTATATGACCCCTTTTTGATGAAAGATATGGAAAAAGTTTGTGTGCGTATTTTTGAAGCTACAGAAGCAAAAGAGAAAATAGTTATCTATACTGACTATGACTGCGATGGTATTCCCGCTGCTGTAATAATGAATGACTTCTTTAAAAAGATTGGTTATGAAAATTTCTCGATATATATTCCAGACAGGCACGATGAAGGATATGGACTACATATGGATGCAATTAAGAATTTTATAGATCAAGAAATAAAACTTTTAATAACTTTTGATTTAGGAATTACTGCTATATCAGAAGTCATAGAAGCAACTGCTGGAGGTATCGATGTGATTATTACTGACCACCACTTACCGAGTATTGATGGATTGCCAAATGCTTATGCAATACTCAATCCAAAACAAGTTGGATGTATCTATCCTGATAAAATGCTCTGTGGAGCAGGGATTGCTTTTAAACTTATCCAAGCGATGATATCAAAGTACGGAGAGTATTGGGGTATAAGTAAAGGCTGGGAGAAATGGCTTCTCGACATGGTAGGTATTGCAACTCTTGCAGATCAAGTTCCACTCTTGGACGAGAATAGAGTTTTAGCTACTTATGGTTTAAAAGTTTTACAAAAAGGACGAAGACCTGGCCTTGTAGAAATTTTTCGTAAAGCATCTGTCGATATTACAAAACTTAATGAAGAAGATGTAACTTTTACTTTAGCTCCTCGTATAAACGCAGCCTCTCGTATGGCAGATCCAATGATGGCCTTTGAAGCACTTTCTGCTATGGACTCGGTAATAGCAAAAGCATCAGCTGATAATTTGGCAAAGATAAATGACGACCGTAAATATATGGTGGCGAACATTATGAAAGAGGTAAATAAAACCTTAAGTAAAAGAGAAGATAAGAAAGTAATAGTCATAGGGAATCCAAGCTGGAGGATAGGAGTGCTGGGAATTATCGCTTCAAAAATAGTAGAAGAATATAAAAGGCCAGTTTTTGTATGGGGCTCTGATGGAAGTGAAATGTTGAAGGGCTCTTGTCGTTCATGGGGGAATATAAACTTGGTAGATATAATGAATTCTTTACCAGAAAATACAATGACGTCTTTTGGTGGGCATGCGGGTGCTGGAGGGTTTGCTGTGTCTCATGAAGAAATACATTTTTTAGAAGAAAGAATATTAAAAGTATATGGTGAAGATAGAGAAGTAGAAGAAGATATAGTTGGGACTGAAGCAGAGGCGTTTATAAGTATAGATGATGTTAATACCGGAAACTTTAATGTAATAGATAAGCTCGCTCCTTATGGAGCAGGGAATCCAAAACCAAAATTTCTTTTTAAAGAATTACCGATACATACATTAAAAGAATTTGGAAAAGAAAAAAATCATTTAGAATTAAGTTTTTTAAATAGTAATGGTAAGCAAATAAAAGCTATTGCTTTCTTTAAAACCAGAGATAGTTTTAAAAGTAAAATATCGGAAGGAGAGAGGATTAATCTCGTAGCTACATTTGAGAAAAGTACTTTTGCAGGCAGAACAGAATTAAGATTAAGAATTGTTGATATTATTTGATATAATGTAAAAGTCAGAATTTTTTCAAAGCTCTCATTCAAAAGGTCCTCGGACGAGGGGGACGGGAGCCGGTGCCAGACCATTTTTCATGAGACTTTAAAAAAATTCTTACTCAAATCATATGAATAAAGAAATACAAATATATACAGACGGGTCGTCATTGGGGAATCCTGGGCCTGGTGGGTGGGGGACTGTTATTGTCGATGGAGGTAAAATAATAGAAGAGTTGGGAGGTTATCATAAAGATACGACAAACAATCGTATGGAGCTTCAGGCTGCCATAGAAGCACTTAAATATATGAATAAGCATCATCATGAATATACAGTGACTATCCATGCTGACTCGGCCTATGTCCTAGGGGGAGTTACTAATTGGATTTTCGGATGGGAGAAGAATGGATGGCGAACTTCTAAAAAGGAACCAGTTTTGAATCAAGATTTATGGCAAGAACTTATCGGGCTTGTGCGTGAGTTTAAAGGTAAAATAATTTGGCAGAAAGTGAAAGGACATTCGGGGCACATTTATAATGATCGTGCAGATGAGATAGCAACATTAAGCGCCTTACATCAAAAGTATATTTTATAATGCACGCATAAATCTCTGCTGAGATTTTGCTCTGCTCGCACCGTCGTGCTGCGCAAGTCATTCTAAAACATACTTTTGATTTCAGGCTTGTTAAATCGTATGTCTAAAAAAGAAATTTTAATAGTTTTGATTTTGATAGCAGTCGCCATCGTGCGATTTTTCTTTTATCTACCGAAGGCTCCGGACTATAGTAGTGTTGTAGGGAAGAGTGTATCTCTGGAGGGGCAGGTTAGTGAGGATCCAGATATCCGACTAAAGAATAAACATTTAAATATTAAATTGAAAGACAACGATGTAAATATTTTAGTTTTTGTCGGAAGGGATGTAGAAGTTTCTTATGGAGATGAAGTGAAAGTCAAAGGTGTATTAGAAGAGCCAGAAAACTTTACAACTAGTGTGGGGAAAGAATTTAATTATAAAAGATATCTAGCTAATAAAGATATTTATTATTTAATTAAAAATGCAGACATGGAAATTATTTCTAGTGGCAATGGTAATAAAATAAAAACTTTATTATTTAAACTTCGCAACTCATTTATTAGAAATATAAATAATGTTATTCCAATGCCTGAGAGCGACCTGGCCAATGGCTTGATCCTTGGAGTGCGAGGTGGCTTTGATGAAGAGACAAATAAGGAATTCATAGATACAGGGACTATCCATATGATCGCACTCTCTGGCTACAACGTATCTATCGTGGCCGACGGAGTGATGAAAACTTTCGGCACAATACTCTCAAAAACCCTTTCAATAGTCATAGGAATAGTCGTCATACTTTTATTTATCATTATGACAGGAGCATCTTCGACTGCTATTCGTGCGGGTATTATGGCCACCATTATGCTCTTGGGTAGGATTACAGATAGGCGATACGTCGCAGGGCGAGCTCTCATAGTAGCAGGACTACTTATGGTAGCTTATGATCCGAGAGTTCTAGTCGACATGTCTTTCCAACTATCTTTCATTGCGACTGGCGGGGTTTTATTTTTAACACCGAAAGTTTTAAGGTGGTTTAAATTTTTACCTCTCCGTTTTGGAATACGAGAAATGGTAGCCAGCACTGTCGCTGCTACCATTTCTGTCTTGCCTATACTTTTGTATTTAACTGGAGTTTTATCTTTAGTCTCTTTACCTGCTAATTTTCTAATATTACTTCTTATTCCTACTGCTATGTTATTTATATTTATAACTGGTATGTTAGGATTTATCTTACCTCTATTGTCTATAGCAGCAGGGTATATAACATACTTGATACTATTATATATATTAAGTGTGATTCATTTTTTCGGATCTTTATCTTTCGCTAGTATCTCAATTCAATCATTTCCACTAGTATTTACAATCTTAATTTATAGTTTTTTATCTTGGTGGATATTTAAAGATTAGTAGTTAGTAAGCTAGTGATTAGTTTCTAGTAAGTAAAAATACATCGATTATGTCGATGTATTTTTACTAGCCACTAATTACTAGAAACTAGAACCTGATTTTCGTAATTACTTTCTATTACTTCCCAGTTCAAGTTTGCAAAAAAGGCTTCTATATAATTTTTCTTTTCAGATGGAATATAATCGAAGAGATATGAATGCTCCCACATATCTAAAGCGAGGATAGGAGAAGCACTAACTAGATGACCTAAGTGTTGCTCATCTACCCACTGTGTTAGAAGACTATTGGTTTCTTTGTCATAGTAAAGCATTGCCCATCCGATACCGCGAGTCATAGCTAATGCTTTGAAGTTTGCTAGCCATACTTCAAAAGTAATACCACTTTTCTCTATTTCTACTTTTAATTTAGAATCAGCCGGAAGTGATTTTGATCCACTTGAAAGAGATGTAAAATAATATTCGTGATTACGAACGCCTCCGAATTCAAAAGCGAAACGGCGATGAAGCTCGCTTAGAATATAAGCATTGGCAACTAAATCTTTCTCGTATTCTTTTATTTTATTTAAAACCAAGTTTGAATTAGCTACGTAAGCTTTATATAATTTTAGATGCTCTTCTATTGCTTTCTCGCTTATACCTGTTAATTTTGGTATATCAAATGTTTTCGGTGTAAATGTTTCCATGTTTTTATTGTTATTTAATGTTAATATATGAAGTATAACACGTGTCCCGTTAGATATGCATTATTCTTAAACGGAACACAAATTATTTATAATATCTAACTGTGATGGAAAGAAGAAGAAAATATCTACCATATATTCTATTGATTTTATTGGTTATTTTGACGGCTGGTATCTGGTTTTTCGTTTTTCAACATAAGAACAGCCCATATTTAAAAGTTGTATTTCTAGATGTTGGGCAAGGGGATGCTATCTATATAGAAGCCCCTAATGGCAAGCAAATGCTTATAGACGGAGGGCCAGATGCTAAACTTTTATCTAGTTTGTCGAAGGTTATGCCTTTTGCTGATCGCTCGATAGATATGATAGTGGCTACGCATCCAGATATGGATCATATCGGAGGGTTTCCACTTCTGATAGATAATTATAAAGTGGGAAGTATATTAGAAAATGGGGCAACATCTGATTCGAAAGTATATGAAAGTTTAGAAAACAAAATTGTAAAAAATAAAATAAAGAAAATAATCGCAAAGAGAGGAATGCATATCATACTTGATAATAAGAAAAATATTTATTTCGATATTATTTTTCCTGATAGAGATGTGTCGAATTTTGATAGTAATGATGGCTCGATAGTAGGGAAGCTAACGTATGGTAAAGACTCATTTATGTTCACAGGGGATGCAACAACTTATACTGAGAATCTGATTGGCTGGAATGAAAAAGATAGTACTTTAAAATCTGATGTCCTGAAGCTTGGACATCATGGGTCACATACTTCATCGGGTGTTTCTTGGCTTGAGAAGGTGAATCCGAGAGTTGCTATCATCTCAGTAGATAAAGGGAATAAGTATGGTCATCCGCATAAAGATATCCTAGATAGACTAACCTCACTTCATATTCCATTTTTAAAAACTTCAGACTTAGGCAATATTATTTTTGAGTCAGATGGAATAAAACTTGTATATACAAAATAGGTCTTCTTTGAAATAGATTCCTTCGAAGGACACGCATATTTCCTTACTAGGAAATTGCTCTGCTCGGCTCGACAGCCTGCGCAAGTTCCTTCTTAAGAACTATTTCAAATACGACCTAAATACAAAATAAAAATCCTCACGATTGTGAGGATTTTTATTTTATGATTCCAGCTTTCTTTAATACTGCATAGGCTCCGTGTTTGTTGATTGTTTTGATTGCCTTGGTAGAAATAGTTAGAGGGAAGTACTTTTTAAGCTCAGGGACGTAGATACGCTTCTTTTGAAGGTTGGCATATTTACGAACCATGCCTGTAGGATTGAACTTGGTAGCACGAACAACGTTGGAGTATCCTCCACCCATTATTGAGCCCTTTTTTGTTATATCACAGACTTTTGCCATATGTGAGTTCCATGCTATCATATAGTTCATATAAATGCAAACTCATAAGTAAGGGAATCTTTTATATTAAAATATATGCAAATGATTGATGGAATATTCTATATAATTGTATTGATAATGTCTGTAGTCGTTCATGAAGTAGCTCATGGATACTCAGCCTATCTTCTCGGCGACAATACAGCTCGCAATAGTGGACGTCTCACACTAAATCCTCTAAAGCATCTTGATCCTTTTGGTTCAGTTATACTTCCATTGCTTCTTGTATTGATGAGTGCTGGTTTTGTTATCGGATGGGCAAAGCCTGTTCCTTATAATCCTGCAAATTTAAGAGATGAGAAGAAAGGAACTTTCCTCGTAGCTATTGCTGGTATATTGGCCAATCTTGTTTTGGTGATTTTCTTCGGTTTACTTATCCGATTTGCACCTTTGTTAGGAATTCCAATGTCAGCTCCATTCTTTAAGATTACTTCTATTATAGTTATTTTAAATTTAGTTCTCGCTTTATTTAATTTAATACCTATTCCACCTCTTGATGGTTCTAAAATTATGTTTTCGTTCCTACCTTATAAATATAGATATATAGAAAACTTTTTAGAAAAGTGGGGAATGTTCTTACTTTTGTTTTTTATAATTTTTCTTTGGACTAAAGTTTCACCTATTATATTGATAGCCTTTCATCTCATAACTGGTATATAATAAAAATTCTTATTTTTATATATAGATGATATAAAGGGCTTGCCCCCACACCTATATTTTTATTTTAGAAAATATAGGTGTGGGGACTTGCTTTATTTAATACTTTATAGTAAAGTGTCTGGACTAGTCGTTTCGACTATTTTTTTAAAAACATGCCTACAATCAATCAATTGGTTCGTAAGAACCGTAAAATAATCAAGAGAAAGTCTAAAGCAGTTGCTTTGGCTCGTGGTTTCAATTCAATTAAAAATAAGCCTGTATATTATCCAGCTCCTTTTAAACGTGGAGTTTGTACTAAAGTTTCTACTACTACACCTAAGAAGCCTAACTCAGCTCTCCGAAAGATTGCCCGTGTAAGGCTTACAAATGGTATGGAAGTAACAGCTTATATTCCAGGAGAAGGGCACAATCTACAAGAGCACTCAGTTGTTATGATCCGTGGAGGACGTGTTAAAGACCTTATCGGAGTTCGTTATCACATAGTTCGTGGACGTCTCGATACTACAGGAGTAGAGAAGCGTCGTCAGTCAAGAAGTCTCTATGGTACAAAGACACCAAAGAAGACAGCTGCTAAAAAATAATTTTAAAACAATATGAGAAGAAAAATAAAAAACAGAAATATAGTTGAACCAGATATAATGTATAACTCTCAAAAGTTAGCAAAGTTCATAAACAACATCATGCTTCATGGAAAGAAGGAGACAGCAAGAAAGTCAGTTTATAAAGCTTTTGAAATTATAAAAGAAAAGACTGGCAACCCAAACCCTCTAGAAGTTTTTGATACAGCTTTAAAGAATGCAGGTCCTACAGTTGAAGTTCGTTCTCGTCGTATCGGTGGTGCAAACTATCAGGTTCCTCGTGAAGTCCGTCCTGAAAGACGTCTAGCCCTAGCAATGCGTTGGATGATAGATGCAGCTCGCTCAAAGAAAGGAGCACCTATACATGAAAAGCTTGCAGAAGAATTGATACTCGCTTCAAAGAATGAAGGTTCAGCCATTAAGAAACGTGATGATACTCACAGAATGGCAGAAGCCAATAAAGCATTTGCCCATTTTGCTTGGTAATATAAATAAAACAAAATCAAAACTCCCCAACAGGGGATTTTTGTGTTATAACATAAAAGAATTTAAACAATAATTTTATTATGGATCCTAAAGAAAAGTATTTCTTTTTTAAATCTAGCGCTTATAAAAAAGCTAGCAGATTAAGGTCTAGAGGAGCTACAGCTTGGGTTGTTCCTGTTCCTGGGTGTTTCTTCGATAGATGGGCATGTTTTTGGTACTCGTAGTATTTATTTAAATTGGTCTTATCTCACGATAGGATCAATTTTTTTGTTGCAAAAAAGAGGGATTTATTGTATATTTGGGGGACAAAAGACGGAGACGTCTACCTGCGAAAATCAGGTATTTTATTTTTAGCAACATAATTAATATATATGGAAAGAGATTATCCACTAGAGAAAGTTAGAAATATTGGTATTATTGCCCACATTGATGCGGGTAAGACTACTACTACAGAGCGTGTTCTGTTTTATACAGGAGTATCGCATAAGATAGGTGAAGTTCACGATGGGGAGACAACCACAGACTGGATGGAGCAAGAGCGCGAGAGAGGTATCACTATTACTTCTGCTGCTGTTACTTGTTTCTGGACTCCAACTTATGCAAACATTACTGACAAAAGTAAAAAGCACCGTTTCAATATTATTGACACACCAGGTCACATTGATTTCACTGTGGAAGTAAAGCGTTCTCTTCGTGTTCTCGATGGAGCGGTAGTTGTATTTGATGGTGTTGCTGGAGTAGAACCTCAGTCTGAAACTAACTGGCGTTATGCTGACGAAGCAAGTGTTCCTCGAATTTGTTTTATAAATAAATTGGATAGAACAGGGGCATCTTTTGAACACTCATTTGCTACTATTCTTGATCGTCTTACAAAGAAAGCAATAAGAATGCAACTTCCTATTGGTCTCGAAGATCATCACGAGGGAGTTGTCGATCTTCTAAAAATGAAGGCATACTACTTTGAAGGGGAAATGGGTAATAAAGTTATAGAAAAAGAAATTCCTGAAAATATGAAAGCTGATGCAGAAAAGTATCACAATGAATTATTGGAAAAGATAGTTGAGCAAGACGACACAATAATGAATGACTACCTCGAAGGAAAAATTCCTGACCTCGATACTCTAAAAAGATTGATGAGAAAGGGAGTTATAGCCAACGAAATTTTCCCAGTATTTGCAGGATCAGCATTAAAGAATAAAGGAGTACAGTTAGTTCTCGACGCTGTTGTCGACTATCTTCCAAGTCCTCTTGATATTCCAGCTATTCAAGGAGTAAATCCTGAAACAGAAGAAGTTATGGATCGTAAAGCCTCAGATGCAGAACCTTTCTCAGCTTTGGCTTTCAAAGTTGCGACCGACCCATTCGTAGGACAGATCATTTTCTTCCGAGTTTATTCTGGATCTCTCTCTGCAGGAAGTTATGTTTACAATCCTCGCACAAGAAACAAAGAAAGAATCGGACGTATACTTCGTATGCATGCCAACGATCGTGAAGAAGTGAAGAAAGTTTACGCAGGGGAGATAGCCGCAGCAGTAGGACTCAAAGACACTATCACTTCAGATACACTTTGTGATGAAGAACACCCAATCGAACTTTACCGTATTATTTTCCCAGAGCCAGTTATTCAACTACGTGTTGAACCAAAGACAAAAGCAGACCAAGAGAAAATGGGTATGGCCCTATCTCGTCTAGCACAAGAAGATCCAACATTCCGAGTTACCACAGATGCCGAGACCAATGAGACAATCATCGCAGGTATGGGAGAACTTCATCTTGAAATTATTGTTGATCGTATGAAGCGTGAATTCTCAGTTGAGACAAATGTTGGTAAGCCTCAAGTTGCTTACCGTGAGACTATCACAGGCACAGCTGAAGTAGAAGGTAAATACATCAAGCAGTCAGGAGGCCGTGGTAACTATGGTCACGTCAAGATTCGTATCAAGCCTATGGACCAGACTATCGACCCAGAAGATCTTCCAAAGAATACAAAGAGAGAAAAAGGATTTGAATTCATAAATACTATTAAAGGAGGAGCTATTCCACAAGAATATATTCCTGCTTGTGAAAAAGGATTTAAAGAAGGCTTAGACAGGGGAGTACTTGCTGGTTTCAAACTTGAAAATGTTTCCGTAGAGCTTTATGATGGATCATTCCACGATGTTGACTCAAACGAAATGGCTTTCAAGATTGCCGCTTCTATGGCCGTACAAGATGCTTGCAAGATGGCTCGTCCAGTTATCCTTGAACCTATGATGAAAGTCGAAGTTGTCACTCCAGATAAATTCATGGGTGATGTGACAGGATCACTTTCTTCTAAGAGAGGAATAATCGAAGGTATGGAAGCTCGTGGTATGAACCAAGCTGTCAAAGCAGTCGTACCTCTATCTGAAATGTTTGGATACATGACATCACTTCGTTCTATGACTGAAGGACGTGCAGGATTCACTATGGAATTCATCAGATACGATATTGTTCCACAGAGTGTCGCAACATCGATCATTGAATCAAGAAAATAATTTTTAAAAATAAATTAAAAATTCTAAATATAAAATGCCCCGCCGTTTACGGCGGGGCATTTTGTATACTTGTAATTTTTTTTCTTAGTGATAATATAAAACTTAAATTAAATTTTATTAAAATGGAAAAACAAAATTTTTTGTCGGGAAGTACAATGTACAATCCCATGGTCTTTTCAGAAATCAGAGAAGAAGAAGTCTTATTATTAAGCTCTGATAAAATTATTTCCCTTGATGAGAAAGAGGGGAGGTGTGCGTGTAATAACATTGCATGCAAAGATTGTGCAGATGATTATTTAATCAAAGAAGAGTCTCTGGAAGTAGATCTGGAACTAATCCTTGATAAATTAAAAAGCAAACAACGCTATGTATTGGTGCACCTATTTGGTATTGATCATTGCGAGAGAAAAACAGAACAGCAGATTGCTAATGCTATTGGTAGAACGAAAGACAAAGTTCTTTTAATTAAACAAAAAGCAATTGATAAAATTAAAAGTGATTCTGTTGCTTTAAATATTCTGAGAGCACATCTGTGTTAACTAATTTTAAAAGGAGAATTTTGTTTTCGTAACAAAATTCTCCTTTTTTTATTCACAACTTATACACATATTTATACCCCTCATCATTTGCAATAAAACATGTTGTATATTAGAATAACTATAACAGTTAAATGTATAAATTATTAATAAATTACTAATTAAACTAAATGAAAAAAATCTCTATAAAAAAAGTTATAGCAAGCTCAGTAATTTCGTTACTGTTAATGCCTATGTTTTATCTAGCGTTTGAACCTCTGATTGCAAACGCAACAGCAGTAACTGATACTATGATCGTGACACTCAATGTCGACTCAGGTGTAACCATCACTGCTCCTGCTGATATAACCATGGCCCCAAACATAGGTACTGGATCAAACTCATCTATCTCTGCAACTGGTGCAACTTGGACAGTAGTAACAAACTCAGCAACAGGGTATGGTCTTACAGTTCAAGCTTCTACTACTGCTGCACTTAAGAGTGGAGCAAATCAGTTTACCGATGCTCCTTTAACTACTGCACTTTGGAGTGTACCTGCTTCATCAACTCAATTTGGTTTTTCTGTTAGACAAGCATCAACAGGATGGGTTAATACCACTACATGGGGAACAGGTGCTGATTGTGGTACTGCTGGTACTCCAAATGCAACTCTAAAATATAGTGGATTTAATGGAGTAACACCTATAAATATAGCTACTTTTGCTACACCAACACCTCTTGCTGGTCAAGCAACCAATGTTTGTTTTGCTGCTGGGCAGAATGGTATCTTTGCCGCAGCTGGAGTTTATACCGCTACAATAACAGCAACAGCAACAGCTGCTTAAAATTTTCTTGCTGTATTATTTTATATAGCAACAAGATATAAAATTCATGAAATCAGAATCTTACAAAAAAATTGCCATTGGAACATTTATTGTTCTATCTTTATTAGTATCAAAAAATGTTCTTGCTTTTGAAAAGTCTATTGTAACTAAAGATTTAGTAGGGGATTTTGTAGTAGAACCAGGTAAAACAGAAATATATGTTAACCCAGGAGAGACAAGCATAAAGGCTATTTCTATAACAAATAGAATAGACAAAACTACAAAGTTTAAATTAACAACTGAAGATATGGTTGGAACTAGTGATCCGACAACCACCGTTAAATTGATGGGTGATGAAAAAAGCCCATATTCACTAAAGAATTTTATAATCCCAGAAATAAGTGAGTTTTCACTTGAACCAGGAGAGAAAATCACTATACCTGTTACAGTTTCTATTCCTATTGATTCAGAGCCAAGAGGTTTCTATGGGGCACTTATCGTATCAAATGAACCAACAGTTTTGGAAGATGGAAAGGCTCAAGAAGCCGAAGGTAAAGCTCGTCTTGTATCACGAATAGGGGCACTTTTCCTTTTACGTATAAATGGCGAAGGAAAAGAATCCGGATCTCTCACAGATTTTAAAATAATAGGACCAAAGAAAGTTTTTTATGAAAATCGACCAAAGGGTTTTGAAATAGCATTTAAAAACGATGGTAATGTTCATCTTGTTCCTCATGGTAAGGTAATAATTAAAAATATTTTAGGTGGAAGTGTTGGAGAAATACCAGTAGATGCTTATTTTGCCTTACCTGATTCTACTCGTTATCGTGAAGTACTTTGGAGTGAAGGTTCTGGATTAGGGCGTTATACAGCTAATCTTTCTCTATATAAAGGGTATGGAAGTGAGAATGATAATGCAACTGCATCAATTGTATTTTGGATAATACCTTGGAAGATACTTCTAGCTATATTTGCTGGTCTTGTTATATTTATATCATTCATCTATTACATACTCACGCGATTTGAACTTAAGAAGAAAAAATAATATTTACTTAGTATGAAATTTTTATACTTTTTTACGAAAAGTAATCATACTTTTTATTTAGCGTTACTTATTGTGGTATCGTTTATAATACCTTCCAGTGTTTTTTCTGCTGCTATGCAGAGTTCTACTTACCGTATCCAAACTGATAGTTTGAATTTTGGTGGTGCAGATTCTGGTAGTACTTCCTATAAGGTTGGAGATTCACTTGGAGAATTAGGCACGGGAGATTCTAATAGTACAAACTATTATATGCATGCTGGATATTGGCAGATGCAAGAGAGTTCTATCTCCATATCAGCGCCATCTGATCTAGTGATGGCATCTATGTCAGGACTTTCTGGTGCTTCAAGTGAAGGTACGATGTCTTGGACAGTTGTGACAGATAATCCCGCAGGATATTCTATGTCTATAGCATCGACTACAACACCTGCTCTTAAGTCTGCGGTAGACTCTCTTTCTGATTATGTACCTGCAGGGTCTGATCCAGACTATAATTTTACAAATCTACCTGCAAATTCTTCTTTTGGATTTTCTCCTGAAGGTACAGACGTAGCTACTCGCTTTAAAGACAATGGATCTATATGTAATACAGGGACATCGGAAACATCTGCTAAATGTTGGGATGGTCTTTCTACTACTCCAAAGATAATAGCAGTCTCTAGTGTATCAAATCATCCATCTGGTTCAGTTGTTACGGCTCGACTTCGAGCTGAATCTGGAGCAAATCATGTTCAAACTTCAGGAGTATACAATATAACTTTAATAGCTACTGCTACTGCTTTATAATATGAAGAAAATTATTTTAATATTATTTATATTCACTTTTATTTTTATTATCAATACAGGTTTGCATTTTGCTTTTGCTTCGACTGACGGCATAGATATAAATTTGCATGTCGGTAGTTGTAATAATGATGGTGTCTGTGATGTGGGTAGTGAGGATATGTACGTATGTCCTGCTGATTGTACACCTATCATAATACCACCAGAGCCCCCAAGAACAGGAGGAAGTAATAGTGGAGGGAGTACTTTACCAATGGATATAAATAATGTTTTTAAGAATCTAACAGTAGAAGTTAGTTATAATACTGCCACTATCAAATGGCAGAGTGTCATACCTACTATGTCAAATTTGAAATGGGGGACAAGCCCTGATTATAAAGATGGAATTATAAGTAATATTAATTTTTTAATAAATCACAAAGTTGATATAGTAAATCTCCATGATGGCACAGTTTATTATTTTAGTATACAGGCTGGGAACCTCTTGGGTAAGACAAATACTCTTGAGAATCAAGTTTTCAGAACTCTTTCACTTCCTGATACAACCCCACCAGGAAACCCTACAAATATAAAAGCTAAATCTGCAGCATCTGGTATTACTGTATCATGGCTTAATCCCACAGATTTAGATTTTGATTATATCCGTGTGATGAGAAGTACTGATAGATTCTACGGTAGTCCAAATATTGGTCATCTTGTTTATGAAGGTAAGGGAATGTATTTTACAGATAATAATGTTTTAAAAGATAATATATATTATTACTCGCTTTTTAGTCGTGATAGGGCAGGCAACTACTCGAGTGGGGCACTTATAAGTGCAATATATAATTCATCTGGTTTTTTTGAAACGAATATAAATGTAGTACCAAAAGAAATACCTCCACTCGAAAATATTTATAAAGTATTACAAGATTCATTTATTTATGATTTTACAATAGGTAGTGTGATATCTCTTTCTGGAGATGTTCCCATTGATGTTAAGACAAACTATTCACCAAAGACAAAAAATGATGATATGTGGGTAGAGATAAGAGATAAAAATATGTCGATAATTGGTCAGTATTTTTTCTTTAGAAATAAAGACAAGGATGGTTTTACGTCAGTCACGATACCAACCTTTAGTGAGGGAGGATATTACAAGATTTCAATATATAGATATAGTAATGGAGTGACTCAGGTAGTAAATCAGGGGGCATTCAAAATATCAAAAGTTTTGATAGATAGTAATAATAATTATTGGTATATATTTTGGTGGATACTAATAATAGTGTTTTTAATTCTTCTATTGTTGTTTCTGATTTTCTTCTTTTCAAGAAGGTTTAATTTATCTAAAAATAACAAATAATGATTATCCCTAGATGAATTATAATTTCAATAAATTATTTCTTTAATTTAAATTATTATGATATAATATAATATATAATTCTCTATATTCATATTATATGAAAAATAATATTAAGAAAGTTATAGCAAGTTCAGTAATTTCATTACTGTTAATGCCTATGTTTTATTTAGCGTTTGAACCTCTGATTGCAAATGCAACAGCAGTAACTGATGCTGTAGTTGTTACCCTAAACGTTACTTCAGGTGTAACCATCACTGCTCCTGCTGATATAACCATGGCCCCAAACATAGGTACTGGATCAAACTCATCTATCTCTGCAACTGGTGCAACTTGGACAGTAGTAACAAACTCAGCAACAGGGTATGGTCTTACAGTTCAAGCTTCTACTACTGCTGCACTTAAGAGTGGAGCAAATCAGTTTACCGATGCTCCTTTAACTACTGCACTTTGGAGTGTACCTGCTTCATCAACTCAATTTGGTTTTTCTGTTAGACAAGCATCAACAGGATGGGTTAATACCACTACATGGGGAACAGGTGCTGATTGTGGTACTGCTGGTACTCCAAATGCAACTCTAAAATATAGTGGATTTAATGGAGTAACACCTATAAATATAGCTACTTTTGCTACACCAACACCTCTTGCTGGTCAAGCAACCAATGTTTGTTTTGCTGCTGGACAGAATGGTATCTTTGCCGCAGCTGGTACTTATACTGCTACGATCACCGCTACTGCAACTGCTGTCTAAAATAAAATAGTTAAAAACGCCCATACTTTAGTATGGGCGTTTTTAATTTATTGTAAGGTTTGATGAATGGCAAATTATGCCTTACTTATAGCTATTAATTATAGGCTTAAGATGATAAGAAGGGCATTGATTGATATAGAGTAATATATATCTATTTGCAGGTAGGAGAAGGCTGGTATCTATTCTTATTATTCATGTACATAGGTTTATAAAGGGATCACGAGTATTAATAAACACAGCCCCAAAGCAAAGCTTAGGGTCTGTATTTTGATCTAATAGATGTATCTTATTTATTAATTCATAGAGGATATAAATATTTGCAAAAATGCTTTACAGAGTTGATTTTTTGGGTTGATTTGAAAACTGTGCATAACTATGTGTATTATTATTGAATAACTTTTCACATTTGTTATAATAAATGAGTTCCTTTCATATATCGGATAAACGAGATTTTAAAAATAATTTTATCGGATAGACGTTATATTTAAAAAAATATTCTCGTCAGTCCGATATTACTAAGATAATTATAATCGTCTATCCGAGATAACATTATAAATTAAGGCTAAATAGAAATTGAGTGGTCCCGTTAGAGATAGTTATGTATTACTACACTTACGTATTAAAAAGTAAGAAAGATGGCAAGCTATACACCGGATTTACAAATGATCTACGGAAGCGCCTTTCTGAACATAATAGTGGTAAGTCTATTTATACTAAAGGTAGAGGACCGTTCTTTGTTATTTATTACGAGGCGTGTTTGTTAAAAGAGAAAGCAATGTCGAGAGAGTTATATTTAAAAACAGGGATGGGTAAGCGTTATCTAAAAAATAGATTAGGCGCTTCCTATCTCTAACGGGATGGAATCATTTAAAAAAGTCATTTCTTTAAACCAAGCGGCACAGCTATCAGGGTACTCACAAGACTACCTTGGATTTTTGGTACGTAAGGGAGAGATAAAAGGAATGAAGAAAGGAAGAGCTTGGTTCACTACTGAAGAAGAGGTCAATAACTATATTTTCAAGAAGAAGGTCCGTCACCAAGAATTCGCAATAAAAGATTTCTTTTCGCCTACTCGTACAAAGAACATAATCATAGCCACCATTATTATTTTTATTGGTGGATTTTTGCTGTTGTCATCATTTACCAAAAGTAAGCCGACCCCTACTGTTGAAACACAGTCCGCTGTGAAGTCGGATGGGGGAAGTATAAGGATTAGTGATTAGTGAATAGTAGTTAGTGATTAGGTAAGAAAGAAGAAAGAAGAAAGAAAAAATGAAAATAAAATTTATAAAAATAAATAGAAAGACCAAAGAGATGGCGAACATCTTGGCTTCTTCATTTATTTTCTTATCTTTGATTCTTGCTCCTTTCTCTCCACTTGTAGGAAAAGCAGAAGCTCTTTTCAACAAGCAGATAAACTATCAAGGTAAGCTTACGACTTCAGCAGGGGTAGCAGTAGCGAACGGAACTTACAATATGGAATTCAAACTTTACGATGCACCAACAGCAGGAACTACTCTTTGGACAGAGACGAGAACAACAACAAATAAAGTTCAAGTCACAAATGGACTCTTCTCTGCTATGCTCGGAGAAATAAATGCTCTGACTGGAGTAGACTTCAACCAGACACTTTACTTGGGTGTAAATATCGGGGGGACGGGAACACCAGGATGGGATGGAGAAATGACTCCAAGAAAAAAGTTGGGAACAGTACCTGCAGCTGTCATTTCTGAAACTGCTCAAACTTCTATAACCTCAAATATTACGAATGATGCGGCGACTGCGACATCTGTATATCCGACTTGGGTTACGACTAACTCTGGAGGAATGGCTATCAAAACTTCTTCAGCTCAACTTTCATTTATCCCTTCAACAGGAGCACTTACTATTTCTGGATATGTCTATACTCCAAATGTTGATGCACCTTCAGCTGTCGCATTAAATATAGGAGCAGTTAATCAAAATGCTTTGACACTCGGTAGAGTTGGAGCCAACACTACTATCAACGGAGCAGTAGTAAATATAAATTCAAATGCAGCTTCCGCACTCAATATTACAACAGGCACAACAGGAGCTCTCACTCTCGACTCTGGAACGACAGGTATAATAAATATCGGAACAGGAACAGGAGGCAAGACGATAAATATCGGAACGAATAATACAACTGCAGATACGATACTTATTGGCTCGGCACTAGATACTATCAAGCTTTCAAAATTTACAACAAATGGATTCTTGAAAACAAATTCCGCTGATGGAACATTGAGTGTAGATACAACTACATATCAAACAGCTCTTACAAATCCAGTCACAGGGACAGGTACACAAAATAAAATAGCGAAATTTACATCTACTGGTTCAGCTATTGGTGATTCTCAGATTTTTGATAATGGAACGAATGTGGGAATAGGGACGACGGTACCTGGGTATTCATTGCAAGTTGACGGAACTATGTTATCAAATAAATCTGTTTATTCTGATCCAACTGGAGAAAATGGTTTTAGATTAAAAATTCAAGATTATGGAGGAACGAATAATGATGCGGGACTAGGTATAGATTCTTCAAATGGACCAATGTGGTTGAATAATGTTAGCGGTGGAGGATTTTATTTTAATAACGGCACAAGTGGTAGAGTTTTGACAATTAATGGCAGTGGAGCAGTTGGTATCGGAACATCATCACCAACTCAAGCTTTATCTTTCGATGGCACAACTGCACATACTATCTGGATGGAAAGAAACACAACTGCAGCTACAGCCGGACAAGGTCTCACACTTTCTTCTGGTGGATCAATAGCAGGAACAGCTGATCTTGCAGGAGGGGATTTAAATTTTAAATCAGGAATCAGTACTGGTACAGGAACTTCAGCAATGCATTTCTTTACTTCGACGGCAGGAGTGACTGGTGTAGCTGACAATACTCCTACAGAAAAGATGACGATATTGGGGAATGGTAATGTGGGGATTAATGCTACATCACCTGGATCTCGTTTAACTATTTCAGGTAATGGGGGTACAGGAAGTGGAGGTCCAGCAGTGTTGGATGTAACTGCTACAGATGATGGTACTTATGTATGGGGTAGTTTTGTTAAAGCCCCAAATCTAACAACGGGACATCTTTTAATTTCTCCTTTCTTAGGAGTAGGTACTGGAACAAATCAATCTGGATATATGGGGTTTAAATATGCAAGTTCTGGTTCAACAAGTAATGCTTTAACTTGGGGATTTTATTCAAATGATCAATTGATGACATTGCAAGCTACTGGCAATCTAGGGATAGGTATAACTAATCCTGGAACCAAATTAGATGTAGCAGGTACGGTCAGATTGGGCGGTTCTGAAAATGACTCGGTAGGAGATTTGACGTCGTCCGCATCAGTTGCAACACACTACCTGCTTACGGGATCGAATAACTATTGGGGTTTGCGACAGGCGACCAGCCACAGTATCAATTTCGATATGTATAACGCAGGTGCTTACCCTACAGCTATGACAATCTTACAAAACGGAAACGTAGGAATCGGGACGACGATTCCTAATGCTAAGTTACAAATAGGTTCTGTAGGAAGTAGTGGTTATACAGCTTCAGCTGGTCTTACTATGGGTAATGGAACACAAGCCGGTGCTTTAAATGTTGAAAGTTCAGGATTAAATATGTATTCAACTACAGGTTTAATTTTCTCTCCTAACACATCAGAAGCAATGAGAATATTACCAAACGGCAACGTCGGAATTGGTATGACTGCTCCGGTGTACAAGTTGGATGTTTCGGGGGATATTAATACTTCTGGTTATATTAGAACTCAGGGTACACGTATCGGAAGTATTCGTTCTGAAAAAGTATTATTCGTTGATTTTCCGAATGGTGTAGCTCAACAAGCAGTTGACATTATATTACCCGCAGGTACTTATTTTTGGGGTTCTATTCAATTTAATATTACTGGTACATATAATTATATTAATGGTACTGGCTTATATAGTCCTCGTTGGTCTGGTGGTATGAATCCAGCTGGTGCTTTATATGATTCCCAATGGGAAGTTCAGGCTGATCAGGGCTACACTGCAGATAGAGTACAAATGACTGGTCCATTTTGGGATTCAACTAATAGTCGATGGTATTTCACTTTGAAACATCGAGTATCTCAAGGCAACCAATATTATTTGCAAGCTATTGGAATAAGCGCTGGTGCAGCTGCGTTGCCGGGTTTTGAAGCAATGACAGTTAGTTCTGTTTATGTCTATGGAGGAGGAGTTCCTGCCCGTGATAATTGGAATTTAAATAATGGTAGTATTATTTATAATAAGCCTAGTAATTTTTTTACAACGACAGGGAGTGTTGGCATCGGCACCACCTCACCCGGATACAAACTCGACGTAAACGGTACAGCAAACATCGGTAGCACCCTAACCCTAACCACCGCACCTACAACTTCTGCTGGTGGTTACGACATAGTCACAAGAAATACAGGAACAGGAGTAATTGAAAAAGTTTCATCATCTTCATTTGCATCTGCACTATCAGGAACAAATGGATACAATACATATTGGAATAGTGCTACTACTCTAGGATCAGAACAGTACACAGCTGTATCAAGAGGAGGAACAGGAGTAGGAACATTCACAACTAATGGAGTTCTATATGGTAACAGTACTACTTCTATACTAGCTACAGCAGCAGGAACAACAGGACAACTCCTAGTAGCAAATGGATCAGGTGTTCCTACATTTGTATCAATGACCGGAGATGCAGGAATAGTTGCAAGTGGAGCATTAACATTAGCAACAGTGAATTCGAATGTAGGTACATTTAATAATGTCACCGTAAATGGAAAAGGTTTGGTTACTGCTGCTTCGAATGTTTCTTATATGGCTACTCCTTCGGGGACTCTAAATAAAGTAGCTAAATTTACAGGCTCCGGGACAACCGTTGGTGATTCACAGATATTTGATAATGGAACAAGCGTAGGAATAAATACTACTGCTTCAGATTTAAATAGTATTACTCAAAAACTTACATTGGCAGTAAGCGGAACAAGTGGTTCTGGAATAGGAATTTATAGTGCACAAAATGTACCGGGGAGTTATGTTCCAATCGGAGTTCAATATGCTTCAGGAAATACAAACAACGGATCTCAAGTTCGCTTTGGAATTGATTCAGCTGATACATATTCATATTTAGGATTTGCAACAGCTCATGGATCTACTCCTGTAGAACGTATGCGTATTGATACAAATGGTAACCTTGGTGTTGGAACTACTACTCCTGGATATCCACTGCAAGTAAATTCTTCTGCTATAGGCATAACTCCTATAGTAGCAAATGGATTCACTGGCCAGACTGCAGACCTACAACAATGGCAAGTGAATGGAAGTGCAAAAGCTTTTATTAATTCATCTGGAAATCTTGGAAACTCAGGAGGGGATATAATGTTATATCAATCCACAAATAGAGTTTTCAGAGGTGTAAGATCGACGACTGCTTGGTCAGATGCACAAGATACTCAATGGTTCCAAGTTGGTAATACCACAACAGATAATGTAGCATTCTCAGCAACTGCTGGAGGGGCAGCAAACAGAATGGCATTTATAACTAGTTCTCTTCATATTACAAATGCAGCAGCAACAGCTGCACCAGTAGGAATATTTGATGTTAGTAATGGAAGTACTAAATTATTTAATGTTCTAGTTGGTGGCAACGTCGGCATCGGCACGACGACGCCAGCAGTGAAATTAGATGTGTTAGATACGTCAGGATTAGTTGCGGCTTTCAGAGGTTCTACTACACAAGGTTTATTTATAAAAAATGCATTTAACTTGGCAGGAGCATCAGAGCCAACATTATCCTCACTAACTTCCAGCGGAAACTCCGCCGGTCCTTTGGCTTTTGGAACAGGAAACAATGAAGCAATGAGAATTTTACCAAACGGCAACGTCGGCATCGGGACGACGAATCCGGGTGCATCTCTGGAACTTTCTACTGCATCTTCTAATGGTGACAATGGGATTTTAAAAGTAACTGGAACAGGAGCGACTACAAGTTCAAATATTGGATTTCAAACAATTGGAGGAACAGGATTGTTCCAACTCGATTATGCAGGGAATATGGTTTTTAGAACACCACAGAGTGGTATGTATTTTGATGCTCAAGGAACAGCCATTATACATTTTCGTACAACAAGTTCTAATACAGAAAGATTAACAATATTGAATAATGGAAATATTGGCATCGGGACGACGGGACCGGGAAGTAAATTGGAAATTTATAATAGTAATACATACAATCCATCTCTTGTTACTGGAGCTGCTTCTGGACTATTAATTAATAATGCTGGTCAGGAAATTTCGATGGGTGGTTCAGGAGTTTCACCTTATCCAAATTATATCCAATCCCGCACCTCTGGAATTGGATGGAATCTTGCTATTAATCCATTAGGTGGAAATGTTGCAATTGGTTATGCAGACCCAGGGACGGCGAAATTAGCAATAAACGGCAACGTCGGCATCGGGACGACGAATCCGGGAGCGAAGCTTGAAGTTACCGGAGATATTAATGATAAATTAGCTTATTTTTATAATGCAAATAGTGGAACTGGAAGTTCTGGAATAGATGTTAAAACTAATTCCGGGGTTGGAACTGGATATGTGAGTAGATTCTATCCTAACGATGGCACCTTCGCCGGTGATGTAATTCAAGGATTTACCTATGGTCCTTCTGTCACGGGTAATTTATTGGCTTTGTATCGAGGCAATAGCGCTGCTTATGATAAAACGAACCCAGTGTTAATTGTAAAATCATCCGGCAACGTCGGCATCGGTGATGCTTCGCCGGGTACAAAACTTTCTGTAGTAGGTAATGCCAGTGTTGGGTACGCATCAGGGCAAACGGCTCCGGCAAATGGTTTAATAATAAACGGCAACGTCGGCATCGGGACGACGGGACCAGGAAGTCAATTAACATTGTCGGCAAACGCTACTCAAGCAAACTCTAGCGTTTCGGGTCTGTCAATTACTAACACTAATGCTGGTGGATATGCTAATGCTATTTGGAATAACGACACTGGAGATTTGGGACAGTTTTTGATGACAGGTTCTACTGGGGCAATAAGTGGCACAGATATTTTGGCACGACAAGCAGTATTTACAAGTGTTGGTGGTACTGGTGGTTTGAACTTTTATACTTCTGCTGGTCCTATTTATTTCACGCCTGGCGGTGGAACTACGGCAAAAATGGTTCAATTAACAAACGGCAACGTCGGCATCGGGACGACGGGACCAACTAAAAAATTAGTCGTTCAGGCGGCAGGTAATAGTAGTTCCGATGGCATTGGTCTTTGGGTTGATACTGGTGCCGGTATTTATCCAAGGGGAGAAATAGTATCAAATAACTGGGACGGTGAGTTAAACCTTTATAATTCAGCAAATGTAAAAACTGTTCGTCTTTTTGCAAACACTGGGAACAGTTATATAAATGCAGGCAACGTCGGCATCGGGACGACGAGTCCGAGTCAAAAGCTTGAAGTGTCAGGCAACATTCTTGCAACCGGCGGAGAAATAAAGCTTAATCAGGGTTACTCGTTCCAATTTGGTCCCGCAGGTTATTATATACAGGCACCATCTGCAACGAGATTAGGAGTGTTTACCGGTGCAACTGAACGATTAAGCATCGACAACACCGGCAACGTCGGCATCGGGACGACGGCACCGGGGGCGAAACTGATGGTGGCTAATGCAGCCGGTTCAGCCAATGAAGATTTATTAAGTATATTTAATACCAGAGTTAATAGTGGCGATAGTTCTGGTATTGCTTTCTGGAATGGAATACCGGGGACTCCATATTATAATACTGGAAGAATATCTACGATAACTGAAAATTCTACAGGACAGGCTTCTTTAGTATTATCATCAGCGGGTAATTACGGTATTTTAAAAGAGGGCATAAGAATATTAAGCAACGGCAACGTCGGCATCGGGACGACGAATCCTAGTGCAAACTTAGTAGTAAATGCAACCGCTGCAACTTCATATTTGAAGGTTACAAATTCCACAGTCGGAATATTAGGAACCGATGGTCTTGATTTAGCAATGGATACTAGTGGAAATGCATACTTCAACAATAGAGAATCTGGTTTAAATTATTTTAATTCTGGTTCGGGTTATAACTTTCAAGTAGGTTCTGTAGATAAAGTAAAAATAGATAGTAATGGCAACGTCGGCATCGGCACCACCAACCCGACATACAAACTCGACGTAAACGGTACAGCAAATATCGGTAGTACTCTAACCCTCACTACCGCACCTACAACATCTGCTGGTGGTTACGACATCATGACGAGAAATACATCTACTGGTGTAATTGAAAAGGTTCTATCATCTACATTCTTAACATCTTCAAGTGGAGTTTCTTCTATATCAGGAACTGCAAATCAAATAAGTGCTTCATCTTCTACTGGAGCAGTTACACTTTCTATACCATCTGACTTCCGTGCACCTGGAACACTTAATGCTGTGACAAGTATAGCTACAGGTGCAGGAGCAGGAACAGTGAGAATTGATGCATCTGGAAATCTTACAAATATAGGAACTATTTCTTCAGGTTTAATTAATTCTCAAACTATTTCAAGTTCAGCGAACTTTACGGGTTCAGTCAATGTGTCAACAGGGTTAACCGTTGATACAAATCTGATAGTCGGAGATGCGACAAATAATAGAGTATATATCGGAGCAGCCTCAGAGGGAACATCTTCTTCAAAACTTTATGTCACAGGTACTACTGCAGCGAACGGACCATCGAGTGCTATCGCTGGAATACTCGGAGGATATACTTTCAATCCAACTGCCGGTGGTACTCAAGTGGGGGATCGTTATGTGGTAACAAATAGTCCGACGACAAATGCCAATACTGCAGTAGCACAATTAGTACGTGTAGTTGATAATACATCTTTATCAAACACAGTTCGTGGTCTTGATATCACAGCAAATGGAGGAAGTAATACAGCAGGAACAAATACAGGTCTCCGTGCCTCTGGGGCAACATTCGGAGTTCAAGGTGTTATCTCAGGTCTCGGTGGAGGAGTGTCAGTACCTGCCGCTCTGTATGGTGAAAGTACAGGAACGACACAAGGAGATATATTGAGACTTTATTCCACATCTGTAACTTCTGCTACTTCTTACGCAAACTTCTTCCATAGCACTTCTACATTTACAGGCACAGGTTTGCTCATGAAGTTTGCCACAGGATCTGGATCTTTCACTGGTAACTTCATAGACTTACAGAAGAACAATGTCTCACTCTTTAAGGTCACCAATGCCGGAATCACTAGTCTAGGACTTTCAGGAACAGCTTCAACTACTGCTGTCTGTTCGAGTCTAGCCAACGGTACAGCACCTACAGCTGGAACTGCTTATGAACTTCGTGATTGTAGTGGAGCACCTGCTGCTGACTATGCCGAAATGTACCCAGTCACAAGTGGATTAGAATACGGAGATATAGTGGCTACAGGTACAGAAAAAATAACTACTTATGATATAGGTACTGATGGCAATATAGATTGGAATAAAGTAAAAGGAAATGTAACTAAATTGGTAAAATCTACAGACGGTTATCAGCAAAATGTCGTAGGTATCGTATCAAACAACAAGAATGATTTCTCATCTACTGGTTACAATATAAAAGACACTGACAATCCTATGCCTGTCGCTCTTAACGGACGTGTTCCTGTAAAGATATCCCAAACATCTTCTCCTATCAAAGCGGGGGATTATCTAACAACTTCACAGATAGATCCAGGTATGGCTACAAGAGCACTAAGGTCAGGATTTGTAATAGGTAAAGCCCTCGAAGATTGGACTCCATCTTCAGGGCAGAATATGGTGATGGTATTCGTAGAGCAAGGATATTATGAAAGTGAATCCGCTCACCAGTTCGCAGGGGAGTCGACGTTTAATGGTCTCACATTCTTCAATGCAAATGTAGACTTTGCTAAGTCTGTAAAGTTTGAAGATGTAGCAGAGTTTGCAGTACCTCCACTGTTCAATAGTGATACAGCTGGATTTGCAATAGTGAAAGCAGGTGCCAATAAAGTTGATGTGACTTTCGATAATGCATACATCGCTACACCGATAGTGAATACAACAGTATCATTCGAAAAAGTAAAAAATGCAGATGGAACGACAGCTGTATTTGATGCGAAGACATTCTTCGATAATGATATCAAGTCTGTAGTTGCTGATAAAGATGAAAAAGGATTCACTATAGTTTTGAATAAAGTTGCTCCTCAAGATGTTCGCTTCTCATGGGTTGCACTTGCAGTCAAGAATCCAAAAATATTTGAAAGTGTGATAACAGGATTGGTAATTGATCCTACTTCTACTCCGACAAATCTAGTACAGCAAACTAATACTTCACCTGTTGGTTCAGTACCTTCGTCTTCTCAGACTACGGCAACAACTATCAACACTTCGTCTACTGACTCAGTGTCTCCGGCTACATCGCCTACGACACAGACAGCAAGTGCAGGGGGTTCAGGTTCGGGAATTCTTGATACAATAATAAATTCTCTCACAGGAGGAACTTCAATTGGAACTACGATCAGCACTTCGTCTTCTGACTCAGTATCTCCGGCTGCATCGCCTACGACAACTACGACTTCGCAGTCTTCGGCAACTACTACTCCTGAGGTTGATACGACGACACCAACA
>JBAXFQ010000002.1:0-83387 GCA_037139835.1 Candidatus Nomurabacteria bacterium | reverse complement strand
TCTTGACTGTGAACGCTCGTTCACATATACTATAAGAGTAGTAAATTAATAGTAATTATAGGGGTCCGTCGCGTTTCAATGGACGTTAACGCGACACGATTTCGCAAAATCGTATGAGTAGAGAACAATATCTAAAAATAGTAGAACGTGAGATACACAATATCAATAAGAAGATAGATATTAAAATTTTACATGGAATGGATTATTCCAAAGAGGCTCGTGAGCACAGACAACTACTTCACAAGATACGTCAACATTCAAGAAGAGGTATGCTTGGCAACTTGCTAAACTTTCTTAATAGATTTTCACAATTTTCTAATATCTAATATAATAACAGTATGTATAATGACTACAAATCTAAACTAATCCGTTTTTATAACAGAGACAAGCGCATGCCTACATACTCAGAAATGATGAGTCTCTTTGGTTTCAAATCTAAAAATGCAGTCGCAAGACTAGTCGACAAATTCATAGAAGAAGGAATAGTGGCAAAAGATCATCTAGGAAGACTCATTGCAGATACATCTTGGGACTCTATACCAATGCTAGGAAGTGTTAAGGCCGGCTTTCCTTCTGATGTATCTGAAGAACTTACTGATACAATAAACATCGATGAATACCTAGTAGCTAAAAAAGAAAATTCTTATATGCTAACAGTAGATGGTGACTCGATGATAGATGCACATATAGCCGATGGTGATATGGTTTTGGTTGAGAAGACTAACACTGCTAAAGATGGCCAGATAGTTATCGCAGATGTAGACGGAGAATTCACTATGAAATATTTTAAAAAGAGTGGCGACAAAGTTTGGCTCGAACCTGCCAATAAAGAATTCAATCCTATCTACCCGAAAATGTATTTAAACATTACAGCAGTAGTAAAAGCTGTCATAAGAAAATATTAATGTTACAATGACCCCATGACCCAAGAGCAGGCTTTAAAAATAATGAAGACTGGAGTAAACATATATCTTACTGGTAGTGCTGGCTCTGGAAAAACATATCTTTTAAATCAATATATTTCTTATCTAGAAGACCACGACATTGCCGTGGCTGTTACTGCGTCTACTGGCATAACTGCTACTCATATGAACGGTATGACTATTCATGGCTGGTCTGGAATAGGAGTAAGGTCTTTTATGGGGGAAAAAGAATTAGAACAACTCGAAGAGAAAAAGTACCTTTGGAAAAGATTCGACAAAGCTCGAGTACTTATCATAGACGAGGTCTCAATGCTTCATGGCTTTCAGCTCGACATGATAGAGAAAGTTTGTCGAAGATTCAAAAGGAGTAGTAAACCATTCGGGGGGCTTCAAGTCATTCTCTCTGGAGATTTCTTTCAACTTCCTCCAGTTGAGAAGTTTAAAAAAGAAGGAGATACAAAGAGTAGTATGGTCTATGAAAGTGAAGCTTGGAAAATACTAAACCCTGCAATTTGTTATCTCACTGAACAACATCGTCAAGAAGACGACACACTAACTGAAATTTTAAATAATATAAGAGAAAACAATCTCGAAGAAAAACATTATGAATATCTAGATAAATGTATAGATAGAGAACTTACTGGTATAAAAGCTACTAAGCTCTACACTCACAATATAAACGTCGACAATGAAAATACTATCGAACTCTCAAAAATAAGTGGCAATGAAAAAGTATTTCAAATGACTTCAAAAGGTCACGATGTCATAGTAGATATATTAAAAAAAAGTTGTCTCGCTTATGAAGAACTCAAACTCAAAGTAGGAGCAGAAGTTATGTGTATTAAAAATAACTTTGACAAAGGCTACGTAAATGGATCAAGGGGTAAGGTAGTTGGCTTTGAACAAGACTCCAACTATCCAGTTATACAATTATACAACGGCACAAAAGTAGCTATAGCTCCGGAACTCTGGGCCATAGAAGAAGACGGTAGAGTAAAGGCTTCTATAACTCAATTTCCACTCAGATTAGCTTGGGCTATAACCATACACAAGAGCCAAGGAATGTCCCTAGATAACGCAGAAATAGACCTCAGAAGCACTTTTACCTATGGTATGGGATATGTGGCTCTTTCTCGTGTACGAACGCTTTCAGGAATAAGATTGATAGGATTCTCGAGAGAATCACTATTGGTGAACCCAAAGATTATCGAATTAGACCAAGATCTAAAGAATGAAAGTTTTCAGAATGAATTGATGTTCAAGAAGCTCAAAAGGGAAGAAGAAGACTTACTTGAAGTTGAATTCATAAACAGAATGGGAGGCAACATAAAACAGACAGGAATCAAAAAGAAGAAAAGTAGGGGGGTTATAGATACTAAAATCCCCACAGTTCAAGTCACAAAAGAATTACTCGAATCAGGGAAGAATATCAAAGAAATAGCGAAAGAAAGAAACCTGACTCCTGGTACAATAACTCACCATGTCGAACAAATAATAGAAGAGTATCCAGAAACAATAATCACTCACATACGACCATCGCAGAAAAATATTGATCTAGTAAAAAAGGCCAACAAGAAACTAAAAGGCGAAGAAATAGGGAAGCTTAACCCTATCAAATTAATCCTTGAAAAAGAAGGACACAGCATATCCTTTGAGGATATTCGTCTAGCAAAACTTTTTATATAAAATTCATAATTAATATAGACATATATATATTTATATGTTATAGTATAAGAAAGTATTAACAAAAAAAATAATAAGATGGAAAATCAAAGATTAGTATTTTGGTTTATTTTTACTGATGATGGTTACACCAATGAAGTAATAAGCAGAGAGCTTCCTTCGGAAGATACTCTTGATGGTGTGAAATGTGACGATGGCGTCATCAGAAAATTATGGAAATGTGATGGTCAATTCATCACTAAAATTCTTAAAAATAAAAAGAGAAACCGACTTGATTTTAGTATTTTTAAAAAAGAGGGTAAATACGGCCAAATTAAAAAAGCCGACTTCTTTAATAAAAAGAAAAAATAATTTTAAAAACTTATTTTATGGAAGAAATCTTAATCACGAAAAAGAAGACAAGAAAACATCCTACTAATGAGGATCTCTTGAATCAAATAATCGAAGTCATTACCGAGATCAAATCTCTTCCAAAAAGGGAGAACTGGAATCATCTATCGGTGGTAATAAAAGGAAAGTATGCAAGCAGAAATACTTTCTTGAGACACTTCGGGACATTTGAATTCGCAATAAAGAAAGCCTTGAAAAAAGCAGAAAAAGAAGGAAAGATTATATATTATGTACACAAGAATGTATAAGATCTAACTTCAGAATGATAAAAAGGGGCACGTCCAGATCACTGAACTGCCTTTTTCTATTTATATGTAGTTATTAATTTCAATAGATACTCGAATTAGAAGTATATAGACAATTATATATTTATATGTTATAGTGTAAAAAATGATTAATTATCAATTTTTGGTTGATACTTTTTTGTGTATTTAATTAAGTAAATAAAAAAGTATTAACCAAAAATTATTATCATGGATGTAGAAAGGTATATCGAAAATGCCATTTATGTTGTTGTTGAAAAAGGAGGGGAAAAACAATTTTTTCCTAGACCTAAAAGTAATTCGTTGATGACTATCATCAAACGAGCTAACGAGCAGAATCTATCGCTTGAAGAAATAGAGAAAAAAGCCGGTGTCGATAAAGGAACGATGATTAAAGCAATATCTAACAACGGCATTTTATCAAACATAGATGGTTTTAATTTATTTAATGCAACATTATAATAAATTAAAATCAAACTAAATACTAAAGAGGCCAGGCATCTGGTCTTTTTTTATTTTCATTTATATAATTTTGTATGTATATAAAAATTTAATGATATAATTAGTCTATTATAAGATTTTAAATAATAATCAAATTTATATGACAACAATTATTTTACTTGGAATTTTGGGTGCTATTATCAGTGCTGCGGTAGGGACATTTTGGTACTCAATGTCTACTCCAATGGGAAAGATTCATATGGAAACAACTGGTTTCTTTAATTTTTCTAAAGAGGAGCAAGAAATAAAGATAAAAGAGATGAAGCCAAAGATGTGGAAGTACTATCTCGCTCAGACACTACTTTCATTTCTCACCTCTGTATTTATTGCATTTATTATGATAATGCAAAAACCATTTGGAATGAAAATGATAGCTATCTATAGTGAGGTTGTAGCTATATGGCTATGTTTTACCATTCCACTTATTGGTCAATCATTACTGTGGGGGAATGTTGACTTGAAATTGCGATGGAAGAAATTCTTTTCTGATTCACTCTCAAACCTAGTGACATTCATGATTATCATTTATATTTTTAGTTTAATAATATAAATTTATAAAAATTCTAAAAAACTTTCAAGATTGTGTCTTAATAAAAAAACTCATATTAATATGAGTTTTTTTATTGACATTGAATATATTTAGATGTAATGTAAAAGAAAAAATATTATTATGATAAAAACGGAAATTTTTCCTCCTGGATATGATAATTCTGAACGCAGGAATGATATCGAAAGATATGAAAAGGTTTTTAGTGAATTATCATTAATGCATCTTGATCATTCAGATGATCCAGCAATTCTGTGTGATGTTTCATTTCGTGAATTTAAAGGGGAGTATTGGCCAAGTGTCCCAGGTGCTCAACATGACTTGCTAATGATAGCAATAAAGTATGAGTTGTCATGGACTAAGTAAAATATTAACGACCGTTCTTGAATTAAAAAACTCAAGAACGGTCGTTTTATTACCCATATATGATATTTTTTCTTATTTTGGTAGGTAATTTCGATAATTATTGACAATATATATAAATAGTGATATAATAAAAATATTATCAATAAGGAACTATAATTTTATGGAACAAACTATAGACAACCTTTTGTATTCTAGGAATACATCGCACAAGGAAGAGCATGCAGATAAATATATTGATCATTATCTTGAGCAATACAGAATCTATCTACATATCTTCAATAGTACTCATGATAGAAATAATAAGTCGAATGACTTCTTCTTAGCCCTAAATACTGCCATCATTGCAGCTCTAGGATTCCTTGAGACTAAAGGCGGAGGATTCAATAATTCAGTAGTATTCATGTTCGCCCCATTCGTAGGTATCGCTATCTGTTACTGCTGGTTCCAGATCATAAGCTCATACAGACAGCTGAATAGAGCCAAATTCAAAGTTATACATGAAGTAGAAAAGAATCTTCCTATAGCATTATTTGAGACAGAATGGGAAGTCCTAGGAAAGGGAAAAGACAAGACAAAGTACGTACCAATATCACTAGTAGAGAGAAAGATTCCTGTAATTTTCATAGTATTGTATATACTTATATTTGTAATGAGTTTTCCATTTTAATATTAACTTGAATAAAAAATAGACCTTAGAATTAAGGTCTATTTTTTATTTACTACAAGATATAATTTTATTAATTAAAATGATTTTAAAAAACGAATATATATAGTATAATAAGCTTATTATGCAATCAAAAACAAAAATCATAGCAACAATAGGTCCAGCAAGCGAAGGTAAAGAAATAATAGCAGAACTTATAAAACACAACTTAAATATTGCTAGATTAAATTTTTCTTGGAATACACACGAAGCTCACAAACAGGTTATAGATAACATCAGACAATCATCTAAAGAATGCGGCATTGATATAGAGATAATGCAAGATTTATCAGGCCCTAGAGAGCAGACTGGTAAAGATCATCACTTTGGAGGAGAAGAAAAGGGGGAAGTGATAACTGAAAAAGATAAGAATGACTTATACTTCGGAATAAAACAAAATGTCGACTATGTCGCAATGTCTTTCGTCGGAGATGCAAATGATATAACAGAGCTCAGAAATCTAATAAAAGAAAAAGGGGGTAATCAGAAAATAATAGCTAAAATCGAACGTAAGATAGCAGTAGACAATATAGACGAAATACTAGAAGTTACCGATGGGATAATGGTCGCCCGAGGAGACCTAGGTAATGAGTATCCATTGGAAGAGTTACCTTTTATTCAACACAAAATTATAGAAAAATGTAATAAGAAAAATAAAATGGTTATAGTGGCAACACAAATGATGCTAACGATGGTAGAGAATCCAAATCCTTCTAGAGCAGAAGTTTCTGATGTCGCTTATGCTATTATTGACGGAGCAGATGCTGTTATGCTTTCTGAAGAATCAGCCACAGGGAAGCACCCAGTAGAAGCTGTTACAATGATGGAGAAGATCGCCCTAGCTGCAGAAAAGCATATCAAACTAAATGATATAGATATTATTTAATAATTATTAAATCCTATTAAATTCAAACATGACAAAACATATATACATCACAAGGAAGATACCAGAGGCTGGATTAAAATTATTAAAAGATAAAGGAATTAGCTTTGATATGGGAACAAGTTCCTTGCCACCTACTAAAAAAGAAATAATTAAAAAATTAAAGAATAAACCTTACGATGGGGTCATTTCTTTTCTTACAGATGTTATAGATAAGGAAGTTTTTGATGCATGCCCTACAGCTAAAATTTTTGCAAATTTCTCTGTTGGCTTTAATAATATAGACTTAGAAGAAGCAAAGAAAAGAGGCATCGAAGCTTCAAATACACCTGGAACTTCTGATATAGCAGTTGCCGAGCACACTATAGCTCTTATGCTAGCTCTAACGACTAGACTTGTAGAAGGCGATAGATTTATGAGAAGTGGTAAATACAAAGGATGGGACCCAGAGCTATTGGTAGGAACAGACATGAAGGGTAAGATCATAGGCCTAATAGGAGTAGGCGCAATAGGAGGAGAAGTAGCTAGAATTTTCAATAAAGGATTTGGAGCAAGTATTATATATTATGATGTATTAGAAAATAAAAAACTTGAAGAAGAAACAGGTGCTATTAAAAAGGAATTCAATGAATTAATTAAAACAGCTGATATTGTATCTTTGCATTGCCCATTACTTCCAACAACACACCATTTGATAAATAAAGAAGTATTATACGCGATGAAAAGTACAGCATTCTTGGTCAACACAGCTAGGGGACCTGTAGTAGACGAAAAAGCCTTATTGGACGCGCTGAAGAATAAACAAATAAGAGGTGCAGCCCTAGATGTATTTGAATTTGAACCAAAGGTTGTCAAAGGATTAAATAAATTAGAAAATGTAATACTCAATCCTCATATTGCCTCTGCTAGAGAGTCTGCTCGCAATCTAATGGCAGAGATATCTGTTAAAAATGTGATATCAGTACTCGAAGGAGGAAAAGCAATAAATAGTGTTATAAAATAATAAAATCCCCATTAAAGCTTAAATTTAATGGGGATTTTATTTTAAACATAACAATAAACTAGCAAATATTTTATATAAATATTATAATAAACATATTATCAACTTATAAACCAAGCGGAAAGCATGGTATGTAAAATATTTAAATTATTGTTTAAATATTTTACTAAAAACATATGAAAAAATACATAAAGTATTCACCAATATTTTTTTTAGGATTTATTATTATGGCATCTGTATCTTATGCAGAGACCTTACCCATAGCAACACCTAGCGGAGAGCAAAACCAACCTACGAAACAATTAGTAAATGATGCTCGTAAAGACACAAAAAACAACATAGACCAAACTAAAGAAGTCTATAAGGATCAAATATCTAAAGACAAAGCCAACCTAAGTGATTCTATTCAACAAGGTAAAGATACCCTAAAAAACTTACTACCAAAAAAGGATGATTTAAGAAACCTTACCCCAGAACAAATCGCTACTATGAAACAAGAGCTCGACAAGAAAAGAATGGAGATAAAAAATGCCATAGAACAACAAAGATCTCAATTCAAGAATGAAATTGAACTTAAAAAAGTAGAAATGCAAAAAAGTATTGACGCATCCAAAGAAAAACTTAAGACGGATATTTTAAAGATTAAAGACGAAAAGAAAAAAGAAACTGTTCAGAATATAATCACTAAAATTGCAGACTTAAACACAAAAGCTGTAAACAACTTGAATAATTTAATAAATAACATAGAAGATAATTTAGGTAAAATTGAAATAAAAGCTAACGAAGAAGAAACAAAGGGAATAGATGTCACAGCTACAAGAGTATTAATTTCAAAAGCTAAAACTGCTATTTCAGATGTTAAAGCCTCAATACTAGTCCAGTCAACAAAGATATATTCTGCAAATATTACAACAGAGAATCTACTACAAGGAACAATGAGAAAGGTTAAAGATAATCTAAATACAGATATAAAAACTCTTCGTGAAAAAGTCAGAACTGCTCATACCTTCACAAAAGAAGCCGTGATGTCTCTACCTCAAAATACTTTAGATGACCAAATAAAAACAAATAATGATACAAATACAAAAGTCGAAGAGGGGAATACACCTACAGTAAATAATACTACTAACTAATAAAATAATTTATGACAAAAAAAATAATATATACTTTAGTTATAATAATAGTAATAATTTTATTTACGATTTTTTGGAAAAATTCAAACAAAGAAACTACTCCAGTCTTACCAGTAGTAACCCCAAGTACGACACAGACAGAGACTACTACTCCTGAAATCCAAGTCGACACCCCTGCTACTATCAATGGAGATTTAGATAAAATGGATATTAATTCAGGGATAGATACTGATTTGAATTCAATGGATGGAGATATTAAAACCTTATAATCATTCAATAGTTCAGAAAATTCCCATATTTAGTATGGGAATTTTCTATGTAACTATTGACAAATTTATATATAGGTGATAATATCATACTATATTGAAAAACTCCTTGTGTGTATGAGTGTTTCAATTTTAATTTTGAAACACGCAAAGAAATAAATATGTATAATAATACAAAACAAAGAGGCTCAAATAGAGCCCCTAATTATTCGAGTGGAGGTAGATCTGCAGGTCCTATCCGAGGAGGTTTTTCTTCAGGTCGAAGTAACTTCAGTAGAGGTGGAGGAAGTAGAAATAGTGGAGGTAGAAATAAAAGAAAGTCATCTTTTGAGAGGATTGACGTTTCTAGATTCATAAGTAAATCAACAGTAGTAGAAAAGGAAGAAATATATATTCCAAATCATACTTTTGCTGATTTTAAAATAGACGCAAAACTTAAACTTGCTATCGCAAATAAGAATTATATTTACCCAAGTCCTATTCAAGACAAGTCGATCTCTCATGCACTTGAAGGAAGGGACATCCTAGGAATAGCAGATACTGGAACAGGCAAAACTGCAGCATTTCTCATACCTATAATAAATAAAATAATCAATAATAGGGATGAGACAGCCATCATAATAGCCCCAACACGAGAATTAGCTATCCAAATAGAAACTGAATTCAATGACTTTGTTCGTGGAATGAAAATATTTGGAGTAGTCTGCGTAGGAGGAGCTCCTATACAAGCTCAGATAAGAAATCTACGTCGTGAATGTAATGTTGTCATAGGTACACCAGGAAGACTTCTAGACTTAGTAAAACGTGGAGAGATCAATCTACCAGGAACACGATCTGTCGTATTAGATGAAGCAGACAGAATGCTTGATATGGGATTCATAGATGATATAACATTCTTATTAGAGAAAACTTCTCCAGACAGACAAGGATTTTTCTTCTCTGCAACATTACCAAAACCAATCGAGAAATTGATAGAAAGATTTGCAAATGATCCTGTAAAAGTTATGGTAAAAACTCGTGAGACTTCAAAAAATGTCGAACAAGATGTCATAAGGATAGCTAAAGGAACAGATAAAATCGATGTACTATGTCAGCTTCTTGATAAAGAAAATGAATTTAAAAAAGTTTTAATTTTTTCTGAAATGAAGCATTCAGTAGAAAAACTTTCTGTTGAATTAAACAAAAGAGGGTACAAGGCAGGGTCAATTCATGGTGATAAACGTCACAATGACCGTCAGCGTACTTTACTACGTTTTAGAAACGATGAGATCAATATAATGGTCGCTACAGACGTAGCAGCTAGAGGTCTAGATATACCTGAAGTGACTCACGTCATCAACTACGAGATTCCACAAACTTACGATACATATATTCACAGAATCGGTAGAACAGGACGTGCAAGTAGTAAGGGTGTCGCACTCACATTCGTAGGATAAAATAATATTGCAAAATAAATAAAAAGGAGTAATATATTCAACAAATAGATTACTTCTTTTTTGGAGTTTTCTAGAGTGTAAATTTTTCTTTTTTTAATAACTAAAAATTTTCTTATGCAAGCGAAAGAAGAGCAAAAAGGCAATCCAAAACATGGACGAAACTGCGAGGGAATGAAAAAGCAAAAGAAACATCAAAAGAAAAGAAACTAACCACCGGTTTACGGGAGCTGGAGTATTATACTCCAGCTTAAGTTTTAGGATATAGTGTCGTAAAAGATATATTGTACGACACTCTTATATAAAATAAGCCCTACTAATAAAGGGCCCTTTAAGGCCCCCTAATACTACTTCCCTATATATTTTATATACTAGTTTACACTTGCTATACAATTATTGAAATCTCTAACTTCTGCATTGTAAATATTTGTTTTATTTTTAATATCTAAAATTAATTTATTATATTCAGAAACTAATACATTGTAATCATTTATTTGACCCATTGTTGTAGCCCCTCCTGATATGGCTCCACTATCTATCATCACTTTTCTAGACCCTAATTCTACTTCCATTTGCTTCATATTCTTTTGTTCTATATCTATCATACCTCTTAAGACTTCATCAATTTTAGGGCAAGCTGATTTTGGTAATGCAAAATGCTGTACAGCCATCCAAACACTTTCTCCCTTGTATGTACCTTTACCAATAGAGACACCTATATCAGAATATTTATTATTTAATATATTTGCTCTATGTCCTGGACTAGCCATCCAAGCATCGACGAGAGACTGATCATCCTTAAAATTTCCCAATGCTAGATTTTCACCTATTATGATATATTCATAGCCAACCTGAGTCCCAAGATCTGCTACTCCTACGCCATCTGGTGAGACATGTTCGAAGTACCCTTTAGTAAACATATCTTGTAATTTTTTCTCGGCTGAAAAATCTAGTTTTGAATTTTCTTTTAATGGAGGAAGATTCCCATTGAGAGATCTTTCTTTGTTTGTTATTTCTATTACTTTTTCTTTAGTTAGTTTTATATTCTTTGTATTAGAAGTTAGATAATTATCAGAAACAACAAGAGCTCCAGGTACAACTGCATTTTTTGTAGTATCAATATTACTACTATTATTTGTACCATTAACAGAATTGATGGCATCATTCATCTTGCTTTGTATACTAGTAATACCTGACTTACCTTGAATAAAAGAAAGAGTTTTAGAATATATCGACTTATAGTCTGTACCGATAACATAGACTAAGGCTATAAGTATTATTATAAAAATTACTTGATTTGTATATTTCATTAAAAAAATTATTTACATGATGCTGATAATGTAAATCCTGCCTTCTCTGCTTCACTCGTTGTAGCAAACCATATTTCATTCTTGGCTGATATTCTTTTTGCTCCGCTACATCCTAAACTATAATATAGTTTACCATTTTTTGAAGCGACATACATTCTTTTCTTAGATAAAGATGAGTCTACTACTGTATCATTCTCTACTATATTACTATTCCCTATCTCCCCTTTGACAAGACTCGTATTATCGTTTCCTAATTTTGAATTCGATTTATCGATAGTATTTAAAACCGAAAGCCTACCTAAACCAAAGGAAGCAACACTCACTATAACTATTATACAAAGACATATAAGTGTATAAACGTCAAGGCCTATTTTACCCTTGATTTTATCCATAAAATCATTTATACTCATATGAGTTTAATTATAAATCAATTTTCGTTAGTTTACTAGATTATATAGTAATTTTAGGCCATTATCCTACTTTAAACTATAAACTTTTAACTATTAACTTATTATATGGCACATAGAAAAGCCGGCGGATCGGCTAAAAATTTAACAGACTCAAATCCAAAGTATCTAGGTACTAAGCTTTATGCTGGAGAAACTGCAAAAGCAGGATCTATAATCATTCGCCAAAGAGGTACAAAGATACTTGCTGGTAACAATGTAGGACTAGGTAAAGACCATACTCTTTTTGCTCTAAAACCTGGAACAATCAAATTTGGAACTAAAAGAAAGACAAACTTCAACAGAACATCATCAGTCAAGAAAATAGTTCACGTAATAGAAAAGTAAATTAAAAAATCCTCAGCAATGAGGATTTTTTAATTTCTAATTTGCTTTTACTATCACTTCACACTTCCCTTTTCTATTACCCTTTTTTATCTCCACCATATGAGTTCCTACTTCTTTTATATGATTCATTACTACAGCAGACTCTTCTATCTCTACGCCTGTCATATCTTTGATAGCAGAGACTATGTCTCGAGCAGACACAGATTTGAATAAATGACCTTTTTCATTTGCTTTAACTTTTACTTCAATCTTCTTGTTGTCTATAGTAGAAATCATAGACTCAAAAATCTTCATCTCTTCTTCCTTTTTCTTTTCTGATTGAGCTTTCTTTGCTGCCAAGCTAGAAAGAGCCTGAGGACTTGCAAGCAATGCCACACCTTTTGATATGAGCACGTTGGCATATCCGTCTTTTAAATCTTTAATCTCATATCTATTACCCAATTTAGGGACATCTGTTGTTAGTATTATCTTCATATTTTTAATATATCATTTTAATTTATTACCTGCAATTACAAAATTTGCATAGGTCAGACCTATGCAAATTTAATCTTATTCTTTAGCTTTCAATACTTCTACTGCTTTATCCATTTGTGGATCCTTTTTAGATTCAAAATCTTTTACTGTGAATGGAACCTTTATATCTGGTTCAAGACCAGCTTTTGATATTGATATACCATTTGGAGTGAGCCACCTAGCTACTGTAACCTTTAATGATGTAGCAGGAGTAACGTCTACAAGTTCTTGAACCGACCCCTTTCCAAAAGTAGTCTCTCCTATAAGTGTTGCTATCTTATGCTCTCTTAATGCACCAGCTAGGATCTCTGAGGCGGAAGCTGAACCTCCGTCCACAAGAACAACAAACTGTAATTTATCATTAAATAATCTTGGACCATGACTTCGGTAATCTTGAGCTTTGTGAGTACCACCAAAATCTTCACTAACTATCACTTTTCCTTCGTCTACAAACCAAGATGCTATATTGACTGCAACTTCTAGATAACCTCCTGGATTACCTCTAAGGTCAAGAATAAGTTTATGATTTCCAGACTTTATAAATTCATTTAAAGCTTTGGCAAATAAATTATCAGAATTTTCAGAGAAACTATAAAACTTAATTACTGATATACCTCCTGGTAAATTTTCTGTATCTATCGTCGGTATATCAATTGTATCTCTAACTATTTTTATTTCTCTTGTGGCACTTTCGCCTTCTCTTAGAATAGTAAGAACTACAGTTGTACCTTTCTCTCCGCGCATTATATTTATAGCTTCATCTACAGATAAGTCATTGGTAGCAGTCTTATCTATCTTTAGAATCTTATCACCACTTTTTATTCCAGCCTTCCAAGCTGGAGTATTCTTCAATGGAGCAATTATAGTCAAAACATTATCTTTAATTCCAACTTCAGCTCCTATACCACCAAAAGAGCCCTTTATCTCATCCTTGAAGAGCTTATTGTCGTCTGGGCTGAAGAAAGTCGTATATGGGTCTCCTGTAGTGCCTGCAAGACCTTTTATAGCACCCCAAACAAGGTTCTGATCAGTCAATTTATCTGAATATATAGACTTTTCTTTCAATAAATTCCATGCTTTCCAAAATGGAGTAAAATCAGCCGTAGTCTCAAAATTAGGAGTTTTATTGGTTACAGAAGTTATCTTATCTATCTCAGGACGATGAGAATATCCTATATATACTCCTACAGCAAGTATAACTAACGATAAAATTATTGATGCTAAAACATACCCGGTTTTCTTATAGTTTATTTTCATTGTTTTTTTATTATTACAGAATTATTGATTTGTTTCAAGTTCTAAAGCAGAAGGAGTATATTTATTGGCTGGGTCCCACAACATCCAAGAATTTAGACTATTATCATAAACTGCCTTAAATTCTTTTTGTATTAATTCTTTTGTATAAGTGGCCCCCATATCAAAGTCTTGCAACCATGGTCGGATCTTGTTCTTATCTCCAGCAACTTTATCAGTCTTTGCTATGGCACTCAGCATCGCTTGATTTATTATCTCATAAGGGTGGTCTGCTGGATTTTTAAATCCCATTTGACCAGGAGGATAATGAGATGGATAAACCATGGGACAAAGGAAATCAAAATAAGGTAATGCCTTTTCCCAGACTTGCCCTATTCCCATATCATCCGTCGCTTCTGTAGTTAGACCAAACAGATCTGCTGACATAGGGATATTCTTTTCTTTTTTGACTTCTGTCGATAAATATTTAAAAAACTTTTCTATATTATCTGATCTAGTCTCACCAGTCTTCAAATGATAATTGATATCTTTCATATTACCATCTGATGGATAACGAATGTAATCAAAGTTTATCTCATCGAAGCCTTCTTCATATGCTCCCTTTGCCACACTCACCACATAGTCCTGAACTTCTTTTTTAGCTGGATCTAGGAATGATAAACCTTTGCGGTCTTTCCATACTCCTCCATCACTTTTCTTGGTTATAGACCATTCAGGATGCTTCTTTGTCATGTAAGGATCTTGGAACACAGCGACACGACCTATGATATAGATATTCTTCTTGTGTAGCATATCTGTTAGTTCGCGAATATTTTTAATTCTTTTTTCGATACTTCCTTCTTTTTGAATTTCAGGAACTGGCATATCAAAACTGACTCTACCTGTTGAATCCTTCACATCTATAACAATAGAATTCAACTCTGTCTCATCTATCATTTTGACTACAGGATCACGATACTTAGGAGCTCCTGCCACCCAAGCAGATATATAGGCAGCTTTAACTTTTGAAGGTGTTTGTATATGTGTAACTATGATAGGACTCACGACAGGAACTTCCGTAGGAGCAGTTAATGGCAAAATATCATTTACTTCATGTGCTGGGACTGGTGTCGTACCATCGGAAGCAACTACTTTTATATCACTATTATATTCAATCTGGTTCTTAAAAAATGGTAATGCAAAATAAACAAATAACCCGCATATGGACAATGCGAGTACTATAAAAATAGATAACTTGACTGATTTTTTGTTCTGCATATTATTCTCCGCTTTTTATATTATCTATAAATGATTTTATCTTGTTGTCTTCTTTATCTAAACGAGCTTTAGCTTCTATATAAAATAAGTAAGATATATAAACAATACTCAATCCTAATATCATAAACAATATCTTTCTCCAGCTCTCATAGAAACCCATATATGGCAAAAGAGCCACAAAAATACCAAGTATAAGTAATGTTCTTTCTTTTCTCATCCTTTTATTATAGCGTATTTATTTAGGCTCCACAATGACGACAAATTCTCCTCTATGTTTATCATCATTTACTGTAAAATATGACAAAACTTCTTCTGGAGTACCTTCTACGAATTCTTCAAATTGCTTTGTGATCTCTCTTCCTATTACTACCTTAAATGTCGGAGCATATTCTACGAGAGACGAGAGAGTCTTCATTATACGATGAGTAGATTCATAGAAAACTACAACTCTTTTACTATTAGAAATTTCTTTAAACAAAGTTTCTCTTCCTTTCTTGTGTGGTAAGAAACCTAGGAAAGTAAACTCTGCAGAAGAAACACCACTAGCTGAAAGTGCTGCTATGAGCGCACTTGGTCCTGGTATAGGAACGACTTTTATATCTTCACCAAATTCCTTCTTTACATTTGCAACTAGCATCACTCCTGGATCAGAGATAGTAGGAGTTCCTGCATCAGAAACTAAGGCCAAATCCTTCCCTTCTCCTAGCATTTTGATAATGACTGATTCTTTCCCTTCTGTTGCATGTGCGTTATAGCTCATAGTTTTAGTCTTTATTTCATATTTATTTAGTAAGACTCTAGTAGTCCTCGTATCTTCGCATAAAATAGTATCTACTTCTTTTAGTATACGTAGCGCCCGTAAAGTAATATCCTCCAAGTTCCCTATCGGCGTAGCAATTATATACAAAGTCCCTATTTTTGATTCCATTTTTCGATTATAGCACAAAAAAAACAGCCAGATAAATTTATATAAAATAAATTATCTGGCTGTTAATTATAAATCAATTTGCATTTAAACTTCTTGAAGCTATTTTCATAATAGCAATAAATACAACTCCGAGAATAAAGGAGTTAATTATACCTGAATGATTGTGGTTCACTATGTTTATAGCGATAGATCCTATCGAAGAATATACCATTATAAAACAAATTGCTGGAAGGAAGGAAATAATCATTTTAAAGAAATTTTTCATGGCATGTTAGTTTTTGGTGAGTTTAAAAAGACATATGATATCTCCTTAAATCCACCAAAAACCGACTAGATCAATTCGATAAAATTATATAATAATACAAAATATTGTCAAATACTTATACACATAGATTAATTATCTATGATAAATAGTTTTGACTTTATAAATAAAAATGGTATTATAATTTCAAACTTAAATTTATCACGATATGGAAAATAAATTTATAAAAAATTTATCTTTGCAAGAAGAGTTTTTTTTATTTGAAGAAGAAATAACAGAAGAGCAATACAAAGACGCTTTTTTGTCTTCAAATAAAATTAAACAGGAAATCGAAAAAATACCAACTGACATCGATGTTTTTAATTCAATTGATGATTTAGATCAATGGGTTTATGATCACATGAAAAAGATCAAATCAAGACTAACAATGGAAGACTTTTATGTCGGCTGTGATGTACACTAAAGACCGATAGCCCGCTTAGAAATTAGCGGGCTATTTTCTTGTAAAAAAGCTTATTTTCTGGTATTTTGTAATAGTATTTAAGTTTGGCCTTATCGTCTAACGGTTAGGACATCGCCTTCTCAAGGCGGTAATCGGGGTCCGATTCCCCGTAAGGTCACAAATTTTTTGAGCTTATTTTATAAGTATCTTTTTTGTAACCCACGGGATATATTTATGATTTGAAATCTGATACAATGTTTATATGGAAAATTTACAAAATAAAGATATTAAACAACAAACAACCGTTAGTAAGAAAAGTTTTGGGAAAATGATCATACCTTCTATTTTTATAATTATTTCAGGGCTGCAAACTATGGCTTATATAAGCCATGGATTTACATTTAATAAAGGAGACGGACCAATAGTTTTTCCATTTTTATCATTTATAATAATAATATCAATAATTTCCATATTTTCAGAAAATAAAAAAATATATAATACAATTAATTATATTTTAATAATATCCGTCATTTTAGTTTTTATTATTTCTGGAATAGCATTCGGTAACAGTTTTAATTAACTTTAGTTTATAAACTAAATTCCCTTATATCCCCTACAATCTGGTTCCAATTTTGTCCCACTTGGGTCACAGACAAAAAAAATACTCCACAGATTTTATATCTGCAGAGTATTATTTTTCTTTCATTTTAAAATTTTAATTAATACAGTTAAAACATTTTTCTGGTAATTCCCACAGACAAGTTCCAACCAGATTTTACTCTTTCTGCTCCCAAGGGAGACATCCCCTGACTAGCAATAAATAATCCGGATTTGTTATGAGAAAACCTTACATCCAAGGCTCCTACAAATCCCTTGGTGCCGTCTGAATAATTCAGATAGAAAAGATTTGGATGTAATCCAAAAGAAAAATCTTTTAAAGGTTTATTGTAGTAAAAAGACAAACTAAGATAACTTCCCTTTATACCGGTAGACATATCAGTAGCTTTTAAATACCAATAGTCTAAAACCAATAAATTATTCACTCCTATTTTTCTTTCTAAACAAAATTGGCCAGTAGGATAGATAGAAGTCGTAGAAATCTTTTTTCCACTAGCATTTTTTGAGGATCCTCCGATGAATGAGGGGTAATCCACTCCCACAATCATATTCCACTTATTTGCTGAATCCAGTTCTGTGTGATATCTCAACCACAAATCTGAAAACCAAAAGCTGCCATCTTTTGTTGAAAAAGCAATATCCGGAGAAAAGCTAAAATGCTTACTCAGGTTTGTGTTTAAAAACACAAGTGTTGCCGGCTCACCCAAAGTAAAAGCTGGGATGGGAGCAATACCGTTTGTGGTAGTGACCAAAGTCACTGTTTGAGAATAAATACTACTAATAAATGAGAACGATAAAACAAACAACAGAAACAGGTTTTTCATAACATATTAAATTAAAATGATTTCGAATAACAATTTTACTTTCAAATAATAGCATATTTACGCTACTTTGTCAATAATATTTAAATAACTTAAATCCCCTTATATTCCTAGTACCTGGTTCCAATTTTTCTAAATCAGCATACAAATAAAAAAACCAATACGAATTTGTATTGGCTTCCTTAATAATTTTATAATTCTTTTAGAATCATTTCCGATGCATCATCCAGAGACATCATAAATGGCGATTTAAGTTCAACTGGTTCTTTCCAGTGGAATGGTGTATCTATAGACCTCAACTTTAAGCTTTTAACCGAAATTCCTTTTTTTAGAAAAAATTGATCTCGATTAAGCCATTTTACAAGTTCGTCTTGAGCAGACTTAACAGTAGCATAATGACCAGCAAAAAGAGTTGGAGGGCAAGTCTCATCCGTAACCATTGTAATACCGGAACTAATGACGACTATCTTCGCACTTGAGCTAAGATTATTTTTCATCATTTGAATTACCCTTAAGAGTCCAGTTACATGAAGATCGAAATCATCATTTAACTTACTAGGATCAAGATTTAATAATGGATTTTTTACTTCCTCTATAAATCCATATGGAGGGCAATTACCAACAGAATATATAATTCCATCGAATATTTCATTATTAACATTATTAATATAAAATTTAGATATGCTATCTAAATTTGTGACATCAAGTTCTGAATGCCCCACACTGATAACATTAAAACTAAAATATTTAGCTTTCAATTTATTGGTAATAGCTACACCAATAAAGCCTGTTCCACCAACAACTAAAATTTTTTTCATGTTTTTTTATTTTTAGTGAATTATCTCAACCTCCAATCAAGAGACAGAGATCATCCACCAAATATTAAAAAACAGAATATTTAAAGATCCATAATTACCTTCTAAAATAACATATTTATATTATTTTGTCAATAACTATTAATTTAAAAAATATATCATATTCCCTACAATCTGGTTCCGACTCCAACCCACTGGGCCATAAAAAAGGTCATTGAATAAAATTCAAATGACCTCTTTAATTTAACTTTCAGTTAATATAATTTTTAAAATTATATAGATTTTTTTCTGAGATTATTCTCTGCATTGTAACTCTTCAATGGTTCATATTCACTGAAATGTGGCAAATGATTAATTAAATCAGATTTAATATAAACAGCAGATTCTCTCATCTCAGCCCATTTAGTTTTTATTTCTTTCAATTGTTCGTCGATGCATTTTTTTTCCCAAATCTTAGAATCACTTCTATTTATTTTGTCTTGTTCTACGCACAACTGTGATACATTTATGGCTATTAAATTTACAATGCGAATAATTTCGTCGTAAGCATAATTATTACTTTGTAAATTTGTACCCAATTTTACACCAAACTTATAAAGTGCAAATTGATTCTTTTCATTTTCAATATTAATTCTGTTCAATTCATCATTTTTTAGTTTCCATTCTTCTTTACTTTTTTTCAAAGCGATTTCTTCAATTATTTTTTTGGGTTTAAAATAAAAATAATTTAGAAAAAAAACCAACATAATAATAGCCATTAAAAAGATACCTTCACCCGTAAAATCATAATCACCATCAAAAAAATTAAGTAACATATTGTCTCCTTTCGACGATCACCGTCGATTTCTATGCCAACATTAGCACAGACCTGGAAATGTTCATCATCGCCAGGCATAAAGTATCAAAACCTTATGTCTGACGACGAAAAAAATATTCGTTTTCAAAGAGCTATATATATTGTATTTATACAACTGCTAATATTTCATGTCAATAGTTAAAATTATTGTTTAATCTCAAAATCCCAAATCCTCCTTATCTTCCCTACAATTTAGTTCTAATTTTGCCCCCTAGGGTCATAGATTAAAAAAATACTCCACAGATTATGTCTGCAGAGTATCCTATTCTCCTTTCTTTTTAAAAAATTTATTGTCTAAACTACATATCAATAATTTTAGAAGCAGATTGCATTAACCGGATGACGCTTGCTTCACCAAATTTTTCTTTCAAACCTTTGACTCTCATCCACTGTATATATTTGAGTGGAATATTTGTTTTCTGAATTTGAGAAAAGTACTTAGGGTCGCTAGCAATCATTTCATTTAGAGCATCATAAAAGATGCCAGAAGTTGGTTTAATGGATAACAGACTAGGATATAAATATCCATAGGTTTGATAAAATTTATTAAACAATCTTTCTTTCTCCGGATTTTTATGATAAACCCAAATATAAGAAGTTTTATATAAATAATTTATCTTAAATTTAAACTTTTCATATTTTTGATTATTTAATGTCTCTTTTATACAAGAGACATTATTATCAATAACATCAGAAATTTCATCTAATGTTGTAGATAAAATCAACTTCTCTATACACTGAGCCCTACCAACATTCCCGTATAGAATTCCAGTAATCAATAGACTAAAAAAATAAACCTTTTTCATCGTGTTAATTTTTAATTGTGAATTTTCTCCACATTACCCCAAATATCTCGTTTTGTCTAGTTAATTTTTAAAATACTTATATATTTTAAATAAAAATAAATACACCGCCAAAATTATGACGGTGCTTTAAATTAGAATTTTTTTATTACAAAATTTATTAAAAGATATTTTATCGTTCTGTATTCATGTTTCTCTCAGAGATGGCGATCTCTGCTTTTCTCATCGCCATGAGTTTTTTGAAACGAATACCAGCCTTTTGTCTCGGGCTAATTTCAAAATGAAAGTTTGAAACATACTAGACTACTCGGTTAATATCATATCACATAGAAATATTTTGTCAAGTGATTATTTTTTTCATCAAAATCCCCTTATGCCCCTTACAATCTAATTCTAATTTTATCGAACTTGATTATAAAATATAATTAAAATTCCCGTTCGGGAGTTTTTATTTGGTATTATATTCCTATTTCTTTTAATATTTCTATCGCATGAGTTGCAGGGTCAACTTTCGGATAAACTTTGATTATTACCCCTTTATCTATAAGATATGAAATTCTTTTGGTGAATAATAAAGAAGAAGCTCCATAATCCTTAATAACCTTTTTGTCTGTATCTGACAAAAGAGTAAAAGGTAAATTATATTTTTCTTTAAATTTCTTATGACTCTCTGGTGAATCAGAGGATACACCTAGAACAGTGATTCCTGCCTTTATAAAATCATCATAAACTTCTGTTATCATACATGCTTCTTTTGTACATCCAGGAGTATCATCTTTGGGGTAAAAATACAAAAGCACGCGACCTGTAGAATAATCTGATAATTTGTGTACTACTTTGTCTTGATCAACAAGACTAAAATCTATTATTTTTGTTCCTTCTTTTATCATATACACATTGTATCAGAATTAATATTTAAGTTAAACAAAATTAATATAAATAAAAAAACGACAGAACTTCTGCCGTTTTTTAATAAATAAACTTTAAATTTATTTATACTTTTGGATCACTCGATCGATAGTCCCATCATTCTTGTATCTTTCAAGAATTGAATTAATTTTTGGAAGATATACTAAAAGTGGTGATTTTTTTGAAATACACATATAAAAGTTTTCAGAACTAACGTAGTTCGATAAAACTTCTATTTGACTATTCAAATTCTTACTTGTTAAGTAATTAGTTCCAGAATAGTATGCATAAACAAAATAATCTGCCTGGTCAGTAAGGAGAAGATTGAAGGCTTCATCAGGAGTAGTTACAGAGGCAACAGATAGACTATTTTTGATATATTGATCAAAAGCCTGACCATAGCTATCACCAGTAGTTACAACTCCCTTTTTACTCAAAAGTTCATTCCAGTTAACAAACGGGAAAGTTTTTCCTTTTTTAACAAAGATAGATACTGGATCAACTGTATAGATCACAGAATAATCCATATAAGTCTCCCTTTCAGCTGTCTTATACGCAGCTACAATCATGTCAATTTCTCCACTCTTAGTTTTTGCTTGAACAACATCCCAGAGGCCTTCATACGGAAATAAAACTTTTAAATCAAGCTCTTTAAAGATCATATCTGCAATCTCAGGGCCAGCTCCAATAATCTGATTACCCTCTTGATACATAATAGGTGCCCAGGCTGGATGTCCCGAAGCAACAAAAACTCTTGTTTCCTTATCTTTTTTACATCCATTAAGAATAACTAAGAACAACCCAAAAACAAACAATAAAATTAAATTGATTTTTTTCATAATTAATTTTTTTTAAGAATATTTAAGTATATAAAGGACAAATATAGATGAAATATACAACTATTGCATAGTAGTGTCAATATTCATCTATTTGGTCATATATCGTAAAAATACCAAAAAATTATTTGGAATTTGAAGCAGTTATAGAGGTCATACTTAGAGATCCTCCAACAAGTATATCATTCCATATTTCTATATTATCTGACTCTTCTTTTAAGCCTAGTACATACAGAAGCGGCCAAAAATGTTCTGGCGTAGGTATAGCTAGATTATAATCACTATTCTTATCATCATAATTATATATATTCTCAAAATGGTCTTCGAGTATATCCTTATTTATATCTTTCTGTATCCTTTTTGCCCAATCATATCCATAATCATGAGTTTCAATATTTTTAAAGTCTATTTCTCTCAAGTTGTGAACTATATCCCCACTCCCTATTATCAAAATTCCTTCTTCACGAAGTTTTGAAAGATTTTTGGCTAAATCAAAATGTTCTTTAGATGATTTATTATAATCTAGACTTATCTGAACTACAGGTACATCCGCATCAGGATACATGTGTCTAAGTACAGACCAAGTACCATGATCAAGACCCCAGCTATAATCTGACTCAACTGTAGTATCTGAAAGCAAGCTCTTTATCTCTTCAGCTAATTTCAAGCTTCCAACAGCAGGATATTCTATATTATATAACTCTTCAGGAAATCCATAAAAGTCATGAATGGTTTTAGGCTTTTCCATAGCTGTTACTTTAGTACCCTCTGTAACCCAATGTGCTGATATGCAAATGATAGCCTTCGGCTTTGGTATACCCTTAGCTACTTTTTTAAAATTCTTTGTAAATTCGTTATCTTCTATTGCATTCATAGGACTACCGTGCCCAACAAAGATAACTGGCATTTTATATTTATTCATATATTTTATATTTAAAATTATAATGTCTTACCCCAAGATTCCATAGCATCTATAACTTTTTTTAATTTTTTCCCCTGAGCTGTAAGTGAATAGTATAATTCTGATTTTTTTATTATCTTCTCCTCTTCTAAACGTTTCAACTTTAAAGCCAAGGTGCGGCTACTAATACCATCAAGAGAAGTCTCTATTTCACAAAAACGCATACTATTGCCCAATAAATCACGAATAATAAGCATAGTCCAAGAGTCAGATAGTAGCTGGGCTGTTTTAGCTATAGGGCAATTTGTATGTATTGTTTTATTCATATAGACAGATAGTATCATTTGTGCTGTATAATGTAAAGTACTTTACTTTGTAAAGTAACTAGTGTATATTAAGAATATTAAAGATAATTAAAAATAATCAATATATTGACTACAAGCATGCAATGTCAGTAAGTTGATTGTAATAAAAAAAACATGAATACATGGAAAATAGATACTGCTCATGCAGAAGTAGCGTTCAAGGTTAGACATTTAATGATATCAACAATACGAGGTATATTTACTGATTTTGAAGGTAATATATCAGCAAAAGATGACACATTAGACGGAGGGACTATCAATTTTACAACTAATACAAATAGTATCAGTACGAACAACAAAGATAGGAATGAACATCTTATGAGTGCTGATTTTTTTGACTCAGCAAAGTTTCCTACTATGTCCTTCGTTTCTACTTCTGTTAAAAGAGTAAAGAATGAACTAAGTATAAAAGGTAATTTAACGATAAAAGATATAACTAAAGAAGTTGAATTGAAAGCTTCTCTAAGTGACCTAGCTAAAGGCATGGAGAGCGAGAAAGTTATAGGAGTTGAATTATTTGGAAAGATAAATCGTAGCGACTTCGGACTAGTCTGGAATGTAGCACTTGAGACTGGAGGTGTTCTCATAGGAGATCAAGTAGTCATCGAGGCATTCTTAGAAATAAAGGAAGCTTAATACAAAATAATAAAAAGCCGTACTAGTCGTACGGCTTTTTGTTTGCGCCTATTAGGCATTTTAAAGAAGATTATTCTGCTTCTATAATTTTCCTTCTTATCTCTTCAGAAGAAAGACCTTCTGAAACTAAGAGTTCTTCAGCAGTTAACTCTTCTTGATCCACAATCTCTGATTCTGACTTAACGTCTGAATCTACACTATAAAGGTAACCATTAATTCTTTTCGTAGTTTTCATAATTAATAGATTTAAATTTATTTTTATTTTATTTTTGAAAGAACTTTTAGCACAAAGAACTAAAAACCAGCTTTTTTTGAAAGCTGGTTTTTAGTAATAAATTAATGGGAGTAGTTTTATTAACAAAAATCAACCTTCAAATTGAAAGTATAGAAATAGAAACTTCCCCAGAAGCTTTTATTTAAATTTTGATTTTTGTTAATATCTAACATATTTATATATTTACATTTTTAGGAATCAAAGTCAAATACGTAATTTTATCTGCTCTGCCACTCTTTTTCCTGTCTACAAAGAAGCTTATATCTATTGTCTTTATCTTCCATGATACTAGCCACTACTTTCTCTAAGCGAACACCCTGTGATCCCTTCACTAATATCAGATCCCCCTTCTCTATTATACCTTCTAAAAATTTTGCTGCCGTTTCTGAAGAGTCAAAAATATAAAGATTTTTCTGTTTAAATCCATCCTCTAAAGCACCTTCAGCTATAAATTTAGATCTCAAGCCTACTACAACTAAAATATTTGCAATTTTGGAAACTTCTTTCCCCAAGTTGTGATGTTCTTCCTCTGTATATTTACCTAATTCAAGCATGTCACCTAGAACCGCAATCTTCCTCTTTCCTTTCATCTCTTTTAAGACTTCAATAGCTGCAGCTGCAGCAACAGGAGAAGAGTTATAAGTATCATCAATTATATTTGACCCATTGATTCCGTTTAGTACTGAAAGTCTTCCTGGTGGTGTGTTATATTCACTTATATAATTCAAAGACATCAAAAGATCACAGCCCACTTCTAAAGCACAAGCAAGTGCTGCTAACGCTGAACCGACATAATGCATCCCTACAATATTTGGCAAAATAACCGGAAATGTATGTCCATCATGCTCTAACTTAAAACTGATACCTCTAGTTGTCTCTACACCGTTTACATCTGTATTTATATAAACTGGGTAAGTTGCTCTATAAGTAGCATTATTATTCATACCATAAGAAACTGTTCGACGGTTTGCCTTATTGTGAACAGCATAGACTTTATCATCATCATGATTTAATATCAAAACTCCATCTGGTTTCAATGCATAAGCTAATGCACTTTTCTCCTCTATAATACTTTCAACACTACCAAAGAATTCAACATGTACTGGTTTATCAGGAAAACGAGTTATAACTACAATATCAGGAGAAAGCCAAGGTGCTACATTATTTTTAATATCACCAGGCTTACCTACTCCAACTTCAAGCACTAAATATTCAGGATAAGAATTTTTAAATAAAATCAAACCAAATCCTTTTATGATATTTTCAAGCCAGGTGATGGGATTACTCCATCCATTTGGACATCCTAATATAGTTAAAGGTAGACCTATCTCACTATTGAAACTCTTCTCACTTTTTCTAACTTTTTTAAATTTAGAGAGAATCGTAAATATAGCATCCTTAGTAGAAGTTTTACCCACAGAACCAGTAATGGCTATAATCTTGGGTTTGTATTTTTTAATGACGAGTCTTGCTTGCCATGTGACTATCGTTACTATTATTTTTTTGAATATATCTTTCATATTTTTTATCTATCTGGAGGAACATTATAATAATTTAATAAAAATTTTGTTATATTTACGAATGGTGGAATAAGTGTCTGTGAAGCATAGTTAACATTTTTAGGATTTTTTAGGAACATAAACACGATAAACTGAGGATCATACGCTGGAAAATATCCGAAAAATGAGTGTGTATGTCGATCTGCATAATAACCTTTTCCATTTTCCATAGCAACCTGAGCTGTTCCAGTCTTTGCCGCTACACTATAATGATCAAATTTTAAAGTTCCTGCGTCATAAGCCTCAAATACATGCGTGAGCATTCTACTGATTGTAACGGAGGTCTCTTTCTTTATTATACCAGAACTTACTACTGGATAGTCTTTGAGACTAGAACTCCCATCATCATACCTTATTTGCTTTACAAGATGGGGTGTTATCATATTTCCTCCATTTGCTATCACAGAGAAGGATCGTACCGCTTCTACAGGAGTCAGAGCTATTCCCTGTCCAAAAGAAGCATTTGCGTATTCAATATCACGAGGACTTTCTAGATTTTTAATAAGACCAGAAGTCTCATTTGGAAGATCTATACCTGTTTTCTGTCCAATACCATATGACTTCATATAAGTACGGAATTTATCATTACCCAATTTACTCTCTGCAAAAACCATTCCGGTATTTAACGACTGATCTAGAACTGTCTGCATATTTACAACTCCTCGTCCTTTTTTATCAAAATTAAATATATTTTTTTTATTAACAGTAACCATTCCTTTATCTAAATATGTAGTTTCTGGTGTTACTGCCCCAGCATCTATTGCTGCAGACATAACCAAAGGCTTGATAACAGAACCAAATTCTAAAACATCTTCTACCATTATATTTCTGTACACACTCGAATCATGTACCTCTCCAAACTTATTTAAATCAAAATTTGGAGATCCCGTAATAGCATATATCTCTCCTGTCTGAGGGTTCATTATTATTCCTCCTGCTTCATCCGCTCCCCACTTTTCAAAGGCAGACCTTAGTTCTGTCTCTAATGTAGACTCCACAGACGGTTCAATAGTTGTTACTATATCACCCTGTTTTTGACTATTTGTTACAGAATCTTTTATTCCTGAAAATACTTCTGCAAAAAAGTTAACATAAGCTTCATCTTTTGGTTTAGATAATACATCATTGTAGTAACGTTCTAGGCCATATTGTCCTACTCTATCATCTCCTTTGTAAGCAAGAAAACCAAGAGTATGTGAAGCCAAACTTCCCCCTGGATAAAATCTCCAATTGTCTTTAAAAATAGAAACTCCAGGAAGTTTTAAATTATCTATCTCTGTGATTTGTTCTTTCGTGAGATGAGTTGCTATCTCTTCATATGGATCATTTTTCTTATTTGCTTTAGACACAAAAGTATCATAATCCATTTCTATATAAGGTTTTAATGCTGCATAAGTACTATCTACATCTTTTATATCTTTTGCTTTTATTGCAACTTTAAATCCAGAAGAGACAGTACCTGCTGCTACAAGTGTACTATCCTTTTTAGTAAAGAATATAGAACCCCGTTCAAAGATATTACTTGCTGGAGTAGCGTATTGTCTATCAGCCTTTCCTGTATATAAATTTTTATGAAGTATTTGGAGAAAAAATAATTTAGAAATTAAAATTATAGCAAATGCAAAAATTAGCACGGAAACTATCCTTATTCTAGATTGAAACGATGTTAGGTTCATTAGCGAATAGCAACATGAGTAATATTACGAGAAGCGAAAATATTTGACTTTGTTTCTACAAATCCTAAAGATGTAGCCTTGGCTTTATTTACATCATTTAAATTATTTAAATAGGTTAATTCTAATTGACTTATATTATTACCTAATCCTTTAGCTGTATTTTCTAGAGACTTACGAGCAACTACATTGAAAGTGATAGATCCAATAATATAAATATAAGCAGCAGAAAGTAATAACAAAGAACCAACAAGGATTTTAAATATAATTCTTTGTGTATTAGTATTGTCTACTATATCTTTTGTTATTGCTTTTGTTTTGCTCATATATTTGATTCTTATTATTAATAATTAAATTTTTTCTAATAACCTTAACTTTGCACTACGAGAGCGAGGATTATTCATGAGCTCATCGTCGGTTGGTATTATCGGTTTCTTATTTACCATCAGAGCTTTTCCTTCTTGTTTTAAGCTTACAAATGCTCTTTTGACTATTCTGTCCTCTAAACTGTGGAAAGTGATAACTGACATATGACCTCCTATTTTTAAACAATTAAAACCTTTTTCTATTACCTGCTCTAAATTTGATAGTTCACTATTGGTAGCAATTCTCAAAGCTTGGAAAGTTCTAGTTGAAGGATGTATCCTCATGCCTTTATAATTCTTTCCAACTGCTTGATCGATAATCTTTACTAAATCAAATGTTGTTTCTATATCTTTTTCTTTTCGGCTTTCTACTATTTTCTTTGCAATCTTTCTTGAATATTTCTCTTCTCCAAAACCATAAATAATATCAGCAATACTTTCTTCTTCCCATGTATTAACTATTTCTTTTGCTGTTAGGTCTTCATCTGTAGGTTCTTTCTTCATAGTCATTAGTAGTGGTTCATCTTTCAAGAAAGAGAATCCTCTGCCAGCAACTTCAAGCTGAAATGAACTTATCCCTAAATCAAGCAAAATTCCATCTACTTGGTCTATTCCTAAACCCTTTAAAACCTTATCAATATCCTGAAAACCAGAATTGATAAAAATAAAGTCAGAAGGGGTCTTGCCGATTAGCTTCTCTGCCCGTTCCTTAGCATCAAAATCAAGGTCCAAACCAATAATCTTTATACTAGAACCGTAACGCTTTATCATCTCAAAAGTATGTCCTCCACCACCTAGCGTGCCATCTATTATGATGTCTCCTTTTTTAATAGAAAGACCATCTATAGATTCAGCTTTTAATACAGGTATATGTTTCATATTAAAGAACTCCTATCTGCCCTAATTTATCAGCAAGGGCGTCAGCCTGTGTTTCAACCAACTTCTTGTAATCATTCCAGGCTTTTTCATTCCAGATTTCTGCGCGATTTTGAACTCCAATAACAACTACTTTTGTAGAAAGATTGGATCTTATTTTTAAATTTTCCGGGATCAGTATTCGGCCGTTTGCATCCACATCGGCAACCACAGCCTGACCAAACATAAATCTCGAAAAACTTCTATTATCACTTGCTAGCATTGAAGAATCTGATAACTTTTCTGAAACTTTTTGCCACTCTTTTGTTGTGAAAATTGAAAGACAATTATCTAGTCCAGGAGCAACAACAACACTCTTCCCCATCTCCTTTCGGAATTTAACAGGTAATGACATTCGATTCTTATCATCTAATGTATGTGTGTATTCTCCAATCAACATAATAATATTATGAAATAAGGTTATAATTGATAAATATATTTTATCCCACCGTATCCCACTTGGTTATATTATACACCACTTCATCCCACAAAACAAACAAGCCTTCCCACTCAAAACTGTGGATAACTAAATGAAATTTTAGGCATATAAAAAAAGGCTTAAGTTAAGAAACTTAAGCCTTTTTTAAATTAGTTTACTCTTGGTGTATACTCAATTCTTAGGTTATTATCAATAATATAATTTATGCTTTTGATAAAAACTGAAAGTATATCAATCCAAGACTCATCCTCTATGTCTTCTGGTAAAACATTTTTAAATTTCAGAAGGTCTTCAGATATTAAATCATCCCCCAGTGAAAATTATATCGCATTTTCCTAACCCCATACGAAAAATAAATATTGGAAGATCATGATCTCGTATGTAAAAGCCACAATTGATCAAAAATAAATTATCGATTTCAAAAAATGCATCAAAACTTTCCAACATCAAAGAATTACACACTTCATCTTCTTCAACAATCTCATCGAAAGGAATTGAATCAATAAAATAGTAATCCCCTTTTTTAGCTAATTTAAATTCGATCTTTTTCAAAATCGATAACACGACCTTAAGGTACAACGGCTGATATGTTCTCATCTTTTGTTAGATTTAATTAATGAATTTAACTTTAAAGAAAAAATTCTAACTCCATTAAAACTACTTGATACAGAGTTTGGATCATCGTATTTATCAAATGTGATATTCCATTTCTTTTGATACCAATTTATTACAATCTGTCCCCGGTCAGTATAAATCACATTTGGTTTATCCTTAGACAGTTTGTTAATGGATGTAGTAATCAATTTGTCTGCCAATGCAAATCCCTCTTTTACCTTTTCATGCGTTACATAATACTGTCCAACATAAACATCATTTAGATGGAAATCATTGATTTTAATATTATTTGTCCCATAAAAAATCTTAGCATTCTTAAATGCTTGATCTTCATGGATTAGCTCAATTTTTTTTACTTTCTGAGCCACAGCGACAAAAGTCATAAAAATAAAAGGAAAAAATAAGATTTTTTTCATCACATATATAGTTTTAGTTAAACATTTAAAATATCGTTATTTAACAGTAAATTACCATTATATATATTTATAGTCAAACCAAATATTAAAAATACAAAACCCGAAGCGAAGCTTCGGGGTTTTGTATACCAGTTATAATTATGTAATTACTCTTTTGGTTTCATTATAGGGAAAAATACAATATCACGAAGATTCTTCTGTTCTGTAAATATAGCAACCAAACGATCGATACCCATACCAAAGCCTGTCATAGGAGGCATTCCATGCTCCATAGCGGTCAAAAATCCTTCACTGACATCCATAGCTTCTTCATCACCACCCTCCTTTGCTTTAGATTGAGATACTAATAATTCTCTTTGTATTATAGGATTTACAAGTTCAGCGTATTGATTCGTTATCTCAGCCCCTGCTATGATTAGCTGGCACACCTTAGCGGTACTATTCTCGTTTTGTTGCGCCAATGGTTTCAAATCACCAGGAAAATCTGTCACAAAAGTAGGATTAATAATCTTTCCTCTGGAAGATTTTTTATATATTTTATCAAGTAAATTTCCTCTTCCAAGTTTTTTAACATCATCCTCTTTAACTCCCCATTTCAAGGCTTCTATTCTTGCTTCTTCTAAAGTAATAGTTTCAATATTTATATTTGCGTCTTTTTGTAATAATTCCCCAAAACTAATCCGAGGCCAATCTACACTCAAATCTACATCTACACCGTTACCTTCATTGTCGTAAACTTTAAATATATTTTTATTTAATAAATCAGTGGCAATGGACTTAATCAAATCCTCAGTCCATTTCATATTTGTCTCTAGTGTTTGATAAGCAGCGTACCACTCAAGCATAGTAAATTCCTGTAGATGAGTCGGATCAGTTCCTTCATTCCTAAAATTCTTACCTATCTCATATACTCTCTCATATCCACCTACCATAAGCATTTTATGCTCTAATTCCAATGCAATACGAAGGACCATATCCATATCATAATCATCGTGGTGAGTGTTGAAAGTTTTAGCCATAGCACCTCCAGCTTCATTTTGAAGTATTGGAGTTTCTATTTCTAAAAAGTTTTTATTATCAAAATAATTTCTGATAAATTTAACTATTTTAGAACGCAATACAAACCTATCATATACTTCTTTGTCCATCAATATATCTAAATATCTTTTTCTATAAGTTTCTTCTACATCTTGTAAACCATGCCATTTATCAGGAAGAGGAAGTAGTGCCTTTGTAGCCATAGTCCAATCTTTTATTAAAATACTTTGTTCCCCTCTTTGAGTTGTAAAAAGTGATCCAGTCACAGATATAAAATCACCATTATCTATAGTGTCTACAAATAAGTTAAAAACTTCTTCTTTTAATTCATCCTTTTTTAACACCGCTTGAAGCTTAGATTCTCCATCTTGCAATACAATAAACAATATCGAGCCTTGCCCTCGAACAATCATAACTCTACCTGCAATAGAAATATTTTTCTCTTCTGATAATTGAACTAATTTTTCAAAAGAATCTTTTACTTCTTTTATTGAATAATCACGTGGAACAAAAGCAGGATATGGATTCATACCCACTTCTTTTAATTTATTAATTTTTGATAGTCGCGCAGTGCGCAATTCTTCTATAGATGCCATAGCTCTATTGTATATCAACTAGAGTGTATTTGGCTAGTCCTTTAGGAGTGTTTATAGAAACAACATCACCTTTCTTCTTTCCAAAGAGAGCTTCACCAAGGGGTGACTTATTTGAAATTTTATTTTGAGTCATATCTGCTTCTTCTGCTCCTACGATACTGTATGTAGTTGTTTCTTTAGCTCCATCTTTCTTAACTACTACACAAGTACCAATTTCAACTTTTGAACTTTGATGCTTTTTGACAACTACCGAAGACTGAAGCATATATTCAATCTGATTTATGCGATCTTCTGTCTTACCTTGATCCTCACGAGCTTGATGATATTCTGCATTTTCAGACAAATCACCCAAAGCTTTTGCAGATTCTAAAGCTTCTAATATTTCCTTTCTTTTGACAGTTTTGAGAAATTTCTGCTCTTCTATTAGAGCTTGTTTCTTCTCTTCTGTTATATAATTTTTTTCTTCCATATCTGTATTGAAAAATAGTTTATTAATTCTATTTTTTATTAATTTCTAATAATTTATCCTTATTTTTAAAGCTTTTTTATTAATAAACCAAAGGATCAATGTCTCACAATTTTGATTCTATAATCGACAGATTGTAGCAATTTTAAGGTAATAAGTCAAAGAATTTATTTAAAATATTCTGGTGTATATACACTCATGTAGTCTACTACTTCGCTCATAACTCTCGTAGCATTTCCTGATGCCGCCTTTGGCCCCCTTTCCATCAAAATAGCAAAAGAATATCTTGGATTATCATAAGGGAAAAATCCAACTATCCATGAGTTTGTATTTGTATTTCCGAGTCCAATCTGAGCTGTACCTGATTTTGCAGCAACTTTAACTAGTGGTAGATTAAGGGCCGTCGCTGTCCCCTCTGTCACAGCCATACGCATACCGTCTTGTATAACTTTCATTAAATCTTTATTTACTGGAAATGTAGTTACTTTAGATTCTATAATTTTATCATTAAACCTTAGATGAGGAGTAGGTATAATTCCCATTGATGCAATACCTGATACTGCTCTTGCCATCGATAAAGGTGTAACATGAAAACCATACTGTCCTATAGCTGTGTTATAAGTATCTCCTATTCTCCATATTTCACCCTTAAAGGTTTTAGACTTCCAGTCTGGAGTTGGAACAACACCACTTTTTTCTCCACCTACATCTATATTTGTTTTATCTGCTATACCGAACATCTTTGCATATTTATCTATGTTTAATATACCTAAACCTTTTTGACTTTCAAAACCTCCCCCTACTTCATAAAAATAAACGTCAGAAGAAATTGCGATTGCCTTTTTAATATCTACATATCCAAAAGAACCATGATCTTTAAATATTGTTTTTTTATCTGGGAAATATGGATTCGGTATAGAGATAGAACCATTTGCTAATATTTGTTTAAAAGGTGTTATCACATTTTCTGCCAAGGCTCCATATCCCAAAAAAGGCTTAACGATAGAACCCGGAGCATACAGACCTGAAACAGGACGATTCAAGAAAACTTTTCTTTTGTCTGTAAAGTACCCATTTATAGTAGCCTTATCTTCTCCTTTTGATATTGTGTTTGAATTATACTCAGGATAACTGGTCATAGAAAGAATCTCACCTGTTTTAATATCCATCAAAACTCCTGCACCACCTGAAAACGAAGCATTCTGTGCCATAGAAACTATGGAGTCATACATCTTTTTTTGTATTCTACTATCGATAGATAATTTTATATTTTCACCTGCCTTAGGAGGTGTTACAACATTTTCAGACTGAACAACACCCTTAACATCAGTTTCTGTTATTCGGACACCATTTATACCTGTAAGATTTTTATTATAAGACTTTTCAATACCATCCTTACCTATAAAAGTATCCTGCCAATAGTTTCCCTGAGAATCTTTAGCTGGAGAACTAACATAACCCAAAAGTAAACTAAAACCTGGATCAGAAAAATAAGACCTAGTTGGGGATGAAAATTTATTTAAATCTTCTTTATTCCAATTATTCCAAGCAAGTAATACATCATTACGATCATAAATAAGACCCCTATCCGCAAAGATAGGCTGCTTCATAAGAGTATTGTTTTCACTTTTTTTAAAATAAGCTTCTCCTTTAACTATTTGAAGGTAACCAAGCTTGTAAATAAATAGACTAGTACAAGCAAAGAAAAATACACCTAAAAAGAAAATCGATCTTTTAGGTATAGCTTTTTCGAGACGCCCTTCAAATTGCTGTGTATTGAAGCACGGCAAATTCTTTGAATCCAGAAATATCTCATCCGGAGCAATGTCTCTTTTTATGTATTTATGATTTATATGAAATTTCATTTTTATATAAAATAATATGACAACGGATATATTGAGATATTAAGTAAAAAATTATTACACCAAAATAAAATAATAATGAGCTGTTAAAAAAAGTATATTCTCTCGTTGTGGATATGACATAAAAAATAATACTTGAAATCAAAAACTCATAGTAATTTTTAAAGACAAAAAGTCCAATAATAGCCCATAAAAGTGATATCCACCAGGGCAAAACAAAAACAAATATAAACAAAAATATATCAAAAATGACCCTCTTCATACTCGTTTAGTATACTAGATAAGAGCCTAATTTGACAAACATTATTATCTATTCTTTACTTTACGGTATATACCTCTAATTATAAAGAACATTATCAAAATAATTAAAAAATAGAAGACTATCTTACTACTAAAAATGAAAGATAAAACTGAAAATAAAAATAATTTTATATAAGCTATCGGTTTTTCTGTCGCACTATCTATACTTTTACCTTTTTCTGCAACATTTTTAACTGCTAGAACTTTTCCTCCAGCAGAAGCACTTTTATTGTTTGAATCAGATTTATTTAATTCTGTAATTGTCTTTTCTGCTTCTGATTTTGTATTTGCAATACTTGCCAGTGTATCTATTCTAAAACTGTCTATTGAATTAACATTTTTAGAAACAGGCTCACTTATAGAATTAGGTATTATACCATCTATAGATGCAGTAGCTTTATCGATCTGACTTTTTAAAATATCAGTAGAAGTAGCAGGTTGACCCTCTATCGTATTTAAAACGACTGGTACGAATTTACGATCAACTGAGGTCAAAACATTATTGACTGTAACTATTTCTTTCTTTCCACTGACTGTCACACTAGGAGAAATAATCTTGGCAGAGATAGAATGATCTCCTGCTGTTACTTTCCAAGTCACAGATGCATCCATCAATTGTTGTGAAGGTAATACTACGTCTCTTGTCCCTAAAATTACATTTTGATCATAAAATTCAACCTTTGCAGACAAAGGAGATGTACTATTATTCCAAATAGCTGTATATATTTTTACTGTATCACCCTCAGCTATAGTGTCCTTGCTATACCAAATCTGACCTGGTATAAAACCAGTAGTAGTTATAACTGTGGCACCAGCTGATGGAATAAATGCTATGTAAAATAAAATAAAAAGTACAAAATATTTTTTCATATCGTATTTATTTATTTGAGAGTGAATGTAGCTTTGACTGTCATCATTATGTTTTTCTCTACTTTTGATGTGTCATAAGAGCCATAGTCTGAAACTTCGTTTGAGTTTGCAGACATAACCTGCACGACACCAGAAGAAGCATTCTTCAGCTGTCCAACGGTCTTTCCGCTCGACTCAGCTAAACTAGCTGCACGAGACTTGGCATCCTTTACTGCATCAGCAAGCATAGCAACTCTCTCTTGTGGAAGTTTTGTATATGTAAACTCTAGAGACTGAGTAGAGAAGATAACTCCTTTCTCAATTAAAGGTTGTATATTTTTAGCAACGTCAGCAATTGCATTTACATCACTTGAATTTATATCTATTGTTTGACGAAGAGTATAGCTTCTCTCTGAACCTTGAGGCTGATCATAGTTCTGATCCATGAAAATAGGAGAAACGACGATCTGATTGTCCGGAATATTCTTCTCTTTCAAAAATTCTTTTACAAAAACAAGATCACGAGCTAGATCGGAATAACCAGTTTTAAGTGTACTTGCCTTTACTACTCTATTTAGAGCACCAACCCATTTAACATGGTCCGATGTGACTTGCTTTGTCGTACTTCCTGTCACTGTTAAGGTATTATCCAGAGAACGAATTTGATAAAAAGTATAAGCACCGATAAATGCCGCAGCTATTATACCTAAGCCTACAAAAATTCTTGAATTCAAAAATATTAAAAATTTATTTTGTTTTTCCATATACTAATATTATATCATAATTATGATATTTTATTTCAATATAAAATCACCTATTTTAAAGGCTTCTCCCGCACCCATAGTAACAACAACATCCTTGCCTCCCATTTTCTCAAGTCTTATAAGTATATTTTTCTCTAATTTACTGAAATCCTTAAAAGATTCTGCATTATCACTATATTTATTGATCTCAAATTCTAGAATTTCTGAAGATATAGTACCGTCGTCCACCTCTCGAGCATAATATATAGGTAAAAGCATAACCTGATCTGCATCTTTAAAACTTTGAGCAAAATCATTCAACAGCAACTTAGTTCTTGAAAATAAATGAGGTTGAAAAACTACCGTAATATTCCAGCCGTCTTCCTTAGAATATAATTCTCTAAAACCTTGCAAAGTAGAGGTAATCTCCAAAGGATGATGAGCATAATCATCATAGACTAAAACACCATTTGGAAGTTGTCCTTTAAATTCAAACCTTCTCCAAGTGCCAGGGAAATTACAAACATTTGCTTCTACTTTTTCTTTAGAAATTCCTACTGAAACTCCTGCTGATATAGCCGCTGCTGCATCTTTCTTGTTGTGAATTCCTGGAATTTTTAATTTTAATTCATTATTATAATATTCATGCCAATTAATTACTTTTGCTTTTATATCTTTAATAACATCTGCTATATTTTTATCTGAAGGATTACAAATTACAAATCCATCCTCTGGAACTTTCATAGCCATAGCACGGAAGGCATTTTTTATATCTTCAATATCTCTATAATAATCTAAATGATCCTCATCTATATTTGTAATCACTAAAATATTTGGATTAATCTTTAAAAAAGATCTACGATACTCACAAGCTTCAACTACAAAATAATTGCTCTTCCCTCCGATAAAATTTGTTCGGGACCCATCAGTATCTTTTAGTAAGCTACCAACTATAACTGTCGGGTCATAATCAGCACCTCTCAAAATCTCCGCTATCATACCTGTCGTCGTTGTCTTACCGTGAGTTCCACATACAGCAATCGTATACTTGTCACTACTTATTATGCCTAACATCTCTGGATAAGAACGGATTGCAAATCTTTTTTCATTCTTTAGTTTATCAAAAAGTTCTTTATCATAAGTCTCGATAGCAACAGTATAAACAACTAATTCTGTATCATCTGGAATATTCTCAAAAGACTGCCCTATCGTTATAGAAACCCCAAGTTTCTTGAGTTCATTGACTATTTCACCCTCTTGCATATCTTGGCCGGTCACATTTGCATCGGCAAAAACCATCATCCGAGCCACAGCTGAAACCCCTATACCCCCAATACCTATAAAGTGAACATTTTTTATTTTTGATAAATCTATATCCATATGTTTATTTCTTAGGCTTTATTAAAATACCTTGTTTAATTTTCTGAAATCTTTCAACCTTCTTACCTTTTATAAGGATATTTTCTAGAAACATTTTCTTTGGACGGACCCAAGTTGCACTATCCTCTAAATGCATATAAATAACCATAGGCTCAATTGTCTCACTATGTATAGCTTCACCTAGAACTTTTACCTTAGTCCCCTTATAATGCTTATATATTGCTCCTATTTCTAATTTTTTCATAAATTTATTTTAATTTCTTTAACCATTTATCTAATATATTTTTAAATTCAATAATATGATTCTCGTCTTTGAAAGTATGTGGTGCTCCTTTTATAATCATTAATTCATTATCTTTATTTTTAGGTAATAAATTAAAAAATATTTTTTGGACATTCAATGGGCAAGTTATATCATTTTCACCAACAACTATAAGTACTGGCATAATTAATTTTGAAACACCTGGTATGAGGTCATGACTTAACTGTTCTTCCATATATGACCATGGTAATCTTTTTACTAAACCAGGTTTAGACACACTTTCTCTTTCTAACCAACCTGTTTCTTTCCAATTTTTTAAAATTTCTGGATTAAACTTTTCATAAGTTTCAATAAACAATTTTCCAGACACTACAGGGGCTTTAGCAACTACGGCTCTAACCAAATCAGGATATTCTTCTGCATATCTTATTACAGAGTATCCACCTAAGCTTGATCCAGATAACGTAAACGGTTCCTGATACCAGGATTGGCTTTTTGACCATTCAATAACATCGACTAAATCTTCATAATGAAGTTGCATTGTTGCATCTTCATACTTACCCCCACTTTCTCCGATAGAATTTGTAGCATCAAAATTAATAACTATATAATTATTCTTGTAAAAAGTATCAACAGTAGCAACTATAGACACTTGACCTTTGTGCCCACCAGATCCATGTTCAATATAAACAAGTCCGATTGGATATTTAGGAATATGTAATTCTCCCACTATTTCTAAATCTTTTTTATTTTTAAATGAAAACTTTTCCATATTACTTTGCGTTATTTATAACTTCTAACAATTCAGGAAATGATGACTGGAAGAAATGGCCTCTATTATTAAAAACATGAGACTCAATCTCTGGTAAATTTCTCTTCACAAGTTCTGAATTTCTGTATGGGACAATATAATCATCCTCTGAATACCAGAGATGCATTTCATCACACAAATTAGAAATAGTATTAATCTTACTAATATCAAATTCAAAACTCATTAACTTTGAAAGAGATTCGTCGTTTTCAACAAAAGGTCCGATAAGATGAAGCTGTGAAATATTTTTAATAAATTTATTTTCAGATAAATATTTTAAAAGAAAAGTCCCTCCAAGAGAATACCCTATTAGAATAGGATTCTCATCATAAATAAAACTAAAATGCTTTTCGAACCATATTTTCCAAGCATTATAATCAGCTTCGTCTTTTGATGGCATCACTGGCTTAATTAATTCATATCCATCTCCTAATTCTTTTGCCAATAAATCATTCCATTTTTCATCTTTACTATTCAAATCTATCTGATAGGACCTAAGATACTCATAAAAATCTCCTTTTTTCTCAAATGAATTACCACCTCCTATAAAAATAATTTGTTTTTTATTCATATATTATTTCAATCTTTTAATTATCTTCATGAATAAATCATTTCTTTCGTATTCATTATTAAACATTCCAAATGATGCAAAAGCTGGAGAAAAAAGTACTGTATCTCCGCGTGAAGCTAGACTCAGTGCAGTCTTTATAATATCATTTAAATCCTTACCAACTTCATTATTCATTTGTAATTTGTAATTTGTAATTAGATTTGTAGTTCCAGTACCAGGTATCATCACAATGGCCTTACAATTCTTGTTTACAACTTTGACAAAATCATCTAAAGAAAGTTTTTTGTCTGCACCTCCACATATTAAAATAATATTCTTTTTGGTACCTTTCAAGGCTTCTATGCCAGATATAGTAGCTTCTGGAGTAGTAGCGTTATTGTCATTATAAATTTTGATACCTTTATAGACTCTCAAAAGCTGAAGACGACCTTCTAGATCTTTAAAAGAAGATACAGCTTTCTTTATTTTTGTTTCTGGAATACCTAGAACTTCAGCAACTTTTACAGCACAAGCTAGATTCTCTCTCTGGTGACTACCTGGAGTACTAAACTTCCAATCAGAAACAATCTTCGGGTTAACTACCAATAACTTACTTTTCAAATCTTTTTTATTTATAAAGTTCTTCATTCCCGGACGAACGACTAGAATATCCTCCTTGTTTTGATATTTAAAAATATTAGCCTTATCTTCAAAATATCTTTCCATACTATCTTTATAGTAATTCATATGATCAGGCATAAATGTTGTAAATACTGATATATGAGGAGAAATACTTGCTTCACCGAACCCTTGCAACTGCCAAGAATCTAGCTCACAGACTAAAATGTCTCCTGCTTTGACTTTTTTAAGTAAAGGCAATGTTGCTACTCCGCGAAGATTACCTCCGACATAAACATTCTTCTTAAGAAATTTATCATTGGCTTTCAATATCTCGTATATTAGCGTTGTGGTCATAGACTTACCTCTTGTACCTGTCACCCCTATTATCATAACCTCAGGAGCACACTTGGCAAAAAGTGAGACATCCATCTCAATAGGAATATTATTCTTTCTTGCCTCTTCTATATAAATAGAATCGAGTGGCACACCTGCAGCCTTCATAACCATATCTCTACCCTTAAAATCTTCCAGTCTATGCTCGCCTAAAACAAATTTGATATTAGAAAATTTTTCCAGAACTTTTACCGATGTTGCGAGTTGCTCTTCTGTCTTTAAGTCAGTCACTATCAAATCTGCACCACATTCTGCAAAGAATTTAGTGTAGCCGATTCCTCTTCCCAAAAGGCCTAACCCCATTATAGTAATCTTCTTATCTTTAAAAAATTTTTTATAATTTGTCATTTTATTTTATTACAAAGTAAATTATTCTACTTCAAATATTTTTGCAATTCTTCTAAATCATCAAAGTGAGTTTGAACACCATTTACTTCCTGGTAAGTCTCATGACCCTTACCTGCGATCAGAATGATATCTCCTGGTAATGCTTCCAGGCACGCTTGTGATATAGCTTCACGGCGATCAAGAAGAATGTAAACCTTTTCATTTGGTAGCCCTTCTATTCCTTTCATCATTTCTTCTATTATGTCTTCAGGTTTTTCTGTGCGAGGATTGTCCGATGTAAGTATAAGAATATCACTCATATCATAACCAATTTTGGCCATTATAGGTCTCTTACTTCTATCTCTATCACCACCACAACCGACTACTGCTATCACTCTGCCACTACCCTTCATTTCATTTGCTGTTTTTAAAACATTCAAAAGTGCATCTGGCTTGTGAGCATAGTCAACGATACCAGTAACTCCATTTTCAGATTTATAATACTGGAACCTGCCAGGTACTGCTTCTAGATTTTTAAATGCTTCTTTAATTTTTCCTTTATCTTCTCCAAGTAAAACTGCTGCTGCATAGATACCAAGTAAATTATAAGCATTGAATTCTCCTATCAACTTTGACTCAAATCGTTCATTGAAATCAGCATCTTTCTTCAAACTAAAAGTATAAGTATGCGCCTTGGTAGTAGAGAGCATATACTGACCCCTCTCATCGTCTATATTTGAAATAGCGAAACCTGCTGCAGGTATAATATCAAAAAAGCCTTTCTTGGCATCACAATAGTCATCCATTGTCTTATGGTAATCTAAATGATCTAGTGTTAGATTGGTAAATATTCCTCCCACAAAATGAAGACCTGCAATTCTTTTCTCTGAGACGGAATGAGAAGAAACTTCCATAAAACAATATTCACATCCATCATCTACCATCTCTGCTAAAAGTTCATTCAAGGTTACAGCATCTGGGGTAGTACGGTGAGCTTCATAAGACTTGTCGTTTACTTTATTTACAACAGTTCCTATCATTCCTACTTTATGACCTAAATCTCTAAATAATTGATGAAGTAGAGTCGCAGTAGTCGTCTTACCACTTGTACCAGTCACGCCGACTAACTTCATCTTATGAGAAGGATTGTCATAGAAATTACTTGCGATAATACCGATAGCACTATGAGAATCTGCAACTTTTATATAATTAATGCCATGTTTAAATTCTTTAGGTTCATGCTCGTATACTATCGTCGTAGCCCCTTTTTCGATTACTTCATCTATAAAAATATGACCGTCTACTACATTACCAGAAAGAGCTACAAATAATGAATGTGGCTCTATCATTTTAGAATTTAACGAAACAGAAGAAACTCCAGCATCGATATTGCCATGAGTTTCTAGGATCACTATATCATTGAGTATGTCGTTTAATATTTTCATATTATTTTATTTATTAAGCCAATTATTGTATTCTAGGACGACCTTTTTAGAAACTTCTTCAAGTAGTATTTCTTTTGTGCTTATAACTATATCGAAGTTATCCGGTGAAGTATGGTCTTCTATACCATATAAATCCCTATAGCGTTTTCGCTCACTCGACAGACGATTAGCAGTCTTCTCTAAAATACTTTCTTTTGTATCAAAAGAACCAGAGGCTTCCTTACTTCGATTTGGATTATTTTCTTTATCTTTTAAAATTCTTTCTGAGGCAGTTTCAGGATCAAGTTCAAGAAAAACTTTAAAAGCATTTGGTATAAAATGAAAACCTAAGCGAGAATCAAGAACGACATTTTCCATATTACCTATTTCTATATTTATATCATCAAGTTCTTTATCTATAGAAGTATCTATCTCTCCTATGACATTTAATTCTCCAAGAGAGACGCCTCTTTTATCTGCAATAGAACGCATAAAGTCTCCTGTAGAATAGTGAGTGTAACATAGTATTTCTGCGACTCTTTTAGCGGTGGAAGATTTACCACTTCCAAGCGAACCTGCAATAGTTATAATATGCTTTTTGTTCATAAATTCATTCTAACATAAATGGTAGTCAAATAAAAACCCTTATGTTATAGTGCAAATATGAAAATTTTAGCAATTGAAACCTCTTGTGATGAGACAGCTATCTCAATAATCGAGGTTAAAAACGAAGGCAAAAAAATAAAATTCAAAATTCTAGGTAATGAAGTCTCTTCTCAGATAGCTCTTCATATACAATATGGAGGAGTTTTCCCAATGATGGCTAAAAGAGAACATGGAAAAAATATAATAGGAGTCCTAGAAAAAACATTCAAGGAAGCAAAGATGTATAAAGTAAATAAAACTGCTCAGTCAGACGCAAAGCTAGAAAATAAAATAAATAAATTACTAGACAGAGAAAATGAAATACAAGACAGATGGATGAGTATAATGCCTTTTATTAAAAAGCCAAACATAGATGCTATAGCCGTAACGACTGGACCAGGACTTGAGCCAGCACTTTGGGTAGGTATCAGCTTTGCAAAAGCACTAAGTATTTATTGGGATATACCTATAGTTCCCGTAAATCATATGGAAGGTCATGTCTTTTCTATATTTCCAAAGAAAACAAAAAACTTCACAATTGAGATAGAAGATAAAATGTTCCCGATGCTTTCACTCCTCGTCTCAGGTGGACATACTGAGCTAGTCTTAGTCAAAGATTGGATGAAATATAAAAATATAGGACAAACTCGTGACGATGCTGCAGGCGAGGCTTTCGACAAAGTGGCTCGCATGATGGGTCTTCCTTACCCTGGCGGACCAGAAATATCAAGGCTAGCAAAAATAGAGCGAGAATATATTGTTCCAGGAAGCATTGCACAGGCTGTCGAGCCGAGCACTAGCAAAAAATCTAGCAAGGTTTTATTGCGTGCTGACGGAAATAATATATCGAGTGAGATTCTTGATATCACTCTCCCCCGTCCTATGATTCATTCTAAGGATTATGATTTTTCATTCTCTGGATTAAAGACAGCAGTACTTTACTTGATACGTGACTTAAAAATTCAAAATTCAAATGTTTTAGAAGATATAAATATCAAACAAAAAATTGCTAGAGAATTCGAAGATGCAGTTGTAGAAACTCTAGTTCATAAAACTATCAAAGCTATAAAAGAATACAAAATACAAACCTTAATTGTCGGAGGTGGAGTCTCAGCGAATTCATACTTACAAAAAACTATGACTGAAAAAATAAAAGAAAATAAACTCAAAGTTAAAATTCACTTCCCTTCCAAAACTCTCACTGGCGACAATGCACTCATGATAGCCATCGCTGGATACTTCCAAGCCAAAAACAAAAAGTTTGCAAAAAATATAAATTCCATAAAAGCTCAGGGAAATTTATCGCTCTAATAAAATAGGCTTCATAAAAATAGTTCTCTTCAAAATCCACGGATATTTTTCTGCTGAAAAATTCCTCGTGCTCGGCTCGACAGCCTCCCAAGGCATTTTTCAGAGACTATTTTTATTTTACCAATTTTTGAATAATTATTTAAAAAGTGCTATATTTTATACATGATTGAACCGAATATAGACCCTAAATTATTGAAACCATACGATCCAAAGGAAACAGAGGATCGCATTTATAAACTATGGGAAGAAAGTGGATTCTTTAATCCTGATGTCTGTATAGAAAAAGGCATAGCTGATAAAAATGCAGAAACTTTCTCTATGGTTCTTCCCCCTCCAAATGTCACAGGGACTCTACACTTAGGCCATGCGGCGACTCTAACAATAGAAGATATTATGATTCGTTTTGCTCGTATGCAAGGAAAAAGAACTCTTTGGCTCCCAGGTACAGATCATGCAGCAATAGCAACTCAATCTAAAGTTGAAAAAATACTAGAAAAAGAAGAAGGTAAAAGAAAAACAGATTTAGGAAGAGAAGAATTTCTTAAGAGAGTTGAAAAGTTCGCCCAAGAAAGTCATGACACTATCGTAAGTCAATCTAAAAAGATGGGTGCATCTTTGGATTGGTCCAGAGAAGCTTATACTCTAGATGCAAAAAGAAATTTTGCTGTAAGAACTGCATTCAAGAAAATGTATGATGATGGGATTATATATAGAGGTCATCGCATAGTAAACTGGGATCCAAAGGGACAAACAGTTATATCAGACGATGAAATAGTTTACGAAGAAAGAAAAGCTAAATTCTATACTTTTAAATATAGCTCTGACTTCCCTATATCTATTTCGACGACTAGACCAGAAACTAAAGTCGGAGACGTCGCAGTAGCCGTAAACCCTACAGATGAAAGATATAAAGATTATGTCGGGAAAACATATATAATAGAAAATTTCTGTGGAGTAAAATTAGAGATTAAAATAATTGCTGACGAAGCTGTCGAAAAAGAATTCGGGACTGGAGCCTTAGGAGTTACTCCTGCACATAGTCAGATAGATGCAGAAATTGCCATGAGACACAACCTTCCTACAAAGCAGGTTATAAATGAATTTGCAAAAATGACAGTCGGAGATGAAAGAATTCTAGGCAAGAAAACAACAGACGCAAGGCTTGCAATAGTAGAATGGTTAAGCAGTGAAGGTTTATTAGAAAAAGAAGAAGAAGTTACCCAGAATATCTCTACTGCTGAGCGTACTGGTGGAATAATAGAGCCTCTTCCTAAACTTCAATGGTTTATAAATGTAAATAAACCCATTTCAGAGAGAGGAAATAAAAGTCTTAAAGAATTAATGCTAGAAGCAGTACAAAGCAAAAATATAAATATAATTCCCGACCGATTCGAGAAGGTATATTACAATTGGATTTTAAATCTTCGTGACTGGTGTATTTCTAGACAAATATGGTACGGGCATCGAATCCCTGTTTGGTATAAAGGAGAAGAAATATTTTGTGGACTTGAAGCACCGACAGAAGCAGGATGGTCTCAAGACGAAGATACTCTAGATACTTGGTTCTCTTCAGGTCTTTGGACTTTCTCTACTCTAGGCTGGCCAGACTTGAATGCAGCAGACTTTCAAACATACCATCCTACAAATATGCTTGAGACAGCTTACGATATCATATTCTTCTGGGTTGCCAGAATGATACTCATGAGTACTTATATACTAGGAGTTGTACCATTCAAAAATGTTTATCTTCATGGACTTGTCAGAGACCCACAGGGGCGAAAAATGAGTAAGTCACTTGGTAACTCTCTTGACCCCCTAGAACTAACTTCAAAGTATGGAACAGACTCAGTACGTATGTCACTTATCATAGGAACAGGACCAGGTAATGACAGTAAAATGTCGGAAGATAAAATAAGAGCTTACAAAAACTACGCCAATAAACTTTGGAATATAACTCGCTTTGTATTAAGTAGCACCGAAAACTTTAAATACGAAGAGAATTTCCCTTCTTATACTGAAAGAGAAGATATATTAATAAAAGAAAGAGATGAATTAATCAAAGACATAACAAAAGAAATGGAAGAATATAAATTCTATCTAGTTGGTGAAAAAATATATCAATACACATGGTCTCGCTTTGCAGATGTTATTATAGAAGAAAGTAAAGAAATATTCCTAAATGGAACTGATGCTGACAAAAATTCAAGAGCTCAATTCTTACTTGATACTTTAACTAAAATACTCAAAATCCTTCACCCATTTATGCCTTTCGTAACTGAAGAGATTTGGGGTATAATTCCTATAGAAAATAAGAAATTATTAATAGTAGAAAAATGGCCAGCATAAACAAAAATATATATAATGAATCAACTAGTCAATAATCCAAAAACAATCATTTATGCATTATTAGGAGGAGCATTACCTGCTATCTTGTGGTTATGGTTTTGGATGTACGAAGAAGATAGAGATGAACCAGAACCGATAGGTCTAATAGTGATATCTTTCATATTAGGAGGAATAATAGTACTAATAGCGATGTGGCTAGAAAAGTTCACGATGGGATTCATAAGTGGCAATACAACTCAAATAATAGTATGGGCAGGAATCGAAGAAGTATTAAAAATGATAGGGGTTTCATTCATTATTTTCGGTAATAATATAATAAGAAAACCTATAGACTACCCTATGTATTTTATAGCGACAGCATTAGGATTCGCTGCTTTTGAAAATGTACTCTATCTTATAAAGCCTATGAGTGCAAACAATACAATAGTTGGTATGCTTACTGGAAATCTTCGTTTCCTTGGCTCTACCCTACTGCATGCTATAGCGAGTTCGATGATCGGTAGTGCCCTTGGTCTATCTTTTTATTTGAGACAAAACAGAACATTCTATCTTATAATTGGAATTTCTTTTGCAATTGTCTTGCATAGTGTCTTTAATTTTTTTATAATGAAAGGAAGCGGTGAAAATTTTCTTTCTGTGTTTGGATTCCTTTGGGTCGTCGCGATTATTAATATACTTATATTTGAGAAATTAAAACGTATGGGACAAGTAGAACCTGTCTCATAAATTATATATGATTAAAAAGAGATCGTTTTTAGAGCGCCTTACAGGAAGTATTAGATTAGAAGACGAGGAGGAAGCTACAGACATAGCTGTCAATACAGTAAATAAGTTAAATTTACAAGGTAGAGATATAGAAGGATTATCAGATGGAGAATCTGAGTCTAAATGGGAAGAAGAACAAGAAGCAGAATTAAGTCTAGATGTGTACCAAACAGAAAATGAGATTATTGTTCAGACGATGATAGCAGGTGTACACCCAGACAACCTATCAATAAACATAACAAGAGATTCCATTTCAATAAAAGGAAAAAGAGAAGAGAATCAGTCAATAGATAAAGAAAATTATTTTGTTCAAGAACTTTACTGGGGAACATTCTCAAGATCAATATCATTACCTGAAGAAGTGAACTTAGAAGAAGCTGAAGCTATAGAAAAACACGGTCTTCTAATAATAAAACTTCCAAAGATAGATAAAAATAGAGAGACAAAATTGAAAGTTAAATCAATATAAAAAATAAATAAAAAACCCGCAATTGCGGGTTTTTTATTTTTTGTGCCTAGACCCAGATTTGAACTGGGGACCTATCCCTCTTCAGGGGAGCGCTCTACCAACTGAGCTATCTAGGCAGACATTTAATTTCCTTGATATGCATCTATTAATTTCTGTATTTGACTCTTCTCTCCTAAGCTTTTATTTACATTACTAATTTTATTTATATCTGTCGCACCTACTCCTCCATTGTATATACCAAATATACTTCCTAAATAAGGTTGAACAAAATAAAATGCACCTAAGACTGAAAGAATTATAATAGACCAATAAACAATTTTATAAATCTGATTCCATTTCTGGTAAAGAACAAGCTTCTTAAGCATCTCATTATTAGCCTTATTTACAGCCAAATCATCACTTAAAAGCTTTTTTATATCTTCATCCATTGGGTATACTTTATCATATTTAAATGAAAAATAAAAGGTGCCCCCGGCCAGACCGCGAGTATATAATTGGTGCCCCCGGCCGACCACGGTTACGCTTATCGAACCTTACAGGTTCAGTACACCTTTCGCGTATTTTAAAATAATAATTTTAAAATCCAAGCTCAAGGTCTTCGATTCTGGCACACAAGCAAAGAAGTTTGCTTGTTCGGGGCACACACTCAAAAATATCTTTAAAAAGATATTTTTGAGTGTGTGCCCCCGGCCAGAATCGAACTGACATCTATCCCTTAGGACGGGACTGTTCTATCCATTGAACTACGAGGGCAAAATAAAAGCACCAATGAAGGTGCTTTTATAATAACCTATTATCTTACAAAAAACTACTCTTTAATACCTAGCTTTTCAACAATTTGAGGTTTATTAAAACCAACAATTATCTTATCATCTATAACTATAACTGGTACTCCCATCTGACCACTTTTATCCATCATTTCTTTTCTTTTTTCTAGATCAGTTGAAACATTATAATCAACAAACTCTACATTTTTCTCTTTAAAAAAATCTTTTGCCATATGACAAAAATGACATGTAGGTGTGCTATAAACTGTTACTTTACTCATAAATATTTTTTAATTAATTAATAATTCAAAACTATTTTTAGTATATCATATTAAAAAAATAAGCAACATCTTGACATGAAATATTTACAAGTCAATAAAACTAGATTTAAGTCAATGTGTGGTCGGGACCGCGAGTACGCTTATCGGCTATTACATAGCCAGGTACTTTTCTGAATTTGTAAACAAATTACAGAAAAGTCTTTCGATTTCCGCACGCAAGAGAAGCAGTTCTCTTGCTCTCCCGCACATACAAAAATATCTTATATAAGATATTTTTGTATGTGCGGTCGGCGGGAATCGAACCCGCACCCGATGCTTGGGAAGCACCAGTTCTACCACTAAACTACGACCGCTTTTTTATTTATTAAACATATCCTTTAACCACTCAAAAAAACCATGCTTACTTTCCACTTCGACAGCTGGTGCTTCATTTTTTTCTTCATCTACAATAGTAACCATCTTCTCATCTGGTCTTACTACCTGATATTTATCTCTAATTGTTTCCTCAACACCTTCATCAGTCTTCAGCTTCTCAATATCTGAATTGAGGCTTTTTTCCCTAGTTCTAAGAGTCTCAATATTTGATAAAATTAAATCCTTTTTCTTTGCTGTCTCTCTTTCTTTTGTAGATAGACCAATCATATTATATGCAAATAAGACTAAAACACAAAAAAGCAATAACAACACCAAAGGTGAGTGCCAAAAATTATACTTATTTTTCTTATTGAATTCGGCCATATTTAGTGCTATTATTATATCATGTTTTTCGGTCAAAAAAATAAGAAAAAAATAGAAAGAGTTTTTGCTATAATCTCAATACTAGTCATCGTTAGTATGATATTGCTTTATATGCCTATTTTATTTAAATAGAAAGCTTTAGATTAATCATTACTACTACGCATCATCTTTAGGAACACCTCGTGAGAGATGTTTATTTTTGCACTTGATTGCATTCTCTTTTTACCTTTCTTTTGTTTCTCGAGTAACTTCTTTTTACGACTCACATCCCCTCCTCCAACTACTTTACTTCCATGCATTAGAACATCTTTTCGGAAAGCAGAAACCGCTTCAGATGAGATGATCCTACCTAGTGCCTTAGCTTGAATCTTAAAAGCAAATTGTTGTCTTGGAATAATCTTTTGTAATTTTTCAACTTGATACTTTGCTTCGTCTTCAACTCTTCTCCTGGAGACTACACGAGAAAAAGCTGGCATGACCTCGTTGGCAACTATTATATCCATACGCACTACATCAGCCTCTTTGTACTCTCCTATCTCATATGATATAGATGCATACCCCGAAGTAAGACTTTTCATATCATCAAAAAAGTTGCGCATCAATTCTCGTAATGGCATCTCTAAATCAATAGAAGATCTATTGTCTCCAAAATTATCAGTACTTTTTATTGTAGCCTCATGTTCATACAAGAAAGGCATCAAATAACTAGTGTAAAGAGAAGGAGTGATAATCTTTACATTTACCCATGGTTCGAAAATTTTTAAAACATTACCATCATCTGGGAAAAGATGTGGAGAATATATAGTTTCTGATTTACCATTCCTTAGCTCTACTTTATAGGTTATAGAAGGCATAGTAACGATAAGTTCTAGATCAAATTCTCTGTTTAATCTCTCTGCTATTATCTCTAAGTGTAGCATTCCCAAGAATCCACATCTATAACCTCTTCCGAGAGATCCAGAAGACTCCTCTTCGTAAGAAAATGAAGAATCGGACAATCTTAGGCGACTTAAAGCCTGTTTCAGGTTTGGAAAATCATCCTGGCTTTCCGGATAAACAGAAGCCCAAACCACTGGCTTTGGATTCATATATCCTGGTAGAGCATGTGCAGGTTTCTTTGTATAAGTGATAGTATCTCCCACTGAAGCAATACCGGGCTTCTTAATACCTGTAACGATATAGCCAATCTCTCCTGTTCCTATTTTCTCTTTAGGCTCTTCTTCTGGTGAGAATGTTCCAACTTCTAAACATATAAATTTCTCTGAAGATACTGCGAATAATAAGGATTCACCTTTTTTGAATTCTCCTTCAACTACTCGAACATAAACTATGACTCCCCTATGATTATCATATTTGAAATCAAAAACTAGAGCACGAGCTCCATCATTTTTAGCAATCTCGAGGGATGGCTCTTTAGGAGAAGGAATTCTCTTAATTATTTCATCTAACAAAAAAGAGACACCCTGACCTGTTTTCCCAGAAACCAAAAGTATCGAATCCGGGTCAATATCTAAGAGTACAGCTACTTCCATTTTTACTTCATCCACCATAGCTAAAGGAGAATCTACCTTAGAAAGAACTGGTATTATTACAAGGCCTGAATCACGAGCCATCTGTAGAGTTGTAAGTGTCTGAGCCTGAACACCTTGAGTCGCATCTACGAGCAATATAGAGCCTTCTACGGCTTTTAATGCACGAGATACCTCATAAGAGAAGTCTATGTGCCCAGGTGTATCAATCAGGTTTAAAATATACTTTTCATTATTTAAAGCATATTCCATTCGAACAGGCTGCATTTTGATAGTGATACCTCTTTCTCTCTCAAGCTCCATTGAGTCTAGAACTTGATCCTTCATTTTTCGTTTTTCTATAGTACCCGTCACTTCAAGCATACGGTCAGCCAGAGTACTTTTACCGTGATCTATATGTGCAATTATTGAGAAATTTCTTATAGATTTAATATCCATGAGTCTATACTAACAAAAAAAGCCTTAATTTCAAAGGAGGCATTTTGGTTATATTAAATATAAAAAATTATAGTTCTCCTTGCTCAGGAACAGTAATATTCTTATCAGACAATTTATGACTCAATGTTCTAATTATACTGATGAACTCTTCATTCTTAAATAAGATTAATACAAGAACACCAAAGAATATTCCGATAATTCCAGAAACAAAACCCTGTAAAAAGACACCTAAAAATGTATCTAAATTAAAAATTTTACTTAGAAAATTTAAAGAAATATAAGCAAAAAGACCCATAGTAACCGAACCAAATAAACTTTGATAGAAAGTCTTATAAAGCATAGACTGACCTTTCATCAAAAAGTCTTTTTTAAATAAAATCCAAATTAAAAAGAAATTAACAAGAGAACCCAATGTATAAGCGACAGGCAAAGCAAGCATTATAGTACCTGGTACGTCCCTTACTCTTAAGACAGACTCTAATACATTTAAGATTTGAGGATAACATCTGAAAACATACAATAAAATATAAGTGAAAAAAATGACCAGAAAAGAAGATAGCATGTTTACAGCAAGAGGTGTTTTTGTTTTAGCTGCGGCATAGTATCCTCTGACAAACAATAAAACTAAACTCTGAGTAACTAGAGAGATTATAAATAGTGCACTAGCAGCAGCGGTCAATCTTGTATCTGCCCATGAAAAAGTACCGGAACCTAAAATAACTCGGACTATCTGGGCACGCAAAACTATAATCAAAACTATAATTGGCAAAGACCAGAAAATAATTTGTTTAGCTGCACCTATGATGTGTCCGACAAATTTATCCATCTCATTCAAAGAGAATGACCGAGCGAGAACTGGAAAAGCTGCGACTGAATAAGAAATACCGATAATACCAACTGGAACAGACTGTAAGTTAAATGAAAAAGTAAAAAGCGATATAGATCCTGCTTTTAAAGTAGAAGCCATAGCTATTATTACCAGCAGAGCAAGGCTATTACAAGAAAGAGCTAAAGTTCTAGGCAAGGATAACTTCATAACTTGAAAGATTTCTTTCCAGTTTATTTTTGGAATAAATTTAGGAAAAAGCTTATGTTTTACTACAATAGGAACTTGAACCATGAGGTGCATAATAGCTCCCAATATAACCCCCATAGCTAAACCATACACTCCAAAAATAGGATAAAAATAAATGATACCGGTCAAAATACCTATATTATAAAAAATTGGAGAGAGAGAAAATATAAAGAAATTTCTGAACAATTGAGTGACAGAACCTATAAGATTTGATAACCCTATAAATATAGGAGAAAGCAACATTATACGACTAGTCATGACAAGAGAAGCAATCTCAGCATTATTAAAACCAGGTGCTATATAGTGAGCTAGATATGGCATCAATACTGCAACCAAAAAACTTATCACTACCATAAAAACCATATAAGCACTAAATACATTATTTAAAAAATGACGAGCACTTGTATTATCATTATCTCTCTTTATTCTATCCATTAAAAATGGCAAAAGAACAGTAACGGAAGCCAGTGACGCAATAGATATATAAAGGAAATCTGGAACTCGAAAAGCAGCATAGTATATATCCAAAACCCTTCCTGGACCGATGGCACTTGCCAGCATTCTATCTCTTATTAAACCAAGTAATTGAGACAAAAAAGCGAAACCGCCAAGTAATAAGGCGGCTTCGTTTATTCCGTTAAATTCTCTATTAAAGAATGTAAGAATCTTCTTTGGCATTATTAAATTCTATTGTTTTGGAGTTGGTAGTTTAGTATTTTTTTCTAAAGCTGTTTTACTAACATCTGTTCCTGTTGAAGGAACAACCTCAGGAACTGTATCACTAGCTCCACTTGAAATAGAGTCTATCGCTTTTTTAATGTCTGGGTTACCTGGTAGAACTTTATTTAACATCTTAAATTGGATTAATGCATCTGAATTTCTTCCTGCTTTTTGATAAGCTAATCCTAGTAAATAATGAGCATCTAGATAATTATTATTTATCATAACTGCCTGCTCAAAAGCACCAACTGCATTTGTATAATCGTTATTATTGTAACGCAATAAACCTAATCTAAAGAATATATTTGAATCATTTGGAGCCAATTGTGCTGCTTTCTCCATTTGTTTAATAGCAGCTGAAGGATTACCTTCATTTGTCTCAATCTGAGCTAACAAGAATAACGCATCTGTATAATTTAACTTAAGGTCTAAAGATTGTTGTATTAATTTTCTAGCAGCATCATTATTCTTTTTTGAGAATTCTAATTGTGCTTTAGCTAGAATTATAGAAGGATTATTTGGAGATAGATCCTTTGCGTGATTATAAGAAACATTTGCACTTTCGTAACTTCCATCAACAGAAAGAGGAACTAAAGAGGCATAAACATTCCCTAAATTGAAGTAGTTAAGATATTGCTTAGGATTTTGACTGACAGCTAAAGATGCTGAATTCTGAGCATAATTTATCAATTGCTGAAGATTTGATTTTAAAGTATCTTGTGATATTTTGTCATCATTTACCATAAGACCTATCTCTGCTACATAAACCTGAGACAAAGTACGATAGTAAATATCATTCTTATCTAAAGAAATCGCATTATTAAGCATTTTCTCAGAATGAACCAATGAATCCATATTACTACTGACATTTAATCCCTTTGAGAAGTATATAACTGAAGTAAACTTTTCTACATACAAATATGATACTGACAAAGTAACTATCATTAATACCATTAAAGAAAGAATTGCAAAGAAACTATTTCTAGGATCATTTAAGAATGAAATTTCTTTTACTGGTATTACATGTCTATATACTAAGATACCGATAAGTATACCACTCGAAGCAAATGCTAACATCAGCATTAATATATTTGGTGTATATATAATGAAGGTTATCCAACAATAAAGTGAAATCATGAACGTCGACAAAATAAAGTAATTTGAAAGAGGATCTTTAAGGGCAACTCGTAGAGACTGAGTACCTCTGATTACTAGAATAGAAAAGAATGCGACCCAAGCAAGGAAACCTAAAATACCAGTAGTGACGATAAATGTGAAGAATGTACTAAATCCATTGGTAAAATCAGAATTCCAGAACATAGTATTCGCAATTTCTTTTGGTTGCCATTGTGCCCAGGCTATTGAAAAAGTATTAGGACCAGTTCCAAAGAAAGGATTGTGCTTGATTGATTTAACTGCGATTTGTCCTGTTGCCAACAATGAAGGTCTGACTTCTGGTGCAGAAAGATTTACATATTTAGAAATCAAAACATTCAAAGAATTACTTCCAAGTAAGAACGTTAAGCAGACAAAAACAACAATAAGTGAAGCGAAAGGGAATCTTTTTTCTTCTCCTCCTCCGTGAACTACCCTAACTCCAGCATGCTGAATAGAAACACTGTAAACGAAAATTATAATTGAAAATACACCTACTAAAAGCCATACTAAAGGTATATTTATAATTATTAGGAAAAATAAACCAGTAACCAACAAGAAATATTGAACGATAAGAAAAATCCCTTTTGACTTCAAGAAATCTAAAGTAAATAGAGATAACAATATAATAAGTCCAAAAATTAATGCGAAATTGTTCCAACTACCTACAAGGTTTCCAGATGAAAGACCTTGTAAAAATCCTGGAAAGAATCTATCGAATCCTACGAAAATATTGAATAATTCAAATACAGAAAGAATTAAACCACCCAAGAATAAAACTCCAAAAAAGTACCACAAACGCTTCTCCGTATTGAAATACATAGTCGACAAAAAGAAGAGAATGAACAATATGAGCATCGATCCAAATGTCCCCATCTCAAAACCATTACCAAACAAAGAGACATACATAGAAGAAGAAAAGAATGAGGATATCAAAAATACTAGCGGTATCACAGCTGCAGCCAATATCAATCTATCTTTTGGAAAGACAAATTTTCCTTCTCCAAGTCTTGCTATCAGCCAGAAGAAGACAGAAAGTGTAGTTCCTATAGAAAGCAGGAACCCCTTACTTGCTTCAAGGGTCACAGGGACATAAGGTATGAAGAAAAATAATGAGAGAAATATTGTGGCTAGTAATGTGATAAACGACAACTTATTAAAAAATTCTATTCTTTTTGTTTCCATATTTTTGTAATATATTAATATTAATTTATTATACACGATATAATCAAATATAACTAGATAACGATATTCACAATCCTACCCTTCACATAAATAATTCTTTTAATAATTTTATTTTCAACCCAAGGAATTACAAATTTTTCCTTCAAAACCAACTCTTTTATCTGGTCTTCTGTAATATCCTTATCCACTATGATTTCACCTCGAACTTTACCCCCTACTTGAACTGCTATCTTGATAGTATCGTCTACTACCTTCTTTTTATCCCACTTTGGCCATAGACTTCTATGTATCGACTTCTTCTCTCCAAGATTACACCAAAGTTCTTCTGTTATATGAGGTGCAAATGGAGCAAGAATTTGGAGAAACATTTTAAAATCTTTTACTGGTATATTCCCTGCTTTTTCCATCTCATTTACTAAGATCATCATAGAAGAAATAGCAGTATTGAAACTCATAGACTCTATATCTTCTGTAACCTTTTTTATCGTTTTGTGGAGAACTTTTTCGAGTTCTAAGTCACTTTTTATTTCAACGGTTTTTTCTTTAAGTCTACAAACTTTATCGATAAATCTTCTAGAACCGATAATACTTTCAGTAGACCAAGGTAAACTCTGATCAAATGGACCCATAAACATCTCATAGACTCGGAGAGTATCTGCTCCATAATTATCTACGATATCATCTGGATTGATAACATTATTCCATCTCTTACTCATCTTGCGTCCATCTGTAGCTAAAATCATACCCTGATTCTTTAGTCTCTTAAAAGGTTCTCTAAAGGGTACATAATCCATGTCATACAAAAAATTATTCCAAAAGCGTGAATAGAGTAGATGGCCAGTTGCATGCTCAGCTCCTCCTACATACATATCTACGGTATTCCAATAATCTATATTTTTCTTTGCGGCAAAAACTTTTCCATTTGTTGGATCCATGTAGCGCAAGAAATACCAAGAACTACCTGCCCAACCCGGCATTGTATTTGTCTCGTATCCCTCCTTTATCCATGATTTAACTCCAGCAAGTGGTGACTCACCTGTACCTATAGGCTCGTATGATTTAACATTTGGTAATTCTAAAGGAAGATTTTTTAATTTTAAATCTGTGATCAATCCATCTTTATCATGCTTAAGTGGTATCGGTTCACCCCAGTATCTCTGACGAGCAAAGATGGCATCTCGCATTTTGTATTTAATAGTTTTAGATGCTAAATTTTTAGTAGAAAGCCATTCTGTAATTTTTGATCTTGCTTCATCTGAAGTCATACCATCGAATTCACCAGAATTAAATAAAATACCCTTTCCTTCAAAACATTCTTCTAGATTTTTAACTCTTTCAAATAGAGCGTCGTTATCAGGCTTAATAGATACAGACAATGGTATATTATATTTTTTGGCCATATCGAAGTCTCTTTTGTCATGGGCATCTGCAAACACAGCTCCTGTACCATAAGATCCCAATACGAAGTCAGCTACCCATACTGGCATTTCTTTATTTGTGGCTGGATTAATTACACTTATACCTTTTAATTCTACTCCTGTTTTATTATCCTTATTCATTCTATCCTCGTCTGTTTTATTTTTTACTTCTTCTAGATATTTTTCAACTTCTGAATAATTAGTAATAATACTTTTATTTTTTTGTATAAAAATATGTTCAGGAGCAATAACTAAAAATGTTCCAGAGAAGATAGTGTCGATACGAGTTGTGAAAACTTCTATTTTTTCAAAATTATCTTTTACGGAAAATTTAACCAATGATCCCTCACTTTTGCCAATCCAATTCTTTTGAATTTCTTTAATAGAATCACTCCATGAAAGAGTATCTAAACCAGAAAGAAGCCTATCAGCATAGGCTGTAATACGCATGAACCACTGACGCATTGACTTCTTCTCTACAGGATAGCCACCTCTCTCAGAAACAATATTTCCTTTATCATCTGTGACTATCTCATCATTGGCCAAGACAGTGCCCAACTCTTTACACCAATTCACTTCACTATGTCCTTCATATGCAAGTCTGTATTTCATTAAGACTGACTGCTTTTCTAGTTTTGAAAAAATCTTCCATTCTTTAGCAGTAAAAATTTCTGTATTCATATTACAAGCTGCGTGAACTTTGCCATTACCGCTTTTTTCAAAAATGGATATTAGCTCATCTATCTTACGAGCTTTATTCTTTGTCTTGTCATACCAAGAATTGTATATCTCTAAAAAGATCCACTGTGTCCACTTATAATATTTAGGGTCTGTAGTATTTACTTCTTTAGACCAATCATACGACATACCTATAATAGAAAGTTGATGTTTAAAAGTTTTAACATTTTCTTCTACAGCTTTTCTTGGATGAATCTTATGTTGGAGTGCGTACTGCTCAGCTGGTAGACCGAAAGCATCATAACCCATAGGATGAAGTACATTGTAGCCTTCCATCTTTTTCATACGAGCATAGATATCACTTCCTATGTATCCACGTGGATGTCCGACATGAAGCCCCACACCAGAAGGATATGGAAACATATCTAGTACGTACATCTTCTTAGTCTTACCAGGATTTAATGTTTTATAAACATCATTCTTTTCCCATTCTTTTTGCCATTTCTTTTCTATTTTCTTATGATCATAGTTTTTCATTAGTATTCTTTTGTCTATTTATTAAATTTCTTTATTGCTAGCCAGATCAGAATTCCTAATGCCAGAGCAAGTATTACGACTTTTGCTAAATTGTCAGCCTGAGACCAGTAACGCATAGAAGCGATTATAAGTGAGAGTACTCCTCCCCAAGCAAAAGCAATAGATAGGATAGATATAGTGATGAATCCACCAGCGATAAGAGATATAATACCGAGAACGATAAGAGTGATGAATACTTTCTTCTCGTATACTTTTCGAGCAGCATCATAATTTAATTGTTTAGTATAATTCTGATCACAATAACCTTGAACTTCTGTCTTTCCTTTTATATCAGGACTTGGATATGCATTTTCACTCCATTGTCCTCCGACAGAGATACATTGATCTTTTGTCTTTATTGTTTCTACAACCTGTGTAGGCTTTACATATGCATCAAAAACAGGCTCTTTATAGACAAGAGAAACCGCATAATTAAAAAACATATTCATAACAATAACAATAGCAATAATAATAGATATCTTCACAAAATTTGATTGTTTTGGATTATTTATATTTGGTTCCATAATGGGTGTATTATACCAAAAAAACTTTACCTTGTCGCAATACCTCGAACCCATCATTTTTGAGCCTAATAATAGTTGAAGGTTCCCCTATTTTTTTACCACCATTTATATATAGATCGACTAAATCACCAAAATATTCTCTGGCATCCATAACTGCCTCGGATGGCTTTCCTCCTTCTTTATTGGCGCTTGGAGCAACAATTGGACCTACTTTTTCCAATAAATTGTATAAATTTTTATTTCTAGAGCCTATCATCCTAAAAGCAATTTCGCCAGTTCCTCTGTGTATATATTTATATTTAGAACTTTTACAAGATAATAAGACGCTTACTTTTCCAGGCCAAAATTTTTCCAAAATTTTGGCCTGTTCTTTTTCTATCTTTATTCCAAAAACAGCCAAATCTTTTAATGAAGATATGAGCACTATCAAGGCCTTGCTCTTATCCCTTTCTTTTATTTTAAAAATTTTTTCTACGGCTTTTTTAGAATATACACTTGCCATCAAGCCATACAAAGTATCCGTCGGTAATACCACAACTCCATCATTTTTTAAAATATTTTCTGCTTTTTGATAACTATCGTGCATAAACTAATTTATACCATAAGATAAATATATGACAAATAGATTAAATTTGATTTTTTAATAAATTATGTTATAATACAAAAAATTGATTATTCATTTAAAATATTAAATTATGTCTTCTGGAGCAGTAAATCTTCTATCAGGTCCATTGGACCTAGCTGAATTGGCTAAAAAACTTAAAGTAAAATTTAGGTTTGAAAGAAAATCAATCATTAATTTTGACCAAATTTTTTCTCAAAACCAAGATGTATACCTTTGGTACTGGGACGGGACAAGGGTGAAGCTAAAACACCCCAGAAAAGAAACAACCCTAGGTGATGCCATTTTAATAGCACCATTTAAGGAAAAGATTAGGAGCAACAAATATATTACTCCTGACACTACAGACATCTGTGAGTTTTGTCATATATGCATACATGACAAAGACTCTGAAAACTTGTTTGTTTTCAAAGTAAACGTCGATGATGTTTTAAACTGGAGAGTTGAAGAATATTCATTTGAAAGTCAAACAGTTTAAATATTGTGACGTAAAAAATTAAAAACCGATTGCTCCCATGCAGTCGGTTTTCATTTTTTAATACTGTTTAAATATTTTTTCACCTCCGATTGTAAGTGTATTATACTATCATCTAAATCAATAAATTCTTCTGGACTAATAAATTTAAATTCGAGCCCTTCATTACCCAAAACAACATATTCTTTTTTAATATTTAAATTTTTTGTAACCATGAAATAAGCTAGATGCTCTTTATATGTTTCATCGCCATATAAATAAGCAAAGAGAATGTCTTCTTCATTTATATCTATACTTAATTCTTCTTTTAACTCTCTTTTGAAAGTCTCAAATGGGGACTCTCCTTTTTCTCTTCCTCCACCAGGCAAGTCAATGCGAAGAGGAAAGATTTTAGTATTATTATCTCTTCGGATAACTATGATTTTACCATCAATAAATACCATTCCTTTTACTCCGATGAAATCCAAATTTCTATTAAAAATATTTTGATCAATCATACAAATTAAATCTTATTTAATCCTTCTAGTACTCAGGATCTCCGAATTCAAAATTATTAAATTTTGGAATCTACTGACCCTTCGAGTACTCAGGATCTCCGAATTCAAAATTATTAAATTTTGAATTCTACGACATCTCCATTCTTCACTATATATTCCTTTCCTTCTGTTCGGACTTTTCCTTTTGAGCGAGCTTCAGCATAGCTACCTGAGTCTAGTAAATCTTTCCAGAAAACTACTTCAGCTCTTATAAATTTATCTTTGAAGTCTGTATGTATAGCCATACCAGCGACAGGTGCAGTACTTCCCTTTTTTATTGTCCAAGCTCTCGTCTCATCCTCTCCGGTCGTAAAGTAAGTATCTAGACCTAGGAGCTTATACCCTTCGGTTATAAGACTATTTATACCATCATCATCCCCTCCAAGTTCTTTTCGGAACATTTCCTTCTCTTCTCCTTCAAAGTCCATAAGTTCATGTTCAATCTTTGCATCTATCACCACATATCTTGAACCCATGCTTTCAATATAGTCTGTGAGCTCTTTAAAAATTTCTGGATTTGAAGTATCTAGATTTTCAGCTCCAGCTCTTTTATTGAGTCCATATATAAATGGCTTCATAGTCAAAAGACCAAGTTGTTTTACTTTCTCTAATTCTTTTTCATTGAAGTCTATAGTGTTGGCAAGCTTGCCAGCTTCAAGTGTCGGAATAATTTTATTTAAAGCTTCTTCTTCTAGGATAAATTCTTTATCTCCACGTCTGATTTCTCGAGCGATATTGTTCTTCCTTTTTACAGCTGTTTCTAAGTCGGCAAGGATTAATTCTAAATTAATTATTTCTATATCACGAAGTGGATCAATATCGCCCATGACATGTAATATCTCATCGCCTTTATCATTCTTGAGTGGAAAGATTCTGACCATTTCAAGGATTGCATCCACTTCACGAATGTTGGCCAAGAATTTATTTCCAAGTCCTTCACCCTCCGATGCTCCTTTTACGAGTCCGGCAATATCTACGAATTCAATAGCGGCAGGAATAGTCTTGGCAGATTTCGAGAATTCTGAGAGCTTCCATATACGATCGTCAGGAACAGCCACGACACCTACAGAAGGATCTATCGTACAAAATGGGTAGTTCTCGCAAGGCACACCCTTCTTTGTAAGAGCGTTAAAAAGTGTCGACTTCCCGACGTTTGGTAGACCTACGATTCCGATTGATAGTGACATAGATAGAATATAACAGAAATATAGCTAAATGTCATATTCATGATAAATTTTATTAATTATGAATAAGACTTTAAATTCATATAAAGTCGAATGAGTAATCATGCAGCCTTGTGAGTGAAGATTCTGCTTTTTTAATTGTGTAAAATTGTGTTATTATCAAACTATATATGAATATAAATGATTTTAAAGTAGAATTTGATATTATATTTGAAAATGAGCTAAAAATGCTAATATCAGATTCAAATTCTAGACTTAAATTACACCCAAGTACAGATTATTTAAAATATTTACTTACAATTGGCTCGAACGGCAAGAGAATACGACCATACAATACTGCGCTGACATATAGTATATATTCTGGTAAAAACTGGCATGACATAAAAAATACTTTAATAGGTATAGAGCTAATTCACTTAATGGCACTGATTCATGACGATATCATGGATGCATCAGATACACGACATGGAGCCACCTCTGTACATAAATACATAGAACAGGACCTAGATTCTAAAACAAATAAAGAAACAGCAAAACAAATAAGTCAGTCGATAGCGATACTATTAGGTGACCTTGTTTTTTCTTGGGCATACAAAGAATTCAGTAAATGCAATCAAACGCAGGAATCTTGGAATATTATTCATTTACTTACAGAAGAGGTAATAATTGGCCAAATGATTGATGTATATGATCCTATTGATAAATCAGTAACTATGATTAATGCCGAGAATAAGATGCTCTTAAAAACTGCTAGGTATACTTTCACCCACCCTTTAATGTTGGGAGCGATACTAGCCAAAGGTGAAATTAAAGATTTTTCATGGATTACGGATTTCGGTGATTCTGTAGGCTTACTATTTCAAATGCAAGATGATATTTTTGATTTCACAAAAGATGTAGTGACACTTAAAAAGAACCCCTTGGGTGATATGAAAAACGGAGTACATACTATGATAAGTATATACATTGATGAAAATGCAACAATGGAAGAAAATGAGACTTGGGCTAAATGGTTTGGAAACAAAAACATAAATAACCAAGAGGAAATAAATTTATTTCTAAAGCATACTGGAGCTTTTAATTTTGCGGAAAATTTTATTAAACAGAAAGAAAGTATTGCTCTGGACGCTATCTCAAAATCTAATTTAAAAAAGGAATACTTAGAAAAAATTATAAACTTACTTTCAATAGTAACAAAAAGAAAATACTAAATGGAAAAAATCCAATCAAATGATATACAAATTTGCAAAAATATGACTCGTTCATATGGTACATCGTATTTTATTTCTACATATTTTTTCCCAAAAAATTTGAGAGAACGGACTTGGGTATTATATGCATTTGTGCGCTATCCTGATGAAATAGTTGATACCGAAGAGAAAGATTCAAATATAGCAAGACAAAAAATTTTAGCGTGGAAGAATGAATGGGAAAAGGCATATAATGGATCAACTGATGTGAACCCAGTACTTAGAGCCAATGCAGTACTCTGGAATGACTGCAAGATACCTTTTGAGTACAGTGATATATTTCTAGACTCAATGCTTCAAGATACGAATAAAAATCGTTATGCAAATTACAGTGAACTTGAGAAATACATGTACGGTTCAGCTACTGTTGTGGGTTATATGATGTCCTGTATAATCGGCTTTAATGATGGGGCTTTAATCTATGCAAAAGCATTAGCGGAAGCATTTCAGCTTACAAACTTTTTACGTGACATAAAGGAAGACCTAGCTCGTGGGCGCATATACATACCTCAAGATGATATAAAAAGATACAACATGACAGAAGCTGATTTTCATAATGAAGTAATGAGCGAACAAATGAAAAAACTAGTACTGTATGAAATTGAAAGAAACGAAATTTTATACAATGAAGCACTAAAAGGTATACCAATGTTAAATAAATCAGGGAGGCGGGCGGTACGTATAGCCCTTTATTTGTATAAAGAAATAATGGAAAAAATAAAGAAGAAGCCCGAAAGAATATTCAAGGAAAGAGTGCGAGTTTCAATACTTAGAAAGATCTATATTATAATTAAATATTTTTAATCTTATGAATAAAAAAGAATCTATAATCATTATTGGTGCGGGTATCGGAGGCTTGGCCTCGGCTTGTATGCTTGCAAAAAAGGGCTACGATGTAACGATTGTTGAAAAGAATGAATCAGTCGGTGGTCGGGCCAGAGTATTTGAACAAAATGGTTTTATCTTCGACATGGGCCCAAGCTGGTATATGATGCCTGAAGTATTCGAACATTTCTTTGAACTTATGGGTGAAAAAATCAGTGATTATTATACTTTAAAAAAGCTGTCCCCTTCATACCGTGTTTTCCTAAAAAGTGACAAATCACATTATGATTTTTTTGGTGATATAGATAAAAATAAAGAAACATTTGAAAAAATAGAACCAGGTAGCGGACAGGTATTGGTAAAATTTTTAGATAAATTAAAATTACAATACAGTATTGCATATAATGAATTCATGTTTAAAAATTATAATTCTATTTTTGATTTTCTAACTTGGAGTGTCGCTAAAGTTGGATGGAAATTACCACTTCTAAAAAAGCAAAAGCAAATAATCGAGTCTCGCTTCAAAAGTGAGATATTGCAAAAAGTCTTGCAATATCAAATGGTGTTACTAGGGACTGCTCCTGGCGACTGCCCTGGTATATATAGCATGATGAATTATGTAGATTTTGGACTAGGAGTATGGTACCCCGATGGAGGTGTCTGGAAACTACCAGAGGCAATGGAAAAAATTGCAATTAAAAATGGCGTAAAAATAATGAAAAATTCGCCAGTAAGTGAGATTATCGTAGAAGATAACATCGCCAAAGGCATAAGATTGACAAACAATGATGAAAAAATTTTCGCTGATATTGTTATTTCAAATGCAGATATTACATACACTGATCAACATTTATTAAAAGCACCATACCAAGAGCACAGCGAAAAATATTGGGATAGTCGAATGCTTGCCCCTAGTGCATTTATACTTTATCTAGGTATAAAAGATAAAATACCTAGCTTAGAACATCATAATTTAATTTTTTCAAAAGACTGGAGTAAAGGCTTTGATCAGATATTTCATAATCCTAAATGGCCCGATGATCCATCTATTTATATAAGTGCTCCATCAAAAAGCGATAAGAATATTGCGCCTGCTGACTGTGAAAATTTGTTCGTCTTAGTACCTATAGCCCCAGGCCTTACATATGATGATAATTTCGAAAAGGAATACACAGAAAAAGTATTATCAGAAATTGAAAATTATGCAGGTGTAAATAATATTAGAGATAGAATAATTTTTAAAAAGACTTATTCTATTAAAAATTTTGAAATAGACTACAATGCTTATAAAGGCACAGCCCTAGGTCTTGCTCATACGATAAATCAAACTGCACTATTTAGACCAAACAATATTCATAAAACAATAAAAAATTTATTTTATGTCGGAGCAGGTACAAACCCAGGTATAGGTATGCCTATATGCATAATCTCAGCAGAATTAGTCTATAAACGTATTACAAAAAATGAAGATGTTCATCCTCTAAAGAGTCTATAATTAATGCAGAAAAAATAGAATCGCGAAAAGAATTCCACCAACTAATGTATTTAAAAATGGAAATATTTTATATATAACGAGAACTTCTTCTGGTTTACTTTTTTTGATGGAAATAAATATTAAATACAAATATCCCAACCCAGCAATAATTGCAAAAAACCCAATATAAAAATAAGCTATCAAGGAAGACACTGCATATAAAACACCACATAAAATAAGCGTGGTATTTTTACCTAAGAGTGTCGCTCCCGTTTGGATACCTGCCATTTTATCTGCATTGATATCAGGCACAGCAGAATACAAATGCATAGAGTAAGACCATAAAAAGCCAGCCAACATTGGCAAGAATGGTGGATAAGAATTTGTAATAAGGGCCCAAGAAACACCGGCTGGCACTATATATAAAAGACCACTGACAAAGCTATCTAAAAATGGGACAGCTTTGGCTCTTAATGGAGTTGCAGAATACTGCCAAGATAAAACTACAAATAATAATAGGCATATAAATGACGCTGTTGGCAAAACAAAAAAACCATAAATCAAAAAAGGTATATTTGTAAGTATGATAATCCAGATCAATTTTTTATCATACTTTTTATCTAAAACCTGCTCATATGAAGTCTTTTTAGTATTGAGAGTGTCGGTTGCACGATCATATAAATCATTGATTCCATATATTAAAATATTCGCCGGAAAGGTAAAGTAAAGTAAAAAAATGAGCATCGGGGTAATATTTACACCCAACGGGTAAAATATAGCTCCACAAAGCCAAAAGGGTCCCGCTACATAAACCCAAAACCTTGGGCGACTTATCTTAAGAAAATCTTTCATTATTTTTAAAGTATATCACAGTAAAACACATAATAAGAAAAATTCCGAAAATTAAAGGTATATACAATCCTAAACCCCAAGCTACGATAGACCAAAAAATAATATTAATAAGAAGACTATATCCTAAATTAAAAATTTTATTATCAGATTTATTTAAAATATAAAAACATATTAATGATCCAATCAAACCAGAAAATATCCAACCAAAAAAGTTTTGAATAGGCACGCTGTAATATGCCCCACCATGTAAATATGACCACATACCCAAATTAACAGCTACTGGATCAAGAAGCAGATCAAAAACAACCAACACTATTACAGGCAATATGATTCGTAATACTTTTCTTTGTGTGACAGGATAGACCATAGCAACAGACCCGACGACAAGCGGTGTCCAGGAAAGTCCGACAGTCCATGGCAGTATTCCAAACAATTTATAACCGAGATTCCCAGTATATAAGAATTCTCCATACGGCCAACCTGTGACAAGCCCTACATATTCTATGAGCAATGCAAATAAAGATAGAGAAAAAATTAATTTAATGAATGTATTTATTCCAAATCTAAAATAAAGTGTATAAAACAAAGGTAGAGATATTATGAACAATGCAAAAATTGAGCCATAAGAATATTTTGATGCATCTGGAATATAAACCAAAGACAAGGCGCCACACAAAATAAAAATACAGTATAAAATTATAATTATTTTTTTGCTATGCATTCGTTTATTATACATAATAGACCATTATTTAAAAATCCTGCTAGCTATTCTAATTCATAAAAAAAATGGTACAACCCTTTTTGCATAGGGAGAATTTTCACAGTAAAAAAGAGAAAACTATAATTATAAACTACTAGAACGTCGGGTTTGATATTGTGAAGGATTATTTCCAGTTAGGACTTCTCTTATCTCTATCATTAATTTTCTAGCAAATGCGTCCATATCATTGAAAACTTTCGGTACGACTCTTGTGACTCCCCTTGCTCTGGCTTCTTCATTCCAAGCCTGCGTAGTAGATATAGATATTATCTTATTGGCACCAAACTTTTCAATATCAAGGACGTGGAAAGAGCCACCTAGCTTGCACTCTCTATCTAGGAGTATCACATCATAGGCACCTGCATCTTGAGGATTGATGAGCTTCACTACAGACTCTGAACTAGAAAGAACCGTTACATCAAAATCCATCGATGGAAAGCTACCTTCCAATGCATACAATTTAGCCATGATTTTACTCACAGCCTCAAAGTCATCTTCTAATATTAATATTTTATATGTTTTCATTAAAAATTTATTATCTCTTTTTTAAAGAGAATCTTTTGGTAGCCTCACCTCCTCCGTTTCGTCGTTTCCGACTCGTCAGACAAAATACACATTTTGTTACGGGTGCTGCAAAAAGAAAAATCATTTTTGCAGCCTTTAAAATTAATTAATAATTATATTTTAAAAAAATATGAATGTAATTAATTTATTTAATCACGACCCGCAAAATCCTAGTAGTGTGATCTTACCGTTATCTAGATTTTGCTTTCCTATATGTCAGCTTTTTTGCGCCTCGCTGTCTCGTCTACTATCGTAGAGTCAAATAAAACATAAGATTCTTTCTAGAAAGAATCTCGTATTTCAACATATTCAGCCCAAGTAATGACTGAACCCCTGTATATAACCAATAAGGTTAGAGGAGTTAGTTTAACTTTAGCTTTTCCATAGTTTCCCATGTTAGTTAATTGATTTTTATTCTTAAAAGAATTTAAATTCCCTTAAGGTTTATGGGTCTCTCTCGAAAGATCAACTTGAGCGCAGTATAACACATAAACTGATTGTTGACAAAAGATATCGAATAATTTAGACTACCTTCGAATCAAGTCCTCTCACATTTATGTGAAAGGCATTCGTCTGTTTTTATGTTTTAGATTAAAGATAGCGAATAATGCTCAAAAAATAATCCAAAAAATTATGAAAATTTCTTTTATTGATGTAATTTATTTATCATTATTGATTTTAACTATTAGCCAATCTATTATAATGGTTATCTATGTTGAAAAATTCAAGAGAATTGATGCTCGTCTATATTCACTAGAAAATTCTAAATTGACCAAAGTCGATTCCTTAATTCCCACATTTTATCCTGATGTAAAGCAATTTACATCAAAATTCCTAAAAAGGGATACAGTAGAAACTAAGGATCAAATACTCTATGATATCAAAAAAATAAATAGAAGTATGGACTCTATAGTAAAAGAAATGCAATTATCAATAAAAATAGATAAACGCAAAAATTAATTTAATTTTAAATATCAAATGCCTCATAAGTGATAATTCACTTATGAGGCATTTTTTGAATTTATTATTCAACATTCATCTTTATATAAATACTATTTTCCAGATTTAGTTCTATTATCTTCTTTGCAAAGCATCTGACAATTTTCGGCAATAGTCCTACCTCCTTCGTGCCATGGTTTTATATGATCAGCTTCCATATCTCCAATTGAAAATTCTTTTTTACAGGCAACACAAATGCCACCTTGTCTTTCGTATGCTTCTCTTTTCATGTTTGGTGTAAATGCTCGAATAGAAAGATATCTCTCTTTTCGAGTAAGCACATACGGATAAATGCCAGATTTTTTTGTTACATCTTCTTCTTGCATTAATTCTTTAATTTCTTTTTCTATTTTTTTTGAATCAAGTTTTTTATCCTTAAGTGCATTATAAAGCTCACCCCAACTAACACTCGACATCTCTTTACGATAATTAGGAAAAACTTCTCGTATCCAATGAATTACATTTTGAAAATATTGCCATAGTTTGTCTGCATTTTTATCATGCTGATGTTTAGACATATAATCTTCTATTTCCTCATTATTTATCCACAATAGTGCAGTTTCCAAATATTCCTGTCTTATTGGTGAACCAGTTATTAGTTGTCCACCATCATTTGATAGTAAATATGCAGCACAATTTGTTTTACTAAACTTTAATTTTGCATCAGAAAGCCATGGTCCAGTATAAACAGCATTTCTAAGCTCCTGATCTGTTAATTTTTCTCCTGCTATATTAATTATTTTGAACCAATCAAGTTTTTCCTTTTCAGTTCCTTCGCAGTGATAAATCATAAGTTCATAATTCATAATCTGATTTTGCTCTTCTTTGGTTAAATTATGAAACATTGCAGTTCTACCATTGAATTCGATAGAGAAATCTCCATTGACATATTGAGCAATACTTATGGTTCTTTGCTGCCCATCAAGTACTTCGAAATTACCGTCTTCTTTCTTAACCCAATACATAACATTTAGAGGAAAACCATTTTTAATAGTTTTTATTACTTCATCTCTTTGCTTTCCACTATATACAAACTCTCTTTGATATTTAGGACGAATATCTAACTTACCACCAAAAGCAGATATTCCTTCTTCAGCACTATCTTTATAATCTTTTACAACATCAACAATTTTTATTTTATTTAAATCTATTTTCATATTATTTTTGTGGTTTTTTATTTTTAATTAAAATTCTAAAATATGGATACCCTCCATTTATAGATAAATCTTTTTCATCATCTCCTTTTCTAAATTTTATTATCTCAAATTGATCTGGGTTATACTTGTCAACAAAAGTAATTGGTACTCCCATAATACCTTTATAATCCATTGGTATCTCCTGAACTTTTGGAACTTCTATACCATTATAATTATCATACTTAAGATAAATATTTTGATCATATTTTTTATAAAGAATAATATCTTGTTTATGTTTTTCTACTTCAAGATTTGTAAACCAACATGAAGTAGAAACCCGAGCAATTTTTTTCCCGTGCTCATCTATGTGATGATACTTTTGCCAATCATCAGGAACTTCAAAAAACATCCCGACATTAAAATTTGTATAACCAGTTCGAAGGTTGTCATCTTTAACTAATTTAAAAATTTCTTTATAAGTTAGAGCATTTGTATTTCCAATAATCAAAAATTTTTTATTATATTCTGTAAGTTGTGTGATATATTCTCTAAATAATGAAAAAGGAGGGTTAGTTACTATAATATCTGCTTGTTTTAACAGTTCTATACTTTCTTCACTTCTAAAATCTCCATCTCCTTCCATTGGTGACCATTCATTATTTTTATTTATCTTAAGTTGTTCAGCAACATCACGCAAATCAAACGCACCGTCACCATCAAGATCTTTGACTTCATTTATAATTAATTTATTAGCATTTGTTTTAGGACGTCCTTTTATTGGTTTTAAAGTTTTATCATCTCCAAATAGTTCTAGTTGGGTATTAGCAATAGGTGAAGGCTTATAACTTGTAGCAATAAGTCTTTTTAAACCAAGAGCATTAAAATTATTTGCAAAGTATTTAAAGAAATTGCTCTCAAAAGGATCATCACAATTGCAATATACTACTTTATTACGAAATTGTTCTTTATAGTTTTTGAGCTCCTTTTCAATATCAATAAGCTGAGTGTAAAACTCATCCTTTTTATCCTTATTTGCCTTATGTAAATTACTATTTGAAGATTTACTTTTTATTTCAATTTCTTTTTTCATAGTTCTATTGAATTTTAACTATTCTCTTGATAAGTATAAACTAACAAAATTATACCACTTAAGGCTTAATTTAAATAGTAATTCTAAATTTGTCACATATAGATACCCATGCTATAATATGTGTGTTGTTCTTCAAAACAATACTGTAGTCTACCAGTTGTAGACCATGTGAGGTTCCTGAGTAAAATCAGGTAGATAAACTGGGAAATCTGCGGTGAACCAAATACCTTATCATGACTGATTGCCAAAGGCGATTGGGAGATTTCATTAAGCAAGTCGATGCTTGATTAAAACTCTTAGTCGCTTTTTATTTTGCCTAGTCAGCAATTAAAGCTCAAAGAGTATTATTAAATTAAAAATTAGTATAATAATACATATGATATACACTCAAAAAATACAACATGCGATTAGATTCGCGATTAAAACTCATGAAATTTACCAGAAGCAGAAAAGGAAAGGTAAAGATGTGCCTTATATCACCCACCCACTCACAGTCGGCCTTATCCTTGCGGCAGCAGGTTCAAAAGAGGATGTAATAGTGGCTGGAATACTCCATGATACTATTGAAGACAGTATTGATGAAAAGAAAGTCTCAAAAGAGATGATTGTCGAAAGATTCGGAGAGAATGTATATAATCTTGTCCTTAGTGTCACAGAACAAGATAAGTCTTTGTCTTGGAAAGAAAGAAAAGCTGAAGCATTAGAACATGTAAAAACTTTCTCCCATGATTCCCTCTTATTAAAGTCAGCAGATATCATAGCCAATGTATCTGAGACACTTGTTGACTATAAAAAAGAAGGTGAAGAAATATTTAAAAAATTCCACGCTCCGAAGGAAAAGATAATAGATTCACATATAAAGATGATAAACGCCATTTTAAATAAATGGCCCCTTAGTCCCCTAGCCGCTGATTTAAAGGAATTGTTGGATAAATTAAAATCTATTTCTTGACAATAAGTGCTATTCATACTAAAGTCTTGATGTATTATAGAAATATAATACACTTGTTCTTTAGCATGCTTATGTTGAGAATTAATCAATGATACTTCCCTTTTAAAAAAGAAGTCTCAAAGATACACAAAAAAAATAAAATAAAATGAACACATTTTTAATTTATTCAATTATCATTATTTCAGTTTTAAACTTAGCTCTTCTTTTTAATTACCTAAAAATAATTAAACGGGGCAATAAAATTAATCAATTAGAAAAGAACATAGAATTTCTAATCAGAAAAATTGAACTAAGAAAAAGTAGAACTAAGATTACAGGCTTCAAAAAAGATTAATTTAAAGGCATAAGTAAACAAAATAGGCTTTAAAAGGCTTTCAAAACACCCTGAACAAATTTATTTGTTCAGGGTGTTTATTTTTATATATGGCTAATATAACAATACTTCCCCTTCATGCTTTATTCATAATATTTTGATATAATTAGGGTCTTAATATATTAAAGTTTAAAATATTTTCAAATATGGTTAAAACAAAAATAAACAACATACCTTCGATATTTACATTGTTTGGTATAACCGGAGACTTGGCAACAAAAAAGATAATCCCCTCTCTTTGGCATTTATTTACTCATGGAAGGCTACCGACCAATCTAGCTATCATAGGCTTCTCGAGACAAGAATTATCAAATGATGAATTAAAAGACTTGATAATGAATTCTGTCAGGAAGAATTCAGAGGGAGAAATAGCAGAAAAAGATTTCGAATCATTTTTCAAACTATTTTCTTACAAGGCTGGAACCTTCGAAGACCTAGAAGCATTCAAGAATCTATCCGAACGCATAACTGAAATAGAAAATAGCTGGAGTGTATGTGCAAACAAGCTTTACTATTTAGCAGTCCCACCTACTTTTTATGAACAAATATTTAAAAATTTAGCGGAAGTTAAATTAAACATTCCATGTGGTGATGAACTAGGATGGAGCCGTATCCTCATAGAAAAGCCATTTGGCACCGACCTAGATAGTGCCCAAAAACTACAGGCATTACTTTCACAATATTTTAAAGAAGAACAAATATATAGAATAGACCACTATCTATTCAAAGAAATTATTCAGGGTATTGAAAATTTTAGATTCTCAAATAATCTTTTTGAAAATACATGGGACAATACCATGATCGAGAAAATAGATATACGACTACTAGAAACTATCGGTGTAGAAGACAGAGGTAGCTTTTATGACTCTGTGGGGGCACTTCGTGATGTAGGACAGAATCATATGCTCACAATGCTAGCAGCCATAACATCAGAATACCCTATCGAAATGGGGGTTTCTACTGTTAGAGAAAACAGAGCCTTAATACTGAATACTCTCAATAAGTGGAACGATGACTTAATTAGAAAAAATACTTATAGATCACAATATAAAGGATATAAAAATATCAAAGGAGTAAATCCAAAGTCTGAGACTGAGACATACTTTTCTATAAAGACAGAGCTTCTCCATCCTCGATGGAAAGGAATTCCTATACACATGGAAGCAGGAAAATGTATTGGAGAATCCAGAAAAGAAATAGTATTAACTCTAAAACAGCCACCAGTCTGTATACATTGTGAGGAAGTAACCCATACTCCAAACAAAATAATATTCTGCCTTGAGCCAAACGATGAAGTTACTATTAACTTCTGGACTAAAAAGCCTGGATTCGAACAAGAGATCGAGGAACGCGTCTTGTCTTTCTTCTTGTATGAAAAAGAAACTCAAGTTGAATACGTAGAAGAATACGCAAAAATACTTTATGGAGCAATGGAAGGAAATCAGACACTCTTCATATCATCAGACGAAGTGACGGCTTCATGGAAATTTACTGACCCTATCATTGAAGGATGGAAAAAGAATATTGCTCCTCTAAAAGAATATGAACCAAACATATTATTAACTCACAAAAAACTTCAAGAAGAAGCAAATGTTAATAGAGAAGTAAAGAAAACCGAAGCCGGAGAAATAGGAATAATAGGTTTGGGTAAAATGGGAGGAAACTTGGCGAAGCAATTACATTCAAAAAACTGGAAAGTCATCGGATACAATCAAAGTAGTGAACCAACTAAAAAATTGGAAGAAGAAGGTATACAAGGTGCCTATTCTATAGAAGAATTTATAAATAAGTTGTCACTTCCTAGAACGATTTGGCTCATGGTTCCATATCAAGTTGTAGATAAAATAATAGACCAACTCCTACCTCTTTTAAACAAAGGAGATACAATAATAGACGGAGGCAATTCACCATATAAAGAATCCATAAGAAGAGGACAAAAATTATCAGAAAGTGGAATCAACTTCTTGGATGTCGGAGTATCAGGTGGACCAGGAGGAGCATTGAATGGAGCTTGTGTCATGATAGGTGGAGAAATCGAGCTTTATAAAAAATACGAAAATTTATTCAAAGATATGTCTATCAAAGATGGCTATGGCTATATGGGCAAGTCAGGCGCAGGACATTTCGTAAAGATGGTACACAATGGTATCGAATATGGAATGATGCAGTCAATCGCTGAAGGATTTAATATTTTAAAAGAATCCCCTTTTTCTCTAGATATGCTATCAGTAGCAAAAATATACAATAATGGTTCAGTCATAACTTCAAGCCTAGTTAAATGGCTAACGGAAGCATACGTAAAATTCGGCAATGAATTAGACAAGGAAGAATGTTGCTCGGCAGAAGTAGCACACAGTGGTGAAGGACAGTGGACAGTAGATGCAGCAAAAGAATTCAATGTCCCAGCTGCTATCATCGAAGGCTCACTTGAATTCAGAAAAAATTCAAAAGATAATCCTTCATATATAGGAAGAGTTCTCTCTGCTATGCGTCATCAATTTGGAGGTCACAATGCAAGTAATAAATAATCTAATAAAAAAATATATAAAATATGCGACCACAAAATCTTAAAACAAAAATATTTCTAGACAGTGGAGACCCAGAGGAAACAAAAAAAGCATTAGAGGTTCTCGGATTCCTAGATGGACAAACGACTAATCCGAGCTTAATTACAAAAAATCCAGATATTCAAAAATACATCGCTAGTGGTAACAAACTTTCGGATAAAGAAATTTATAAAAAATATAAAGATATAGTTACTGAGATATCAAAACTCATTCCAGATGGATCTGTTTCTATAGAAGTATATGCAGATATGACAACTCCTGCAGAAGTAATGTTTGAACAAGGTAAGGAAATGTTTAGCTGGATTCCAAATGCCCAAGTAAAATACCCTATAATCAAATCAGGCCTAGCTGCTGCCGAGATGTCTATAAAAGCAAATATGCGTGTAAATATGACACTTTGCTTTGATGAAGAGCAAGCCGCCACTGTCTACTCTGCAACCCTAGGAGCTAAAAAAGGTGATGTATATGTCTCACCTTTTATAGGAAGACTAGATGATATAGGTGAAAATGGAATGATGTTAATATCAAATATTCTGAAAGATTTCAAACAAGGTGATGATCATGTAGAAGTCTTAGCGGCAAGTATCAGAACGATGGACCACTTTCTATGCTCTCTAGCTATCGGAGCTGATATCATCACTGCCCCAATTAAAATACTTACAGAATGGGCAGAAAAAGGTATGCCTATACCAGGGAAAGAATATATATACGATTCATCTAAATTAAAAGATATCCCTTACCAAGGTATAGACTTAAATAAAGAATGGACAGAATATAATTATCAGCATGAATTAACAGACAAAGGAATTGAAAAATTCGATAAAGACTGGAATTCTATTATCATTAGAGAACAATAATTTATGGAAAATAAAAATATAGAAATACTTAATAAATTTAATTTAGAAAATATACCAGACTTGGATGTAGCAGTTCTCGGAGCTCTCGAGCTTTTTCAAATGAAAGAATTACCAGTACTTAATATTGACGGATACAAGCACCCCCTAGTAGTAGGATCTGGAAACGCAGAAGCGACAGGCAGAATAATATTTGAAGATAAAGATGCTATATTTGCGTCTGAAAGTAATTATGAACAAAAGCTCCAAAATATAGAAGCGATCGATAGTGTCATCATCATATCAGCTTCAGGTGGCAAGCATGCCCCCTTAATCGCTAAATACGCAAAGGATATGGGTAAGCGTGTAGCTCTTATTACAAACAGCCCAAATGCTCCTGCAAATGAGTTCGTAGACAAGGAACATATCTTCGTGTACCCAAAGAATAGAGAGCCTTATACTTATAATACTTCTACTTATATGGGTATGATATTGGGGATGACTCATGAGAGCGCTATGGAAATAGAAAAATTTATCAAAGAAAAGATAGATACCCTATCCATGCCTGACTTTTCAAAATATGATAAATATTTCCTAATCGTTCCTACAAAGTTTTCTGGAATAATAAGAATGCTCCAGGTTAAATTCATAGAATTATTCGGAAGAAGAATTTCTCGTGATGTAGAGACAACTGAATACATGAAGCATGCAGTGACAGTCGTACCATCCAATGAATTGTTCATAAGTTTTGGAGAGGAAAATAACACCTGGGGAGAAAAGGAAAATAGACTGCATGTACCATTACCAGAGAATGCCGGATATGCCACGATCATGGCAGTAGGATACTATGTAGTAGCACAAATTCAAAAACAAAACCCTTCTTACTTTAAGGAAAATATAGATGAGTATACAAAAAAAGCATCAGAAATATTTGGCCAGAAGATAGAAGCAATAGTTGAATAAAAAATAATAAATATAAAAAGCCATATAGTTATATGGCTTTTTATATTTGTATATAGAACGAATAATTAGATCCAATCGTATTTTTTAATAAACCACGTTTTCAATAATTGAGTAATTATGAAATACAATATAATACCTATGAATAGAAGGAAGAAGTAAAGTGGAGGTAATGGAACAAATTGTAAGGCACTAGCAAATGGTGAAAATGGTAAATATATTCCGAGAGAGATAACACACAAGGTCGATATCAAAAGTGGCCAACTTGCTCGACTTTGTATAAATGGTATCTTACTCGTTCTTATTATATGTACGATGAGAGTCTGTGTGAGTAAGGATTCAACGAACCAGCCAGTATGAAATAGTGCTTGGTTACCGAACGATTTGAAGACATAGAGCATAACAAAGAAAGTAGCATAATCAAACAATGAACTGATCGGACCGAAAAATATAATAAATCTTTTTATATTTTTGAAATTCCATTTTGTTGGTTTCAAGAGTCTCTCTTCATCTACGGAGTCTGTCGGTATCGTAGTTTGGGAAAAATCATAAAGCATATTGTTCACCAATATCTGTATAGGTAACATCGGCAAGAATGGCAAGAATATACTACCGCCTACAACACTAAACATATTACCGAAATTTGAACTAGCAGCCATCTTTATATATTTAATTATATTATCAAATATTCTTCGCCCTTCTTTTATACCATCATTTAAAACAAGAAGACTTTTTTCTAGTAGAATAATATCAGAAGATTCTTTGGCTATATCTGCGGCTGTGTCTACTGAGATACCGACATCTGCTGCAATAAGTGAGAGAGAGTCATTGATACCATCGCCTAGGAAGCCAACTACGTGATCCTTTGATCTCAAACATTTGATTATGCGTTCCTTATCGTAGGGAGAAAGCTTGGCAAATATAGAGATTCCCTCTATCTCATTAGTCAATTCTTCGTCAGTCATCTTCTCTAACTCAGGCCCTAGAAGGATCTTATCTGTGAAAATACCTACTTCCTCACAAACTTTTTTCGTAACAATTCCATTGTCCCCTGTTAGAATCTTTACTTTTACACCCAAAGATTCTAGTTGTTTAATAGCTTCCATCGCAGTCTTCTTGGGAGGGTCAAAGAAAGCTAAAAATCCAACTAGAACTAAACCACTTTCGTCTTCAATATTAAATACTGATTTATCAACTTCTACTTCCTTATAAGCTACAGCTATAACTCTAAATCCTTCTTTGTTCAATTCTTCTTCTATCGAAGTTCTGACTTCACCTGTAATCTCTCCAAATGGAACCTTTTTATCATCTATCAATATATGAGTACATTTATTGAAAATTTCTTCTACGGCACCCTTACATATCAGCATGTGAGTTTTATTTTGTTCATCTGAAACGATAACGGAAAGTCTCCTTCTATTAAAATCAAATGGTATCTCATCAATCTTTTTATATTGAACTATTTCTAACTTTTCTTTTACTTCTTCATGTTTAAGTATTGCTTCATCTATGATATCTTGTAACCCTGTCTGAAAAAAACTATTTATAAATCCATAATGTAAAGTTTTCTCACTGTCTTTACCATATACATCTAGATATTTTTCTAAGGCTACCTTCCCTTCAGTTAGAGTTCCAGTCTTATCTGTACATAAAATATCCATCGTTCCAAAATTCTCAATTGCATCCAAATGCTTTACGATAACTTTCTTCTTGGATAAAGCGAGAGCTCCTTTATATAAATTCATCGCTACTATCGTTGTCACCATTTCTGGAGCCATACCAACTGCGACTGCTAAAGCAAACAAAAATGCTTCAAACCAATGTCCTTTAAAAATACCATTCAATAAGAAAACAGTAGGAACCATGAACATCATGAACTTCAAAATGAGCATGACGAATAGTTTCAACTGTTTATCAAAGTCAGAGATATGCTCACTTATATTTATATCGTTTGCTATCATACCTAGGTAAGTCTTCTTACCGGTACTCAAAACGATAGCAGTTGCTACTCCGCTCTCAACACTTGTCCCTAAAAAACATAGATTGCAATAATCAATAATGCTATCTCTATCTTTATTTGATTCGATAACATGTTTCTCGATAGGAAGAGACTCTCCTGTAAGCATTGCTTGGTTGATAGATAGATCTTTTGAATTTATCAATCTTATATCTCCTGGTATTATGGTCCCTGAATAAATATAAATAATATCTCCAGGAACTACTTCCTTCATGTCGACTTCTTCTTTTTTGCCATTACGTATTACGGTGGTCTTCGTATGAATTATCGACTTGAGTTTATCTGCTGCGATAGAAGCCTTGGTCTCTTGATAAAAATTTAAAATAACACTCAGAGATACCATGACCATGATCACTATAAAAGCTTTTAAATCTCCTACTATAAGTGATACAGTGGCGAGTGTTATAAGTAAAATATTTATAGGGTTTTTTATTATTTTAAAAAACTTTAAAAAAAGATTGGCTTTTTTGTCATCTGAAAGAGAATTTACACCATATGTTTTAATTCTTTTTTTTGCATCTTCTTTAGTCAAACCGTCTTCTCTTGAATTAAATTTAGAAAAAGCAAAAGCAGGCTCATTTATCGCAAAAACAGAAAGCTCGTCAAAAAGTTTTTTCTGTAAGTCTTCCTTGGCTATATTCTCATTTAGATTTTTTATAAATATGTGTTTAAACCAATTCATATAATTATTTGTATAAAATATTATTTACTAAATATTTTCTTTATGTTTTTAAATAAACTTTTTTCTATTTCTTTTTCTTCAAGCATTAAATAATTATAATCCGATTCATAACCAACCAATTCTGTAAAACCTCTACCTTTTATCTTTTTACCATTTATTATAGCGGTAACTTTCATCGGTCCTTCCCAATAATTTATTTGCCCAAAAATCATTTCTTGGTCTTTCATCATTGCCTCTGCTTTTATAAATATATTTCCTTCAGGTATTTCTATTTTCCAAGATAATGGATATTTAGCTTTTGTCTTCTTGCTTTTCCAGTATTTATTTAATGGCTTAATGTCAGCTTTATTATATTGTATCTGCTTACCATATTTATCTATAATATCAATCAATATATCAGCCCCAGAGGGAGTGTCATACTCTACACACATAATCTCTGTGCCGTTATCTAAAAAAAAAGAGAACCATGTCCATTTATCTTTTTTCCCTTTATATGAAGCATTTGCCCACTGGTGGTCCATCCAAGCCTTACCTGTTACTTTTATATTTTTACCTTCAATATTAATTGACCCATTTACATCCATATTTGTGAATGAATAGTAATAACTGCCAGACTCTATAGTTCCCACATAACCATGACCACCTTCGAGTAAGGGGCTTTTCTTAGATTCTAAATTTAAACTTATATTTTTTGTCTTAATATAAAAATCGTTCGGTTTTACTTCAACAATCTCGTTACTGATATTCACACCCAATAAACTAGCATTCTTATAATTGATAAATAGTAAATCTTTTTTAAAACTATCTTTAGACAATAGAGAGATATTCTGGATCTCTTTGTAACTTTTATTTTTTGATATATCAGAAACTACTGAATGAGCAAAATGAAAATATTCACCATTTTTAAATATATCCTCAATCAAATGTGGAGCTATATGGGGAATATTAACCTTACTCAAGTCCACTTTAAAAAAACAATCCATGAAACTGTATTCTTTTCCTAATTCATCATATAAATGTCCATTAAAATACCACCATTCAATTATAAAATCATGGGGTCCATTATCTTTGGGTAGAATTATTTCGCGTATATTTTCCACAATAAATTATTTTTAGTAAAAAATATTAATTAACCTCGGTTTAAATATGTAACAGTCAACTGTAAAACAGTAGCAAAACAAACCCATAATAGGTAAGGAATGTTCATTAACGCAACCCACTTTATATATGGATATATGACTATAATGGCCCATATAAGAGTTATTAATACTAAACTTATATCAATAGCTGCCAATACATTATTCTTGAGACCGAATTGAAAATAAGTGAAAGTAAAATTGAAAATAAGATTAAGGATAAATGGTAATGCTATATATAGAGGAATTTCTTTATTTACAAATGTCTGATAAAAGACTGTGCCAAAAGAAGCGAAAATCAAAACATACAAAACACTCCAAACAGGACCAAAGAGAAACGACGGCGGTGCCCATATTGGTTTAATAAGTTTACTATACCAAGAGTATGAATTATTCATGCTCTTATTATAACATCTTTATATTTTTCTACTATCATAAGCCCAATGTAGTAAAGCCTGTCTTTGACCTCTTCTACACAACAAATCCTTATGACGACAAGCATTCGTAATCTGGGCTACATGTCTTACCATCATTATCCATCGTCGAATCTGTCTCATATCTTCTTTTTCTATCCGACGACCCATATAATATCGACAATACCATTGGAACCAACCTCTAGGGTCATCTTTATATATCCATCCGTTTTTCTGCCAAATAAATAAATACTGACTAGCTTTAACTTCAAAATAATTCATATTAATATCATAAATGATTGGACTTAATTTAGCTTTAGTAAACCAATCTTTAGGAAACTCCATCTTGCAATCTGTAATATACTTACCACCAAAAATGCCCAATGCAAGCATTTGCTTTGGGCTTAGATCGGGGTTAAAACTTTTATCAAAATTTTTACCCATTGGTTCAGAAAGATAATACTTATAATCTTTCTGCATTTTATCATTAACAACAATAATCTGCTTTTTAAATTTTGAAGTCATCCCTATTTCTGCATTAGACTCATGAGAGGCGCAAGTGCTTCACGATGTTTCATTATTTCTGCTTTATATTTGTTCATAACCAAGATAGAAGCATATTGTTCGGATGTTCCTGCCTTTTTCTTTTCTTCTATTTCTTTTGTAATTTTCTCAAAAAGTTCTTTAACCTCCTTATTTGCTTCAAGAGCTTTTAAACTCTCTGCTATTTGAGGATTATCTTCTAATTGTTTAGTAATTTGTTCTGCTTGTTCTGCAGACATTCCCTTCATTTGAAGAGCTTTTTTTGTTATATATGATTTAAATCCCATCCGGCTATTATAGCAAAAAAGTCATTTTTGTGCGAATATAATAAAATAATGTTAAATAATAGAGTTATTGTCATACTAGGCCAAACTTCTACAGGAAAGAGTGACTTTGCAGTAGAAGTAGCTAAACAAATAAACGGGGAGATCATCTCTGCTGATTCAAGGCAAGTATACAAAGGCATGGATCTAGGCACAGGTAAAATAACTAAAAAAGAGATGCGAGGGGTACCTCACCATTTACTAGATATTTATTCTCCTTCAAAGACATTCACCGTAAATCAATTCCAAAAAAAGGCAATAAAAAAAATAGAAGAAATAATCAAAAGAGGTAAAGTTCCTATAATCTGTGGTGGCACAGGATTCTACATAGACGCAATTGTCGAAGGAACTATATTCCCAAATGTCCCTCCAAACAAAAAATTAAGAATTGAACTCTCAGATAAATCTAGTGAAGACCTTCTTAAAATTTTAATAAAATTGGATAAAAATAGAGCTCAAAATATTGATATAAATAATGGTGTACGTCTTATACGTGCGATAGAGATAGCGGAAGCTCTAGGCTCAGTTCCAGAAACTATTAAAGAAAAATCAAAATATCAATTTTTAAAAATTGGGTTAAAACTACCACCTGAGATACTAAAAGAAAGAATAAAAGTTAGACTGCTTTCTCGTATAAAAAAAGGAATGGTGAAAGAAATAGAAAATCTCCATAAGAATGGTATCTCTTGGAAGAGACTTGATTCTTTCGGTCTTGAATATAGACACGTGGCTCTATACTTACAAAATAAAATAAAAAAAGATGAGATGATAGAAAAACTCTATACTGATATTTGGCATTTTGCTAAAAGACAAATCACTTGGTTTAAAAGAGATAAAAATACTATATGGTTTGATCCAAGAGAAGAAAATGAAAAAATAAAAGTCTTAGGTAAAATACAAGAATTTTTAAAATAAATAATTATTTTAAATTAAAAGGATTGAAGTTGGTGTCTATATCATAATAATCTTCGTCTTCTCTACTTTTAAGAAAATCCACAACTTTATAAGTCACAGGAGTAAACAGTATCTCTATGCCTGTTTTAAATAAATAGTTTGAGATGATTAAAGTAACTATCAAAGAACTAGGTAAAACACCCCAAAATGCTATCAGAATAAAAAGAATACTATCTACCAATTCACCGACTAACGTAGAACCAATAGTTCTAGTCCAAAGCATTTTACCCTTTGTCCATATTTTCATTTTGGCCAAGATATAGGAATTAGAGAACTCTCCAGCGCTATAAGCAGCCAAGCTAGCCAGAACTATCCTCGGAGTTAAACCGAGAATTAAATCATAGGCATTTTGATTATTCCAGCCAGGAGCAGATGGTAATTTACCTACAATTATAAATATAAGAGACATCAGTAGTGCCATAAAGAATCCAAGCCAGATAACACGCCTTGATTGCTTGTAACCATAAACTTCTGTAAGAATATCACCAAAAATATAACTGAGCGGAAAAAGCAATGTTCCTCCATCAAATGTAAACCATTTTAAATCTACTATCTTTGTCGAGGCTATATTGGAAATCAATAAAACTGAGACAAAGAAGACGCTGATAATGCTTAGATATTTATAATTTTTTTGCATATAATAACAAACTGGAAAATTAATAAGATTTATAGTATACTCAAACCTACAAGGGCGATTAGTTTAGTGGTAGAACGAAAGTTTCCAAAACTTTTGGTGGGGGTTCGATTCCTCCATCGCCCGCATATTTAGACAATAAAAAACCCCTTACGGGATTTTTTATTTTTTCATTTCTTTGTGTTTAGTATTAACTTTACACCATTTACAATACTTTTTAAGCTCAATCTTTTTAGTGACGAGTTTTTTGTTTTTACTTGACCAGTAGTTAATGCGTTTGCATTTAGTACAGCCCAATTTGAAAAGTCTATCTTGTGACATAAT
>JBAXFQ010000001.1:0-118743 GCA_037139835.1 Candidatus Nomurabacteria bacterium | reverse complement strand
AGTACCAGTTTGACCTGTTGGACATTGAGCTAGATTAGGAGCTGGAGGACAAGTTGTAGTAACGGATGATGCAATAGAAAAAGTTGCGTCACTTGAGTCTTTATAATTTCCATTACTAATAACCATCTTTAAACCTGAACCATTTCCATAAGTAATTTTAGGATCTACATACCAACTATAGCTCCCTGTATTTTTAACTCCATTAGCAATTACAACACTACTTGGACATGGTGCTACTACGCATCTTATTCCTGTATCAATATAAATATTTACGGTTGAAACTCCAGCTGGAGCTTTCCAAGTTATTGTATAAATACTCCCCATCTTTATGATTTCTCCACCATTTGGAGTAACAACAAAAGGAATAGGAGCTGCAACTACAGTAGAAGAGGCACTTGTAGACACAGTACTAGTATCTGTATAACTCGAAGGATAAGCATTATATGCTGACGCTACGAGAGAGGCTCTAAATTGTAATATCTCTTTTAATACTGCATCACTCACCCATCCTGCATGAACAGCTGTCCCTGTGAAAAGAAGACAGAAAACAAATAGCCCTAGTAATAGTTTTTTCATTTTAAATGAATTTGGAACTTATTTTTAATGTGTTAATTATAACATTAAGATACAGTTTAAAACAATAACCCCCGTTGATAAATCAATGAGGGTTTTATTGTTTTAAAGTCTTTTTACAATGAACGAGTTCTTATAACATTGGTCCGATATAATATGACTGAAGAATTGTATTGATAGCACTAGAAGAGTGAGTATGTCCACCTGATGAACCTACTACATAATCATAAAGATTACCTCCACAATGTGAAGCTATTACATCTCCTCCTGGATGAGTATTTCCATTAGCTACATAACTAGTTATATTATATGCTTTATTCGCTGTAAATTTAGTAGTGAATGCACCAGACATATATACCCAACAATTTGCACGAGTATTGTGAGGTGCAATATCAGCTGCAGTACAAGATCCTCCAGAACCACAAGCTAGAGTAGTAGCTACTGGATTACATATCTGCCCTATCACACATTTATTGGTATCATAAGTAAGTTGACTTGTTGTGTTAGCTGGACATTGAGCTAAAGAAGGTGCTGGTGGACAAACTGGTGTAACTATACATGTAGGAGGATTTGTTGCTCCATTTGAACAGACTGGTGTTACGATTACATCAGTTGCTTGGAATGTTTGTTTTAAACCAGATGCTACACCAGTTAAACTACTTGATAGTGAGCTTGAATTACTATCAATTGCTGCTATATCTGATGCTGCGACTGAAATTGTTTGATACCCAGGTGTAGTTGTAGCAGAAACATCCATCTTAATATTCAATGTCTTTATACTATTTGCTGGCACAACTAAGGTGGAAGGTAGGTTAGTAAATGTGACAATTGTACTATTTGGATTTCCGAGAGATGCTATAACAGTAGAACCATCTGACAAATAATAACCACTTATATTGGGATTATTATTTCCGAGAGTTGCAGAGATTGTTTTAATTACTACATCAATATTACTTGTATTCTTTATATTAAAGATAATTCCTATAATTCCAGAAGTTGAATTTTTAGCACTTGTTGAAATATTTTGTGCTATTGGATTTGACACATTAGAATATACCTTTAATTCACTTGTACATGTTGGATAATTTGTTGCTCCATTTGTACATGAAGGAGTAGGAACTGGTGTTGGAGATGGAGTTGGTGTCGGAGTTGGTGTTACAACTCCTAGTCCTGATTTTAATATACATGATGGACCAAATATACCATCAGCTGTTAAGCCATTCGCCTTTTGCCACTGTATTACTTTAATCTTAGTACTTCTTCCAAAGTGCCCATCTGCTTTTATTCCCAAGTAAGTCTGGAGAATCTTCACATCTGCTCCTCTCATACCCATTTTCAATGTTCTTGTGATGACACTAGTTGAAGTAGGGACACATCTAGTAATAGTACATCCACTTGAATCTACATTTGTTTTAAATGTTCCTTTTATACTATCACATGAATCTTTACTTATAAGACCGACTGGACATATTACAGTGGGTATTGGTGTAGGATTTGCAACACAAGTTTGACCTATAACACATTTATTTGCATCGTATGCAAGCTGGCTTGTAGTACCTGCAGGACATTGTGCTAATGACGGAGCAGCGGGGCATGTTATTCCAGGATTAATCGTAAAAAAATCATCAGAAGAATCTCTTATTGTTTTTGCACCATCTAAAGCAACTACTTCCGCCTTAAAATTTTTTCCGAGAGTAATATAGTCCCAAGATGTACCAGGACCTGGTAATGTTATTGTGTAAGATCCATTATTTGGTATTTCTTTTTCAAAAGTCATATATTCACCATATTGCATATAAGTAGGAATTATATTTAACTCTACTATATTACCTATAATATTTTCTGACTTCCACTTTATTGTTATTTTATCCCCAAGATTATATATTTCCCCTCCATTAGGTGAAAGAACTGTTAATGAAGGAATAGCCACAGGACAAGTTGTTGATGCACCTGAACATGTACAACCAACGGGACAAACTGTTGATGATGTTCCTGTAGTAAATGTTCCATCTTCTGAATATCCTATTCCTATGGAATTTTTCGCATAACCCTTAAAATAATATTGAGTATTAGAAGTTAATCCACTAACTGATATTGATGATTGAGTATTCTCTATAACAATACAATTTGATAAAGCCCCTCCGAATCTTGGATTTGTACCAATACCATAACAAATACCACGTTCTAATATATCATTATAATTAGGTTGAAATGTTGCACCAAGAACAGCAGCTGTTTGTGTAACTGATGTAGCTACTGGAGAAGAAACGAAAGGAACAGATTCAGGTATACTTACACAACCCCCACTTGGACACACAACTGTACAAGTTTGACCTATAACACATTTATTTGCATCATAAGTAAGAGTACCAGTTTGACCAGTTGGACATTGAGCTAGAGGAGGTGCTGGTGGGCAAACTGTATTAGCTGATATAATGGAGAATGTTTTATCTGAATAATCAACAATAGAACTTGTAGCCCCTTGTCGAATCATTACTTTAAAATTACTACCTGCTATATTAACATCTTTGTAATTATTGAGATCGTATATCACTTTTCCTGTATTTAATGTAGATAGAGCAGTGCATGGCAATGTACCATTTTTAATACATACGTACATGTTGGCACTTGCTGGAATGTTTACCGTTTTCCATGTTATCGTAATTTTAGACCCGACATTATATGTATCCCCTCCATTTGGAGAAAGAACTGTAACAGAAGGAGTGGTACTAACACTTGACACAGTACTAGTATCTGTATAACTCGAAGGATAAGCATTATATGCTGACGCTCCGAGAGAGGCTCTAAATTGTAATATCTCTTTTAATACTGCATCACTCACCCATCCTGCATGAACAGCTGTCCCTGTGAAAAGAAGACAGAAAACAAATAGCCCTAGTAATAGTTTTTTCATTTTAAATGAATTTGGAACTTATTTTTAATGATTTTATTATATCACTTTGGAATATAAATGTCCCACAGGCTAGCCTGTGGGACATTTATATTTTAGTCTTTTGATTATATTATAAACCCATCTTACTACGACTTTCTGGACCGAATACTCCATCCGCATTCAATCCATTCTTTGTTTGCCATTCTTTAACCTTAGTCATCGTCCATGTACCATATATACCGTCTGTATTTGAGAAACCAAGATTCTTTTGTAAGGCCCTTACATCATCACCTGACAATCCCCACTTTAGTGTTCTTTTAATTGTACCTATTGGAGTAATTGAAGGAGTACATTTTTGGCCAGTAGTTGAACTAAAATTCTGACCAGATAAACACCCCTCATCTATTTTTATTGTTGATATCGGACACATATTACCAGTTGTCGTACTATATTTATTTCCATTACATCCTTGGTCTACAGTCTGAATAACTACTTGGGTACATTTCTGACCTGTTGTTGAACTATAAATTTGTCCAACCTTACATCCTTCTTCTGTGACTGTATTAAGAGGGCAAGCTTTTCCTGTAGTTAAGCTATATCTAACTCCAGTACAACCTGCATTTTCTTCGACGATTTTAGGACATAGAGCTCCTGTCGTTGAACTATAAATTTGACCATTCGAACATCCGTTATTTTCAGAAACTTTTTTACAAACATAAGAATCACAACCATTGGAATCTTTTCCAGAATATACTTGATGAGTACCATTAGCACAATTTAAAAGTGTCATAGCAGGACAAACTGGAACTAATATAGTACATTTTTGTCCTGTTGTTGAACTATAAATTTGACCAAGAATACAACCATCACTAACTGAAGAAGGTTTAATTGTAAAAGGTAAATCTGAAGAATCAGAAGCAGAGATAGCACTACCATAAGCAGTAGAAACATATGCTTTATAATTCGATCCGGGAATTAAATTACTGTCTAATGTATAAATTAAACTACCTAAATAATTCTCCATCCTTATACTTTCAGTATGACCTTTGTGAATACCATCCGAAACGTAAACATCATTTAAAGCTGATATTATGTCTGGAGACATCCAGCGTATTTCAATTTTTCCTCCAACTTCTACAGATTCACCACCATTATTTGGAGATGTAACTACAATTGAAGGAGTTGATATTGTAGTTACAGTTATATCTGAAGAAAAAATTGTTGCAGTACTTCCTCCTGTCCATGGTTGAGAAACAGTTATAATTATTTTTGAAGAACCACTATTTAATGCCTGAAATTTAAAAACGTCATTGCCATAACAACCTCCAGTTAATCCTGGTGGATTTGGAGTGTTTAAAGGAACATTAATATGACTAGTTAGGCTTAGAATTGAACTATCGTATTGAGGTGTATCAAATTTAGAACCAGAATCGCCTGGGTTACAGAGTGTGATTGAAATTATTTGATCTTTCACAACACCAAAGCTCTTTGTATTGTCTGTTGATGTGAGATTTAGATCAGAAGCATAAGCTTGACCATAAATAGCAAAAAGAACAAAGATAAACAGCCCTAGTAATAATTTTTTCATTTTAAATGAATTTAGAAACTTATTATTAATATGTTAATTTTATCACACAAAAGCCCTGCCGTAAACGGCAGGACTTTTAAAATCTCAATCTTTATTTTGCTATATATGGAAGTAATCCCATAAAACGAGCACGCTTGATAGCAACTGCTAACTTGCGTTGATTCTTAGATGTGACATCTGTACGACGTCGTGACTGCATACGAGCACTAGGAGTCAAAAATCTACGAAGTAGTTCGAGATCTTTATAGTCTATATGCTTAATGTTATTTGATGAAAAATAATCTTGTTTCATTTTATTAGTTTCTAGTGACTAGTTTCTAGTGACTAGAATTTATTAATTCTTTTAATTTATTTTTAGATTTTTACTAGCAACTAATCACTAGTTACTAATCTTAAAACGGTATATCTTCTGCATTTATCTGTTCTTCTGGATACTCTATTGTATCTATCTCTTCTTCTTTTTTAGAAGCTGGAGCTGATGACTGAGTTGAAGGTCCTCCTATCCCACCTCCTGTATTCTTTGAACCAAATTGAACTGTATCTGCAATAATTTCTGTACGATACTTCTTTGTATTTGTAGCAGCATCATCCCAACTACGAGTCTCCATTCGTCCTTCTACTAGTATCTGACTTCCTTTTTTCATATATGTAGCTACATTTTCTGCTGTCTTGCCCCAAACTACGATATTGTGATAGTCAGTCTTCTCTTGTCTTACTCCATTTGAATCTTTATATGTACGATTTGTAGCGATACTAAAAGTACATACTTTATTCCCAGAAGCGATAGCTTTTAATTCTGGATCACGAGTTAAATTTCCTATAAGGATTGCTTTGTTTAAATACATATAATTAGGTTATAGTTTCTAGTGATTAGTGACAAGTGGAATTCCACAATTACTGATTACCAAAAACTATTTTTATTATTTGTTATAATAATGTTTTTCTCTAGAAACTAATCACTAGTTACTAGAAACTAATTCAATTATACCACAAGCGCATCGATTTCTTTGTCTATGACTTCTTCGTTTATCGGAGCTGATTCTTCTGACTTTGCAGCTGGGCGACGCTTGAATCCATCTTGCTTGCCATAAGCACGCTTTGTAGACATAGTGTTACCACGAATAGTCTTTATCATAAGATAACGAACAAGTTTCTCATTCTTATCTAAAAATTCTTTTATAACTTTTGCACTAGTTGTAGTTGTCTCAAACTTAACCCAACCGAAATAACCATAAGAAAACTTTTGTTTCTTGTTGTTGATAGAACGAGACATCTCATATGCTAGTTCTAACATCTTTGGATACTCATCAGATATAAAGGAAACTCCTTTCTCTAACAATGCATCCTTGAAACTTGTAACTTCTCCTCCAAGATTTTCTTCTGGTATACTTGGAACCATTATATAACCCACTTCATAGATAGAAGTTTTAGAATCTGTTGCTTCAACATCTTCTCCTTTCTCTATGACTTCTTTTGCTTTCGCCATACGTTTTTTAGCGTAAAATACGCTTAATTTGTTACTTTTAATATCATTTCATTATGGACCAATGTGTACTGGTTATAAGACCAGGACAAACGAAATGTAGAGTTATACTAACAGAAAAGTCTCAAAAAGTCAAAAGTCCCTTGAACTATGTTCAAGGGACTTTTGCATAAATTTCTAATCTAGATATTAAACAATTTTTTAGCATTTAAAAAGATTTGCTTGGCCACTTCTGCTTCATTTAAACCCTTAATTTGAGCTATTTTTGAGACGATATGCTTCACATACATTGGCTCATTTTGAGAGCCTCTATGAGGAGCTGGAGCAACATATGGGCTATCCGTATCTGCCAGTATCATATCGAGTGGAGTTTCTCTTATTACAGCTTCATAATCACAAATAAGAGGGTTTGGCTTGTAAGTTATAGGTCCAGCAAAAGAAATATAAATACCGATTTCAATAAATCTTTTCATATCATCTACACTACCAGCAAAAAAATGAGAAACACCTTTTATCTTTCCTCTTTTTGAATATTTTTTTATTAATTCATAGACATCAAAGTAAGCATTGTGAGTTTTGTCTGTGTTACTATTTCTCACATGTAGCATAAGTGGAACACCAAGCTCGTTAGCTAGTTCTATTTGAGAGATGAAAGCAGCGCATTGTTTTTCGATACTCTCTTCTTCTAAATGATAATAATCTAAACCACATTCCCCTATGCCGACTACCTTTCCTAGCTTTGTAAGCTCTCTATATTTTTCTTTATCAAAAATTTCCCCACGAGAAGTGAATTCTTTTCCATCAGCTCCTAACTCAGCTTCATCATGATGTGAAGCAGTAGTATGAATAGGATGAAGACCGATAGTCGAATATACTCCCTCGTATTGGTTTGTCATCTCTACTGCTTTCTTAGAGGTATCGTACTGAGTTCCGATATTTATAATCCAAGTATCGTTTTCTAGTGCACGAGAAATAACTTCTTCTCGATTATCGTCGAAAACCTTAAAATTTGTATGTGCGTGTATATCGATATATTTAGGCATTATTATTTTCTTAAAAATAACGGAGTTTCAGGTTTTTTATTTTTTTGAATTAACTCTTGTATTTTATTTGAAGTCTCTGGGAGAAGAGGTTCGATAGCCAAAGCAGCACCATATAAATGAAACAATAAATAATATACATCTTTTTCCGCTTCTTCCTTGTTTATTTTTATCTTCTTAAACGGTTCATTTTTTTGAATATATTCATCTAAATTTTTCAAATTTGCCCAAATTTTATTTATAAATTTATTTATATCAAAATTTTCTAAATCTTCTATCTTATCTTTATAATATTTAATTTTTAGATCTTCTTCATTTAAATTAACTCTATAGCTTGTAGCCATAGTCATAATACGACTTGTTAAATTTCCTAATCCATTGGCCAGGCCAGAATTATAAGCATCTTTAAAACGTTCAATCGTAAAAGGACTATCTTCAAAGCTTCCAACTTCACGAAGTAAGAAATATCGAAGAGCATCAGTACCGTATTCGGCTACAATATCTCGAGGATCTACCACATTACCAAGTGTCTTAGACATCCTAACTCCACCATCAGCAGTTATAAATCCATTTACTATTATCTGATGTGAGCTTGGTACATCAGCAGCCATGAGCATAGCTTGCCACATAGCAGATTGAAAACGAGTATTATCTTTACCGCAATACTGAGTTGGATTTCCATTTACCCAATATTTAGTGAAATCACCATCAATATTTGGCCAACCTAAAGTTGAAATATAGTTTACTAATGCATCGAACCAGACATATATAACCTGACTTTCATCCCCCGGTACTGCTATACCCCACGACATCTTCTCTTTAAGTCTAGAGATTGAAAAGTCTTGAAGTCCACCATTCACAAAGTTTTTAATTTCATTTAAGCGAAAATCTGGAACAACAAAGTTTGGATTGTCGCTATAGAGTTTTAACAACCGGTCACCAAAAGCTGAATATTTAAAGAAATAATTCTCTTCACTTATCAATTTAATTTCTAGTCCTGGATGCATTGGACACTCTCCATTCACGAGTTCACTATCAGTCTTCTCACTTTCGCAACCTGCACAATATTTGGCTTCATATTGTTTTTTATATATATAACCATTGTCTGATACTTTTTTCCAAAAAGCTTGAACAGCAAGTTCATGACTTTTATCAGTCGTACGAATGAAGTGAATATCATCAATTACACCAAACATTTTTAACTGCTCTTTAAAAGTTTCGAAACCTTGATCGACAAAAGCTTGTGTATCGAGACCTAATTCTTTGGCCTTTTCAAAAATTTTAATACCATGTTCATCTGTACCTGTATTAAAATAAACATCATAACCACTGAGCTTTTTATATCGAGCAATCGTATCTGCACGTACGAATTCAAGTGCGTGCCCCATGTGAAGCGGAGCATTTACATATGGTAATGTAGTTGTAAGATAAAATGTTTTGTTCATAAATTAGATTCCTCTAGCCAAGATTTTCTTCTTCTCAAAATCATCAAAGAATTCCAGAAGAGAAACAGCGACAGGTACAGCTAGGAATACCCCCCATATACCAGCAAGTTCTGCTCCTATCAAAACTGACAGAATAACAACAAGTGGAGATATACCAGTAGCTCTTTTCACTATTAGTGGATATATCAAGTAAGTCTCAAACTGACCAAGTATTAAATAGAATCCAAGAGTAACAGCTGCAAGAGCAACTCCTCCATCTAGATAAGCAAATAGTATAGCCGGTATCGTAGCAATAACCAATCCAAAAGGAACCAATTCGGCTATAACGACAACAAGCGCCAAAACAAGAGAATATTTAACTCCTATAATTGTAAGACCAAGATATGCTAAGACACCAACGATGACACCCATGAGCATTTGACCTTGCATCCAGAGTCCTATCTTCCTTTCTGTCCTCTGCCATAAATTTATCAGATATTCTTCGTGTTTATCCGGGCTAACAATTTTTAAGAAATTCTCAATACCTTTATCAGTAATAGAAAGATAAAATGAAATAATGAATATCAGTAATAAGTTTAGTAATCCACCAAAAGCCGTGCCAAAAATATTAAAGAATCCTCCTGAAAGACTTTCGACTAAATTCTGAGTACTCTTTATAACATCTCCTATGGATGCATTTTTAGAGATAGTGGAAACAACAGTCTTAGCTCCTGTTATCGTATCTGTCTGGAAAGTATTTAAAATACTTGTATCTGGAATATATTTACCTAACTGACTAACAAGGTCAGACATTTCTGAAATGAAAGTTGGAATAAACACAGAAAGAAGACCTATTATTATAGCAACAGAAACAACATATATAAGAATGACTGAAACTAAACGATTCTTTATATATTTATTCATTTTACTGACAGCATAAACCACAAAAGAAGCCACTACGATAGATGTCAAAACTATCAGTATCAAATTGGTCAGTTTAAAAGCAGCATAAACAACTAATCCAAACAGAATAACCCTGATAATAGAGTCGTTCGAAATAGAAATTTGAATTTTTTTATTATTTTCTTGCATACATTTATTTTATCACAATAAAGCTTTTAGTGCCTAGAATTTAAGGATACTCCCAAAAGAAGTTTTATCTTTATATGGACCAATGATGGCAAGATTCAGATTTTTATCTTTAAATATTATCTTTGCCATTTTCTGGATATCTTCTGCTTTTACTGCTTTAATCTCCTTTATTTTTTCTTCTAAAGTCTTTATCTCTTTTTTAATAAGTTCTTGACCACCAAAGTAATTAGCTATATCATCCGTTGCTTCGAGAGACATCTTTGTATTCCCTATTATTAAAGATTTTACTTTATCTAGTTCTTTATCGGATACTTTTTCCTTCATAAGAAAACTACATTCTTTTAATATTTCTTTTATGACTTCCTCTGTTCTTGTATTATTCACCCCAGCAGAAATCTGGAAAGATCCATGGTCAAGAGAAGCTTGATTAAAAGATCTCACATAGTAAGCTACACCCATCTCTTCACGAAGCTTTGTAAAAAGTCTTGAACTCATACCAGCACCGAGTACTGCCCCAAGTAATGATAATGTTGTATTTCTCTTATCAAAAACATCAAATGTTCTAACACCTAGGACAAAGTGAGTCTGGTCTGTCTCTTTATATTTTACTAATATATTTGGTTTATCCTGAGAATCTTTTGTCTTCGGCTTCTTACCAGTTTTAGTTACAGGTACATCTTTAAAATATTTATCTACTTCTTTATATACTTCTTCATTTGTTATATTTCCTGTTACTATCACAACAGTATTTTCTGATACATAATGAGTCTTTTTATATTCAACAAAATTATCTCTTATCATCTTTTGAATATTTTCTTTGGTACCCAAAGTACTTCTACCTGCTGGCTGGTCTCCATACAATACTTCTCCAAATAAATCCTGAACATGCGAAGCTGGCATATCTTCATACATATTTATCTCTTCTATTATTACTCCTTTCTCTTTTTGCATTTCTGTCTCAGGAAAAGTCGAATTCAAATATATATCTGTTACTATATCGAACATCTGTTTGAAATTTTTAGAATCACCCTTAGCATAATATCCAGTATATTCACTACCAGTAAAAGCATTATATTGGCAACCGAGAGAATCTAGCTCATGAGCAATAATCTTGACCGAAGGACGCTTTGTTGTCCCTTTAAAGCACATATGCTCTAAAAAGTGAGAAATACCATTGATTTCCTTAGGTTCATAGTCACTCCCAGTACCTACTAATACAAGAACTGTAACAGTCGGATTGTCTTTCATTGGTACTGTTACTACTCTTAGTCCATTTTTATATGTTTTCTTTTTGGCTTTAATCATAGAGTGATTTTAGCACATTTTTAAGGTATTAAAAATAACCCCACAGGCAAGACCTGTGGGGTTATTTTTAATTCATTTTGATTAATTTTCAACAAAATATTTTGTTAAAAAATCTTCTCTAGAAATACTTGCATATTTTGATACTCTTTCTTCTCTATCAAGAGTGCTAGACTCATTATCAATAACAAAACCTAAATGCTCAAGCATATTTGATTTACTTGCCACCAACCAAGAACTAGCAATTATTTCGTTTATATTATCATTATCTTTTACAATTTTTGCGAGATTATTAAAATCACTTTTTAATTCGTCAAATAAAATTGTTCTTGATTTACCTTTTATTAAATCATCAGCATCGGGTAAATGAATATGTAAAGTTTTATCATCTATACCATACGATATATATTTACCAATTTGTTCGTAATTGTTAAATACATTAAATGTTTTCCTTTTAAAATCTTTTGACTGTTCTTTATCTAATATTTTTTTAATATCAGGGTTCTTATCAATAAACAAAAGAATTGGTTTTACTATTTCTATAATTCTATTAACAAATATGTTTTTGTCATTTATATTTACACAACTTAGAAGATCTTTTTTAATTTCATCTTGTTTTTCTATTAAATTACTCTTTAAATATGGATTTAACAATTCAACAAGAAGATCAATTCTTTGTTCCCCATTATTATAAGCAACAAAAAGATTCTCGGCACTTTTACGGATTCTATTTTCATCTATCTTTATTTCTTCTTGATTATTATTCAAGTTTATTTCATTTTGATTGTGAATTTTTTCCATGTTGCTAATTCATCCTCTCTTTTATGTAGGACACAATATCTTCTTTTTTAACTCTCTCTTGTTTTCCTGTATCACGATCTCGTATCGTTACTGAGTCATCTGTCAAAGTATCGAAATCTATAACTATACACCAAGGAGTTCCTATCTCATCTTGTCTTCTGTATCTCTTTCCTATATTTCCATTATCATCCCACATAACTCTACCAAATTCATCTTTAAGATTACGATAAACTATGCGTGCATAATTTCGAAGTTCTTCTTTATTTTTAAGTAAAGGAGAAACAGCACAAATAACTGGAGCGACTTCTGGTTTAAAAGCTAAATATGGTCTTACCTCTTCTCCACTAATATCCTCTTTATAAGAACTAAGTAGCAAAGCAAGAACCGTCCTATCTACTCCAAAAGTAGGCTCTACTACATGGGGAATTATTTTAGAATTTGATTCTTCGTCTTGATAAATTAAATTGTGATTTTTTAAATCAAAATCAGTTCTATATGCTAATCCATAAAGTTCTTTAAGTCCAAATGGGAAATCAAATTCAAAGTCTATTGTGCGTTTAGAATAGTGTGCCAAGTCTTCAGTCTTCACTTCAAGTTCATGAACTTTACTCATATCTATGCCCATACTTTCCATCCATGAAAGCATCTCGTTCTTAAAGTATTCAAAATAATTTTCCCAACCTTCAGGCTTTATAAAATACTCTATTTCCATTTGCTCGAATTCTCTTACTCGAAAGATAAAATCGCGAGGAGTAATCTCATTTCTAAAAGCCTTACCTATCTGTGCCATACCAAATGGTAATTTAGGATGAAAAGAATCTACGATATTTTTAAAATTAACAAACATACCTTGAGCTGTCTCAGGACGAAGATACACAGTAGCAGAAGAATCTTCAACTGCACCAACTTGAGTTTTAAACATACCATTGAAAAGTCGAGTCTCTCCTGTCTTTCCCCCGCAGTCATCACATTTACCTTTTTCTTTTAAATGATCTTCTCTAAATCTCTTGTGACATTTACTACACTCTACTAACGGCTCTGTAAAAGTATCTACGTGCCCAGAAGACTTCCAGACAGAAGAGTTCATAATTATGGCTGCATCTACTCCATACATATCTTCGCGGGAATCTACAAACTTTTTCCACCAAAGAGTTTTAATATTATTTTTCAAAGATACACCCAAAGGACCATAGTCATAAGTACCAGCAAGTCCTCCATATATATCAGAACCGGGATATACAAATCCCCTTCTTTTACAAAGTGATATTATCTTCTCCATTAATTTTTCGTCTTTTTCTTCCATATTTATTTAATTCTTAATTCTTAATTATTTCTACTCTACCACACGATCAAATCCAGGCAAACTACTATCACTACCAGTTGATCGAGTATTAAGAGATGCACGTCTATCGTTTAACTTTGTTCCAGTAAATGAATCTGTCCCTGAAAGGAACAATTCTTGCATAAGTTGCGGAGTACTACCTACTTGAGACAAAGAGGATGAAAGAGTTATGTTAAATGATGCCTCACGATTATCAGTTCCACCTGTATTGGCTCTAACTGAACCTATATTCCAAATAACTTCACGAGTTGCTTCATTATATATTATATTCTCTTTAGGAGAATTTGAGCCAGCATAATCAACATAAATAGGAAGAGCCGCTCTAGCAACAGCCTCAGAGATAGGATTGGTTCCATTAAATAATGACCAATTTACAGTGTAGTCTGTCTTCGTTTCTGCTTTTGGAGGAAGAGGTCCTGACTTGTAAGAAGCACTCGTAGCAATCTGAAAACTCGACAATATCTTAACTATTTTTTTAGAAAAATTATCAACATCAGTATATGTCTGACCTAGAGATGGTTGATGACCTTTGATACTCACATCAAAAACTATCTGCGGATCGACGATAGTATTCTTAGTTCCTATCATTGAAGTAGATTTAACACTAAAATCTATCTCTCCTGTTTGACCTGGTTCAATGTCAGATAATTCACTAATAGAATTTTTATCCCAAATAATACGATTATTTAAAGAATCAAAAAATCCTTGAGCTGGGGTAACTGACATTTTATCATAAGCATTTCCACTTAAATTTACTATTATTTCTCCATCAATTATTTTAGTAGATAAATTATTAGCCCAAAAAATTTTAACAGGAATACTATCTCCAGGTTGAGCTGTGTCATTAACTGAAATATTTGCCTCTATGAATGGTTTGATTATTGAAACTGAATGTAATAAAGAATTATAAACTAAATCCATGGTTGATTTATCTGTTGGCTTAGTAGTTCCTGCATACACATGAAATACTTGTTGGTCTTTATCTTGTCCTACAATTCTACCTTTTATCACAACTGATATAGGATTGGTCAAACTAAGACCATCCAAACTCCACATTGAATTGCCAAAAGATGGAGCAGGTATTGCGCTTTCATAAATAAAGTTATTTGGGTATGTCACCTGCATAACTGTTCCATTGCCTTGAAGTGATGTATTTAAAACAGCCTTAACATTAAAAGAAATAGGCTGATCTGTTGCCACAGAATCAGGTGCATCAATAAACAGAGAAAGTGGGGCTGAACTTATATTAACAGTATATATCTTTTCTTTAGTAGAAATAGCATTTGAACTCTCTGGGTGATATTCTAGGTCGATTGTGATATTACGATCTGACCTCTCATCTCCAAATAAAGTAACTTTGATATTTTTTGTAATAGTCTCTCCTGGTTTTATTGTACCAATAGAAATACGTGGCATATGAACAAAGTCTGCAGGATTATCACTTGCCCCATTTGGATAAGATACCATTAGATTTGCATATTGAAGATTTGCTTTATTGCGATTGGAAATTTCTATCTGTAAAGGCAATTCTTCTCCTCCTTTAACAAAGGCATTACCAATAACTGTAATATCTATGTTATCACTGGAAATTGAAGTGGTATTATTACTATAAATATAGAAAGCAACACCAATAGCAATAATAAAAAATATTATTGAAAAAATAAAAAACTTTTTAAATATTGATGCTTTAGGTTTTTTCATATTATTTGAACCTTCACTTTCAGATCCTCCTCCCCATTCTGGATCAACTTTATGATTTATATTATGCAAAGTACCTTCTTTAATACGATGAGCCACAGTATCCACTGGATCATAGAGATGGCGCTTAATATCTTCAATTTTATTATCTACTCCTGACATACAAAGCATTATATCATAAAATATTAAAGCTGACTCTCATTTAGTGCCTTATTTATATGAGAAACAATAGAACGTCTCTCTTTGAGTAATAGAGTGGTTTTTTCTAATCCGATATCTCCACCTAGATAATCCTTAAGCATTTCTGTGTCTCCTATATAACCCAAAGAATTCATTATTCTCAAAATCAAATGAAGCTCGATAGCCTCACGAGAAGTATCTGATATATCAATGTCATCAATCAAAAATAGAGACTGAATAAAGTCATCAAATATTTTTTCATTTGACTCCTCTCCATCACAAAGTCTCTCTAAAAGAGAACTAACCCTAGCTATGAGAAGTAGTGAATCTTTTGAAGATCTAGCAAAAGGAAAAGTTGAAATATTCTTTGCAGAAGTTATACGCCAAATTTCCTTTCCTCTAACAAAATCTACATTCGAATATGAATAATCCTGTAATGCGAAACGAAGTTTTGATTTATTGAGTCTTATGCCTTGTACCATAGCACGCACAAGACCCATCTCACGAGTATATATAGTGAGCATTTTATTTGCCTCCCCTTTATTACGAGAGCCTAATATAAAACCATGAGTATGATAAATATGATGCATACTAACTAACTAATAATTCTTTTAATATTTTTAGTAATTCTGGGAATTCATAAAGAACTGGCTCAGCTAAAATGTAAAAATGGCCTCCTTTTTCAGTTGCTATAAATTCACAACTCAACGCTTTAGATAATTCTTCTCCTTGTATAAATGGAACGATAGGATCATCTTTGCTATGAATAGATACGACTTTATTTACCTTATTTTTTACTTTAATTAAATCAATATCGGGAATAAGGAAAGAATCAATTTTTCTAAAATTACTTTCTTTATTTTCTATATCCAATGGGTGTATAACACCAGAAACAAAGACTACACCGGCTATTTTTTTATTTTTAGGGTTAATCTCAAGATATCTCAATAAAGTTGTAGCTCCAAGACTATGACCTACTATATACAATTCATCATCATCTTGTGAATTATTAATAGCCCTAGAAATTTCTTCTAACCATTCTGATAAAACTGGGTTCTTTGGGTTTGGCATAGGTAAAGCACATACATATATCTTTTCTTTTGAAAATTGTTGCATTATCCAGGAAATCCATCCTCCATTTGGTATTCCACCAAATCCTTGAATTATAAATATTTTTTTCATTCTTCTATTTTAACATACTCTCACCAAATAAATAAAACCCTACAATTGTAGGGTTTTATTTATTTTAATCACTTAACCAACCTTATAACAAAGACCAAATCATCGATCTTCACTTCTGAGCCCTCATTTTCTTTTATTTTTATATCTTTTGAGCCGACTGCTTTTAGAAGTTCAGTCTTAAAAGTATTTATCAATTCCTCACCTTTAACTCCTACTGATACTTCTAATGTTATCTGATCACTTGGACTTAATCCACTCTTCTTTCTCATATCTTGAATAGCTCTTACAAGCTCTCTATACTGGCCTTCCGTACGAAGATCTTCTGTAATGTAAGTATCGATTTCCACACTTTTTGTCTCACCAGAAATAAACTTTATTTCTTTAATATTTAATTCATCTTTTATGATTTCATAATACTCTTCTTTTAATTCATAACCAGTAAGATTTAAACTATTTAATGGTTGACGTACGGGGATTCCTTCTTTCTGTCTAGCTTGTAGACCAAGAGTTACAACGTCGCGAACTTTTTGCATTTCTTTTATTAAACTTAAATCAAAACTCTCCAATAAAGGCCAACTTGCTAAATGTACACTTTCTTTATCTGATTCTGCAGAATCATGTCGCGTACTGTCAATTGAAACGCGACTATTTTTTAATTTTTGCCAAATATCTTCAGATGCGAAAGGCGCAAAAGGAGCCATAATTATAGCTAAATTTTTTATAACATAATACAAAGTTTGTTTTGCTTTAGTATCTCCATCTTTTAATCTTTCACGAGAGCGGCGAACATACCAAGTAGATAAATCATCGATAAATAGTCGTATTTCTCTGACAGGTTCTAAGAATCTATAGTTATCCATATTGAACGTCACTAGATTAACTAGCTCCCTAATACGAGCAATTATCCATCTATCCAAGATATTGTCTGATTCTTGATAATCTAAAGTTTCTAATTTAATATCGCGATACAAATCATAGAAAGCTAAAACATTATAAAGTAGATTAAAAACCTTATTGTGTAAATCACTAACGACTTTTTCATCAAAGCTTTTTATATCTCCTGGTTGGTTCACACTATACATCCATAGACGTATAGTATCTACTCCATATTTATTTATCATTTCTATAGGATCAACTATATTACCAAGAGACTTGCTCATCTTTTTACCATTAGCATCAACTAATAATCCCAAACATACAACATTTTTATAAGCTTTACCTTTACCCATCAATACCCCTACAGCATGAAGAGTGTAAAACCATCCACGAGTCTGGTCCATCGCTTCACTAATAAAATCAGCTGGGTAGCCACCTTTTTCAAATAAATCTTTATTTTCAAAAGGATAATGACTTTGAGAAAATGGCATTGTTCCTGAATCTAACCAAACATCCATAACCTCTTTTTCTCTTTTAAGAGTACAGCCACAACTACAAACAAGTTCTACCTCATCTATATAAGGCTTATGTAAATCTAGTTCATAATTCTCATTGTGAGGAAGAGCAACAAAATCTAATTCACGTATTTCAGCATTTTTCAAATATGGAGGAAAATTTTCATCAGTTGGAAGTGTTTCATACGAAAAACCCTGAACCACATGACAGAGAGCACTAGTCTCCCCTGCATGCCCCACAAGAAGAATATTTTTACCAGAATATTTATTATCTATTTCATAAATCATTTTTCCTACTCGATTTATAACTTGAGAATAACTCTCTCCGTTTGACATTGCCTCAAAAGGGTGACTTTTGTATTGATTACAATAAAATTCTTCAAAAGCTTCCCTCGACTTTCCTTGATAATCAGAACTAACATCCCATTCTTTTTCTAAATTATTATAAATAACTTTCTCTAATGGATATCCGATTTGCTCACAAACAATTTTAGTTGTCTCTTTTGTCCTCTCAAGAGGTGAAGATATAACTACATCAATTTTCTCTTTAAAATTTCTAGAACTTTCTAGTACCTGTTCTACTCCTACTGAAGTCAACTTACAGCTATTCGAATCTTCATCATTCATTACAATTTCACTGACATTGCATTCTGCTTGACCATGCCTCATAACCCAATATTTATTCCCTGATTTTTTAGTTTTTGATTTAAGGTCTTCTATACTTCCTATTACTTCTCTTTTATTACAAGTATCACAAGTCCAAACAGGAAGAGGAGTACCCCAGTATCTTTCACGAGAAATAGCCCAGTCTTTTATGTCTTTAAGCCACTCTCCAAAACGCCCCTCTTTAATATACGAAGGTTCCCAATTGATACTTTTATTTTCTTCAATCAACTGATTTTTGATAGAAGAATCAGTAATTTTTATATACCAAGAATCACGAGCGTAATATATAAGAGCTGTCTTACAACGCCAACAGTGTGGATATGAGTGCTCATATTTTTCTTTTTTGAATAACAATCCTCGGTGAGCTAAATCTTTGATTATATCTACAGCCACTTCTTCATCTCTGACAAATCGTCCCTCTAGAAAATCTGCTCCTTTTAAAAACCTACCATCAAGTCCTACCATATGATGCTTAGGTAGACCTATGCTGTTTCCTAAATTAAAGTCATCTACTCCATACATGACAGCAGTATGAACAACTCCAGTACCATCTTCTATAGTAACAAAATCAGCAGCATAAACATGAAAAGCTTTATCCATTTTAGATTTTTCAATATCTGAAATAGTATTTGAAAGATATGGATAAAGAGGTTCATACTCTAAACCTACCAAGTTCTTGCCTTTAAATTCTTCTATTATTTTGTATTCACCCTCAATTACGATTAAACGTTCCTTGGCTAAAATCAATATTTCATTTTCTTTTTGAATTTTTACATAATCCATTTTTTCACCAACAGCCAAAGCAACGTTCCCGGGAAGAGTCCAAGGTGTCGTTGTCCAAGCAAGAATAGAAGTATTCTCTTGCCCTTTAACTTTAAATTTTGCTGTCACTGATAAATCTTTTACATCAAGATAACCTTGCGCAAGTTCGTGAGAAGAAAGAGTGGTACCACAACGAGGACACCATGGTACAACTTTATAATCTTTATAAAGCAAATTTTTATCATTGACTGTTTTTATAACATTCCAAACTGATTCAATATAATTATTATGGTAAGTTACATAAGCATTTTTCTGATCTACCCAATATCCGATACGTTCTGTGAATTTTTCCCAGAGATCAGTATACTCCCAAACACTCTCCTTACACTCCTTATTGAACTTAGCTATTCCATATTCTTCAATTGCTTTTTTAGATGTTAGCCCTAATTTTTTCTCAACTTGAAGTTCCACAGGAAGTCCGTGGGTATCCCAGCCACCCTTTCTTCCTACATGGAATCCTTGCATTGTTTTATAACGAGGAATTGCATCTTTAAAGGCACGAGCTTCCAAATGATGAATCCCTGGCTTACCATTAGCAGTAGGAGGTCCTTCGTAGAAAACGTACTCACCTTTTGGAGATTCTTTCTTCAAGCTCTTTTCAAAAATCTCATTCTCCTTCCAGAATTTTAGTATTGCTTCCTCTCTTAATGCACTATTTGATTTTCCTGTTCCGTTAGAAATAGATTCATTTTTTGAATCGTTATTTCTTATGGGATGATTTTTTTCTTCCATATATTTTTTAAAATATTATTTATAATAATTAAATTAATTTATTAATTTTCACTTTTACATATCTACGCCATGGCGTAGATATGTAAAAAACTAAAAAACTCGTCCACATACAACAATATTAAAATTGTTATATAAGGACGAGCTTCTCCTAATTCGTATTCACGAACGGACACGCACGTGGTACCACCTCATTTACTTCTCATTTAAGGGTTCTACTTACCATTTAAGGCTTTCTTCCCTATGCTCCAAGGTGATAACCTCTTCACTGCATATATTTAAATAATAACATTAAAACTAAAATTTGCAATATTACATTCTCTCTGGGATTTCAATCCCCAAAAGCCATAGACCATTTTTCATCGTCTGATTGAAAGCTTTTATGAGATTCAAATGGTAAGACATATATTTATTCTCTTCTACTAGTATTTGAGTATTTCCATAGAATGTATTGAAAGCACTTGCAAGCTCTATAAGATAAGTGGCTATTTGATGAGGTTGTAATTCATTGTATGAATAAATAACAACTTCGGGGAATTTGTAAAGTATTTTTTCTAGTTCAGTTATATTTTCAGGAATTTCATTTTTTCCGTTAGTATTAATATTTTCTGCTTTTTTAAGAATCGAGTTTGCTCGAACAGAAGTATACTGCAAGTATGGACCTGAATCTCCATCAAAAGAAATAGACTTCTCGAAATCATATATGATGTCTGATCCTAGTGAAGATCTTAGTATTGAATATTTTAAAGCAGAGACTCCTACTATTTCTGAAATCCTCTTCTTCTCTTCTTCAGAAATTTCTCTATCTTTCATTTTCTCTAATACAATATCCATAGAATCATGAAGGAGTGACTCACCCGTTATGATATTGCCTTTCCTTGAAGACATCTTGCCGGTCGAGAGCTTCATCATACCATGAGTTATATGCTTCATTCTCGATTCTAAATCAGGATGCATTATCGAAATTGACTTCTGAACAACTTTCATATATTCAGCTTGCTCTATAGCTGTAGTAATAATGGAAATATCAGGATTTTCTTTTTCAAATTTAGTTATTGTAAGTCCTATCTCTTTTGTCTCGTAAGTAGGAAGCCCTTGGGAATTGATAAAAACTCTAGTGTGAAGTTTCTTGTCATATTCTTCTCCGTGAAAAACTATTGCTCCATCTGATTCAGTAAACACATTAGGGACATTTTCTTTTACAATCTTTTCTCCGATTTTAGCCATATCACTTTCAAAAAAGTAATACTCAAATTTTGTTCCAAGTAATTTATATATCTCTTCAAATGCCTCAAGTGTTATAGATCTTCCCCATTCGTATATTTTATTTATCTTATCATCACTCTTGTCGTATACAGCTTTATTTATTATTTCAATCTCTTTTTTTATATTTTCATCTGTATCATAAAAGTTGCTCCCCTCTGAATAACATTTTCCTATCCAATTTGCCACTTCTGAAACAGAACCATTTATATTCGAAAGTCCAACTTCCGAATATTCTTTGGAATTCAAAATTCCATATATAGCTTTTGCAACATGAGGACCTACATCTCCTTGATAATTAGCACGAATAGTCTTTGCTCCTGAAAATTCTACTATTCTCGATATAGACTCACCTATAGCATTTGCCATCAAGTGTCCTATATGAAAAGGCTTAAAAGGATTTGGATCTGTATATTCAACCATAACTTTTTTACCTGAGAGTAAATTATTCTTACCCCAATTATCTTTTTCATTTAGAATTACACTTACGCTTTCTGTAAAAAATTCTCGTGATAAATAGAAGTTTATAAATCCAGCTCCCGCAACTTCAACTTTAGAAATTTCTTTTATTAAATCTTTCTCCAATTCTATTTTAATTTTATCAGCCAAATCCCTCGGATTAGTTTTTAATTGTTTAGCACAAACCATAGCTACATTCGTAGAATAGTCCCCATTCTTAAAATCAGTCGGGTGTTCAACAGAAAAATTATTCTCTTCTATATTTAGAGTTTTAAGTGCTTTTATGATTTGTTCCTGAATTTTTTCTTTCATCTTAATTATTTCTTACCTGTACTACCAAATGCCCCCTCACCCCTTGCTGACTCACTTAATATATCAGTAACTTCTAATTCTGCAATAGCTACAGGGAAAACCACAACTTGAGCTACTTTATCGCCTTCTTCTACAGTATAAGGCTTATCTGAAAGATTCACTAGGTGAGTGTTGTACTCACCTCTATATCCAGCATCGAAAACTCCCCCCATCGAGTGTAACCCTGCCTTTGAGATACTACTCTTGTCTTTCACAATAGCAGCATAGCCTATAGGGAATTCCATAGCGAATCCATGCCAAAAGAAGTGATGCCCTCCTGGCTCGATAGTATGAGTCTCCATAGCATATACATCCATACCTACATCTCCAGGATGATGATATGTAGGCAATTTAGCTCCTTCTTTTAATTTCTTAATCTTTATTTTCATATTATTTAAATAATTTTATATTATTACTAAAATTTTTTAGAAATATTTCTGGTTTTTCCTCTAATAATTTTTCTAATTCATTTTTTGTAAACCATTTCATATCTTCAACTTCCTCATCCTGTTTTACAAAAGGATAATCATGATCGACAACTACAGTATATAATTGAGAAAAACTGTTAGAAAAACGGGTTTTTAAAATAAAATTTAGATTTATTCCTACTAGCCCTATTTCCTCTTCTGCCTCTTTTATAATATTTGACTCATATGTTTCTCCTTCTTCTACTGTCCCTCCTACTGCTGGACCCCACAACCCTGGATAATGTTTTTTAGTAAAAGCTCTTTGCGTTAATAAAATATTACCATCTTTATCTGTTACCCAAAGACCTGTTGCTCTAATAATATCTCCATCACTTATAGTGTATCTTTCTTTATATCCTATTATCTCATCTTTTTCATTTACAATTGGTATTTTCATTTTATTTTAATAAATTATTGCATTGGATTCTTTCCTTCTTTAATGTGAATAATGGCAAATATCAAATAATTTGTAATATCATAAAGAGAATCGAGAATCTTTTTATCTAATTTTTCTGCCATTTTTCCATCTTTATTTATTGTATTTTCCATTTCAATAATTCTAGAAATTTTAACTAGAGATTCATCAACAATAGATGATATTCTCATATCTCTCCATGATTCTCCGTAGTCATGATTTTTCTTCTCCAAAACATTTCTAGTCTCTAAAATAATTTTATGAATTTTTTTTAAATTAATTTCTTTGACATTTTTCGTTTCTTCTAATCTCCAAATTCTAAATAAAACATAATTTATGGTATGAGTAAGAGTTTCTTCGATTGATTCACCTACTAAATTTGATTTTTTCTCTTGTACGGATTTTACTCTTGAGAGCTTAGTTAGAATTCTATCAGTAAAAGAAGATGGTCTGTATTTGCAAACACTTGCCCCATATTCTTTATTTTTAGATTCAAGAATTTTTAAACATTCTCCCATTATTTCATCAAACCAAGCTACTGTATCTTTACTTTTTATTTTTTGTTTTTTATTCTTTATCATAATAATTTTTTCCTGTTTTATACGAATCAATTAAAATTGCTGTTGGTAAAAATATAGGCTGTGGTAATTCTTCTAAAGAATACCAACCCCAATCACCTATCCTTTCATCTGGATCGGTTCTCTCAACACCTTCATCCCACTCTGCCACAAGTCCAGTAAGTACATCATGTCTATAAGAGTATCTATCTATATTTGCCAAACATTGGAATTTAATATTTTTAATTTTTATTCCAGACTCTTCTTCTGTTTCTCTTTTTACTGCGTCTTCAAAACTTTCCATATAGTCTACCCTTCCTCCAGGAAAAGAATATTCCCCTGGTGCATGCTTTCCACTCCTTTTACCTAGAAGGACTTTCCCTTCTTTGAAAATCATAACACCAACACAAACTTGTATATCTTTACTTAAATCCGTCATTTTTATTTACTTCTTAAAATCTTATTCATCCTCGCTGCTAATTTCACCATATCAGTTTCTTTTTTACCTCGAGTTGTTTCTGCGCATGTGCCTAGACGAATTCCCGATGGATCCATAGGCCCACGTGGATCGCCAGGGATGGTATTCATATTTACAATGATTCCTTCCTTCTCAAGCTTTATACTTGCATCCTTGCCAGGTATACCCAAACCGTCCATCCATGTGTCTACAAGTATAAGATGTGAATCTGTACCACCTGAGATGATATGCCATCCAAGCTTTTGTAATTCTTTTGCCAAAATTTTTGCATTCTTCACGACTTGCTTTGCATACTTTTTAAATTCTGGTTTTGAAGCTTCGAGGAATGCGACAGCGGCGGCAGCGATAGTATTCTCGTGAGGACCACCAAAGAGTCCTGGTATAACCATCTTGTCTAGCTTCTTATCGAACTCTCGTGCATCTTTTTTCACAAATAAAATTGCATGACGAGGACCACGAAGTGACTTGTGAGTAGTGGTCATGACAGAGTCCGCATAAGGAAATGGTGAAGGATATGCTCCCCCTGCGACAAGTCCTGCAAAGTGCGACATATCTACATGAAGTATTGCTCCGCATGCATCAGCAATCTCTCTAAACTTTTTAAAATCTACAACGCGAGGATATGCCGTAAAGCCTGCAACTATAATATTTGGCTTTTCTTCTATAGCAATTTTTTTGATTGCATCATAGTCTATGACTTCAGTATTCTTATCAAGTTCGAATTGTACTGGTTTCCAAAGTTTACCTGTCATAGAGCCTGGGTATCCATGAGTAAGATGTCCTCCTGAAGAAAGCTTCATGCCCATTATCTTTCCACCAACTGGAACGAGTGCTGAATAAAGTGCAAAGTTTGCAGGAGAGCCTGATAGAAGCTGAACATTCACATGCCAATCTGTTGGTTTAAGCTTGAAAAGTTTCAAAGCACGAGCGATAGCTAAATTCTCTACCTGGTCTACTACCTGATTCCCACCATAGTATCTTCTTCCTGGATAACCCTCGGCATACTTATTTGTTAGTTTTGATCCTAAAGCTTTTAGAACATCGTCAGAAACAATGTTTTCTGAAGCTATCAAATTCACAACGCTTTTCTGTCTTTTCTCTTCTTCTTTAATGAGCTTCTCAATTTGTTTATCTTTCATATGATTTCGCGAAATCATGTCGCGCGATCGTCCGCTTGGCGCGACGATAATTAGATTGTTAATGAGCTAATTTTAGCATAATTATATGACACAGCAAAAGTTGTTAAAATTACCCCACAGGGTATAATAATCACATGAGAACTTATTTAGATATAGTTGAAAAAATATTAAAAGAAGGCAAAAAGGTTGAGACCAGAACAGGTATCAAAGCTTATACCATAGCAGGGGCTATATTTGAACATGACATGTCGAAAGGATTTCCTTTGCTTACTACAAAGAAAACTCCTTTTAAGTTAGTAGCAACAGAATTAGAATTTTTTATAAAAGGCATCACAGACAAGAAGTGGCTTCAGGATAAGAATAACCATATATGGGATGAATGGGCTAAACCCCAGCTCGCTCCATATGGACACGATGAAGAATCAAAAAAGAAAATGCTAGAAGAAAGAGACTTGGGTCCTATTTATGGTTTCCAATGGAGACACTTCAATGCTCCATATGAGAACTACAACACTGACTACGAAGGTAAAGGAATAGATCAATTAAAAAAAATTATAGAAACATTAAAAACAAATCCGCGAGACAGAAGAATGATAGTCAGTGCCTGGAACCCACAACAATTTGGAGAAATGGCTCTTCCTCCTTGTCACTATTCTTTCCAAATAACAGTAATAGAAGATAAGTTGAACCTACTCTGGAATCAAAGATCTGTAGATACAATGCTGGGACTACCGTTCAACATAGCAAGTTACGCTTTAATGCTTCACTTACTAGCAAAAGAAACAGGATTGAAAGTTGGTAAGCTTGTAGGGTTCTTAGCAGATGTACATATATACGAAAACCATACTGACGGAGCCAAAGAACAACTAACTAGAGATCCAGAAAAATTTCCTCTTCCAACCATCGAAATAGAAAACTGGAAATCTATTTTTGATTGGCACGCAGAAGATACTAAATTATTAAATTATCAAAGCTACGACAAAATTCCATTTGAAATAGCAATATAAATCTATGATTCTATCTATAATATCAGCAATCGCAAATAATAATGAAATAGGAAGGAAGAATGAGCTTCTTTGGAATTTACCAATAGATATGAAGCATTTCAAAGAGACCACTAGTGGACACCCAGTTATAATGGGTCAAAAAACTTTTGAATCACTAGGGATTGCTCCTGATGGAACACAAGGACGCCCATTACCGAACAGAAGAAATATAATACTAACTCTTGATAAAAACTTTAAAAGAGAAGGGTTAGAAGTATATTACTCAATAGAAGAATTAGAGAAAGAATTAAATGAGACAATGGGAAAGACGGAGGAGGCTTTCATAATAGGTGGAGGTCAGATATATAAACTTTTTATAGACAAAGCTGATAGACTTTATATAACACATGTCGATACAAACTTCCCTGATGCTGACACTCTATTCCCTGCTATAGATATGAATAAATGGAAAATAATATCTGAAGACAAACATGAGAAAGATGAGAAGAATGTATATAACTGCAATTTTGTAATTTACGAAAAAATATAAATTTAAAAAATCCGCTTATAGCGGATTTTTTATTTATATAAATCTGGATGCTTATGGCGAAGCAATGCAAATATAGCACTCTGTAAATATGTACTAGTACGATCAACTAAATTATCAGTAAGTAGACCAATAATACTGCCTTGCTGTTTTGAGTTTGAAACACCAAACATTTCATCAGCAGCAGGACCTAGTTCCATACCCTTTCTTATGCTGTCAGCTATAGGTTTGGGTATTTCAAAAGATGCTGCTTTAGCTCTTCCAGTGACTCCTTCTTTTGAAGTAATTACAACATAACTTGTTTCAAACATTTGAACAACATCATCGATAATTCCACTTTCTTGAGAAACCCAAAAATCTGCTTCAGGAAATTTTTCTTTTCCATCTTCGATGCGATTATAAGCACCACGAAGTGTTTCTTCGTCACTTTTCGGTTGGTCAGAGACATGAGAAATAGCACTATAGCCTAAAAATTCAAATTGCTCATTCGGGAAAACTTGCTCAAAAGCCTTGCGAGCAACCTCTATTTTAACTGGATTTTTTGAACCAATAATAACTTTCTTCATAATTTACATATCTTTATATGTTTCCATTTTATTATTTAATAATTCATAAACTACACCTGCTTCTTTGAATAATTCCTTTGATCTATTCCCAGCGTGATAATCTAAATTACAAACAACTCTCAAAATACCAGCATTTATTATCATTTTAGCACAAACATAACATGGGGTCATATGGCAATATAGAGTAGAACCATCGAGTGCAATCCCAAAGCGAGAAGAATTAACAATAGCATTTTGTTCTGCGTGGGCAGTTCTTATACAATGTCTACTTTGATTACCATCTTCCTGTGTTACAGTATGCATTTCATGACCAGATTCATCACAGTGAGCAGTCCCTGTAGGAGAACCGATATAACCAGTACTTAATACTCTTTTATTTTTTACTATCACACAACCAGATTTTCCTCTATTGCACGTACTACGAGTACCGACAAGTTCAACCATACTTAGAAAGTATTCATCCCAAGTAGGTCTAACAGGTAACTTCATTTCTTCATTTTCTATCATAAATTTATTATATTATTTATAATTATATTTACCTAATAATGAAAAATCCAAGTATCATGGCCACGAAATTTAGTATCGTATGAGAAATTGAAATCAAAGGTAGATTCTTATATTGATAGTACATCCAAGCAAAACCAATACCAGCGATAAACGTCATAGGCAGTACAAAGATAGAATTGAGATATATAACATGCATCATAGCAAAAACAACAGCATTGATGGTAATTATAAAGATAGGACTTGTAAATGTTCTCTCTAGCATATTCATAAGTATGCCTCTAAATATTATTTCTTGTAAGACACTTAATGGTATGAAGAGAAGAAGAAACTTTGCATTTTCCCACCATTCTAAAAATGGACTATGTGGAACTACTTGTGCTAACCAAACCAAAAAGAAAACTCCTCCAACTGTAAATAATGTATATGGGATAATATCATTCATAAATCCTCTTCTTATTCCCATATCGTAAAAAGTCCAATGATCATGTCTAACTATACCTAATAGCAATAATGCTACTATTATGAGCATTACAAAACGAAAATCACCAGGAAGAACTTTAAAGTATAAAAGTAGAGTCGGAATAACATACAGATATAAAATCTGAACAAAAACAAGTTCTCTCCCCTTTTTTGTATTATCCATGAATCTATTATACTATAGAGATATGGTTAAACTCAAATACATTTTTATACTTCTTATCTTTTTTTCTTTCATAAACAAAACAGAAGCTGTCGATATACGATACGGAAGTATATTAGGATATAAAGCTAATGATGTATTAATACAATATTATGGAATAGGTAAAAAGAATAACTATATCTGTAATATTATAAATTACAAATGCGTAGCGACAAAAAAAACAGCTTTGGGAAAATATATAGCTACGACTCTAAATCCTAATATCAAAAAAGAATTACTAGACAGTAAAGGAGGTAGACTTACTTATTCAAAGCAAGGCAATTGGCTAGCTTATTATATAAGATCTCAAGAGCCAGAAAATAAAAGGACTTTTGTAATTAAAGATATTAAAAATAATATAAATTATACGACATCAAGTGGTGTTGATTATTGGGATCTAGTAAATGAAGAAAAAAAAGTTTTTGAATTTTCTCCTGATGAAAAAAGTCTTGTTTACATGGATGATAAAGACGGAACAATGTCTCTATATAAAGTCGACTTGAATTCTTTGAAAAATGGAAAAATAGAAAGCATTAAGATAGAAAGTGCTGCTTTTACAATAGCTAATTTTGTCTATGATGATTCTCAAAATATTTATTTTGTAGGAAATAGTAAAGATAATCCATACAAATGGTCTTTATATCATTTAGATTTTAAAACTGGTAAAGAAAATATAGTAGAAACATATGTCTCATATGTAGATAGTATCGGAAAGATAGGAACACAACTTATTTTCAACCGCCTACAAGCAAAAGGATATGGTCCAGAGATGTACAATATTAAAACTAAAAAAATTAATACTTTTAAAGTTCCAGGTATTAGTACTAAAGTAAATATTCTACACGAGGAGTATACAAAAGTTGGTAGCTCTAACGCTGTAATCATGACTCCTACTACATACAATCCTAATAAAACTTATCCCGTTTTAATCTGGCTACATGGTGGTCCATTGCGTCAGACAAGTCTAGGATATCATCCATATCACAGCTACGGTATATACGATGCATCTTTAAAATTATTACAGAAAAATAATGTCATTGTTCTAAAGTTGGACTATAGTGGAAGTTTTGGTAGTGGACGTGCTTATTCAGAAAAAATAAAAGACAATGTGGGAGTTCAAGATATGAAAGACTTGATGGAAGCAGTATCTTTCTTGAAAAATCAATACAATATAAGTGATATATATCTTTCTGGTAACAGCTACGGAGGATATATGGCACTTAAAGCCGTAGTAGAACATGGTGATATATTTAAAAGTGTAACCTCTATCAACGGAGTAACAGATTGGGAAAGCTTATTAGTAAGAATGAAAAACTCTATCTTCAACAAAGATTTCAATGGTCTTCCAAATTCTTCAAATCAGAATCTTTATGATCAAGCTTCTATAATAAGTAAAATAAATAATTTAAGTAATCAAAAGATTGAAATAATACAAGGTGGTTCAGATAGTACAATACCCCCTTGGCAGTCTGTGCTGTTATACGACAAACTTAAAGCTGCAAATAAAAATGTAAATCTTACAACATATAAAGGAGAAGATCATGTCTTTAAATTCAAAAAGAATATTGATAATATATGTGTAAAACTAATGCAAATGGTGGGGGTAAAAAATACAAAAGAGTGCACTAGCTAAAATAATAAAATCCCCTATAAGGGGATTTTATTATTTTAGCTTAATTTGTTTTAGGTTGAGCTAGACCTACAGGGAAAGCTGGTCGTAATTGAATAGAAGTAGCACTGACGCTTCCATCTGGATTTGGTGTACCTGTAACCATAACAGTCTTACCTGTTGTTACATCAGCAGTAGTTCCATCTACTGTTTTTTCTACTTTAGACGAAGGAGAGAATAGAACAATCTTAGATCCTCCATCACGAAGTTTTAAAGTCATACTAGTTGCATCTACAGAAAGAATTTCTCCTGAGACTGCTCCTCCATTTAATCCTCCTCTCATTCCTTGACCTCTTCCTCCACCATTTTGATTAAACCCATTTTGCCCTCCTCTATTTGCTATTTGATTCGTAGTTGTTTTTGAAGCATCATATTTCATTCCACCCCAAAAACTAATTCCTGCAATAACAACACAAACAATCACACTTGTAACTATATTTTTATTTTGCATCCCGATTAAAAATTATTATATTTTTACATGCGATGATTTTACATATAAAAATAAATAATTTATTATTTTAATAAACCAACTTGTCCGTATAATTTCTAACGGGACAAGTATTTTTATTTTAATTATTAACTAATAATTTTACTCATATCTTAATGCCTCTATAGGATTCAATTTTGAAGCTCGTTGTGCAGGATAATAACCAAAAACGATTCCAATAAAAGCAGAAACTCCAAAAGCTAGTAATACTGATGATAGAGATACTTGGGCTTCTAATATTCCCAATTGGGTAATACCAAATGATACTCCCCAACCAAGCATTACTCCTATAACTCCACCGATAAATGTAAGCATTACAGCCTCAACCAAAAACTGTATATTTACATCTCTTCTCTTGGCGCCTATGGCTTTTCTTAATCCTATCTCCTTCGTTCTTTCAGTAACCGATGTCAGCATCATATTCATAATTCCGATTCCTCCTACTAACAGTGAAATCCCCGCTATGGCAGAGAGCAACATAGTAAATGTTCCTGTGACAGATGAAGCTGTTGCTATTATGTCTGCCTGATTCATGGTGTTAAAATCTGCTAATGTTGGATCTGAAATATGGTGATTTGATAAAATAGTTGTAGTTACATCTGATTGAACTTGCGATGTTACATTAGAATCTGTTGCTGCTACTGATATAGAAGTTACGTATTGATCTCCAGAAAAATATCTCTGAGCTGTTGATAATGGAATATAAATCATATCATCTGGATTCTGAAAACCCGTACCACCTTTAGCCACTGTGACCCCAACTATTTTAAATTGATTGCCTTTAATTTTAATTGTTTGACCCATAGCATCAGTAGCCACAGCACTAGCACCAAAAAGATCTGTGACTACAGTCGGGCCGACAACTGCTACCTTAGCACCAGCTGAGACATTTTGATCAGTTATAAAGTTACCTTGATCGATAGTTAGATTACGAACAGTCGGATAGTCTGGAGTTACACCATCAACTGTTGTATTAGTATTTGTACCTTTTGCTGTTACTTGCATTCTACTTGAAACTTCAGCAGTTATCGCTTTAACTCCACTAACATTCTTGATAGAAGCAACATCATTTAATGTCAAAGTTTTTGCAGTACCTCTTCCTTGATTGACTTGTTGACCTACGCCACGAGGTGCACCAGGAGAAACAATAATTAAATTTGATCCTATTGATTGAATAGAAGCTGAAATAGAATTCTGTGCACCAGTACCGATAGCTGTCATAGCGATAACAGAAGCAATACCAATAACAATTCCAAGCATCGTAAGTCCCGAACGAACCTTATTACTCGAAAGCGCCATAAATGTTTCTTCTAAAATATCTTTTGTTTTCATATAATTTGATGAAGTTATTTCGATAATAATTTATTGGTGTGCGACCATATTTATAATTTTCTTTTCATGAAGATTATTATCACTAATAATAAGTCCATCTCTGATTGTAATTATGCGATCAGCATGTAGAGCAACATCATATTCATGCGTAATAAGTACGATAGTCCTGCCTTGTTCTTTATTTAATCTTTGAAAAGTACCAAGAACTATCTCTCCTGTCTTAGTATCAAGATTACCTGTCGGCTCATCTGCAAGAATAAGAGTGGGATTATTTACTAACGCACGAGCTATTGCTACACGCTGTATCTGACCACCAGAAAGTTGATTTGATAAATGCGTAAAATGAGATTCACTGAGTCCTGAAGCAATCAATGCTTCTTTTGCCCTTTCTACCCTTTCTTTTTCTCCTACTCCTTCATAAATTAATGGTAAAACTACGTTACGTAAAACAGTAGTTCTGGGAAGTAAATTAAAAGATTGGAAAACAAATCCTATTTTATCTTTTCTTATATCCGCCAACTCATCATCGGAAAGAGTAGAAACATCTTTACCATCTAAAAAATAAGTGCCACCTGTTGGATTGTCTAATGCTCCCAAGATGTGCATAAGGGTCGACTTACCAGACCCAGAAGGACCCATAATAGCAACAAACTCACCGTCATTAATTTTAAAACTAACTCCTTTCAATGCTTCAAATGGTTCACCTTCAGTCCTGTATGATTTTTTAATATTTTTAATTTCAATCATAAAGTTAATTAACGTCCAGTTGCAGCTCTCATAGCATTACCACCGACATTTCTATTCCCTCCACCCATAGAACCTAAAATGCTTGGTGCTGTTGTAGCCTTAGCTGTAGTTCCAGCGATTGTTTTTGTTATTATTACATCACCTTCATTAAGACCAGAAGTTATTTCTGTCGAAGTATCATCAGCCAATCCTGTCTCTACTGTAATTTGAGTTGGTGTTGTGAGTGATGCTACACCCAACGATCCTGATGGAATTGATGTTGTACCTAAAGTCTCTACATAACTTACTCCATTTTTACTTTTTATAGCACTATTAGGTACTATTACAACATCTTGAGCCGTTTTAGTTATAATTGTTGCTCCTACACTCATACTTGGCTTTACACGAGCATCATCTACGTCGAGACTTATCGTAACATTATAAGTTACAACACCTTGGCTTACAGTACCAACTGAATCAATACCATCCACAGACCCTGTAATGGTTAGACCATCTACTGCATCAAAGGTTAGTGTTGCTTTTTGACCTAATTTTATTTTTGCTATATCAACCTCATTTAAAGGAATTGACACCATTTTTTGTTTTGAAATTAAAGTACCAATACTACCACTAGCAGACTGTCCAACTTTTGCTGTTAATGTTGCTATTATTCCATCAAATGGTGCTCTAATAAAATAATCATTATAAGCATTTTGTTTTGTCTCTAAAGTAAGCTCTGATTGACGAATATCAAGATCATCGGCTGGCGACATTGCATCTTGCAAAGATTGAGCATTCTCACTGATACTACTAATATTTGATAAAATAGAATTAGTATAGTTATTTACACTATTTGTCCATGTAGTTAAATCCTTCTGCGTATTCATTGAAACAGTTGATGAACCATCTTTTAAATAATAGGTTGTAAAGTCATAACTATCTTGGAATAATTTAACTGAGTTTGAAATTACTTTTGAAGTGCCTAAACTTACTTTTAGTAAATTATCCAACTCTTGATTTGAACTTGATCTTGATAAAGTTTTATATAAGGCAACAGTTTTATCTAGGCTACTTTTTGCATCCCAATATGCTTTTTCTGATAAATCTATTTTGTCTTTACCAGACTGACTGAGTACCATTTTATTTCTATATCCTAAATATCCATAATTTAAATCAGACATACCTGTTACAACAGTTTGCATGTCTACAACATAAGCAGAAATATTATTCCAAGCATCATCATATGTCTTTGTTATTAAATTCTGCTTTTGTAATACAGTTAAAGTGCTTGGCTTCTTTAATTTATCTAAAGAAATTTGAGCTGTCTCTAGGGCTATCCTAGCATCTGTAGAATCCATACTTGCTATCAATTGTCCTTTTTTAACTTCTTGGCCTACTTTGACAGGAACTGAAACTACATTTCCAGAAACATTAGAATTTATATTTATTGTATCTGTTGACTCTATTTGACCACTACCAGAAACAGAAACTACTACATTACCTTTTACAACAGCAGCTGTTACATATTTAGTCTCAGTACTAGTCTTTGTTTTAAAAAATAATAAATATGAAATTAAAACAATTGCTAAAATTATAACTATACTCCAGATTTTATTATTTAAGAGAAAAGATTTTATTTTTTGTGTAAATGTTAAGTTGTTCATTATTATATTTTATTATTATTAAATTCTGACATATTTAGCTTTACCATCTCTTCTGGTGAAGGAATAATTCTTATTAATTTCGCTTCAATTTGACCGGATGAGTTTGGGCTTCCTATTACAATTATATATTTATCCAAAGTTAAATTTTCCTTACCTACTTTTTCTTTTCTTTCTAAAATATTTGTTTGATCATTTATTACAACAACTTTTTCTGTTTGATCTTTATCTAAAACTACAATATTTGGATATTCTACTTTTATTATTTTACCTATGGCACCATGAGCATTTGGAAGGTTGCCAATATCATCTCGCATAAAAGGAGGAACTTTGCGCATTGGCCCGAAGTTTCTCTCATAATTATTCCCCCAGTCACGACTAAATGATGCCTTTCTAAAACCAGCTATCATTCCTGCTTGAAAAACAAAAAATAAAACAAATATTGATCCAAAAATGTATACAATATTTTTAAACTTTTTTGATTCAACAAATTTATTTATTTCATTTTTTAATTCTTCTTTATTCATATAAATTATATTAAATTGATAATAATTGATTCTTGTATTGTTTCAGTAACTTTCTAACAGAGATAAGAATAGATACTAGTAAAAAGACTGACGCACCCAAACTCGCCACAGGCAATGAATCTGCTAATGATAGCAAATATTCTTTCCAGTAACTTGCAAAAAGATTACCATCAGAGAAAATCAGAGATACGTACTGGAAAAATCCTGACGAAGTGAATTGTTTCTTCATATAAAAAATCATAAAGACAAAACAGCCTAAAGATAAAATCCCTATAATACCATATACAAGAGATTGTATCTTTAGACTTTTAGCTTGTTTTGTTTGTATCGCATACCAAATATCATCCGAAAGTCGACCTTCTGGATGATTATATGTCTGCTTGAACAATTTTGATAGATTTTCGTTCATACCCTAGTGTATACGAACCAAATTAGATTTTGGTGCAAAGTTCTTTAAGCTTCTTAATAGCACGAAGATGATAGCTCTTAACCGTATTGAGTGGCTTTCCCAAAATCTCCCCTATCTCTTTAAATGTCATATCTTCCTGATAATAAAGAGTTAAGATTAATCTATAGTCTGGAGAAAGTTCATTTAAAATTTTCGTAAGCATTTCTTTGTCCTGTAAATTTTCTAAAATTTCATCAGGGAGTTTGGCTTCATCCTTAATATTGTCTTCGATAAAATTATCCTCACTTAAAGAAGAAAAAGGTACCGACTTCTTTTTTCTTAAATAGTCAGTAACCGAATTACGTGCAATAGTAAAGAGCCAAGTTTTAAACTGTGATTTACTTTTGTCATATTTTTTAAGATTCTTCCAAACTTTTATAAAAACTTCTTGTGTAACATCAGGAGCATATAGTGGACCAGTAAAACGCTGAGTAAAGTTGTAAATAGAAGAAGTATACTTATCTATAAGCACTTTAAGAGAAGTTTGATCTCCTTCTAGATATTTATTTATCAGCAAATTATCTTCTTCCATAACTATACTATAATACTAAATACAGAAAAAGAGAATTTAGTATTCTTTATTTATAGTATTTTGGATGTTCTTCCTTTATTGATAAAAGATGATTTGAATATCTAGACATAGCAAAAAGCAAAGAAGAAAGACGATTTAAATATGATATTGTTACATCTCCTATTTTCCTAATTCCCTCTTCTCTAACTTTAACGACTCTTCTCTCACATCTTCTAGAAAGAGTTCTGGAGAAATCTAGCTCTGCACTTAAAATACTACCACCTGAAACTGTAAAAGAAGTTATTGGCGGTAAAATATTACTTATATGTGAAATAATAGACTCGATATCATTTAAATTTTTCTTTTTAACTGTTATAGGAGAACCTGCAATCTCAGCCTGTATTACAAAAAGAGTTTGTTGGATTCCATTTAAAATATCACTGTATGGTAAACTTTTTCTTGAACTAACCAATATTTTAATTTGTTCAATTTCTGAATATACTTTTACTATCCCTATATATGCATTTAATTCATCTAAAACACCAAGAGCTTCTATAATATCTGTACTTTTTGAAATACGTCCTTGATCACAGTGAAAAAGAGTCGTGGTACCATTATCCCCTTTACCAGTATATAAAATGTTTGATTTATTAACTTCTTTTTTATTTAACTTATTCATACATAAGTATTATATCAATAGTACAAAATAACCCAACCATTGACTTTTTTATAAAATAACATATAATATAAGGGAAAAATAATATTGAACATTTTAAAAAAAATTAAAAATTATGAAAAGAAAGAAACATCTCCCGATGTTTGGTAAAAATTTTCTAACCAACAACAATTTTGAACTGCATGCTGAGTATCCTGATATTCAACTTACGGTATACAAAAACAAAACCCATCTTTTAGGGGTCGACGAAAATAACACTTTCGGTTCAATACATTTAGTTAAAAACAAAAAAAATTTTAATCATGTATTAGAAACAATAAAAAAGAATTTCTCTTGTCATCTCAAAAACAACAACAGTGAATCTAAACTAAAAGAAACTGACCAAGAAAAGAAAGAAAGACAAGAAAGAGAGCTCGAGACAAAGCATCAAGATTTTCTAAACAGAAAAAAGTAAATAAAAAAGTGGTAGTCATTGTAAAATGGCTACCTCTTTCTTTTTGTCTATTTGTGATATACACCTACGGCTTCACTTACATTTTTATATCCATCTTTCTTTATAAGATCTGCAAGCTCTCTATTAATCTTACCTATCACACTTGGACCTTCATATACCATACCAGTAACCATCTGAACCAAGCTTGCTCCCCTCTTTATCTTTTCGTATGCATCATTACCGGTAAAAATTCCACCACAACCTATCACAATAAATCTATCTTTGTATTTTTTATAAACTTCGCTTACTAGATTATTTGAAAGTTCTTCTGTCGGCTTACCACTAAAATTCCCCTTACCAGCATTCTCTATCTCTTCTTTATTAAATACCTTATTCTTCCTATCCTTAACTAAATTAGCAAAAATAAAACCTTTCACCCATTTATAATCTACAGCAACATCACAAAGTGCCATTGTCTCATCTTTGCTTTTTTCTAAATACATTTTAACAAATAAAGGCTTATTTATATTTAGATAAGAAAGTTTATTGAGTAACATACCAAAACCAAGTGGAGTATCAAATTTATCCTTTAAGTTTTCTACATTTATAAGATTTGGACAACTTATATTTAATTCATAATAATCAAAGTTGCCTTCTTTTATTACTTTTTCAAATGAAGTACAGATATCTTCTATCATTCCTTCTATATTTTTATAAGGCATATTCGTAGCTCCGATACTTATACCCAATGGTATATCACTTTTCTTTTTATTTATTTTATTTAAAACTGAAATTAAACCATTACTTTTAAATCCTTTGTTAACAAGAAGAGATTTTGACTTTGGTAAACGACCCAACATAGGTCTTGGATTTCCTTCATATGCCAAATTCGTAACAGTACCTATAGTATGATACCCAAAGGAAACTGAAGGAAGAATTTCTATCAGATCAGCATCATAGTCAAAACCAGCAGCCAGACCAACTGGATTCTCAAAATTAATACCCAAAACTTTTTGTTCCAAGACTGAATTCTTATACACTAAAATAGAACGCAAAAAATTTCTTGTAAATTTATTACGTCCAAAATAATTTCCTGTTTTTAAGAAAAAATGGTGAACATCATCTGCTGGAAACTTAAATAATATTGGTTTTATGATTTTTTTATATATAAATCCTATCATAATTTTATTCAGTTGTTATACCATCAAATTCTGCTTCATTTTCAGTTGCTTCTTTTTTTGTGCCACGGATTATACCATCTTTGTGATGTGCAGGAGAATAAATTGTATAGAGCCTTAAGCCTTCATTTCCGGCTATAACATTATGATTAGCGCCACAAGGTACAATAACAGCGTCTCCATCTGAAACTTCGTATTCTGTCTCATTGATAATTACCTTTCCAGTACCCTTTTCAAAACGAAAGAATTGATCATTATCAGGATGAACTTCCATTCCAATCTCTTCCAAGGGAAGTAAACTCATAAGTACTAGCTGACAATGTTCTCCTGTATATAAAACTTTACGGAAATTACTATTGGATTGAGTTAATTCTTCGATATTTTCTTTAAATCCTTTTTTCATATTATTTAATTTAGATTATTTAATAATAGAACAATTATAACATTTTATTTAAAAATCATTGAGCCTGAATCATATTCTAAATTAAGGACTAAATCCTCTTCCCCATTAAATTTAAATCCTACAACTTGACTCAAGTATGTTGTAAACTTTATTTCTTCAGAACTATCACAAAACATCTTTGTTTGACCTGTAGAACTAAATTTTATATTTCCATTTTCTACAATATATTTACCAAAAATACTATTACAATCTGTAGTACCAGTAAAAGTACCATCCTTATTAAAAGTTAGACTAAAAGCATCTACCTTAGCTGGAGAAAAAACTGAGTCATCATAATTTATAGCTTTTAACCAAACCCATTTTCTATCTATTATTTTACTAATTGGAACTTCATATGTGAAACTATTCTTAAGCGCTTCTCTATCTTTTGCTGGAATATTTTCATCTACAACAACATTTTTACTTGAATCTACTTTAGGTTTATTGTTAACTACGCTTTTATTCAAAGAAACACCAGTATTAATCTTTATAGATTTACTATTTTTATTTTTTAATTCTTTATATTGGAAAATAATAACCCCGGCAAAGATTATAATTATTAAAAATAAAATCAATGTTTTTTTATTCATAAAAAAAATAATTAACTGATAACTTCTTCTATAGTACTTCCTTTCTTATAAATAATTAAATCATAAGTAGAAGTCATCCAAGCCTTCTGTAAATCATCTATAATCCTCCATGTCTCCGTGACTTCTTCACTTGAAGAAAATAAGCTATGATCGCCATTTATTGCATTAAAAAGAACTTGTTCATAAGCATCTGGAAGTGAAGTAAAATGATCACTAAAAGAGAAATTCAAAGCGTGACGACTTACTTGATGTTCATACCCCGGACGTTTTGCCCACACAGAAAAAGATATACCTTCATCTGGTTGAAGTCTCAAATGTAATTCATTTGATTCATTTTCATTATCTTTTTTATAATAAATCTTTATTTCTGTATATTTTTCTTTCAAAGCCTTACCTGTTGCAAGTCTGATTTTTACACCCTCCCATTTAGGATCACTAGACTCCAAATTAATAGAAGCAAATGTTTCCACCATACTTTCATTATTTCCTACTTCTTCTCTATAGCCTTTATACTGTCCCCTTTTTGCATTAATAACTAAAGATTTCTCTATAGGTATTCTCAGTGCTTTCAAGGCTTCATGGCGAAGGCTGGGTACTTGATCAAACTCATCTTCCTTGGGTAAATCCATCAATGTTAAAGAAAGTAATTGCAATAAGTGACTTTGTATCAAATCTCTCAAAGCTCCTGTCTGTTCATAGAAATTAGCCCTTCCTTCTATCCCTATCTCTTCACTAACTGTAACTTCTATTTTATCTATAAAATTTTTGTTCCAGGTTCTTTTAAATAAAGAATTACCATTACGAAAGACTATTATATTTTGAGCTGTTTCTTTTGCTAAATAATGATCTATGCGATAAACTTGTTCAGTATCAAAATATCTATCTATATGGCCAACTAAGTCGACAGCACTTTGAAGGTCCACTCCAAAAGGTTTTTCAAGCAATAATTTAGTGCCTTCTTTTTTAGCCATACCAGAAAGACCAATAAGCTCTACTATTGATTTTGAAACTGTCGGAGGAACTGAGAGATAAAAAATATATTGAGCCTCACTGCCAAATTCCTTTTCAATATCCTGTAAATAGTTTTCTAATCTCTCAAAATCCTTAGGATTAGTAAGATCCATACCGAACATCATCGTATTTTGGTAAATATAAGTTTTATTTGTAGTAAATTCTAACAAATCATCAACTCTTATACCTTGTTGCCTAGTAACACCTATAATCTTAAAATTATCTGGGGCCATACCAGTAGAAGCTATCTGTCCAATAGCTGGCAATAACTTTCTCTTTGAGAGATCTCCTGAAATCCCGATTATTATTAAAATTGTTGGTTTATTATTGGTCATTATTTTATTTATTAATTCTACTATAATCAGTAAAAATTGTTAATTTTGGAACTTTTTTCAAAATCTGAGCTGGCATTTCCGTTATTGATATATCTTTTTTTAATTTTTCTATTATTGGCCATTTAGACTTTCCCATAGAGTAAACTATAGCTTCATCTAAAGATTTTATAACTCTTGGTGTGATAGTTATACGCCTATAAATCTCTGTATCATAAGCACAAATCAAATCGTCCTCAGTAACTGCTTTTGTGTTAGGCAGAATTCCTGCAGTATGACCATCTATACCAATACCAAATATTCCAATTTTATAGTCTGCCTTATCAAGTTCATCTTTTAAAATATCTTTTATATCTACAACTGTTTTTTTAATGTCTTCACCAGACAGAAAAGGAATAATTTTTGCACCCTCAACACTAAATCCTGCATCTTTTAGTTTTAGCCAATTGGAATCAATATGATCAACTTGTCCATATCTTTCATCTACTAAAGTTATTGACAGTCTATTAATATTATTATTTTTTACCTTTTTAGCTATTAAAACTTCGAGTAAAACAGCTGACCCACCAGAAACAAGCCATAGGACATTCTTCTTGTTCTCTAAATTTAGATTAATAGAATCTGCAACAAATTGAGAGATGTCTTCTATATTTTTAGTTATATTTATATTTAGGTCCATGGTTAGATATTTAATTTATCTCTATAAAAACATCTTCTTTTGGAAATCTAATTTTCTTGGAAGAGGCAGACTTATCATCAATAGCCCTATAACCCAAAGTAACTATAACCTTAGATTCAAGATTCAAAGATTCTAAACCTAAAATTTCATCTACCTTAGATTTATCAAAACCTTCCATTGGACAAGCATCAATTTCTAAAACGGCACAGCTAGTAAGTAAACTTCCAACTGATAAATAGAGTTGAAATGTAGCCCAAGCTCGTAACTCTTCATTGGTCTTACCTGAAAAGCTACCATTTATCATTCCCTTAAATCCTTGTAGATTATTTATATCTATATCTTTTTCTCTTGAGACAAATTGCATATAATCATCAACAAGTTTGTCATCAATATTTTTTTTATTAGCAAAAATAATTATATGAGAAGCATCTGTTATCTGAGGTTGATCATAAGCTGCTACACGAATTTTATTTCTCATTTCTTTATTATTCACAATAATAAATTTCCAAGGTTGTAATCCATAAGACGAAGGAGACAATCTTAATGCTTCAATAATATCCTCAAATTCCTTTTGATTAATTTTCTTTTCAGAGTCAAATTTCTTTGTTGCATATCTCCAATTTAGTGATTCTATAATATTTTTCATATATGATTTTTAAAAAATAAATTTATATCGCAGAAGTTAACCTTACATCGATTTAAATCCATAATTCTATTTATTATTTATAATAGGTACATTATAACACCAATACATTAAGATTGGGTGAATCTAAAAATAAGGCCTATTATAGCCTTATTTTTAAACACACAATATTTTTATTTTACTTAATTATTCATTCCTAGTTCTTTCCTTATTTTATTAGCTTCTTTTATCTTTCCTTCTTTTGCTAATTTCCATGCTTCTACAAATTGAGGAAAATTATCTGCTGTAATAATAGGGTCAATATTACCAGTGGTATTTAGTACCAATTGTTTCCATCCATCATAATCAACATTTGCCATAACTTGCTCCATCTGTGAATCAAAAACTTGGTTATATGAAGGACTTTTTTTAGAAAAATCTTGAGCCGCAAATGCTGTTCCTGAGACACCCAATCCTAAAGTTAATGCTAATAAACCGCTCATAATAAGTGAATTTCTATTTTTCATAATTTTGTAAAATTTATTTTGTTTTACACTACAAAATAAATATGTTTAGATTTATAATTTTAATAAGCAATCCAATTGCTTACACTTACTAGTACGCAAAATACAAATTTTTATCTCATTGTATAACAGGTGTTATATTTAAAGCTTTTCTTTTACTATTCATTCCGATACCAACCCAAGGCCTTATTTCTTCAGCATTAAATATATTTTCTTCTACTTTATCTCCTAATATTTTTATTTTCTCCCCTACTTCTAGTTTAACATCGCCATTAGTAAAAGCTTCTTCTGTATTTATAACCCAAACAGAACCATTTGTATCAATTAATTCTAATTCATTATCTCCAAGTAAAACAATCTCTCCAGAAAGTAGTCCCTCTTCTGGATGAAGCCAAACCTCATGCCTATTGAGAATATAATTACTATAAGAGGGTGCGTTATCTAATAATGACTGCTCTATAAAATTACCAATTCCTACAAAATAAAACATTATACCGAAAATGATTGTATATAAAAGATAAAAACCTAGTATTATTGATAAATTTCTACGATAACCAAGTGAAGTTTTTCTATAGTAAAACTCTCCTAATATTATAAATACAAGAAGTGATACTAACCAAAAGTATGGTAAGGTTTTTAATATAAAACTAAAACCGAATTTACCATATAAATCCCAATCATTATTAAACAAAGCAGACAAAATCAATGAAAAAGCAAGAGCCGAAATAACAAGAGAAAAAGCAACTGCTAACCAGAATAAAACACGTTTTATATTAAAAACTTTTTTAGAGATAGGTTTGATACCTTCTCCTTTTATTCTTTCTAAAACTATTTGGCTTATATTTTTGTTTTCCATATTATTTACTAATTACTAATTTCTCATATTCTTCTTTAAAAATTTTCTTTCCCCGCAATATTAGATTTCCTATAGTACTTACAGGTTTTTTTAAGATATCAGCAATTTCTATATAATCTTTTTCATCTAAAAATCTTAACACTAAAACTTCACGATATTTTTCATCTAACTTAGAAAGTGCTTCATCGATATACTTTCTATCAAATGAGTTATCGATATCTTTTGTCATATCAAAAGCATCTCCAAATCTTTCTAAGTCTTCAACTTCCAATGCTATCGTTGGTCTTACTACTTTTTTTCTTATAGCACTAACTGTTTCATTGTGTGCTATTCGATACACCCAAGAAGAAAATTGTAAATCTTTGTCAAAACCATTTAGATTGTAATAAGTCTTAATAAAAACATCTTGCAATACATCTTCTGCATCCTCACGACTAAATTTGGAAATTCTTAAAATATATCTTAAGAGTTTGTCCTCATATCTTTTAGACAAACAAAGAAAATGGTCGGGCTCTTTTAAAGACATACCAACTAATTCATTATCTGTTTTATCTCCACAAAGACTATGATCTATCATGTTTTGTATTATACATCTAATACGCAATATATAACCAATTTATCCCAATAAATGTTTATAATTTATAATATTATTGAATTCTTCCTCACTTAAGTATTTTTCGCTTACTACCATTTCTCTCAATGTTTTATTATTAATTAATGATTTTTTAACAAGAGAAGAAACTAAATCATATCCCAAACGAGGGACTAATAATGTAGCATAAGCAGTTGAGCATTCTAGGTGATATATACATTTTTCTTTATTTACTTTTATTCCTCTTATACACAAGAAATCAAATTGATTGATTACCTCTCCTGTAATTTTAATAGAATCAATCAGCTTATCGACAATAATAGGAAGCATCACACCCAGTTCCATTTGAGAACTCTCAACAGCCTTTTCTATCGAAACATTATTACCTGAAACTAAATAATATAATTGATTTACAGTTTCTGGTATAACTGGATTTACTTTACCAGGCATTATAGAAGAACCTTTTTGTAATTCTGGTAAAATTATTTCTCCTATTGCTCCATTAGGCCCTGATGACATGAAGCGGAGATCATTGGCAATCTTTGAAAGATCTACACACAATGACGTTATTGTCTGGGATATAATCAAAAAATCAACCTGACTGCTTGTTTTAGACATTAGATTATCTGCTTTCAAAAATTTGGTTTTGGTCTCATTATTTAATTCTTTATAAACTTCTTTTATATATATATTATTTGCATTTATAGAATTCCCTATAGCAGTACCTCCCAAATTTAAAACCTTAGATAAATTTTCTGATAATTTTATTAAAGGAATATGTCTTTTTAGATTTTCTGAATAAGCTAGGAATTCTGCTCCCATTGTAGTAGGAACAGCATCTTGTAAATGTGTACGACCAAGCTTTTTTATATTTTTAAATTCCTTGGACTTTATATTCAAGGAAGAAACTAAAGACAACAATTTAATATTGAGCTCTTTCAGTAAATTATAAGTAGATATTTTAAGAGCTGAAGGATTTATATCATTTGTCGACTGGCTCATATTTACATGATCGTTTGGATGAACCTTGATCTTTCCTTTTAAAATTTCACTGGCCATATTTGCAATAACCTCATTCACATTCATATTACTTGCAGTACCAGCTCCTCCTTGCAAGTAAGATATAAGGAATTGGTTTTCATAACCGCCTAGTAGAATAATGTTGCAAGATTTAACAATAGCATCCTTGATGTTTAAATTTAGATTCCCAGATTTATAATTTGCTATCGCTGCAACTTTTTTTAACAAAACAATAGACATAATAAAGTCTATATTTGTTTTATGATTAGAAAAAGGAAAATTTTTCAAAGCCTTTTTAGTTTCATCTCCGTAATATATTTTCATAAGAATATTTTACTATTAATTATATATAACGATATTATACTCCAGTTTTATTAGATTGTAATCAATCTATAAAGATTACTTACATGGAAGACTACTATTATATATGTTATAATCCATCTCATGCCACACAAAAAGGAAGGAAATCATTCAGTAGTTACAGCATTTTTTGGTAATATTTTTGTCACAATTATAAAGACTTTTGTAGCAATATCATCTGGTTCCACTTCGATGTTTGCTGAAAGTGTACATAGTTTGGCTGATACTTTAAATCAATCTCTGCTACTTATCGGACTTAAGAGATCAAAGAGGCCAGCAGATGAATCTAGAGGGTACGGATATGGTATTGAAAGATTCTTTTGGTCTCTTATTTCTGCTTGTGGAATTCTTTTCATAGGAGCCGGAGTAACTGTTTATCATTCAATAGACTCACTTATCAAAAATGGAATAACTAATACAACTCATAATTATAATTATTTTACTCTTTCAGTTTTATTTATATCTTTAATAGTTGAGAGTATAACTCTATTTATTGCTATTAAAGAATTAAAAGGTGAACAAAAACTTTCAAAAGAAATTTTTGCAGAAGCTGACCCAGTAACTCTAGCTGTAGTTTACGAAGATGGAGCTGCCGTTCTTGGTGTCTTTGTAGCACTTGGAGCTCAAGTATTAATGCATCTAACAGGTAATAATATATATGACTCTATAGGGGGTATCCTAGTCGGCCTCATCTTAGGCTTTTTAGCTGTATTATTAATCCTTAAAAATCATCAATATATAATAGGTAAATCTTTGAGTGAAGAAACAACAGAAGAAATAACTGAATTATTATTAGCAGACCCTTGTATAGAAAATATCTCAGAATTTAAATCAGTAGCAGTTGATATTAATAAATATAGAATATATACAACGGTTGAATGGAACGGCACTCCTCTCTATGAAGAGATCTATGATGCAGGAGATTTAAAAGAAGAATTCGATAAGATAAAAAATAGTTTTAAAGAATTTACAAAACTTATGTTCAAAACTACAGATCGCATACCCCGTCTTGTGGGCACACGAATAGATGAAATAGAAAAAAGAATAAAAGAAAAATTTCCAGAGATAGCTTACGTAGATATAGAGATAAATTAAAACCTAAATAAAATAATTAAAATTATGTTATAATTTTAATATAAATATGAGCCTCTTCTTGCATAATATAATCATTTGGTTAGAATCCTCAAAATATATTTTGTTGTTTATAGGTACTATACTAGAAGGTCCAGTTGTAATGATGGCTAGTGGCTTCCTATACAGATTAGGATCATTCAGTTTCTTTCCCATGTACTTAGCTTTAGTCCTAGGAGACTTTGTGGCTGATATACTATGGTATTGTCTTGGTAGATATGGAACAAGAAACGCAATTTATAAATATGGACATTATGTAGGGGTAACACCAGAGACAATAGAAAGAGTAGAAAATCAATTTATTAAATTCCATCAAAAAATTCTTATTATATCCAAGCTTACTATGGGATTAGGTTTTGCTGCAGTTATACTTGTAGTAGCTGGAATGTTCAAAGTACCATTTAAAAATTATGTAATATTAAACTTGGTTGGTGGTTTTATCTGGACAGCTTTTCTTATTGCCATTGGATTCTTCTTAGGAAATATTTTCCTTATAATTCCTGGTACACTTAAAATAGTCTTCGTATTCTTTATTCTTATTGCATTTGTATTAGGCCTAAGATATGCTAATAAATATCTCAAAAATAAAAATATATAATTATGAATGAAAATAATAACAAGTTAAGAATAGCAATGATTTGTGATCCTATCGGTAATAATAAATCTGGAGTTGTTGTTTCCACTTTGCGTTTTGCTAAATTATTAAAAGAAAAAGGTCACAATGTTATTTTTATTGCCGCTCGCTCTCAAGAGCATAAAGATCATAGCTATCACAACGGAATAAAAGCATATAGATTTAGAAGTATACCTATACCAAAATCGGGAGGATGGAATCTAGCATTCCCTACTGTCAAAGAACTTAAAAAAATATTTAAGGAAGAAAATATAAATATAGTTCATATCATTCTTCCAATGTCTGCTTCTATCGTAGCTATTAAAGCTGCTCGTTCTTTAAATATTAAAATTGTTGCACACTCTCATTCACAGCCTGAAAATCTTTTTATGGATATGCCTAAAGCTATTCAACCAGCACTCAATAATCTATGGAATAAATATTTATCTTGGACTTATGATAAAGCTGAGTCACTTATATATCCAACCGAGATGGCTCGCACACTTCTAGATAAATTAAGTAAGAAAAACCAAAAATCACATGTGATTAGTAATGGTATTAATACACAAGAATTTAAAATAATTTCCGTCGGTGATTTTCACGAGAGATTTAATATACCAGAAGATAAAACAAAACTATTATTTGTAGGACGGCTTTTCCCCGAAAAGTCTATAGATACACTGATAAAGTCCATTCCTCATGTTGTAAAAGAATATCCAAATACACATCTAATGATTGTAGGAGGAGGGCATTTAGAATCAAAATTAAAAAAAATGGTTTCGGATCTAAAAATAAATGAACATATTACTTTCTTGGGGCTAGTTAGTGAGGAAGACAAAATACTTGCTTATAATGCCAGCGACATCTTCATACTCCCCTCTCTTGCAGAACTTGAAGGCATGGTAGTCCTAGAAGCGATGTCTTGCGGCAAGCCTATCATTATCGGAGACTCCGAGATGAGTGCCTCAAGATTCTTTGTTGATGAAAATGGTTTTCTATTTGAATCTAAAAATCCAATAGATCTAGCAGAAAAAATATTAATGCTTATAAAAGATAGTGAACTAAGAGAAAAAATGGGAAAGAAAAGCATAGAAAAAAGTAAAGATTATGACATCAATAATAGCGTCGCAAAATTAGAGCAAGTTTATTATTCAATATTATAAAACATATGACTGAATCAATTTTTGAAAATAAAATATATTATCGTACAAATGAATTTAAATCGGATAGACTAACTCTAGTCTTGATACATGGTGCATGCGGTAGTTCTTCAGCTTGGTGGGAATTTGAAAAAAGACTTACTGATAAATACAACCTAGTCGCTATGGACATAAGAGGTCATGGTAAATCAAAAAGATTTACAGAATACGATGATTATAAAATCGAAAATTTTTCAAATGATGTCCTTGAATTAGTAAACTTTCTAAACATTAAAAAATTTGTTTTAATATCACACTCATTCGGAACTTTCATATCTCTTGATTTTATTGATAAATATCCTGAATATGTAAAAGCTTCAATATTCTTAAGTCCAAACTTTAATGCTGGTATCATGCCTGAAGCTAAGATGGTAAAACCTTTCTTTAATTTAATCTCTAAAATTAAATTCCCTATATCAAAGACAAAAAAGAGAAAACATCTCGACTATTTAAAAGATTTTCCAAACTCAGGCGACTTTAATTTAAAGAGAACTTATGCAGATGTTTCAAATACAAGCCTAAGAACATACTTGTATTGTATGAATCAAGCATATTCATTTAATGGAGAAGAGGTATTAAATAAAATAAATTTCCCTGTATTAATCGTTCATGGTAAGAAAGACTCTATCTTCCCTATCAAATATGGAGAACTGATGGCTAGTAAGATAGCTGATTCTAAGATTGTAAAACTCGATAATGTAAGCCACGAGTTAAAAGACTCATTAGTCACAATCGAAAAAATATCCAATGCGATGAAAGAATTTTTAGAGAAATTAAATTAAAACTTATTATCTCATATTGACTTTTTATATAAAATGTGCTACTGTTTAGTAGACATTTTGATTTTTCACTTAAAATTTTAAAAATGAAAAAATTAGTTATTTATTGTATTTCAATATTTTTTCTAGTAATCTTTCTAGACATTATATTTTTAATTATAAATAACCAATTTCCAATGAATAGTACCATAGAGAAAAATACATTCGTGGTAACAAACATTATTGGGTTGGTAAGTTTTATAGTTTTTTACCTAGGTAGGAAAAAGATTTAATCATACTGGATGAAAATTTAAAGATTAGGACTAGCGATACAATCGCTAGTCCTTTTTTTATTATTATAAATAATTGATTATAAAATTTCTTCGTAGTATTATATTGTTACTCATTATTATATGAAGATATGGACACAAAAATGGAGAGAATTATTGAAAAGTAAAGATTTTATACAATCTTTACTTGTTTCAGCTTTATTTCTTTTGTTGAGTCTTTATATAAATTTTAGAGCTGGCAATTATGCGACTGAGAGTGCTAGTCTCCCTGTTACAGATATTATCTTGAGCAACATTAGAGTATTTGATGTAGACCTATTTTTTATTTACGGACCAATTTTATTATTTACAATTGTATTAATAATATCTCTTTACAATCCCAAAAAACTTCCTTTTATTACAAAGAATATAGCTCTATTTACTGTTATACGTTCTATATTTATAAGCTTAACCCATCTAGGTCCTTTCCCAACACAAGCGGTAACAGGTGCAACAAATTTTATTAGCAAATTCACATTTGGTGGAGACCTCTTCTTCTCTGGACATACAGGTATTCCATTTTTAATGGCTTTAATATTCTGGAATTACAAACCATTAAGATATTTATTTATATTGGATTCATTATTTATGGGAACAGTTGTTTTACTCGGACATTACCATTATTCTATTGATGTCTTAGCTGCATTCTTCATCACCTACTCTATCTACCACATATCTTTATATCTATTCAAAAAAGATAAAGAAATGTTTGATCTTAAATAAAAAACACTGATTAAATTAATCAGTGTTTTTTATTTAATGAAATCCTTCAATAAAGAAATTACAATTTGAGTGATTAAGTGAATTAACTTTTGATACAAGATCATTACAAGCCTTTTCTTGTCCACAAACATAGACATCTGAATCATTGAAGTCAAAATCACTTATAAAGTCTTGTATGTACCCTACTCGAATTTTTGATTCTGATCCTCCCCTAGAGACTACATTTGAAAATGAAACATTTTTGTATTTGTCTGACATCCCTTTAAAATAATCATTATAGAGAATCTCATCTTCACATCTACTTCCAGAAATAATAGTCAAACTATCAACCCTTCTTGTTTCAGTAAAATAATCAGCTATGGATTTGACTACCCCAATACCAATACCAAATGCAAATAAATATACTTTATTTTGATTCATTTTATTTACAGTATTTAAACCAAGAGGGCCCATAAGTTCTACCTGTTCGCCTGTCATATCTTTCTCCCAGAATATAGGAGTGATAGCCCCAGTAGGACTCAATCGAATACTCAAAGAGATATTTTCATTATTCTTTGAGGTTGAAGATATCGAATATGCACGCCTAACTTTTTCACCATTTACATCAAAGAAAACATTAACAAAACTACCTGGAATAAATTCCAAAGGTTCTGACAAATCAATGCTTATCTCCTTGGCAGTTTTAGATAAATCAGTTATTTTTATTATTTTACCTGTAATTTTTTTTATATTCATATATTTTTTAATAATTTTCTTTTATCTGGTATTTTATTAATATCTACCTGCACTTGAGACGGGACAACTATATTAGGAATAGGTGCAGATACAGGACTTTGCATTAATCTTTTTTTATTTCTAACAGAAGCTACATAAGTTATTAGAGTAATTATAATTAATGCATATAATAGATCATTATTCCCATACGAAAGATAAACATATAATACACTAGCATAAAAGTAAACATAAGATAATTGCTGAATTTTTTTCCACCAAGTCCCAAATATTTTTTTAGATAAATTATTGGAAGTTATTATAAGAATTACAGCAGATATATCAGCTAGGTGTGCCAATAAAGCGTAATGTGTCATAGACCAATATTTATAAGTACCAAAAGCTGCAAAGTATCCAGATGGATCAATCATAAGCTTGGAAAGTATAAAAGACACTATAATAGAAGCAGATATAACCCCCGTCCCCTTTCTTAGAATAACTAAAGGTCTCAACCATTTAACTTTTGTAAAGATATCCGCCAGTGGTCTTATTATCATCACAAAAAATAAAAAGATATGTGAAATAAAATAAAGATTCAAAGTTACATTTGAATTTATAATGTTTGGATAAAAAACGATAAGCAAAGGAAGTACCATCAAAATCAAGACTGAAATGACTAATAATGTTTCTTGAGTATATTTGATTATGTTAAAATATTTTTTCATATGTTTTTTATTACGTTAAATTGTATTGCTTTTAATTACATCTCCATTATTTTTAATAATTATAAAGCCAAGATTATCTTCTTCTAGCAATAGTAATGCTTTTTTATGTTCAACATTAAAAAAAACTTTAGTGTAAGCCTCTGAAAAGCTACCATCTTTATGAATCACACTGGCAGAAATTATATCACCCTCTGGATTACTAGATCCAGATGTATCTAAAATGTGATGTATTTTTTTACTAAAATTAAACCACGATCTTTTATAACTTCCACTAGTAGCCAAACTTTGATTGTACAAAGTCACTACAATATCTTCATTTTTTAAAATCGGGTTATAAATACTAAATACAAATCTATCTCCATTCTTATCTAAACCTTTTGTATGAATATCTCCTCCTATATTTACTATAACCCCTTTGATATCGGACGAGTATGATTTTATCTTTTCGGCTATAACCTCTGCTAAATATCCTTTTAGAAATCCACCGTAGTCAAGATTCTGCCCTTCACCCAATTGAATATATGATTTATTTTTATCAATTAAAACTGAAGAGAAATCTATATCATACGGATCATCATCTTTTGTATTTTTATTATCATCTAAATCAGAAAAGTTTTTATCATAGCCTAGTCTTGAAATAGATACAAGAGGATTGAATATCCCCTTCGTTTTATTAAATAATTGATAAGCTTTTAGAGTCACTCTAAGAAATACTGAAGAAACAACCATACTTTTCTTTTTATTTAGTATAGAAAGTTCACTATTTGGTAAAAATCTAGAAAATATTGATTCATACTCCTCTATATAATTCTTGCCTATTTCATGCATTTTATAGGCAAGTTCTTTGTTTTTACAAACAATTGCAATAGAATATTCTGTTCCCATCGCCTTGCCATTATATTCAAATTCTTCTATCATGTTTTATATAATACAAGAAAGAGATGAATAATCCATGAATAGATATATAATATAAATATGAGAATCCTAATAGTAGAAGATAATGAAAAATTAGCTAAATACACAAAACAAATGCTCGAAGAAGAAGGCTACGCTGTAGATGTATCTCACGATGGAGAAACAGGAGAAAGACAAGCTAGATCAAAGAACCATGACTTAGTCATTTTAGATATAATGCTACCAAAAAAAGATGGTATTTCTGTTTGTAAAAGTTTGAGGGATGACAATATAAATATACCTATAATAATGATTACAGCCAAAGGAGAAGTTGAAGATAAAATTATGGGGCTAGATAGTGGAGCTGATGATTACCTAGTCAAACCATATGATATGAAAGAATTACTTGCTAGAGTTAGAGCATTACTCCGCCGACCTCAAGAAAAGATATTAACTAAACTGGAAGTCAAAGATATTGTGCTTGATAATAGTAAGCATGTAGTGACTAAAAAAGGAGTAACAATATCTTTAACTCTTAAAGAGTATGCTATCTTAGAATACTTGATGATGAATGCTGGTAGTGTCATAACAAGAGAACAACTACTTGAACATTGTTGGGATTTCGCCTATAGTGCATTTAGCAACATAACAGATGTTTATATAAAACAACTAAGAAAGAAATTAAAAGATACAAATGAAAAATATATCCAAACAATTCGAGGGGTGGGATACACCTTCAGAACAAAGTAACTTTAAGAAAGCTGTTATCCTGTTAACTATTTACTATACAACTGGTGTTTTTATAGTTTTAGCTATTTTCAACCTTATGGTATATGGTTTATTCACAAATAGCATAAAGACTGGAGATAACGAAAGAGCTGAGAAAATTAATCAGCAGATAAATGGTATTAAAATTAAAGAGAGTAGCGCAAAAGAAATGCAAGATAATCTTCTAAATATTCTTCTTACATCAGATGCCGTTATACTAATAATAACTTTACTTGTAGCTTATCTTTCTTCGAAAAGGACACTCAAACCCTTGGAAGAAGCCTATAAAAAACAATCTAGATTTGTAGCAGATGCTGCTCATGAATTAAGAACTCCTCTCTCTGTCATGAAAGCAGGTGGAGAAGTTATACTAAGAAGTAATAGATCTAAAGATGAATACACAAAGTATATAAAAGAATCTCTCGAGGAAGTTGATAGATTGACTACCCTCTCAAACGATCTTTTATTTCTAGCTAGTAATAATAAAAAGAAAGTTAAATCAAATACACAGGTAAACATAGGAGAAATATGCAAGAAACAAATAGAAATAATGAGAGCATATGCGAATGTAAAAAATATAAAAATAGAAGACAATATCGAAGATAATTTGATATTAGAAGGAGAAAAAGAAGACTTAACTCGTCTAATTATAAATTTACTTAAAAATGCTGTTGACTACAACAAACAAGGAGGAAAAATAATAATTTCTCTTAAAAAGAAAAATAATAAAATAATCCTTTCCATCGAAGATACAGGTATAGGCATAAAGAAAGAAGATATAAATCAGATATTTGAAAGATTCTATAAGGCAGATAATTCCAGAACTCAGAATTCTTCAAGTACAGGGTTAGGACTCTCTATCGTAAAGGAGATTATCGACGAACACCATGGCCTAATTGAAGTAAATAGCCAAATAGATAAAGGAACAACCTTTACTGTAACCCTATCTAGTATATAAATTTAAAGCATATTTATATTCATCTAGTTTTCATAATTCTAATATATAATACTATCATTAAGAATAATGAAGGTATAAATAATTATGGCACAATATGTATGTTTAGAATGTGGATGGATATATGACGAAGCAAAAGGAGATCCTGCAAGAGGAATACCTCCAGGAACAAAATGGGAAACACTTCCCATGGATTTTAAATGCGCAGAATGTAGCATAAGAAAAAGTGATACACATATGTGGCAAAAAATTGATTAGACCAATTATTTTATAATAATAAGAATTTTAATTAGATATGATAAAAGACCTTAAAAATGTAATAATAACCTTCGGATTAATAGGCTTAGTTTTTGCCCAAGGTTCTTCCGCATATCAAGATAAAGTTAAAAAAGAAAATGCCGTTTTGGTTGCAAATCAAGAAAAAGCTATCAAACTAGAACAAAATAAATTAGCCCAGATAACAGCACAGCAAGAAGCGTTAAGGGCGCAACAAGAATTAGCAGCATCTCAAGCACAAAATGATTCTAACCAAGCCTTATACAATCAACAGCAAATAGACCTAGCTAAAGAACAAGCTGCTTTATTAGCAAATCAACAAGCTGAAACTAGAGCTTTAGCCTTACAAAAAGCAAAAGCCTTAGCTAACCAAAAGGCACAAGCTTTGGCTCAGACCCAAACTCAAACAGTAGTACAGTCACCAAGTAGAAGATCCCAAGCAAGTTAATTTAAATATTTAAAGTGTATAAGTCCTTCTCTTGAAATTTTTGTAGGTGTATAATATGCAGAGACAAATAGAATTAAGAAGGTCGATTTTAATACTAATTAAATCTAAATATACTTTATGCCTCAAAAGAAAAAAGCAAAAAAGACGGCTAAAAAGAAGTAACTTTGCTAAATGAAAAACCGACCAATTGGTCGGTTTTTCATTTAGCAAATTTAAAAATATATTCTATATCTTACCTATAAGATCTATACCAGGAGTTAAGACATCTTTACCAGGTTCCCAACTTGCAGGACAAACATTTCCATCATGCTCTCTGACAAATTTTGCAGCTTCTAGTTTACGAACCATTTCTTTTGCACTTCGTCCTATATTATTATCGTGAATCTCAATTGTTTTTAGAACTCCATCAGGATCAATTATAAAGGTACCTCTTAAAGATAGACCCTCTTCCTCTATATATGTTCCAAACATCATTGAGACTTTGCCTGTAGGATCTGCCAACATAGGATAATTTATCTTACTTATTGCAGGTGATTCATCATGCCAAGCTTTATGAGAAAAAGCAGTATCTGTACTGATACTCATAATCTCCCCTCCTAATGCTTTTACTTCTTCATAGTGTGTCACTGCATCTTCTAATTCAGTAGGACAAACAAAAGTGAAATCAGCTGGGTAAAAAATAAGAACTACCCACTTGCCTTTGTAATCTGAAAGCTTAATTTTTTTAATATTATTATCCTGATATGAATCTAACTCAAAATCAGGGACTGTTGAATTTATATTTATCATACTTTTATTTTAACAAATAGTTGATATTATTCAAACAATGGTATTTTATATACCAGCAACTCCGAATAGTTTGCCTATACCAAAAGTGACTACCATAGCTATCAAGCCTCCAGCCACTACACGTATTACCGCCTTAGACTTACTAGAGCCTCCAGCATGAGCACTAAGTGTCCCAGTGGCTACGAGAGCTAGAACGACAGCTATAAATGTAACAGGTATACAGTAAGCTACAGGTGAAATTATTATTAGGACAATAGGAATGATAGCTCCAGAAAAGAAAGCTAGCCCTGAAGCATAAGCTGCGTTTAAAGGCTTGGTGAGGTTATTTGGATCTATACCGAGTTCGGCTTCAACATGAGCACTAAAGGCATCATGAGCTGTTAATTCTTTTGCTACTATTTCAGCCGTAATTCTAGATAAACCTTTTTTCTCATATATACCAGTAAGCTCTTCTAATTCCTCATCTGGAACAGTGGCAAGCTCTATACGTTCTTTTTCAAGTAATGATTTCTCTGTATCTCTTTGTGTACTTACAGATATATACTCTCCTACAGCCATAGAAAGAGCCCCAGCAACTAAACTAGCTACACCAGCCGTCAATATAAAACTCTTCGAGTTAGAAGCTCCAGCAACCCCAACAATAACAGCAGAAGTTGAGACAATACCATCATTGGCTCCTAAGACTGCAGCCCTCAACCAATTCAATTTATTATTACTCATTGAGTCACTTAACTCTACGTGAGTAATCGGATTTCTTATTTTATTCATTTTATAGATATAATTAATTATTAAGCACTATGTCTAATTTTATAATTTTTTCGATAGTTAATCATAGCAGGAATACTAGCAGCAACGGGGAGAGATAAAAATGCTCCTAAGATACCAAATAGGCTTGCTCCTATCAACACAGACAGAAAAACAACTGAAGGATAAAGATCGAGTGCCTTATTGTAAATCAAAGGCGAGATTATATTATTCTCGATTTGCTGGTAAAGGAAATGTAAAATGACAACTAATATACCTATCGTTGGTGATACACCAAAGCCAATGATAACCGCAGGTATTGCGCCTATGGTCTGTCCGACCAAAGGTAACAAATCAAAAATTGCTGCAAACAAAGCTAAGGGCAAAGCAAAAGGAACACCTAAAAGTGTAAGTCCAGTATAGACAACAACTCCACATATTATAGAAATGATAACATTCCCTCTTATATATTTACCTGTTACTACTGCTATCTCTTCTATCAATTCTTTTACACTATCTTTTTCTTTTAAAGGTAAGTTATTTAAAAACAATTCTGATAATCTTTTCATATCATACATAAGGAAAAAAGTCAGAATTATAGTCGTAATTATTGAAACAATTATAAAAGTTATATTAACTGTGGCAGTCGTGTAGTCTAGATGAGTTTTTAAGTAAGTAACAATATTAAAATCTTTCAAAAAAGAAGAAAGAAATGATGAGTGGCCTACAACATTATTTATACTACCTAATAAGACAGGAATCTCTTTTATAATACGAGGAATGAAAATAAAACCTAAAACAACAAAAGGAACGATAGGTATAACTAAAATCAAAAAAATACAAATAATCATTGGTATTTTTGTCTTTTTCTGGACTTTAATTACTGTAGGATAGAAAGCGGCTGTTAATGCTAATGAGACTAAAACAACTGGCATAATAGGAAGGACTTTCCAACAAAGAAAAATTAAAACCCCCATTATAACAATACGAATAAGTGCATCCCAACCCAAAAAATGTTCATTTTTTTCCATGATTATATATTACCATATTTATAGACCAATTATATAAATTTCTAATATTTACAAATGATACAAATTAATTAGCAGATTCGCATCCAACACGAGAATAATGCATTATCTTAAATTCTTTAGTTATATCTGGTACTAGTACTCCTTTTTCTTCGATAAGTGGGTATCGCAATTTCTCAATACCAGTTTTATCTGCTTTATATATTTCTTTCTCTTTACCTTTCGATCCTTCTACTGTATATGAAAGTACTGATGTGATAGTATCTTTGTTCAAAGTCCCTATGATACTTCCAGTGTATCCATTTGTAAGGTCTGGGCCACTTTGTGTCCCCTTTTTAGTTCCAATTACGGATTCGCCTTTAATGGTTATATCCATAAATTCACTGACCTTATATGGCTCAGTCTTAGTTGCTTCGTGATTATAAGTATAGCACTGTCTACCATCTACCAAAGAAATATTTGCTTTAGGTGCAAGCATAGTAGACTTATTATCTATATGTATAACATTTGTTTTAGTTTCTGATGAAATAATTCTATCAACTAATTTAGGCACCCAAATTTTTTGTGTAGCCAAAAGAGCTAGCCCTATGATTATTAAAATGAGAAGTATAATTCTGATTATTTTCATATATTTTATTTCTTCCAACGAGGAGCAAACTTTATCATCCAAGTATAAAATTTAGCTAGATATTTATTTATACCCTTATCCAACATGGACTTGTAACAAACCCTCTGAAACTCTTTTATATCATTTCCTTCATAACAAAGCTTGCCATCTTTATAACAAAGACTACAGTATTTATCTGACTCTCTTACTCCAGTGTCTTTATTAAAAGGCATCATACAACTCTCACAATTTTTTGTTTTCATATATCCATTATACCAAATTTATTTAAACTCAAACAAAACATCTCTAAAATTAATAATTCTGTTATTCTTATCGAGCTTAATACCTTCTTTTTTGTATAATGCTAATCTTTTTTTACCATACTCATCATTTAGCCATACTTTTCCATCGGCATATACTATCCTATGAAAAGGAATATTTTTTATACCAGAAAAATAAGCTTTACCTAAAATAGTAGTAATACTCTGAGATGCCATAGGCCCTGCTCCTGCCGCACGAGCAATACGCCCATAAGTGGTCACCCTACCAGGAGGAATCGCAAGGGCTATTTTAATAACACGTTCAGAAAAAGTAAGCATATAGTTTAGATATTATATAGTTGAAATCAATAAAGACAAAATGATAAACAAAGTTCCGTAAAATCTAATATAAGTTACAGGAATATTTATTTTTAAAAATTTGCTAAAATAATATTCTAAATATTCATTCTTATAATTAAGATTTGGTTCGTATTTTCTCCTGATATTAAATTCCCATCTTGTTATAGGACAATATCCTAAAACAACCCAGCATAGCAGTGTCCCCGATAAGATCAAGACATATATGAAATGGATACTAGGAAATACCCAACCAAAAAATATTATAATTACAAAGATAAAATGTAAAATAAAAAGAATATTTACAGCCCAAAAATCAATTATCTTATCTTTCATAATTTATAAATAATTAATTGGTGTTCCTTGGTGAAATATTATTTGCCACTTTTTTCCAGTATTTTTCCAAATAGAACTTCTAAAAGAAGTTGTTTTGGTATTATTTAGATTTATCCTATCTGTTTTGAATCTTGTCTGAATTATATTTTCTGCTAAAAAAATAACCTCAAAATCATACAAAGAATAAGAAGGAGAAATTGCTTTTGGTAATCTTTCTAAAATCATATCTTTATTATAAATAAGACCAGAACTCCCATATTCAATAAAATCATTTGCTATAATTTCATCAAGCGTTTTAAATGAACTTCTAACTTCTGGTTTAAGCAAGTCTGTTTCTAATTTATATATAATCTTCTTCAATTCATCCATAATTAAATTATACCAGAACAATCTCAAAAAGTCGTTGGTAGTGATTTTAAGCAATATTAGAAACTATTTCAGGGTTTTAATTAAATACTTTATTTGAAATAAAGATCAATACAAGAATCCAGGTCTTGGATTAAATTCATCTTCAAAGCTTCTTCTTTATTAACCCACCTAAATCCTTTATGAGCGTTAGTTTCTATTTTAATTAAGTAATCTTTATCTATATCTAAACCATAAATATAATAGATGAAATCATAATCAGAATACTTAACAAAAATAGTATGAGTTAATTCAGGTAATATCTTAAAATTATTATACCCTGTCTCCTCCATAATCTCTCTACAAATAGCATCGATAGAACTTTCACCTTTCTCAACCTTCCCTGCTGGAACACCCCAAGTATCTCCTTGTGGTTTTGAATCTAAACGATGGAGCAATAGAAACTTTCCTTCTTGCTTAAAAAAGCAACTCACAACTTCAAATTTAGGATTAAAATTTTCTGGTTTTTCTAGATATATCATTTTTCTCCTTTAAGTATTATCTTTTTATCAAATCCTCCCCTATCTTTTAATTTTTGAATACGAACTTCTTCTACATCACTATACTCAGGTAATCTTTTTAGTGCTTCGACTACTTCTATAATATCAGCCAACTCTTCTGTAATATTTTCCTCTAAAAATTCTTTTACTTCTTCGTCTAGTTTTTTAATTAGTTCTATTTTATATTCATCATCTGAAGCTATTCTTTTTTCATACGAAATACCTTTATTATCTAGCATTTCTGGTATTTTATCTCTTACTAATTTGTTGTATTTTGTCATTTGCTAATTATATCAAAATAATAGTTAAAAACCCTATCTTAAGATCAGGATTAAAACAAAAACTTTATCTAGAATTAAGACCTATCGTTTAAGTACTTACCAGCAACGCTTAAAGCAAATGAAGGCAGTATGACAAATACAGTTGCAAACAAAAGCCTAATTAGTATTTTGCTAATATAAGAATCAGGTGAATCCGGTCCAGAGCCGGTTATCACAACTAAAATACCGATAATTCCAAAAACTATAGATGAATAGATAAAAATTCTTGTTGATATTTTTTGCATAATTATATTATACCAAAGTTCTAAAGTGATAGACAGGCTTGCTTAATATTCATTTTTAAGTAATATGTTCTTAAATAATGAACATTTTAAACAATTAAACGTATGAAAAGAATCGCTGTTTTATTCTCAGGAAGTGCAAGTTCTCTCAGGTATTTGTTTGAAAAAGACAAAAATTATGGGAAGAGTTACGAGGTTGTGTGCTGTATCTCAAACAAGAAAGATACTAAGGGTGAAAAGTTTTGTAAAGAGAAAGATATTCCTTTTATAGGATTAAATACAAGACATTTTTGCTTTGACTCTGGATTTGATGGAAAACTTAGGGATATGCCAATCTGGGTAAGAAGGGATTATTTCAAAGAGATGCTGGATCTCATTAAGCCGTTTAATCCTGATATTATTATACTCTCAGGATTTATGTTAGAGATAACAGAACCCCTGCTTGGCTATTGTCCGATTATCAATGTCCACCCTGCTGATTTAAGTATCAAGAATGAAGAAGGAAAACCAAAGTATACTGGTGATGATGCGGTTAGAATGGCTATAGAGGCTGGAGAGAAATATACAGCTTCTACAATCCACTTCGTTGAAAAAGAGGTTGATTGCGGAAGAATTATTTATATTTCTGATCCACTTCTTGTGGAAGTTGGTATTACTCCACAAGAACATCAGGAAAAAATGAAGACTATGTGCGATGGACCTGCTTACAGGGAAGCACTCAGAATTTTATGTTTAAATTAGTTAACAGAATGCGCTACCACAAGACAGTTCGAGGTTGAAATTAAAACCTCTAGAAACAAAGGCCCTTATCTGGTAGATAACTCTGGAATGTGAATGACCTCGACGTAAGTGCGAGGTCATTTTTTGTATATAATTACAGAGACGATGATGGTAACTTTTAGTTTGAGAATATGATTATTTAGATAATTCCACTCCTTTTACACTTTGAAGAATAAAATCAACACCATCAGAAAGAACATTGACACATCCAGCATTTTTTAAAGAACCACCAACGAGTTCTTCTCTTTTTGCATATCCTATTTTTGCTAGAAACATTCTTATTGGTCCACCATGACTAACTACTAACACCGTCTGATTGGGATAAGCAACAGCTATTTCACGTAATTTAGTAATGAATCTTGATACAATCATTTCATCAGTTTCTATATCAGAGGCAACAGTGAAATTCCATCCTTCTTCACCTGATAAAGTTTCTTTTTCTTTTAATTTTTCTCTAAAAGCTTCAAGGAATTCACTTGCATGTCTACCTTCAAAACTACCAAAATTTCTTTCTCTTAATAAATGAGACGTTTCTATTATTAATTCTCTGTCTAATTTGATTATTTCCGCAGTATTGTGTGCTCGAGTTGAATCTGAAGAAAAAATTGCATCAAATTTAATATCTCTCAATTCATCCCCTGTTTTCATGGCTTGCTCTATACCCTTCTCGGTTAGATTGGAATTTGATTGTCCTTGAATAATATTTTTTACATTCCATTCAGTTTCTCCGTGACGAACTAAATATAAATTACAATAATTTTGTTTTTCCATTTTTTTATTAAATATGCCAATTTTTATCTTGGTATTTTTCTTGTTTAATTATTAATTCAATCTCTTTTTTAATTTCTTCTATATCATTATCATTTAATGGTTCAAATGAATCATAGAAACCAGTATCTATATGTGGAAAATAACAAGCATCTCCATATTTTTGAATCTTAGCACTTTTTGCTCTACCATATAAATGGATATGAAAATAAGGACCTTCAGGTTTAAATACACTCCAATTCCCATTATCTTGGTAATTGATTCTTCCTATATCAATACCCGCCTTATTAAGTCCATTTGCCATCGCTTCACCTATTATCATAGTCAATTTCATCAATTCTATCGCCGCATCTGGAGTAAGTTTAGTCCTATCAACAATCCTTGATTTCGGTCTAATCATGATATGACCACCATCTATCCTAGTTATATGTGGTTTTTCTACTGATTCTACAGTAAAATTTTTCGTTTGAAATATTTCTTTATTCATAGTTTTGATTATAACAAAGTTCCAAAGTGATAGACAGATATAGAAAACATACTATATCTAGAGAAATTTATTCTGAGAAAGATAATTTTGGAAGTTTTGTATAGTTTGTGATTTTCCTTTCTGATACTGGTATGGTAACTTGTAGATTATATTGATAAATATTGAGGCATGCAAAACTTTTTCATCTAATCCACCTTCTTCAAAATAACCCTCCACAATCTTTTTAGGATATGTTCCACTAGCAGCGATATAATTTACTAAAGTACGCCCCAAATCTATATATCCATTATTAAAAAGAGGATTCGGATCAAAGACGGTTAGAGGTTCTGTGGCAAAAAGATGCCCAGCACTATAATCAAAATGGCAATAACTGCTTTTATTACTATCACCTACATAATCAACCAGAATATTTCTAGCTTGAGAAAATGTTCCATGCTCTAAAGTTAATAAATTATTTTCTTCTATATACTTTACTCTGTTGCTCATATCTGGAGTATCAATCCATTCTCTAAAAGAAGTATACTCTCCTTTGCCGTCTATAACCTTACCAAATCCAATAGATTCTGGTTTGTGCATTTTGCGTAAAATTCTCCCTACTTCAAGATGCATACTCTCCCTGCCTTCTTTATCCTCATTATACTTCTCTCCTGCAGTAGGTGCATCGATATATTCCATCAAAACAAATGGCCTACCTGCAAGTTTACCCTCTTTGTAAATATGTGGTGTTGAGATGCCGATAGATTTCCACGTTCTTAGAAACAATGCTTCACTACCTTCGGTTACGGTATTATCTACAGCAATTTTAAGAACCATTTTTTTCTCTCCTCCTTCAATAAAACAAACTAATGAAGAAATACCTTCATGGGAAAATTCAACTTCAATTTCTTTTCCCTTAAATAAATCATCATTCAACAAAAAATTCTCAATAGAAGAAAATAACGACAATCGTCTTTCATCTCGATTCTTATCAACCTCTGCGCCAGAGAGTTTTGGCTGGTTTTTAAAATGTACTGTTGAATTTATTTTTTCAAGGTTTGATTCCATGGAATGATTATATCACGTAAAACCTTGAATGAACTATCTGACTGTCTGGGGCGATGTTGGAACATTTTTTATTGGAAATATTTAGATTAACTTTTAGAGTAGATAATTAAAAATCTATCTTTATAAGTTAAACCTTGCACTATAGAACCTATAAGTAATCCAATAATTAATTCATTCTTAAAACCTAGAATTAAAATAATTATTAGTAATGTTAAACAAAAAATCCAATGATGGATATGTAGATAATTATTTTTGATAGAAAAGCGCAAAGATCTTTCAATTTTATCTCCTTCGTATTTTCCCGCGAATAATTTAAAAAATAAGAAACCAACAATTATACCGGCTAGTAGATTCATAATTTAATTGTACCATAATTTGATTACTGTTGGGACAATGTTGGAACCTTTACTGCTGAGGGCAAAGAGTATCGGCGTTTGTAATTGAATCATTTTGAGCTTTTGTTATTGGTTCAAAAACTCCTGTCATGTCTGTACAATAATGTGTATATGGCTTTGTAATATCAACCAATCCAGATGTTACAACCCAACTACTGCTACCACTAAAACATTTAGTTGTATTTTTAGCTGAAGCTGCAGAGATTGCCATTAAAAGTCCAGAGTTAGAATTACCACCTAAACCATTTTTATCTTGTGTGGCTTCACACAAACCATCATAAGAATAATTTGATGATTGATAATATGATTCTGCTTGTGCTCTTACACTTGCTAATTGTGATTTCATTCTTGAATTTGGTTTTATGGGATCTGACTGGCTAAAAAGTAAAGCATAAGAAATTAATAATGATAATATAATAAATATTGTTATTGTTGCGATAGATAAAATTCTTCCTTTTTCAGCAGATTGTTTAATTTTATATAATGAAATAATTGCAAAAATAAATCCAAGAATAAATGATATTATTACCAAATATATTTCCCAAAAATCTCCTTTGGGTAAATAAATATGTAATTTATCTAGGATTATAAATAATGGACCTACTAGTATTAAAATTAATGAGACAACTGAAAGTTTATTAAAATTTTTATTATTTTCCATACAATTATTATATCAAACCTAGTTCAAAAAGTCGTTGCTGACCGTCTGGGACGAAGTTGGAACCTATTTTGATAGAAAATGAGGATAAAATTAAGATATTTTAGATAAGATAAAATTAGCGGTTTCTTCAGGTGTTTGATTACTGTTATCTATAATTTCTCCAAAAATAGGCTTATGTATTCCTATATTATAATGATACTTAATTCTTTCACGTTCACTGTCATCTAATTCTCTGGTTCCCCTATTAATGAGAACCGTCTCAAGTTTTGGAGCTAATGTGAAGGTATAGATTTTCGTATTTATATCTTTAAGTTCATTTAAAATGAAATCGTAGTTTTTCTTAGATAAAGGATATGGAATAATTGTATTTAAATTTTTATTAGAAAAATTTTTGATTAATGAAATTGTATTTTCTAAATTAATAGGAATTGCTTCATTGAGTGGCATCCAATCAATCATTTCTCTAAGTGAATCAATTTCTATTAAAGCTACATTAGAAAGTTTATAAGCTAATATTTTAGAGACTGTAGTTTTGCCAGAATTTATTGAACCATTAATAAAAATTATCATTATTGTATTATACCAAATTAATATTTAAAACCCTTGCTGCCGGTCAGGGACTGTGAATACACTTCTCTCGCCCTACGGTCGCTGGTACTTTTCTAGGTTTGTAAACAAACCACAGAAAAGTCTTTCTCGTCCCTGACACGAGCAAAGAAGTTTGCTCGTTACCGGTAACAAAAAAAGAAAATACCGCTTTAACAAGCGGATTTTCATTTTGCTGCCGGTCAGGGACTCGAACCCCAATTTTCTCCTCCAGAGGGAGACGTGCTACCATTACACCAACCAGCAAAATATTTATTTATAGTCTCTGAATTTTAATATTTTCATTGCCTTATACACTTCTTCTTTCCTTGAAATTTGAATCTGGTTTTTACTTTTATGCGGGTTAAAACCAATAACTTTCATTAAATCAAATACATTATTGAGCATTGATTCATTACTGTTAGAAAATGAAAATTTATAAGTATAAGTAGAGCTATGAACATTAAAACTTCCCTCTGCTTCGTATAAACCTCGCAGATACCTTACTATATACTTTTTATCTCTTAAAATCCAGTCAGGAACAATAATAACTATATTTTTACGTGCTCCTGTAGGAATTTGTATTCTTTCACTAATGTTCTTTTCGTAAAGACCAATTCTTGTTGAATTACTAATTTTTGAATTTATAATATAAGGTTTTTTCTTAAAAACTTTCTCTAAAATAATTGAGTATCTTTCAATAAAACCAGTATTTTTTGAATTTGATATTATTCTTAATTCTTCTGTTCTTGGATATACACAAAGATGACCATCTCCTAGCGTCACACCAATTAATTCTGCTAAATCTCCATTCTTTTTAAAAGGTAGATAAATTGATTTAATTTTACCTTCTTTTTTCATTTTTTCTCTCCAATGGTAAAAATTATCAATGTGTTTATTTTTCATTGTTTCAGATATTTTCTTAACAGAATTATTATTTTCTTTAGTTAATCCCCTATTCCAATTACTTGGCATATTTATATTATATCAATAATGAGATATTTTTCCTACCATTAGACCATTATTCTTATACAAAAATACAGTTTGGAAACATCAGATTTTTAAGGTAGAATTGGGGTTATGAATCCCGTTAGAAGCCGCGGTCATGGTGAATAATGTGGATTGTAATATTATTTAATTACTTATAATAAAATAAGCACGTTAGTCTTTATTAAAATAATGACCACGACCTGCTTCTAAACGGGATGAATACAGAAATAAAATATGAACCTAGACATATAACCACAGATGATATTAAAAATGGGTGTATGACTCTTACAGGTGGAGACGGAGAAGAGACAAAGCTATGTATGATACAAGAAGAGTTTCGTGAAGGAATAGATACTGTAAAAGAACTTGGACCTTCAGTTACTTTCTACGGATCAGCTAGACTTAAGCCCGATCACCCTGACTACATGAACGCTTACAATTTGTCATACAGAATAGCAAAAGAATTAGGCTATGTGATAATATCTGGCGGAGGTGGAGGAATCATGGAAGCTGCTAACAAAGGTGCGTTTGATGCTGGAATAGAATCCGTCGGATTAACAATCAGACTTCCAAAAGAACAAAATACAAACAAATATGTAACGAAAGAAGTACCATTTCATTTCTTCTTTGCTAGACAAGTATCAATGCAATATACGACAGAAGCAGTAGTCTACTGTGCAGGAGGAACAGGAACAATGTATGAATTCTTCGAAATGCTCACACACCTACAGACTGGAAAAGTAGGACCAATACCAGTAATACTATTTGGAACAGAATTCTGGAATCCTATCAAAAAGTTACTTGAAGAATCGATGGTGGAAAAATATAAAACTATATCTCCTTCTGACTTAGAAAGATTTATAATTACTGATGATGTAGATAAAATATTAGAAATAGTTCGTACGAGTAAAATAAGAGACGGTGCAGATGAACTGAATTAGTGATTTGTAAGTTAGTGATTAGTGAATAGTAAAAATCCTTAAAATCCCCGCAAACGAAGTTTGCGGGGATTTTACTACTCACTAGAAACTATTTACTAGAACCTATTTTTTTCTGACAAGCTTTTATAAAAGCCGTAAATAAAGGATGTGGAGAGAGAGGTCTAGCTTTAAACTCTGGATGGAATTGTGTACCCAAGAAAAAAGGATGCTTACCTGCAGGAAGTTCGGCTATTTCACAAAGCTTTCCGTCTGGGGAAAGCCCCGAGAACACTAATCCAGCACCCTCTATGGCCTCTCTGTAAGCATTATTGACCTCATAGCGATGTCTATGACGTTCTGATATTTCTGCAGCACCATAAGCCTTATGAGCAACAGTACCCTTCTTTAAACTTGCAGGGTATGCACCTAAGCGCATACTACCTCCCATATTTTTCTTTTCTAATTTATCTTTTTGATCTTCCATTATATCGATAACAATATTCTTTGAACTAGGATCTACCTCGCGAGTATTTGCATCTTTAAGTCCTAGTACATTTCTAGCATATTCGATAACCATCAATTGCATTCCATAGCACAAACCGAAATAAGGTATATTGTTCTTACGAGCATATTCAATTGTTTTTAGAATACCTTCTATTCCACGAGAGCCAAATCCACCAGGGACTATAATACCATCATATTTAGAAAGTTCTTTTATTTTTTTTGGATCCTTCTCGAAGTCCATAGATGATATCCAAGTAAGAGTGGGCTTACTACCAGCTGCATATCCAGAATATTTAATAGCTTCTATAACAGAAAGATATGAATCAGAAAGAGTGAAGTCTCCTGTATTAAAATATTTACCAACTATAGCTATCTTTATCTCATTATTTTTTACATGGGTTGATTTTGCAAACTTTTTCCACTTTGCCGATCCTTCATTTATGGCTGGACCACAAGTCATACCGACAGTGCCGCAGATCATATCCCCCAAGCCTTCCTTCTCAAAGTTTATAGGAATATCATAAACACTATCTACATCTGGAGCTGAAATGACGTGATCAACAGGAACATTACAAAACATAGAAAGCTTCTCCTTTCTCTTATCATCTAGTGGCATCTTACTTCTGGCTATTATAATATCTGGTTGAATTCCAGAAGAATTTAAAGTTCTCACTGCATGCTGGGTAGGCTTTGTCTTCATCTCTCCGATATTTCCAGGTACAGGTAAGTAAGAAACCATCACAAAGAAAACACTATTTGGCTTGCGAAGTTTCATAATACGAGCGGCTTCAAGGAAAAGAATATTTTCATATTCACCGACAGTACCACCTATCTCTATCAAGACAACATCGGCATTGGCCTTATCGCGAGCATTCTCAATACGATGAATAACCTCAAGTGGTATGTGAGGAACGACTTGCACACAAGCTCCTTTATACTCTAGATTCCTCTCGCGTTCGATAACGCTTTGATAGACTCGCCCAGTCGTCATATAATTCGCACGAGATAGGTCAACTCCTAAAAATCTTTCATAGTTACCCATGTCTTGGTCTGTCTCATCTCCATCATCAAGTACAAAAACTTCGCCATGCTCAGTAGGATTCATCGTACCTGCATCTATATTGATATATGGATCAATCTTGATAGCTGTGACACGTTGGCCTCTATCTGAAAGAATACGTGCAATAGATGAAGCAGTAATACCCTTCCCCACTCCTGATATAACTCCACCTACAACGAAAATATACTTACAGTTAGATAATTTACTCTCTAGCTTTAATTCAGATGATTTTTCCATATTTTATTTTCTTAGATAACGACTAATAGCAAAGAAACTTGAAATACTTCCAAGCGCAATGCCAAAACCTAACATGATAATAAATAACTGCAAGAAATTTGATTTATAATATTGATATAAATTAATTCCAATGAAGTCAGTCATATTATTACCTAGCCATATAGAAACTGGGATGAAAATAAGAATAGTCAGAAGAGCCGCACATACTCCAACTAAAATACCAGAAACGATAAATGGACCCTGGACGTATTTTGTACCTGCTCCGACAAGCCTCATAACAGCAATCTCATCTTTGGACATAAAGATTATCAAGCGTATTGTATTGAAAGTTATGATTATAGAGATAATTATAAGAACGATAGAAACGGCAAATCCCAGATTCTTTGCTCCAGTTATTATAGAAGTAAGTCTATCAATGACTATTTTATTTTGACTATAATCTATCTTGTCTATGATAGTTAGAGCGCCTTTTGATAATGCATTATCATTCTCAAAATATTTAGAAATGCTCTCATACTGTGAAGGATCATTGGCTTTTATATTTAGAGATGCTCCTAGTGGATTATCGTTGAGCTCATCTAAAGCTTGTAAAGTAAGGTAATCATTAGAATGCTTATCTTTAAAATTAGACAATGCCTCTGTAGCAGAAGTGTAAGATATAGTTTTAATTTCAGGTAATTTCTTTAAAGAATCCTCGACTTTCAAAATAGAAGTTTCATCAGCTCCAGGAACGAAATAAATAGTGACATCTACTTTGTCTTTAATTTCATTTAAAGATGCATTAAGTGATGCTTGAACAAAAATAAGAGAAGTCATCACAAAGAGAGTAATGGTCATGATGAGAATACTAGCTATCGAAGTAAATCCGCTACGTACGAAACTATTCCAACCTGTTCTTATTATTCTTTTTGCGTGTATTAACATATATTTTGATTATAGCATATACTTACCCTCTTTATCATCTCTTATCACACGTCCATTCTCTAGAGTTATGACGCGTTTTTTAATACCATCCACTAGACTTTTATTGTGAGTAGTCAAAATAACAGTAGTACCTAAATCATTTATCTTTTTAAGAATATTGATAACTTCTATGGCATTAGCTGGATCCAGATTGCCTGTAGGCTCGTCAGCGATAATCAAATCTGGTTGAGTAATGATAGCTCGGGCAATGGCTAGGCGTTGTTTTTCTCCACCAGAAAGTTGGTGAGGAAAATGAAAGGCTCTATTGGTAAGATCTACAAGCTCAAGTACATGAGGAACATCTTCCATGATATCTTCATCTTTCTTCCCTGTAGCTTCCATAGCAAAAGCGATATTTTCATAGGCAGTTCTATTCGGAAGTAGACGGAAATCCTGGAAAACGATACCAACTTTACGACGAAAATTCATCAAATCATTCTTAGAAAGTTTATGGATATCTGTAGACTCAAAAAAGACAGTTCCTGAAGTAGGAGCTTCTTCAGCCAATATCAATTTAGTTAAAGTGGTCTTACCCGCACCTGAATGACCAACAATAGAAACGAATTCTCCTGGAGCGATAGAAAGTGTCACTTCCTCCAGCGAAGTATTTTCTTTGTATTTTTTTGTAACATTATCAAAATAGATCATCGATTCTACAATTTTATCACATATTCATTTCTGCAACAATAAAATCATCAATCATGCCACTTTCGAGCACTCCGTCAACATCATTTACTTCTACTCCTGTCCTATGATCCTTGACCATCTTATATGGATGAAGGACATATGAACGTATTTGGCTCCCCCATTCTATCTCTGTGGTTTTAGTCGTCGAGAGACCAGCCTTTTCTTTTAATTTATCTTCTAATTTTTTCTTATAAAGCCTGCCTTTTAGTATTTCCATTGCTCTTTCTCTGTTCTGTTCTTGGGATCTCTCTGTCGTGACATGGACTGACATGTTCGTAGGTAAGTGAATTATCCTGACGGCAGTTTCTCTTTTGTTTACATTTTGACCTCCAGGACCACCTGACTTTGAAAATTCAATTCTCATATCTTCTGGTCTTATCTCAATGACAGTATCATCTTTCTGTAATTTAGGAACAACTTCCACTAAAGAAAAAGATGTATGACGAAGAGCCTTAGCATTAAAAGGAGAAATGCGTACAAGTCGATGAACGCCTGATTCATTCTTGAGTGTTCCATATACACCCTTACCACTGACTTCGAGTGAGATATTTCTATAACCACCGACATCATTCTTATTCTCATGGAGAAGTGTCACTTGCCAACCTTTCCTCTCTATATATTTTAAATACATTCGTAAAAGCAGAGAAGAGAAATCTTCAGCATCATCACCTCCAGCACCAGAAAGAATAGAAATGATGGCATTGCCTTTATCGTATTTCTCTCCTCCTAGAATTTCGTCCTTAAGTTCCCCTATTCTTTTGATAGTAGCTTGGGCTTTAGATTTGTCAGACCAGAAATCATTCTTAATCATCTCTGCCTCTAAGATTTCTAGTTCTTTTTTTAGATCATCTTTCTCTCTTTCCATATTTTTATTATAACAAAATATATTTATTTATTATTTTCTAAATTGTGTTCATCTTTAAAATACTTTTTTGGAAGTATAGAAAAGTAATCATCTATATATGGATGCATCATATCGCAAGCAACAAAAGCTATAACTATCTCTTTATCTTTATTCCTATATTTATTTAAAGTCTTTTTACTTTTCATTTCTTTAATCATCTTTTCTATCATTGCCAACTGCATACCAGTCGAAGGTCCAACAAATAAACCAAGCCTTATAAGAGCTAGACTTCGTTCATAGGCAGACACTGCATCGATAGGTATAACTTGATCAACAACGTCATACCAAGGAATACCGAGCTTTAGTATAGCTTCATCTACACGAGGGCCTGGAATAGAAGAACCTTTTTTAATAGATGAACCTGCCACATATATATCTTTATTTTTAGATTTAAGATATGAACCTGCTCCATAGATAGTACCAGCTGTACCAATGGTCGCAGCAAAAATAGAAAGTCTGTCGCCTAGCTGAGACCAAAGCTCTTTGGCTACATACTCTTCCCCTGCTCCTATATTTCCAGGATTGATATATTGATTTAGATTGTGCCACCCCTTCTTTTTACCTAATTGTTTAGCTTCATATACTCCTCCTTTATTACTATGAACATCAGGACTACGAGGGCCATGAGATATCATAAGGTCGGCACCGACTAACTTCAAAAGACGCTTCTTGTGTTCAGGTACATCGGGGGTAATAATCGCATGAAGATTTGGAATTCCAAAATGACGAGATAATATAGCAAGAGAAAGAACTGTATTCCCTGAAGAGTATTCAACTAGATGTTTAGTGGATTTCAAATCTTCTTTACTCATACCAGAAAGCATCTGCCATGAAGGCATAGATTTTATATTTCCTAGTGGAACGAATTGCATGAGTTTTACAAATATCCTAACACCATCTTTTGAGAATTTATTGAGAGATGATGGAAGTTCTACCAATGGGGTCATTCCTAAAGATCCTGGAGTTAGAAAATCTGTAACTGCATTACTGCCTTCGAAAACTTTAGAACCATTAGATATTTTTTTCATCATAAAATTTATTAATTAATAAATATGAGTACTTACAGTACTGCATTTTCAAAATTCGAACTACCTCATAAGAAAATGGGAGCCATCCCCGAGACTCGAACTCGGTACCTATCCCTTACGAAGGGATTGCTCTACCAGGTGAGCTAGGATGGCTTTTGAGCCGTCAGTGAGAATCTCTCTTTACAGGAGCAATACACCTTTAAAGATACTTAGGTATCTTTTGAGCCGTCAGTGAGAATCGGACTCACGCTCTCTCCCTTACCAAGGGAGTGCTTTGCCACTAAGCTATGACGGCTAATAAGTTCAAACTCAATCCATAGTACTATATATAATCTATATTTTCAATTTGCATATTCTACATTTTTAAGTATAATAGTCAGATATAAGAAAATCTCTTATTATTATAGCGGGATAGAGAAATGGTATCTCGTAAGGCTCATAACCTTAAGACCTTGGTTCGATTCCAAGTCCCGCAACAAGTAGGCATGTGACAGGCCCCAAACTATGTCCCAAGCTGAAAATGTCGGTGTAGCTCATCTGGTTAGAGCGCGGGACTCATAAGCCCGAGGTAGGAAGTTCAAGTCTTCCCACCGACACAATAGGATAGAATTATTTTCTATTTTATGTTATGTTAGTTAGGTATTTGCGGTCGTAGCTCAACTTCAATTAGAATATAGTGAGCACTCGCCTTGGCAAAGTTATATTGTTTGGTTTATAAAAGTTATAGTTTAGAAAAATTTGCGGTCGTAGCTCAACTGGTTAGAGCACTCGCCTGTCACGTGAGAGGTTGCCGGTTCAAGTCCGGTCGACCGCGCAAAAGAAAAAGCCTCGAAAGAGGCTTTTTATGAGGTCGAGTTAGCAAACTGCTTTGCTAACGACCGGACTTGAAAAACTTTTCCTTATTGAAGATGGAAAAGTACCTGATTCAGCAGAATCACTTATTGGTAAGACCGTAGGGCGAAAGATTCCGGTCGACCGCGCAAATAAAAAAAGAGTAGCATTTGCTACTCTTTTTTATATAACCTGTAAGTCTTCAAAAACATTTTGATATAATTTTATCACTCTTCTTCCTTCTACTTGAGTTATAGGATAATTCAAACCTTCATGAGCAATCTTATTACGAACCAAGTGTGCATCCCAAGCACTTTGAATACTTGCATAGCCATTCATCTTGGCTTCTTCTAAAAGTTCAGACATAGTATTCCCCACTAAACCTCTCTCTCTAAAAGCTTCTTCAAGTAAAGTATCTGATTCTATTATGGCAACTCTCCAGTCAGACTCATTGGGACTTTCTAGTAAAGTTAAAATGTATTTCCATCGTGGGTTTAATTCTCGATCTCTCTCTTTAATCTTAGCTAAAGCATGACTAATCTCATGTTCAATTTCTTTCTTGTCGAAAACTTGTATTTCATACATTCGAACTAAAGAAAAAATTATTATCGAAAGAAAAATAATAGAAACAATAGCCGATACAGTACCCAAGGTCCCCCAAGTACTCGGATTAGTAAGAAGATTAATGGTTGGTTGGATAGAGCTTGCTATCTTATTGAAAACATACTCTATATTTAAATAGGTTGGATCAAATAGAGGTTTATCTACTATGGCTTGTACTCCGTTTGTTAATTGCATACTTTTTTATTATACTCTGTAAAAAAACTTAAATAAAGTTTTAACAAAATTAAACCAATTTTTCAAAATCTTTACCTATAGTAAATAGAATATCTTCACGGAAGAGAGGAGCCATTATATGAAGACCAAATGGTAAACCTTCAGAATTTTTACCTGATGGTATAGAGATAGCCGGGATGTCAGCAATATTGGCAGGAACAGAAAATAAATCTGATAGATACATACCTACAGGGTCCGCAAGTTTTTCGCCGAATTTAAAAGGCATAAAAGGAGAAGTCGGAGTGATGATAGCATCTACTTCTTTAAAGGCATTTTTTAATTCTTCTTTGATAGCATGTCTTACTTTAATAGCAGTATTGTAATATGCATCATAATAACCATGAGAAAGAATATAAGTACCTAGTAAGATACGGCGACGAACTTCTTTACCAAAACCTTTTCCGCGACTTTTTGTATATACTTCATAAAGTTTGTCAGCTTCTTCATGTAGACCATAGCGAATACCATCATAACGAGCTAGATTACTAGATACTTCTGCTGGAGAAATAATATAGTAAACAGCTAATGAATATTTAATAAGAGGTAGAGATATATCTACTATCTCATATCCAGCTTTTTCTAACCTTTTGCAATTCTCTTCAAAATTTTTAAGGATATCACTTTCTATTCCGTCCCCAGAAAGAAAAGATCTTGGTACGCCTATTTTCTTTTTTAATGGAGATGGAGATAGTCTTTCTTCCTTTTTTACTGAAGTACTATCTTTTTCATCATAGTCATTTATTGTATTGAAAAGTATCTCGGCATCTTCAACATTTTTTCCAAAAGTTCCAACTTGATCAAGTGAACTACCCATAGAGATAATACCGTATCTAGAAACAGCTCCATATGTAGGCTTTAATCCGACTAGACCGCAAAAGGCAGCTGGCTGACGTATTGAACCACCAGTATCACTTCCTAGTGAGACCAATGCTCCATCCATAGCCAAAGCAGCGACAGAACCACCCGAAGAACCACCAGGGACTCTACTTGTATCTATTGGATTTTTAGTATTTCCATATGCACTCGTTTCAGTAGATGAACCCATAGCAAATTCATCCATATTCGTCCTACCCAAGAAGACTACACCCTGACTTTTTAGCTGTTTAACAATAGATGAATCATACGTAGCAACATAATTCTCTAATATCTTAGAAGAAGCACTTGCTATATGCCCCTTATAAAGCATATTATCTTTAAGTGCGATTGGAATTCCTGTCATCAAAGTAGCAGTACCATTTTTAAACTTTTCTTCTGCTTCTTTCGCTTGATTGAGCACATCATTATAAACTTCTAAATAGGCATTGATATCTCCATTCTTTTCTTTTATAACTTTCAAATACTCATTTACCAAATCTGTGACTGTAAAATCACCATTTTTAAAATGGTCATGAGCTTTTTTAATTGTAAGGTTTCTTAAATCAATCATAGTATTTGTTTAACTTTTATAAATCCATTCTCAGTATCTGGAGCATTTTTCATAATTGAGTCTGTATATTCGCCTCTAGTATTTGTAGCCACATCCTCACGCATTATATTTTGTAATTTATAATTTTCGGGAGAGTGGATAGTATCTTCAATGCCCAACTTTGATACTTCTTGGATTTGCCCAACATATGCCAAAATAGGGTCAAAATCTTTGGCCATACCCTCCATCTCTTCATCGCTCATATCTATACGAGCTAAGTCTGCTAATTTTTTAATATCTTCTAAGGTCATGATTTTAGAATAACATATTTAGAACATTTTTAGAAATTCTGCCTCTTTGATTATTTTTACACCCAACTTCTCTGCTTCTGTATATTTACTTCCAGGTTCCTCCCCTACTAAGACATAATCCGTCTTTACTGAAACAGAGGAAGAAACTCTTCCACCTTCTATTATTATTTTTTTCTTTGCATCCTCTCTAGATAGAGATGACAAAGTCCCAGTGAGAACAAATACTTTATCTTTTAATTTTAATCCCCTTTTGACTGAAGTATTATCAATAGTTATTCCCGAAGCAAAAAGTTTTTCTATAAAATTTAAATTTTCTTTATTTTTAAAATATTCATAAATACTTTCTGTCACAACTGGGCCAATATTTTCAATCTTATTTATCTCATCCTTACTCGCTTTCATTATTTTTGTAAGGGAACCGAAATGGTTCGCTATATCTTGAGCTGTCTGTTCACCGACATGGATTATTCCCAGTGCATATATGAATCTCCAAAGTAAAACTTTCTTATGAGAATTTATCGAATTGATTATATTTTCTGCAGACTTCAAACCAAAGCGTTCCAGTCCTGAGAGATCAGCGACTTCAAGAGTAAATAAATCTGCAGCATCCGAAATAAGTCCTTCATCTTTAAGTCTATCTAATATTTTTGGACCAATCTCATATATTTCAAATACATTTACAAAATGCTGTAGTCCTCTCCTACTTCGTGCTGGGCAATCTTTATTTGTACAGTAATAAGCCACGGAAGTATTTAAGGTCGACGAAGAGTTGTTCTGAGAAAAGACTTGCGCAGGGCGACCGGCCCGAGCAGAGAAATTTCCTGGGAAGGTTTTATTCGTGCTTTTCGAGGAATTACTCAAGGAGGCCTTTTTATTTATAGTACCTCCACATACAGGACAAAATTCTGGCATTTTAAATTTCTTTTCTTTGCCTGTTCTTAAATTAACAAGAACCTCCACAACCTCTGGAATAACATCTCCTGCCTTTTGAATAACTACCGTATCACCCACTCTGATATCTAGGCGTTCTATCTGATCCATATTGTGTAGTGTCGCTTTTGAAATAGTAGAACCAGCAACGAGAGTCGGATTAAAATGAGCCAAAGGTGTAATAGCTCCAGTACGTCCGACATTTACTGTTATATTTGTAACTACAGTTGTCGCTCTTTCTGCTTCATACTTATAGGCAACCATATATCTAGGAGCCTTACCGACAAAGCCGAGACTATCTTGAACTTCTAAATTATCTACTGATATAACCATGCCATCCGTGCCATAAGGAAGCCCTGATCTTACTTTGCCTATTTCTTTTATAAATGAAAAAATATCTTCCATATTCTTAGCTTTTTTTTCATAGGGAGCCAGTTTAAAACCAAGCTCTTTTAGAACTTGATGTTTATCTGAATGATTTTTGATTCTTGAATCATAATTCTTGATTGAAATTTGAGCTATATCCCAAGCAAAAAAGTCCAGTTTTCGACTCTGTACTATTTTCGGATCAAGCTGGCGTAAACTTCCAGCAGCTGCATTACGAGTATTTGCAAAAGTAGGCTTGCCTAAAAGTTCTTGCTTCTTATTCAAAAGAGTCCAAGCTTTCTTTGTCATAACAACTTCTCCTCTAACTTCTATATCCCCCCTTATATCACCGTTCAAGTGCAATGGAATTGACTCAACCATTTTTAAATTCTCTGTCACATCTTCTCCGATAAAACCATCACCCCGAGTTGCACCGCGAATAAAAACTCCATCTTTGTAAAAAAGTGAAGCCGAAAGACCATCAAGCTTTACTTCACAAAAATAATTCAAATCTTCTTTTTGATCGATCAGTTTTTTAATACGATTTTCCCAGTCTATAATTTCTTCTTCTTTAAAGACATCATTTAAAGAGAGCATCCGAACTTCATGTTTTACTTTCTTAAATTGATCGAGAGGTGCACCTGCTACCCTATTGATAGCACTATTGGGGTCAATAAATTGAGGATATTTTTTCTCTAAATCCTTAAGTTCTCTTGTTAAAGATTCATATATATCATCTGTAACTTTCGGATTGTTTTTTACGTGATATTCATCACGCAAGCGAGAAATCTCGTCCCGAAGTTTATTTATTCGGTTTTTTATGTTTATATCATCCATATTGTCAGTAATATACTATTTTTAATAATTAACTTCAATTGCACGTTCAACTGTCCTGAAATTATTTTTATTACATATATTATAACCCAAGGCTTCAACTTTTGTAGTAATCAAAACATCATTATCAGTCTTAGTCACATCCACCCTAAAGCATTTTCCAGTCGAAGACTCATTTTGAGGAGACAACTGATAAAGTGAAGTATTATTTGTAGTACCTGCAGTATAAGAATATTTCATAGTGGTACCACCACATGTAAAAGTAGTTAAATTATTAGTACTTGTTAAAAAATCCAAATTATCGGCATACATAGCACACTCTGTAGCGATATCGGCTTGATAAAAAGCTGAAGTGGAATCTCTAGCCACTGACGATAGCATCATTTGCTTATAGGCTGCATTTGTAAGTCCGAAAGTAATAGCTGAAATAATACCAACCACTACGACAGTAAATAATATAGCATATCCTTTATTTTCTTTTTTGGCTTTAATATTTTTCATAAATTAACTTTTCTGCCAATTCAATAAATAAAATGTTAAAGATTGAGATCTTTTATTTGTCTCACTTCCGTTATACCATTCAACATTTACAGTGACTTTCAACTGATCCGGGGCATTACTATCCACATCCATATTTATAGTTCTTCTGAATTCACCTATGTATCCTGTCGAACTAGTATAATTATAAAATGTCTTGTTGTTATTTGGTTCATTATCGTAAAAAAAATTCGGGCAAATACCTGCATCGCAATTCTCTACATCATCACCTGTAACATTTGCTGGATCGAAATTCTCTATTAATAAAAAACAACCGTTACCTTCATATGGAAAACATTTAGTATTACCTGCATAACCATATCTATTTAGAAAATCTGTCCATGATAATTTATGCTGAAATACCATAGTATCTCGGCTATTCCTTATAGAGTCTACTGCTTCTTGTAAAAGATAATTTGCAGTAATTTCATTGTTCGCATAGCGAGCTGAAGCTGCACTCGAAGCTGTAATACCGAGCATCGTAGCTACAGATACGGACAAAATAAATATAGCCACCATCGCTTCGATGATTGTAAAACCGCTATTTTTATTTTTTCTATTAAAATAATTCATATTATAATGTTGTTTCTGTTGAGCGTTGTGAAGCCATCGTCTGCAAAGAAAATGTCTTTTCTATTCCTTTAATTGTAACCTTACCTCTTATCAATATTCGAACACTTGGCTGGATATTATCGTCAAATTTCGAACCTCTTACATAAAATTTTAAGATATCAATATTAACATCTCTAGATACTATATCTACACATTTATTTACACCTTCGCATCTTTTTAATGTATAAGTACCTATACCATCAGGAGTAGATCTCTCCTCTTTATAATACGCAATCCTGTGAGTCGAACCCAACTGATCAACAGGAGAATCAAACTCGACTACATTACCACCTTCTTCACAGTCACCTTCTCTTGTTGTCTCCCCCATCAGATATTGATTAGTAGTTACGCAATAATAATGAGTCCCCATGCGAAGCTCGCGTGTCATAATTTCCATAGCAAAGTTTACATTATCGACGGAAATTCTAAGCTTCTGAGCAGATTTAGCAGAGTTAGAAGAGACCACCAATGAACCTACTCCCATCATCATGATAATAGTAAATAGAGTGGTAGCTATCATCAGTTCTATCAAAGTAAAGCCCGATATCAAATTTGTTCCATTTTTAAAATTTGATGTTTGAATAAACCTTTCGTTTTTATTTTTTCTAATAATTTTAATCATAATATTATTGAATACTTATTTGTCCTGTATTTTGTATAGTTATAGTCTTGGTTCTAAATTGTTCATCTGTTTGACCGTTTGATAAAACTATCTCTACATCTGAAATATCGGAATTACAAGAACTAGACAAGCTAGTCCTATAGCAAAAATTAGCCCTAGGATCTGGACGAGTGAATACAATATCTATAGACCCTGAAGCTTTTGATACACCATCTATCTTTATATCTTTTATCTCATCTATGGTATTTATGTTAAATAATTCTACACATTTATTCACACCATCGTTACAGACTGCATTCGCACTTTCATCATATACATATTTTTTATCATATACAGTAGATTTATCTACAGGTATCGGTACGGTAAACATTAGAAATGATTTATTGGACCCAGACAAAGATCCTGTAGGATTAGGATCTACAGAAAAATGCATACCATAACTATTATTGAAGTTAAATACTTTATCAGGTCCCACACCCTCCTCCACTCCACGAGCTCCAATAGCAAAGCCCTGAGCCTTACGTATAGATAATGCTATATCATCAGTAAGATTCTGAAGTGAGACTGTTGAATTAAAATTACCATAATTAAAAATCGCCACCGATGTAATAATCATAAAAATCGATATAACTACAATCAACTCCACCAAAGTCAAACCCTTGATATTTGAAATATTTTTTATTATTTTTATGTAATTTTTTTTATACATTAAAAGTAAATAAAATTAAAATCGAAACAATGCAGACAATGAAAAAACATTTATATTAAATAAAAATACAATCAATAAACTTAATATGAGGAAAGGAGCAAAAGGAATTTCTGTCTTCATATTTATTTTCTTCTTTGAAATATACATAAAAGTAAGACTAATGATAGATCCTATCCAAAAAGCTAAAATTATCGCAGCTAAACCTTGATATATACCTAGTATCCATCCGATACCGAGCATGAGCTTGGCATCCCCTAATCCCATCCACTTACCCTTAGAAACGAACCAAATCAAAGCAAAAGGCAAAGCTAGTAACGGTCCTGCTATAAGAGAAGAAAAGTCTGGCTTAATAAATAAACTACCAAAAATAGAATGGCTTATAAAAATAGATAAAAAAGAAATAAAAGAAAATAAATATACTAAAATATCTGGTATTATTTTATGACGTAGATCATAGACAGAAATAACAATAAGAAGTGAGAAGATGAAAACATAAAAAGTAACAAGAAAAACATAAGAAAAAGGCGAAAACATTAATATGGATAAAAAATGATATGAAATTAAAACAAATAAAAGACCAGTCAATAACTCTACTATCGGATATTGATGAGATATCTTCTCGGCACAACGACGACATTTACCAAGCTGAAATAAATAAGAGAAGACAGGGATGAGCTCGTACCAACGGAGAGTTCTATTGCAAGTCATGCAGATAGACCTACCTCTTACTATTGATTTACCAGTATTAAATCTATAAATAACAACATTCAAAAAACTACCAATAATGGTTCCGAGTAAAAAAATAAAAACGAAGATAAGTATGTTCATATACCATTGATTATACCATCCTGTTGTAAATTTTGGTATAGGCAAAAAACTTATTTTATTTATTCAAACAAAAGACTAATATAGACAAAATTCTATTACTTATTTAGTATAAATTTAATAGTTTCCCAAAGAGTATAAACTCCATACTTAAAGCTTCTTTTGAAATTAATAGAAGAAGCCTCCTTGAAATACCGAACTGGGACTGGTATATCCCCCACCATATAACCCTTTTTAATTATAGAAAATAACATTTGAGTATCAAATATAAAATCATCTGAGAATTTATCATATTTTATATTCTCTAATACTTCTTTTTTGTAAGCTCTCATCCCAGTATGCCATTCTGAAAGATTGTGACCGCTCGATATATTTTGAATAAGAGAAAGAAACCTATTTGAATAGTATTTATATAAAGGCATACCCCCTGCTAAGGTCTCTTTTCGACTACGAATTCTAGAACCTAAAACTGTATCAAAATAACCATCTTCTATATATTCAATAAAATATTTTATAAGCTTTGGATCATATTGATAGTCTGGATGTAGCATAACTACGATATCTGCCCCGTGACTGAGGGCTATATCATAACATTCCTTTTGATTACCTCCGTAACCTTTATTTTTAATAAGTTTTTTTATTGTAAATAAAATTTTAGAATCATCTATAAGGTAATCATTTAAATCCAAAGTCAACAAATCATGCTTAGTGGCTATGCCTTTGGCTAACTCAGAGGTTTTATCGCTCGAGGCATCATCAACCAATATAATCTCATCAATATAATCAAATGGTATATCTCCGATTGTTTTAGCTAAGGTAGCTTCAGCATTATAAGCAGGCATTACAACTATCACTTTTAATTTATTCATACAAGTCTTATTCTATCAAAAATAAACCATATATAAAATAAAAATGAGTGATAACTGACAAGAAGTAAAAAAATTGAAAAATTTAGAACTTTTATAAATTTGATATATTTATCTATTTTAAAAGATAAAGAATGAGAAATATAAGTTGTTAAATTAAATATAAATAATGGTAGTAAAACTTCCCAAATAAAAATAATTGGTTGAAAATATCGTTCTGCCTGATAATGTGAAGTTAAAAAAATAATATATAAAATTATAGTCATAACAATCAAGGTTTTAATAAAATTTTCTGGTACTAATAATTTTATTTTATTTTTCAACAAAACTATAGATATTGCCAATGAAATACTAATGATAGTGAGCATTGATAAGATAAAAACACTCATGAAGGTTAGATGGTAAGGTAAAAATTCACTATAATGAAAAATTATTTTTGCTATTAGATCCTTTATGTGCTGAAATGGCATAAACCACATAAATGGATCAAATATACAAAAAGTAGTAAATGAACCTAAAATTATATAGAATAATTTTTTCCAATCAATTGTATTTGTATATTTCAAAAAACCAATAAAAAATACTGAACAGAAAACACCAATATCAAGTCTAGTTGACGAAGCTAATCCAACAACTAAAGAAAAAAATAGAACTAAAGGTATATTAATCTTTTCTTTATTCTTATAAAAATATAAAGTTAAAAGTGTCAAAAGGACCATAAGTGGACTTACAATCGCTGAAGTTGGGGTAGCATTATCATAAGCAGAATTCATAGCCAGAGTAGATAAAGTAATAATCCACCATAAGTGATTTTTGTATAAAATAAAACAAAGTAGACAGATAATTGAAATAATTAGACTATTAAAAATAGTTATAAATATTATCAAAGAGTCTTCATATGGTACCTTAAATATATCATGGAAGATAATAGCCCCCTCTACTACCGTGCCACCAGGATGACCATAGGCCATCTTGGCATCGAATTCTCTTGCATCGTTTGTTTGGACATACTGTGCTTGACTAGCCCACATATGTGAGTCGATAAAATATAAATCCTTCCATCTAGTCCATTGGAAAAATAATGAAACTACGAAAGAGATAACAATGATAAGATAAAATGTTTTTTTAGACATAATTAGATAAAAATAGTTCTACTAAAATATAAATAATTTATAAATGAAGTAATGATGGTAATGATTACTTGAGAAAAAATATACCAAAGACCGAAAATATCAACAGAAAGATACATCAGTATTGTATTTAAACATAAAATTAAAATTGAATAAATAAAGAAAATATAAAATTGAGATGACATATTCCCTATAAGATAATTTTTAAATGTCCAAAATTTATGCAGAGAATAACTAACCAATACTCCAAAACAAAATGCTATAATTGCCGATATTAAATAAAACATATGTAAATATTTTGTTAAAACAAAAAGAATAGTAAGATTTGCAAAGACAGCAACTCCGCCTGAGAAGATATATCTGACTATTTTATTTTCCTTGAATATATTTAACATTCTATTTTTTAATATAAATTGATAAGTTCATATTGTGATTATTATCCTTAATTGGAAAACCAAATTCATAATTATTACTTTCTTTGGCAGAATATACTTGGCCTGCGAAATAATATTCATTCTTTATCGTACTAATAATTGTATTTCTATAAATGTCGCCTCCTTGGGTATCCGTTATATTTAAATCTAGTTTACTATTAGTAATAATAGCTTTAGGGGGATTTAGTTTGAGATCAGACAATGCTTCCAATGCATACCTTTTTGATAACTTAGTTTTAAGTATAATTGGATAAGTTATCATAAATCTAGTGACACTTTTCCTATGGGCATAATATAATATCTCAGGTTCATTGCCAAAAATAAAAATCCCATCGTTTTCTTTTGTAATCTTTTTTAGTTCTTGACCTAGTAACACAGATTGACCAAATGAACATTCTGGGAAAAAATAATCTGTAAAATTTCTCGATTTTATAAAAAGATAATCTCTAAATTGAAAAAATAATAAAAAAAATAGAAAAAAACAAATTAATAATGTAATTAAAATTCTTCTATTTTTATTTACAAAAGAGCTATAATTTTCCTCTAGGTTGACGATAGAGATAGAACTAATCATGGCTAATACTGGTATCGTTACAAGATAATAGTGCAACTGCAAACTTCCAAAAGATCCAAAGAAACTACCAAATAATATACCTAAAAAAAATATATTATTTTTTTTATCTTTAATATAAAAATATAAAACTAATAAGAGGTATGGCCATAAATAAATAAATAATGAAAATATTCTACTAAAATTTAGGCCGACAAATGATGCATAATAATAATTATAATAAAAAGCTGAATCCCACATGTAGGTCAGTCCGCCTTTCAAAAAGATGGGTAATATAACTATAAGAGTAGCAGATAACCCTCCCAAGAAAATTAACGAACTATACTTAATAATTTTTAAAAAAGTGGCTTTATTTTTTAATATTTCAAATAAAAGTATATATAAGAATATGAAAAATACAGCTAATAGTATTATTGGTTTATAGAGTATTGAAATTAAGCCAAAAAATCCAATAAAATAAAGCCAGGGTTCTCTTTTGGTATATTTCCATTTGAAATAGCACCATAGTGAAATAGCTAAGGGTAACAATAAGAATATTTCGGGTTGAGCAAAAAATCCCTCTAAGGGATAAAAAGATATCAGGGACGAAAAAAGAAATAAAAAGACTACAGCCGTCTTTGGATTATATTCTTTTCTTAAAATATCAGCCAAAATTAGACCTGCTAGAAAAAGTGAAATCAAAGCTAATATTCGAGGAAAAGAAACACTATCACCAAAAGTCTGAGCCAGAGAATAAGTATAAATAATCATTGGTGGCTTCTGCATAAATGATTCCTTGTATGGAACTCCCCCGTCGTGCAATAGCTGTGCTGCATAATCATACTCACCCTCGTCTCTCATAAAAGGAGAATTTATTGAATTAAAACGCAAAAATAATAACCAAATAAAAAAAAACAGGGCGATAAATAAAGCCTTCGCGCATAAAAATCTTTTTTTATTTAATTCCATAAATTAAAATTAATAAATTCTTTAAGTAAAATATTTGTTGTTGGTAAAATCTGAAAAAACAAAAAAATAATGAAATCAATATATTATTTTAACTATTTTATCACACAACCAAACAAAAAACCAATCCGATAGAGTGGATTGGTTTTTAGAGATACTCTATAAATTAATTACAAACGTAATCAGTCTTGCTATCTAAAGGAACAGTAGTTTCCTTTGATAAACCAGTATTATCAGAACAGTAATAAGATGGTGAGCCAGAACTACTTGTGGCTAAAGGCACTGATACTGCCCAAGCAGAATCTGAATCATTACAAACAGTCTGAGTAGAAACTTGAGCTGATGATATATTATTTATCGCAACACCGGTAGACCCTGGAGTTGCTGAACCAGACGAAGCATGAGCTGCAGACAATAGTCCTGGACCTGATGCCCCTCCAAAGCCATTATTGACTTGAGAATCACCACAAACATTAGCATATGTTTCACTTTTAGCAAAAAACAATTCTGCCTGAGCCTTCATACTTGCGAGCTGAGACTTCACGGCTGCGTCCTTCCCTTTATCACGAGCAGAAGAAAGTGAAGCTAATACGACCGAAGCTAGAATACCGATGATTGCAATAACAACTAAGAGTTCAATAAGTGTAAAACCTTTATTTTTATTCATTATTTTTAAAATTAATTAATAATTTACTGCAAAAAAAACTAAGAAGCACAAGATAGGTCTACTGAAGTAGAAGAATAAGTACCCGTTATTGAATTAGCTGAGCTTGAACTTATAGTGACTGAAGCTGGACTGATAGCACTAGTTGACCCAATCGTACCAGAAAGACCAGAATATCCAGAACTATCAGCACAATAATATTTACCATCAACTACTGCTTCCAATGCCCATTTATTGGCCCAACCTGATGAATCTGATGCATCAGAACCACATCTAATTTCAGTAACTTTAGAAGATACTTTATTCAAAGAATCAATTAATAACTTAAGAGAACCCGTTGAACCTGAGTGACAAATATCTGGAATATATTTACCATTTACCATTCCAATCTCTGCTTGAGCTCTTGCTGAAGCTAATGTTGATTGAACTGCAGCTATCTTTGCTTTTGTTCTTGCTCCAGAAAGAGAAGCCAACACGACCGAAGCTAGGATACCGATGATTGCAATAACAACCAAAAGTTCAATAAGCGTAAAACCTTTATTTTTATTCATGATTAAAATTTAAATTAATAATTTGTCTTTTTTTATGAAAGACGCGACCTAACTTTTTAATATATGTATTATATCATATAAGATTATTAAAAGCACAATACTTATAGACTGTGGACAAGTAAGGGTTAGTGATTAATAATCAGTGATTAGTTTCTAGCGAATAGTATTAATAATAAATACAAAATACGTCGGCAGAGCCGACGTATTTTTGAGTTTAAATTATTAATTAATAATTATTAATTCTCAATTATTCTTATATTCCTCCTGCAATATTGTAGATTGGCATGAGAACAGAGGTGAGAAGAAGTCCAACTCCAAGACCGAGGGCAACGATCATCATCGGCTCGATTAGAGAGACCATAGTATCGACTGCTTCATTTACTTCACGATTGTAAAATTTACCCAATGTTTTCAAGATATTTCCGAGAGAACCTGTCTCTTCTCCGACGTGTATCATACCTACCATGATAGGAGGTATCTCTGGATAAGAACCAAAAGCCTCAGATAGAGAACTACCACTCTTCACTTTCTCTGTCGCATCTTTTAAAATATCTTCATAGACTCTATTCCCTACAATAACGGAAGTAAGCTCCATCGAACGAATAATAGTAACACCAGAAGAAAGTAATGTATCTAGATTATCTGCAATTCTAGAAAGATAAAGCTTGATGAAAATATTTTTCATTACAGGGATAGAAATCTTTACTCTGTCTAAGTATTTCATTCCTGACTCAGACTTACTCATCCTATATAAATAGAAAGCAAAAATACAAACTCCGATAAATACAAATAAACCGTAATTGATAAGTAAGTCACTTAAAGCGAAAACGATTTTAGTAGAAAATGGTATGGCTTGACCTGAATCTTTGATGATAGCAGCTAGTCTAGGAACAATAAAAACGAACATGAGTATCATAACTACAAAGAAGACTCCAATAACGAAACTAGGATAAATAAGAGCGTTCTTTGTCTTTGAAGTTAGCTGATACTGTCTATCTAAATATTCAGCCAAATAAGAAAAGGTCTGAGTCAGCTTACCGGATTCTTCACCTGCTTTTACCATGTTTACATAGAAAACTGAGAAGACATCTGGATGGCGGGAAAGAGCTTCTGAGATAGAGATACCTGATTCTATATCTGAAGAGATAGTACTCAAGACCTTGATCAAGGCAGGATTTTCTGTATTTGAAGCGAGTAGATGAAAAGCTTTCAAGGCTGAGACTTGAGCTTCAAATAAAGTAGAAATCTGTCGTGACATGATCACAACATCTTTCATTTTTATTCTTTTTTGGAAAAAGGATAATTTAAATATTCCATTTTTAATACCTTCTTCTTGTATAGAAGAGACTATCAACCCTCTACGTTGAATAGCTGCTACAGCTGAATCTTTAGATGAAGCATCTATAGACCCAACTTTTTTCTCCCCTGTACTTGTTATGGCTTCATATTTAAATATCATATATTTTATAGCATTCTCTCAAGTGCCTTTGGATTAAATGAATATTGATAAGCACTTTCAAGAGAAATTTCTCCTTTAGCTACTAATTCTATCAAATACCGATTCATATCTATCATACCCTGCTCTGAAGATGTCTCTATGACTGTATTTATCTCGTGTGTTCTCTTTTCTCTGATAAGATTTGAAACAGCATTATTGTTTATAAGTAATTCAAATGCAGGTATACGTCCTCCTGTAATACGAGGGATAAGACGCTGAGATAAAATACCGAGCAAACTAGAAGCGAGTTGAAGTCTTATCTGATCCTGCTGATTAGCGGGGAAAGAGTCGATGATACGATCGATAGTCTGGGGGGCATTGTTCGTATGTAGCGTTGAGAATACCAAGTGCCCAGTCTCGGCAGCTGTAACTGCCGCAGAGATAGTCTCATTGTTACGCATCTCACCGATAAGGATCACATTGACGTCTTCACGAAAAGCGGACTTTAAAGCTACAGGGAAATCTTTTGTATCTAGACCTATTTCACGTTGATCTATAATAGACCTTTCTTGTGTATATACATGCTCTATAGGGTCTTCAATAGTTATTATATGAGTTGTACTTTCTTTATTTATAAAATTTATCATGGTCGAAAGAGTTGTAGACTTACCTTGACCTACTGGTCCAACTACAAGGAAAAATCCTTGCTTGTTCATAGCAAAAGTTTTAAGGACACCTGGAAGATTTAAATCTTCAAAACTCTTAGCCTTGGGGACAAGTCTTAATGCAATACAGATGCCACTCCTCTGAAAATAAGCATTGCCTCGCAAATGTGCTAACCCCTTGAAAGCAAAAGAGAAGTCTACTTCTTTATCTTCCAAGAATTTTTCAGTTTTTTCTTTACCAAGAATAATACTTAGGATACTAATCATATCTTCACTCTTTAGGTTCTCTTTATTTGTTAGAAAAACAAGCTGACCATTGATACGGATAGCTGGCTTACGCCCTACCCCGAGATGTAAGTCTGATCCATCTTCGTGAATTAAACTTGTTAATATTTCATCTAAAAATTTATTGTAATCCATATTTATATTTTTTTCTCATTAATAATACTTTTAACTTTTTCTAAAACTTCTGTTGGAGTACTTGAAGCTTTTACTATATATCCAGCTGCTCCGAGAGATTCTCCTCTAGCAATATCAGAAGCTTGACCTCTATTTGAAAGAATAATCTTGATGGAATCCTGAGATAAGCTTTCTTCTTTCATTTTCTCAAGCAATTCAAATCCATCCATAACTGGCATTACAATATCAAGCAGTATTACATCTGGCTTTAAACCTAAATGTAGTTTTTCTAAGGCAATTTCTGGACCCAACGCCGCAGTAACATCAAAATTTGATTTAGTAAATTTTAATGCATACATATCCAAAAGAAAACTATCATCATCTATAATTAGAATTTTTTTACTTTGATCCATACCAATATATTATAATACAATTACAATACTTTTCCTACTAGAAGTTATATATCTCTTTAAAAGGAATTAAGCCTTCCATACTTTTAATAATCGCATCTTCGCGAATAGTGAGCATACCTCTTGAACGTGCAAGTGCATAGATATCCTGTTCTTGAGGTTTACTTAATATTATTTTTTGCATTTCTTTATCTATCTTGAACATTTCATAAACAGGAACACGTCCGAGCATTCCTGATGGACATTCAGGAGTTGAGATAGCTTCAAAAACGGATGTATTGAAATTTATCTTTGACTTATATTCAGCAGGCAAATCCGCAAAATGCTTGTCTATCAATAATCTTTTCGCTTCATCTATTGGGATTTCTTGTTTAGAATTTACCTGTATTTTACGAGCTAAACGTTGAGCCATACAAAGGATTAGAGTAGGAGCTATCAAGTATGGATCGATTCCCATATCTATCAAACGAGGGATAGCACCGACAGAACTATTGGTGTGGAGTGTAGAAAATACTAAGTGACCAGTAAGAGCAGCTTGAATAGCGAGCTCAGCTGTCTCTTTATCACGGATCTCTCCCACCATGATTACATCTGGGTCTTGTCTTAAAATAGAACGTAAACCCGAAGCAAAAGTATATCCTATCTCTGGGGCGACTTGTGACTGGTTTACACCATCAATGTGATACTCAACAGGATCTTCCAGTGTGACTATATTTTCTTTTTCATGATCTAGTTCACTTATCATCGAATTCAAAGTCGTCGTTTTACCAGAACCAGTAGGGCCAGTTATCAAGATAAGTCCGTATGGTTTGTCTAAGGCTTCACGAACTAAAGCTAGATTTGAAGGAGACATGTCTAAATCATTCAAAGGCTTCACACCTCTCTGTGAATCAAGAATACGCATAACTATCTTCTCACCATAATAAGATGGCATTGTGGAGACACGATAGTCTATCTTTCGGCCTTCCATTTTTGTAGAGAAGCCACCATCTTGTGGTTTACGTTTCTCATCTAATCTTAACTTGGCCAATATTTTAATACGAGCAATTACTCCATTGTAGACGGCAACAGGAAGAGTGAGAGATGTATGAAGAATTCCGTCAACACGGAAACGTACTTTTATCCTATCCCCTACATGCTCTATATGTATATCTGAAGCATTACCCTCGACAGCATGTCTCAAGATAACGGCAACTATTTTTATTATAGGAGCATCTTCTGTAATTTTTTCTTCTTCTCTGGTCTCACCGGGTTTTAGTGCTTTTTCTTTATCTTTTGATTTATCACTTCCTGCATTAGCTATCTCTTGATCTAGCTCTGAAAGAGCCATATCGACTTCACTGCTAAGTGCGTCATATTTCTCTAATAATTTTCTATATACAGAACTACTAATTAAATATAATTTAAAAGGCTTATCCAACTTTGCCGTAATAAATGTCAAAACATCTATAGCTTGCACGTTTTCAGGATCAATAATACCTATCTCAAGAACATTATTTGTAATTCCAATAGGAACAAAATGATAAGTCTTTGTAGTCTCTACTGGAATTATTTTAAGAATAGAAGATGTAACAAGCCCTAGATCAACTTTTTTAATTGGTATATTAAAAACTGACCCTTTCAATTCAAGAATAGAATCCTCGTTTATACCGAAATTTACTAAGGCCTGCTCTATATCACCATCATATTTTTCTTCTGATGATTTTACAATTTCAGGTACTTGATCTTCTGTTAGAAGACCATGTTTTACTAATTCTTCTAGTAATATCATATTTTAATTTGTATTAAATGAAATTATATCTCCATAAACAAGAGCACCATTTATATTTGCAACAGCACGATATAGGTAAGTAGTCTTTGGAGTAAGTGAAATTATATTCGAAGCAAAACTACCGATAGAAGACGGAGTGACCTTAGGTGTCATTTTATCTAATGGTTCCACTAAGCCGTATTCAAAATATATATTATTTGAAACAGCACCTTCTAGTGATCCATTTAATACTGCCGACTTGGCTGTTAAGGCAGAAACGGGATTAGTCTTCAATGTATAAGTTACTTTATTGGTTACGACTGGTTTATCTGTAGGAGAAAAAGGATTTATTCTTCCGTAAGGTACTGGATCAAGTTTTATGGTATTACTAACTAAAAGCTTAAATGCCTGGCTATCAAAAATAGAAACATCTATCTTTATCTTCTTTAGAGAATTTAATTTTAACAAAAATGCTGAATCTTCACTGAAAGTTGAAGTTCCACTAGTACTTGTCGCAACAGGAGAGCCAGTAGGATTCAAAGAAGACGTTAGAGCATTATCTCCGGCTGCAGCCTCTGACTTTAAATCATTATAAAAATATGAATAAACCCCTAGTATTACTACAGCAACAAGTGAAACTATTAAAAATTTATTGTATTTTCTATGCATAATTATTTAAGCCAATAAGTCTCTACTTTAACTGAATATTTATATACGTTTGGATCTAAACCATCTGTAATTTTTACTGACGGATCCACAGTAGGAACTGTAAATGATATAGACTTAACATCAACTAATCTCAAATTATACTCGAGGTCTTTTAAGAAAAGAACAAATGTATCATAAGTACCTTCGGTGCTAAATTCTAAAGGAAAAACTCCATAAGGTTTATCATCTGGCCCAACTTGAGCGACGACAGCCCCTCCTGATGATGTTTGTCTGCTAGCCTCAAACTTCAAATCTTTTATCGGCATGTTATGAAGATTTGCAATGCGTTCCACTTCAAGGATAAATTGGATATTATTTACTGAACTAGGGATTAAACTACTCAAACGATCTTTGTCTGATTGTTTTATGCCATTATATGTACCAATCAAAGAATCTTCAGCTTTTAGTAATTCAGCAGAATTATTTAGTGCTGTATTATAATCTAATATTTCAGCTCTTAGAGCATTAACGTCATTATACCACGGATTCACACCGAAAATAAAAGCTAGGACCGCTATAACTATAAATAAAATTGGAATGATTATTTTCATAATAATTATTGTGGATTATTAGTTACCTGTTGTGCTGGCTGGTCTATCGAGGGTGTATTGTTTGCTGAAGTCTTTATGTTGCCATTGGTTATATTGTTCGAATATGAAAGTAAGGCACGATCTACATCAAATTCTACGTTAAAAGTTACATTATTATTCTTGTCTTTTGTTAAATTAGAAAAAATAACATTTTGAAACATACGGCCTTTAGGAGTGCTAAAAACATCAGCCTGAAGAGCGATTGATTTATAATCACGAGCTATACCTGACATATTTACAGAAAATACCCCGTTGACTACCTTGTGGTCGAACTTTGTATATTGAATAGAAGAAAGTGTTAGCTCATTTATTAATTCAAATAAAGGAGATAATACTATATGATTTTCTAATATCTGTTTAGCAACACTAGAAGTTTTATCATACGTTTCAAGGTTGGCAATTGTATTCTTGTCAAAACTATCCTTGATTTTTTTTAAGTTTCCAGATAACACTGCTTTGTTATTTTGTAAATAATTCTTATACAAATACAAGCCTCCTGTCGCAGCAAGCATTACTACCAAAATAAAAATAGAAACAACCATAGTAATACTTATACTATTGTCAGAATTAGATGCAGAACTATTAGCCACTATGGGCTTTTTAGGGATGAACGATGTTTGAAATGAATTCTCCATAATTTAAAATAATTGTCTCAAGGCCAAACCAACAGCAACACTAAATTCTGGTCCACTAATTTCTAGAATTGGAAGTAAAAATGCTGGAGCTTCTGTTTTTGAAAAAGGATTACTGTAAATTACTTCTGTGTGAAAATTAGAAACGGCTCTTTCTATCAATCCTTTCGTGAGAGAGCCTCCGCCAGTAAGAATAACTTTGCTGATGTTTTTATTATACTTCTTCTGGTATGCAAACACAACACTATTTGTATCTGATAAGATATAATCAACAGACAATCTTATGATATCTGCGACTTCTGGATTACTATTTGCATCTAGACCAATAGATCTCTTTAACTTTTCTGCTTCTGCAAAAGATATACCCATAGAGCTGACAATATTTTTTGTAATATCTGCTCCTCCCCTGTTTACAACATGGAAGACGTGAACAACTCCTTCTTCTATGATGGAAAGCTTGGTCTTAGAAGCACCAAAGTCCATAAGTAAGACTGGAGCCAAATCATGAGAAAAAGAAGCTCTTATATTACTAAATATTTCCATTTCAAATGAATCGGAATGTATATCTGTATCTTTAAGGATTTCTTGATAGCGTCCAAGTATATCGTTGTGGATAGCAACAACTAGAACTTCTGTCTTGGGATCAGGTATTTTTTGAGCAACAGTATTATTCATTATGTTTATCTCAGACGAATCAGCCTCCTTTGGAAGAACAAACCAATCCAAAGAAACTTCTGTAATGGGAACTGGGATATATTTACGAGCTTCTAGAGGGACTACACTTGAAAGCTTGTCCTCAGTAATCTTGTCTGGAAGAGAAATTGTAAAAATCAAACTAGAAGAAGAAGGGATAGCTAAAATACCTGTCTTAACAGTTACATTTGATTCTTTCATAACATCAAGTAGAGCTCGAACGATATCTTCTGTTTTTAAGTTAGTCACTGAACCTATGTCTGTATTACCATAAGGACCAAGTGAAATAGCACCATAAGTCTCTAGGACGGCTTTTCCATTTTTCTTTTTTAGTTGGACAACTTTTATAGCAGAAGAACCAATATCTATACCCAAAACGCTCTTCGTAGATTTATCAGAGGAAAATATCTCAGAGAGGCTGGCTAGTCCAGATGATATTACATTCTTTAGTGATTTATCCATATTAATTACTATCCAGTATAACATATATATTGTAAAATTAAGAAGTGGAAAAGACAATATATACATTGAGAAGAAGTTTGAATCTAATCCTCGGAATCCTATTCCCTTCGAGATGTATTGGGTGCAATATCAGAGGCGAAATAATATGTTCAAATTGTATAGATAGTCTGAAATTGGCAGAAAGACAAACAGAGGAAAATATAATAGCACTTTATGACTACAGAGATCCTCTGATAAAAAAAGCTATATGGAAATTAAAATACCATCACTCTCCCTACTTGGGTAAAAAATTTGGAGAGATGCTATATGAATCAATGCTAGAAGAAATTGATTCAATAAAAACATTTTCAAAAGGATCACCTATATTTGTCATACCAATACCAATATCTAAAAACAAATACAATAAAAGAGGATATAATCAGTCTGAAATTATTGCTAGAGCCTTCTGCTGTACGAAAAATGATAATATCATTATTTTAAAAACAAATATTTTATATAAAAAATTAAATACAATACCACAAGCTAGGCTAACAAACAGAAATAAAAGATTAAAAAATATAAAAGGAGCTTTTGAAATAAAAAATAGTGAATCGATAAAAGGTAAAACTCTTATTGTTATAGATGATGTAACAACAACGGGTGGAACTATGCTCGAAGCGATAAAAGTTTTGAAAAAATCTGGGGCTAAGAAAGTCGTAGGCATTGCAGTTGCACACTAAAACCATACACCCACTTTTTTGTAATTGTTCATTTTGTAAAATGAAAATATATTTATATATTTTAATGATTTGATTTAAAAAATAATACAATAATACAATAATAACCATAAAAAAGTAGGTATGGAGGTAAATTTCTGGTATATTGTAAACATATGTCAGAACAAAAAAAGAAAAAGTATTGTGTAGATTGTGGAGGTGCCCAGGTAAATCATAATCTTGCTTATATATCAATATGGCTAAGTAATAAGATAGAACCATGGACAAGCTGGATGGATAATATAATTCCTGAAGATAAACTAGAATGGATCGGACCAATAATTACAAGAATTTTAGTAATTTTACATTTAGGAAAATATATAGATAAACCTGAAAAAAAAGACAGTCTAAGAGCAAGAGTTTTATGGGAAGAAGCAATAAAAAGAGGAATCGTTATGAAAGAGTTCCTTTTATTTGGTGTTGGTCGTGATATTTTTATATCAAAATTCAAAGGTGAAACAAGATTCTTTGATGTACTTCCTAGAACAAAAAATTATAACCCAAAGGGTCTTTCCTGGATGGATAATAAGAATGAAATGAAAAAGCATTTTAAAAAAGAAGGTATACCAGTAGCGAGCGGAGGTATAGCAGGTAGTGTAAAACAAGCTGTTAAAATATTCAATACTCTAAACAAACCTGTAATAACAAAGCCAAATCTAGGTTCTAGAAGTCGTCATACTACAACGCATATATCAGATGAAGCAAATCTAATAGCTTCTTACAAAAAGGCACACCAACTATCTCCTTGGGTTATGATTGAAGAAGAACTTTCTGGTTACGTCTTTAGAGGGACTGTCATTGGTAAAAAGTTTGTCGCATGTTTACGACGTGAGCCAGCTTATGTTATCGGAGATGGGATACACAACGTAAAAGAATTAATAGAAATAGAAAATAAAAATCCTCTACGTCATGGACCAATATTTCATCAGCTTGCTTTAGACGAAGAAGCAATCAAAGAACTTACACACTGGAACAAAACAGAATTAACAATACCAAAAGACAAAGAAGTAATAACACTCGGACAAAAAACTAGTCGTGCAGTAGGAGGAGGTATAACAGATATGACCGAAGTAATACACAAAGACAATATAGCAATGCTTGAAAAAATCGGAGAAGTATTAGACGACCCACTTATCGGTGTAGACTTTATAATGGACGATGTATCTATATCGTGGAAAGACCAACCAAAAAGTGGAGTCATAGAATGCAATTCTGCTCCATTTATTGATCTTCATCACTTCCCTCTTGTCGGAAAACCACACAATGTGGCAGGAGCACTATGGGATGTAATCTATCCAGAATCTAAAATTAGTGAATAGTAAATTAGGTTTTAGTGATTAGAAAATAATTATAAAATGCGTTAGGCAAAGCCTAACGCATTTTATAATTTGACCAAGAAATTTCTTTTATCCCCCATAATCATAGGTAATCCATGAATATCCATCTTTACATTGTCAGTTATAAAAGCTTCTGTATCTGTATTCTTTATGATTCTGGAAAGTTCTGGATTTTGGGATATTTGATTCTTAATTTTCTTAAGCTCTATCACATCCTTAAGAACAAGTATGCCTTTTATAAAAACTTCTTTTTCTCCATCTTTATATCTATATCCACTACCTATGTCTCCCGATAGAGAATCGCCAACTATAACAAGCTTTTCTTTTGAAACTTTCACTCCCTTGTCTTCAAGCTTTTTTATTAGCTTTGGTATTATGATCTCTTTTCCTCCCCCTACCATATCTTCGTCCGTAGCTATATCAATAAAAAAATCAAACAAATTTAGGTATTTTGAAATTGTATATACAAATTTTTTACCATTTGCAGTCATTCCAAACATAGGAATACCCATACTTTTATAAAATTTAGCTAAAGCAAAAACAGGCTTTATTTTAGAAAGCTCAAACTCTTCTTTGTCATTTTTATATATATCCTCTGCGACAGAAGAAGCTATTTCAACATACTTTTCGAGATACATCTTGGCAGTATCGTGAGTCTCATTCCCTTCACTATCAATCTCTTTCTTTTTATGATTTAGTCTTTCTTTTATATAAACATTTTCATCTATCCACTCCTTGTATCCCAAATTATATATACCGTTCATGCGATCAAATTCTCGAAATGAATTACCAAGTCTAAAACCTCGAAAATAAACTTCTTCTATTCCTTCAAAATCTTTATCAAAGAAAATTTTAAATAAAGTTTTAATAGACCTACCATGTATATTTTTTAATTCAGCCAGAGTCTTATCTATATCAAAAAAAGCCACAGCCAATGGTGTTCCATCTGGAGTCATCTCTACGGATATCTCTTTATAATTATTATCTAAATCTGGTAATTCTGATAAAATTTTTATAATCTTATTGTTTTCTTTTATGTCTTCCATTTTTATCTAGTGGATCATCAACTGTAATCTCAGAATCTGGAGCAGTTTTTCTATCCATTTTTAAATGTGAAATATGTTTCTTTTCTACGATATAATGCCCTAAAAACTTTTTAAATTCATCTATTCGTGATTCTTCACTTATTTCCACAAAATGTTCGAATGGCTTACTCTCAGGAGTAAATTCATGGTGCCCTCTTATTTCTCCATCTTTAAAAACGCGAAGATGGTACTGATTGTCGAAATCTTCAAGCTTACGCCAAGAAAGAACTTGGCCATTGTCTTTCCAAGCTACGAAATGATTACCAAATCCCCATTCAGTATGCAAGTGCTTCTCTAGCTCTTCAAGTGTCTTCCCTGGAGCAAGCCATCCTATGTGGTAAGGCTGACGACCCTTCTCATGCCACACTAAATGCCATTTCAAAAAATGCTTTTGAACCCATGGAAAATATTTATAAAGATGCTTCCAGATATTTTTCTTTATTTTCTGACTTGTCGTTAATTTACTTTTGTCCATAATTATTACTTATACCACCAATAACTGTATTTTCAATCATACTATCTGCTACATAACTTTCTAACTTTTTTGACATGTTATAAAAAATTGCAATGTTACCAATAATAACAACCGCTATAATAAACCATATTTTATTAGATTGTGGTTTCATATACTTATATTATACCTTAAATCGATTTTAATCAAAATAAATGGCTCTGTCTTAATTAAGACTGAGCCATTTTATAATTTACAGTTTTATCGAGTTAATTACTCTTCAGCTACAAAATCCTCTTGAGTAGTTTCCTCTCTTTCATCTTCTTTAATATCAATTGGGGAATTTTGGTTTTCGCTGTAAGCAAAATCTGTTAATTCTTTTGAGGAATAGTGATCCCTCTTCTTTGACATTTTCATCTTTTTTCTTTTTTTAAATTAATTTAACTTAATTAATAAGCCTTCATTTCAATGCATAATGAAGCATGTGGAACAGCAATAAGACGTTCTTTAGGAATAAGAGTTCCTGTCTTGCGGCAAACTCCATAACTCTTATTTTTAACACGGACAAGCGCCTCCTCTAAATAGGAGATAAACTTATTCAATCTTGAAATAGCATCATCTCTTTCTTTTTTAAGTGCAGTAGGAGATGATTCTTCATCAATCGCTTTGAAAGTTGGGCTGGTATCTTCAGTCCCATTCGCGTTCGTTCCTGAGCTTTTATAGACAGCTAGGTCTTGACGTGCTTTTTCAAGCTTGAGATTAATAATCTTCTCAAAATAGGCTAAATCCGCATCAGAATAACGTGCTGTTGTAGCCACACTGTTAGGCTTTACAATATTTTTCCCCATAATTTAAAAAATTTAAAAGCAATATCTGAATTGATATTGCCAACATTACTTGCAGAAATATTATACCTTTTGTGTTTTTTTGTCAAAAAGAAAATGAGTAAAGTCTTACTTTACTCATTTTCTTTTACACCCTATATTCTATAAATTAGAAAGATATCCAATGTCCCAAAAATGCAACGAACAATAAAGCCGCCAACATTCCTAATATATACTGATACTTTGAAAGCAGCGCTATTGCTACTACAATAATAATTACCTTAAACCATCCAAGTAAAAGGACCGAAGCCCAAATAGTTTGTATAAATGTTTGTATTGTTTCCATGATTGTATTGTATCTTAAAATATAATTTTTTAAAACTATTTTAATGCATTCTTACCAGGAAAAACTGCTTTTACTCCGAGAGACTCTTCAATACGAAGAAGTTCATTATATTTCGCAACTCTTTCACTTCGGCAAAGTGATCCTGTCTTTATCTGTCCAGTTCCTAAACCAACTACAAAGTCGGCAATAGTAGAATCCTCTGTCTCCCCTGATCGATGAGACACAACAGCTGTGAATCCTGCTTTCTTTGCCATATTTATAGCATCGATAGTCTCAGAGACAGTTCCGATTTGATTTAATTTAATTAAAATAGAGTTAGCAGCTTTCTTCTCAATACCTTGTTCTAATCTCTTAATATTTGTCACAAATAAATCATCACCAACTATTTGTATTTTCTTTCCAAGCTTTTTTGTCATTAATGCCCATCCTGACCAATCATCTTCTGCAAGTCCATCTTCAATAGAAACGATTGGAAACTTTTTAACCCATTCTTCATAGAAAGCCACCATCTCTTCACTTGTAAGACTTCTATTTTCTGTAGCTAGCCCATATTTACCATCTTTATATATTTCACTTGCGGCAGCATCGATAGCTATACTTATATCTTTACCTGGTGTATACCCTGCTCTCTTGATAGCCTCAAGAATTATTTCAATAGCTGATTCATTTGTAGGGAGTGACGGAGCATAACCACCTTCATCTCCAACGGAAGTATTTAGCTTTCTCTCAGCTAAAATCTTCTTTAACATATGGAACACTTCTGCACCCCATTGTAAAGCTTGCTTGAAAGTCTTTGCACCGATAGGCATAATCATGAATTCTTGAAGATCTGTAGAATTCTCGGCATGACTTCCTCCATTTAGAATATTCATCATAGGAACTGGTATACAAATTTCTTTATTCTTTGATATATCTTTAAAATATTTCCATAAAGGTTTCTTCTCTGACAATGCCATCGCTTTCGCAAATGCAATAGAGACTCCTAGAATAGCATTTGCTCCTAATTTACCCTTATTTTCTGTACCATCTAGCTCTATCATAGCCAAGTCTAAAGTTTTCTGATTCCAAACTTTTCCTTTTAATTTCTTTTGTATATCTTCATTTACATTCTTAACAGCTTTTAGTACTCCCTTCCCTCCGTATCTTTTAGCATCTCCATCGCGAAGTTCTACGGCTTCATGGCTACCTGTCGAAGCTCCACTTGGTACTCCTGCTCTACCCATCGATCCATCCGAAAGTGTAACATCCACTTCAACAGTAGGATTACCTCTTGAATCTAATATCTCCCTTCCAATAATTTTTGAAATTTTTACATCTGACATATTTTGTATAAATAAATTATTAATAATGCGGAGGCGGTGAGATTCGAACTCACGGAACCGGTAAAGGTTCGACAGTTTAGTAAACTGTTGATTTAAACCACTCATCCACGCCTCCTCGTTTCACTCGTCGTTGTGTCTTCGTGCCCTCCCGGGCCCTTCCCTAAAGCTATGCTTAAAGCATATAGCTTTTCAGATAAAATATCTGAACGGATGAAATGTAAAGCAGTTTACATTTCATATCCACGCCTCCTTGTGATTTACTTTGATTATCTTAGCACATTTATTTTAATAATAAAATATTATTGAGAAATAAGAATAATTATGATACTTTATATTATAAGGAGCTGTGGGAGAGTGGTTTAATCTACCTCTTTGCTAAAGAGGCGGGGAGTAATTTCCCCCGCTGGTTCGAATCCAGCCAGCTCCGCAAAAATAAAAATCCAACAACGTCTAACGCTGTTGGATTTTTTGTACGATAAAGATCTTCTGAGAAAGTACATAATTAGGCATCAACAATAAAAATATTACTACTGCTTGGATGATAAGATAATGTATATGTAAATACTCTACCCCTATAAGAAGAAGCCCCGTATTTGTAATTAAATACATAATGGATAATACCAGATATAAAAATATTTGAAGCTTAGCTTCCTTAATATTTTTTTCTTCAAATACCCAAAATTTCTTAATTACAAAACTAAAAATATCACTTATAATAAACGACATCACAAATGATAACAAATAATGGATTCCAATATATTCGGTAAAAGCATAAAGCATTGAAAAACCAAAAATTGTGCTTATTATCCCAGCAGAAAAGAACCGTACGACTTTTAGAATTTTCTTTTTCTTCAATTTTCCTCCTTTTTTCTTTTATACTATATAAAGGTGAATATAAAAGCAAATCAGTTGACTCTTAAAAAATATCGATTTATTTGCTATACTAAAAAAATGAAAAGATTAGAAAGAATTAAAAAACTTAGAGGGTTAAGTGGTTTTAGGGAATTCTTGAGAAACCAAGGTATTATTACTCTAGCTATAGGTTTTATCTTAGGAGGAGCAATTTCTAAATTTGTATCATCTCTCGTAGCAGATATTATATACCCTATCATGAACGGACTCATGGGTGGAGTGAATGATTTAAATTCAGAAGTTTATCACATAGGCAAAACATCAATCTTCTATGGAAGATTCTTAAATAACGGAATTGATTTTATTGTGATTGCACTAGTAGTCTACGCAGGGGTAAAGCTAATGCGTATAGACCAAGAGCAAATCGGAAAAATGGATATAGGGAAAATAAACTCCTTGAATACTACAATGAAAAAATAAATATATGGATGAGATCAAAAAATTAAAATCTGAAAATGAGAGTTTAAAAAAGATGATCGAAAGCAAATCTGATATACTTTCAACGACTTCGCATAAGATACGTACTACCCTCACAGCTCTAAAGTGGACTCTTCGAATGTTTTTAAATAAAGATTTGGGAGAAATAACTGATGAACAGAAAAAGTATCTAGAAAAACTTATTGAAAATAATGAAAAATCCTTATCGCTCATAAATTATGTACTTGTTTCTAACCATACAGGTGAAATAAAAGAATCCATAAATTTATCCAAGATAGATATACTTAACCTATTAGAGAAAATTATATTTATATTCTCAGGTGAGATTAAAAATAAAAATATAAATCTAATATTCAACAAAGAAGATAGTGAACATCTTGAAGTCAAATGCGATGAGGATATGATCACGAGTGTATTTGAGAATTTAGTTGAAAATGCGATCAAATACAGTCACAACAATGGAGAAATAATAATACGCATTAAAAAAGATGAAAAAGAAAATGGAATTCTAGTGTCTATCGAAGATAACGGTATAGGCATAAAAGAAGATGATGCTTCGAAAGTATTCGGTAAATTCTTCAGAGCCCCAAATGCTATAGAAAAAGAGAATACGGGTTCTGGACTTGGTCTTTTTACAACAAAGAGTTTAGTGGATAAGAATAAAGGTAAAATATGGTTCGAAAGCAAAAAGGAAGGAACTACTTTCTTTGTCTTGCTACCGATAGATTAATAGCTATGATATAATAAAAATATATGAAAAAAATACTGATAATCGAAGACGATGAATTCTTACAAGGACTTGAAGCTACTAAAATAAAGAATAGTGGCTATGAAGTTATAACTGCTATCAATGGAGAAGATGGTATGAGAAGAATATCAGACTCTAAAGTTGATTTAGTTCTATTGGACTTGCTATTACCTAACTATGATGGATTTCAAATTCTTAAAAAGATAAGGGAAGGAGAATTAAACAAAAATATACCTGTAATTGTATTTTCTAACCTATCAGAAAAAAGTGATATAGATAAAGCCAACGGATTAGGAGCTACCAGATTCATGATTAAGTCAAACTTCTCTCTTGAAGAACTCGTAGAATACATAAATAAAATACTACTCAAATAACACCATCCTGGTGTTATTTTCTTATATGTTATAATGCTCTTATTATGAAATTAGAGGATAAAATAGAAAACCATTTCAGAATTGATATAAATCAAAAAAAAGCACTCTCTACACTTGGCTTAAAAACAATCAAAGATCTTCTTTATCACTTCCCTTCTAGATACAGTGACATAAGTGAAATAAGAAACATAAATACACTAGAAGATGGAGAGAATGTAACCATTCTTGGAAACATTACAGGACTAAAAACTAAAAAAGGTTTTAAAAGTAAAATCCCTATGGGAGAGGCTCGTCTGTCGGATCTTACAGGATCTATCAACATCATTTGGTTTCACCAGCCATACTTAGCTAAAATGTTGAAGGAAGGCTCAACTGTGCGAGTAACAGGAAAAGTGACCAACAGTAAAACATACGGTCTGACACTGACTAACCCTGAAATAACAAAAGAGGATATACTTCCGATAGACATCCATGACTCTTTATTTAACAATAAGGGTACACAGATCCAATACGGCTTTCCTATATACAGAGAATCGAGAGGAATAACATCTAAATGGTTTTACCACGCAATCCAGAAGATACTTAAACAAGACTGTGTAACAAGTATAGAAGACTATATCCCTCTAGATATATTAAACACATATAAATTACCAGCTTTACACACAGCTCTATTTTGGGTCCACATGCCACAAAAAAAAGAGCATGCAGAAATAGCACGAAAAAGATTTGCTTTTGAAGAAGTATTTTTTATACAGCTTGCTCGTCAGCAAGAAAAGAAAAAATATGAATCACTATTTTCTTATAAATTGAAAATCCCACATAAAGATGTAGATGACTTTATATCTCGTTTTCCTTTCACCCCAACAAAGGCACAATCAGATGCTATTGATACTATCCTAGGAGATTTTGTAAAGGATAAACCTATGTCTCGTCTTGTCGAAGGAGACGTAGGAAGTGGTAAAACTTTTGTCGCAGCTACGGTTGCTTATGCAGTTATCAAGAATAGACCACTGGGTCAAAACTTTGGTAATTTACAAGTCGCATATATGGCACCGACTGAAGTACTCGCTACTCAGCTATATGAAAATTTTATTCAATACTTCGAACACACAGGTATCTCTATAGCCCTCATGACAGGCTCTGGTTGTCGTAAATACCCAAGTAAGAGTGCTCGCTGGGAGAATGGCTCACAAATCAAAACTTGGACTCCTATAGCTAAAAATCAACTGCTCAAATGGGTTAAAAATGGTGAAATACCTATAGTTATCGGAACACATGCTCTGATATCAAAGACTGTCGAATTTGAAGATTTAGGACTAGTGATTATAGATGAACAACATCGCTTTGGAACTAATCAAAGAATGAAGCTCGCTAAAAAAGATGGTCATGCTCCACACTACCTTTCAATGACGGCTACTCCTATACCTCGTACTCTTGCCCTCACTATCTATGGAGACTTAGACCTAAGTATCATCGACCAAATGCCCTTGGGTCGCAAGCAGGTCATCACAGAAATAGTAGGAGAAAATAAAAGGACAGAGTCTTATGAAAAAATAAAAAAAGAATTAGAAGTTGGACGACAACTATATGTGATTTGTCCGAAGATTGCTGATGGAGATGATGAAGAAGAAAAATTAAAACTTGATGTTAAATCTGTCACCACTGAAGCTAAAAGACTAAAGAAAGATATCTTCCAAAATTACAATATTGATATCATGCACAGTAAGATGACTAAAGATAAGAAGGAAAAAGTTATGAAAGATTTTGCAGAAAAGAAGATAGATATACTAGTCTCTACTTCTGTTATTGAAGTTGGAGTCAACGTTCCAAATGCTACAGTTATAGTCATAGAAGGAGCTGAGAGATTTGGACTAGCTCAACTTCATCAATTAAGAGGAAGAGTTATTCGTTCTACACACCAATCATATTGTTATCTATTTGCTGACGCAAAAACAGACAAGACTATGGATAGACTCAAAGCTCTCACAAAAGCTGCCAATGGTTTTGAATTGGCAGAGCTAGATCTACAACTTCGTGGAGCAGGACTTCTTTCTGGAGACAAACAATGGGGTATCACAGATCTAGGAATGGAAGCAATCAAGAATATAAAAATGGTAGAAGCCGCAAGAACAGAAGCGATAAAAATAATAGAAATAGATACAAACCTAAAATCATCCCCTCTTCTAGCTAAAAACCTAATAGAAAAGGATTTAAAATTACATTTCGAATAAAAAACAATAAATTATGCTATTCTTCTTCAACTGGAGATATTTTTTCTTGTCGAATAATTTCTCCATCAGAAAAAGTATTTTTTAAAGTGTCTTCTGTTACTCTATATTCTATATTAAATTCAGGCTTATCATTATTAAAAACAACTGATACATCTTTTAAACCAATAGGCTTATCAGCCCCAATTGAATTTGCATTATATGTTTTAGAAAATGACTGTACAAAACCATCAGGAGCCCCAACAGAACAAGAAATAAAACCAACAGTTGGTTCATCAATAAAAAACTTTTTAGCGCTCTTGAAACCATCTCCCTCAAAATCAGATTTATCTATATATTTAATATCTTTTGCTCTTTTAAAATTAGCAGATGCGACCTCTTCTAGACTTTTCTCATCAAAATTTTGCGTTAAGGCAATACCATCAGGCGAACCATGCGCAAAAACGAGTGCATATTCTATTTTATTTTGATCACCTAAAACAATATTTTGTCTTAGCAATTTTTTAGCTAAGTCTATTTTATTAGCAACTTCTATATATCGTGTAATATAATTATTTTGTTCCAAATTATCATAAACTTTTTCAAGTTTCGGTCCAGCCTCTTCTGATTCAAATGAATTATTATGATCATGACGCGAAACTATAAACATTCCAAACCTACCAGGAGTATCTCCAATTGCAATTTGTTTTAACCAAAAATCTGGAGACATTCTATCGAAACGAGTGATGCCGTTATTTTCGTATAATATTTTTGATGAACCTGGTTTTTGTTTTTCTAATAAAACGACATGGTTCATATTTTTTTCAATACAACTACCACTATTTTGATAATCTGATTCAATCCAACTATTAAAAAATGTTTCACTATCATTTAATCCATACTTCGCCAAAAATTTTGACAACTGTTCTTTAAAAACTAAAGACATTTCCTTTGACTCCCCTAGCAATCTCCACTTTGGTAATTTACTAAAGTCAGAACTATTAAAACAATTTTGCAAATCAGTAATAAGCTTTTCTTTAAAGCTTATATCTGTTTGAATAAAATAATCTAACAAATAAGAATATTTATAAGGATTATTTTTAAAATTCTCAGATTTATTTTTTATATCTTCTAGTATTTTTTTTAAATGAGGATCATTCAAATCTAAAATTTCAAGGTTAAAAGATTTATTGAAAAAATTAGCATGATCTAGACCAGTACCTTCATAAGTATTTAAATCAAGATTATAATTTTCAATCTCATAACCATCTGTTGAAAAATTTTCTTTTAAATATGACTTAAAAATTTGTTTTTGAATGAATGAGTATTTATCATCATCCATCACATCCCAATAATTACAGATTCTCTCACTCAAACCTGAATAATTTTTTAATTCGAATTTAATTTTTTCAATTGTAAAAATATCCTGAATCGGATAATATGAAAAATATTTTCGGGCTTCTTTTTTTGAAAAATATTCACATGTTAAATCATTTAATTTATCAAGAGATTCAGAGATGTGAGGATACGAAGGTTCTGGAATAATATCTTGGTATTTTTTTAGATCTTCTTCATTTTTCACTTCTAAAATGTTTAAATCATTGGGCTCAAAATTTTCTTCTTTTTTGGTATCATTCAAATCTATATTTACATTATTTTTCTCAGGAGCAACTTCAGTGTTAATTTTACTTATTTTTTCCATAATTTTATTATATCATTAAAAGACCTCTTTTTACATTTTAAATAAAATCCGTTTACTAGTACAATCATAAGGAAAAAATCTTCAAATCCTAGACGCAAACAAAGTAGTTTATTATTAAGCAGACATTGTCGTCAGGAATAATTTGCTTTTCGTCAAAAGCAAATTTTCACGACCCTGCCTCGCCTATTTTCTCTACTGAAAAAATATGGCTCCGGCTCGGACCACTAAAAAATCCTCCGTAGGAGGATTTTTCTAAACATGGTCCGCCCTCTAGGATTCGAACCTAGGACCCCAGAGGTATAAGCTCTGTGCTCTAACCAACTGAGCTAAGGGCGGAAATTTGGTTATTTACCTATATAACTATTTCTCTAAAAAGAATCACTGTTTAGAAACCAAGACAGCTAAGGGCAAATAGTTAAACTCTTACTATACTACCGAAAAATTGATAAAGTTGCAAACAGCCCCGAAGCGAAGCTTCGGGGCTGTTATTTATTTTAACTATTTATTATTTTATCTCTTCCTTCTTCTTCGGCACTATTCCATTCGCAACTATAATCTCATTGTATTCTGCTTGTTCGAGAGTTTCTACTTCTATGAGTTTATTTGCAATAGCATCTAAGACTTTACGCTTTTCTGTTAGAACTTTTTTTGCAACAGCAAATGCATTGTTCATAATCTTTGAGACTTCTCCATCTATCAAAGCGCTAACTCTCTCAGAATATTCTTTATCATTTACACCCTGACCAAACATTGTTCTACCTCCATCACTTTCAAGTGCGATAGGTCCTATCTCTTCACTCATACCCCATCTTGTAACCATTGCGCGAGCTAAACTTGTAGCGACTTGAAGATCATTTGATGGTCCAGTGGTAATATCCCCAAAGACCATTTCTTCTGCGACATATCCACCGAGAGACATTGCTATATCATCTAGGAATTCCTTTTTACTTTGCAATCTTCTCTCTACCAATGGTAGCTTTAATGTGTAACCTCCAGCACTTCCTCGAGAAACGATTGAAACTTTATGTACTGGATCTGCATGAGGAAGGATCGATGCGACGAGTGCATGACCGGCTTCATGATAAGCTGTGATTTCTTTTTCTTCTTTTGAAAGTAAGTGACTCTTTCTCTCAGGACCCATCATGACTTTCTCTATTGAACGGACAAGATCGAACTGTGCTATCTTTTTCCTATCTTCACGAGCAGCAAGTATTGCTCCTTCATTCATAATTGAGAATAGATCAGCTCCAGAAAAACCAGGAGTACGTTCAGCAATAACTTTTAGATTTACATCTTCTGCAAAAGGTTTCTTTCTTGAATGAATAGTTAGTATTTCTTCGCGATCGGAACGATCAGGAAGATCAAGCATGACTCTTCTGTCGAAACGTCCTGGGCGAAGAAGTGCTGGATCAAGTACATCTCCTCTGTTGGTTGCAGCCATGACAATAACTTTTTCATTGGGCTCAAAACCATCCATCTCCACTAATATTTGGTTTAATGTCTGCTCACGTTCATCGTTTCCTCCACCTACTCCTGTCCCTCGGACACGTCCTACAGCATCTATCTCATCGATAAATACAATTGAAGGAGCAGCTTTTTTAGCCATTTTAAATAAGTCTCTGACACGTGAAGCTCCAACTCCTACGAACATTTCCACGAATTCAGACCCTGAAAGATGGAAAAAAGGAACAGCCGCTTCCCCTGCAACAGCACGAGCGAGCAGAGTCTTACCAGTACCTGGGGCTCCTGTAAGAAGCACACCCTTAGGAATTCTAGCTCCTATGTCTAAAAACTTTTTAGGATTTTTTAGAAAGTCTACTATCTCTTTTAATTCTTCTTTTGCTTCTTTAGCTCCAGCTACATCTTTAAAAGTTACTTTATTGTTCTTATCATCTGGATCTGTAATACGAGCCTTTGACTGACCGAAAGTAAATGCTTGCATACCCTGCCCTTTCACTTGACGAGTAAGCATCCAGATAAAAAATATTATTAAAATAACTGGCAACAAGAAAGGTAAAATATTTAGTATTGTATACCAAAAACCTGACTCTGTTTTGATTTCTATAGGAGTACTTGAAAGTTGTGCAGGAGTAACTCCATAATTATATAAAGTTGAAGACAAAGAACTTTCTACTTCTTTTTTAGCAATACCTTTAGTCTTATCCTTAAATGTGACACTGACTTCGCTACCTGAAACAACTATTTTATCTATAGTTCCAGAAGTAAGATCTTTAGCCACATCTGAAATAGTCATTTTTTTAACATCTTCTGTCTTATTAGAAACTAATGTATAAATAAGCGTTATACTTATAAATATAAACACTGCAATAATTATTTGATTGAAAATATTCGGTATTTTTGGTTGATTTGGTTTTTTGTTTATTTCTGGTTTCATAGTTTGTACATTATACACAATATACTATCAAATTAAAAACGCCCGCTGTTTAGAACAGCAGACGTTTTTTTACAACATATAACTAACAAAAACTATAAAGAAAAGAATACCATAGCATGGGTGAACTTACATCCATTACACCCGTATATGTATCTTAGTATATTCAAAACCATTTAATCAAATTAAAATTAAAAGGTCAAGCTAATAAAAAAATCCCCGCATCAACTTAATGAACCACGGGGATTTACCTAAACCTAACCTAAACCTAAAACAGGATTATTGCTATTCCAAAAGCTGGGAGCTCGACGCAATATCCTGGATAAGAACGAAATTAGTTTATACAATACCAAATCTAAAATATAAGTCAAGAAAAAAATAAGTTTTGATATTATTTAACATAACTGATAACATAAGAATATATGGCAACATATATAGACAATAGAAAAGCACATTTTAATTATAGTGTCGAAGAGACATTTGAAGCAGGAATAGAACTTTCTGGCTTTGAAGTTAAATCCATAAAGAATGGTCAAGGTACTATAAATTCTGCTTTTTGTATAATTCGTGGCGGAGAAGCATATATTACAAATATGCATGTTCCACCATATCAGCCCCATAACACTGATGCTGGATATGATCCCGATAGGACGAGGAGGCTTCTATTGTCGAAAAAACAGATCAAGCTACTAGCAGATAGAGACTCTACCAAAGGATTGACTCTTATTCCCCTATCGTTGTATAGTAAAGGGCGTTACATTAAAGTATCTATTGCAGTGGCTCGCGGTAAGAAAGTCTTCGATAAAAGAGAGACTATTAAGAAACGAGAGAGTGATAGAGAAATAAGAAGAGAGTATAAAGTTCGTTAACAATTGGGGATGATCGGCTTCGACAAGAGGAATCATCTTATATATGCATGTAAAGTACTCAGGAATCTTTTAAAACTTCTTGGAAAAGACTAAGTGCAAACAAAGTCGCTTCAATAAAATCTCCTTACGCTTCGGCTTTTGGAGGTCTTGTTCCCGCTTTCGCCTAACTTTAGGTCTGGTGGGTGTCTACCCTTTCTACATCCGATACAAAGGGTAGGCATAATTTATCGGGTTACGATTTTATAACCGCTTGATATAAAATCCGACAATTAAAAGCTCGATGTTTATCTTTCTTATTTATTCTCTAGGATAAACTTTTAAACCCAATTGAATAAATTACACATGTAGACTTATATAAGATTTCCCTTTGCACGCGGGTTCGATTCCCGCCATCTCCACATATTTAAAAAACACCTATCTTTAGGTGTTTTTTAAATATGTGGAGATGAGCTTTGTCTCTGCAGACAAAGCGTGCGGGAATCGAAACCCAATTCGTTTTTCGGTATTAACCGAAACGAATTGGGATACTGTCCTCGTAGAGGAAGATATCCCGCCATCTTTTTTTATAATTCTCTTATAATTTATGAAAAAATATTAAAAACTTGAACAATTCATTGTTCCTGATGTCCCCAAACTATTATAATAGCAATTGGTAAACTTTGGTAAGGCTGGTAAAACCGATGAATAAATGGGTGTCGTATTTATTGAACGCATTTGTGAATCTAGATAATTATTATAGCCAGAGAAAAAACCACTTAGTGTACTATCAGATTTTTTATCATCATTCATTATTTGAACAACACTAGTAACAACAGTTTTTAAATTATCTGAAAAAAATTGTATATAATCGTAACTATTAATATCTGCTATCGTTTGATTTTTTACACTCAAACGAGTAAGGGCAGAATTAATATCCTTCTTAGCTTTGTTCAACCATTCTTCATTATTATCTAGTTTTTTAATAGAATCATTCTTTAGATTAATATTAACTTGATACATTTTATTAAAAGAATCAATAGTTTGTTTACTATTTGGATTTCCAAGAGCATATCCTTCATTTGAAGAAATATAAGAATTATCTGAATCTATTCCTGTCGTAAGAATACTTTTAGAAATATTTATAGCATTTATATTATCATCTATGCTTGAAAGCAACTTATTATATGTATCTATCAGTGATTGTCTTTTAATTTCTGATTGAGAAAAATCATTATTTGAAATAATTTCCTTTTTTACTATCTCTGATGATTTTTCATTTTTAATATCAGTATTAATGATTGATTTATCATTTTTTAATACCTCGGAATTTTTCTTAAATGAATTAATTTCATTTTGTTGACTATTTAATGTATCATTTTTCGATATTTGAATATTTTCATTTTTATTAATAAATAAATCTAAAAATAATAAAATAATAAAATAATAATTAAACAAAAAAAGCCTAAAATAATCAGATTATACTTTTTTGATTCTAATTTGTAATTTTTCATTTAAATGAAACTTATTTAATAATAAAATTTAATATTTTAATAATTTAATCTATTTTAACTATTGAGTTGTATTTGTATTATAGCAAATTAAGAATATAATCAAAAACATGAAAACATTAGAAATAATATCAAAAATAGCAAGTATTATTGCTTCTGGGTCAATTATTATTGCAATAATATCTTATTGGGAGAATAAAAATAGAAATAAAGTCCTAACCGTTGTAGATCAAGTTTCATTTTTCCGTGAAAAAATTATACCTGAATGTGATAAATTAGTTAAGCTTGTAAGAGATATTGAAGCAAATTATATATTCAGCAAAATACGACTTGATTCTCTTAAAATTGAGGATATTAAAGACAAGTTTAAGGATGAAATAAAAAAACAAGTAGAATTACTTAAAAAGTATAAAACTAATTATACGCAAGTAACTATATTAAACTTACTTGAAGAGATATCACTAAAAATAAAATATACAAAGACAATAAATCACAAAGCGTTAAATTCAATTAAACCTATCTTTGTTATGTTTGTTGAAATAAATGCTGTAGTTTTAATGCAGGAAAGAGAGCTAATTACAGGCAATCAAATTTTCTCAGCAACTCTTGAGCTTTATAATAAATGGAAAGATGAAGTAGATTTATCTACACCAGAAGAAAGAATAAAAAAGATTTCTAAATATTTTAATTAAAACTTAAAAATGACTTATTGTTCATTTTAATGATCTTTCTCTTAAATTTATTATAGAGTAACTAGTCTTTACTTAAATTAAATCTGATTTGATTTTTCCTTCTCTTATTTTTGAAGCTTCAGCAACAGTACTAGCTATTCCACCAAGATTTTATTTTATTTCAGAGTTAGGAATATGTATCGTGTCGTAACCATCAAGAACTGAGAAATGTGAACGCCTTAGGTCTGACATAATTTGATAAGCATCCGTTAGGTGTTGTGAACCATCTATTTCAATATTAATTTTTGCACTTGGGATAGAAAGATCTATATGTTTATCATTAACTTCAGATAAAACGCGAATACCAAGCTTTTGAAGTGCTTTCCTAAGAAGATATGCGAATTTTGTTTGTCTACGATATGTCATAAAAAATTAATATATTTAAAACATTTTTTAATTATTTTTTTACAGATTATCATAGTTCGACTTTTTTGTTATATAAGATAATTCTTTTTTAATTTTATTCATCCAATCATCTTTATTTCTCGATCCATGACTTCTAGCAACTTTTTTTACAAGATCCCTAAATCTATTACCACTTGTAACCTCAAAACCATTTATAAAATAAAAAAGATAAACAACAATAATTGTTGTTCTTTTATTCCCATCCAGAAAATTATGATTTTTATCAAGATAAAATAACAAATGTCCTGCCTTAGAGTGAATACCGGCAATATAATTAATTTTTATTCGTTCTATTGTATTTACAATTTCCTCTAACCATTTTTCATCAGTAATTGGTAATCTTATATTTAAGATTGGATTTTCAGATCTTAACATTTTGACCCATAATTCAATTACAGATTTTTTTGGATAATATATTCCATCTTCATTCATTGTTTAGAAAGATCATCAACTATTTTAGTAAATTTTTTTGAAAAACTTTTAGCTCCTTTTTCTAAAATTTTATCCTGTTCTTCTTGTTCGAGTTCATCAAAAGAAACAGATTTTTTTTCTGGCTTATTTTTATTTAACAAATTTTTCTTATTTTTCCAAAATAAAATCTTCATATTTAAATTATATCACTATATTAACTTAATTCAATTGCCTTTATGTGATAGTTTATAAATCTATAATACAGCATTAATAATGCTATTTTCTACTCTCCTTCTCTCTATAATCGCTTCTGATGCATCAAATACCCAAGAATAGAATATGTTCCAACTTTCAACTATTAAGTCCACAATTTAAAAAACCTCATTCCGATGAGGTTTTTTAAAAAAATTAAATGTGAACAAAGTAACACAATATCTATATCTTACCTTTAGTTAAACTTAATAATTTTTTATAAACAATGTCTTTTGAGATACCATCATGATGACTTTCTATTAAATCTTTTTTTGATTCATAAATGCTGTGAAAATAATTATACATTTGTCCATATTTATAGCAAATATCATTATATTTCTCCTTCATATCTTCTTCTTGAGTATGTTCTAATAAATTTTTAGAAAAATTATAAAAATACATAAGTTCAATTAATCCTTCCATTACTACTTGAGATTGAATGGGATGATTCTTTAAAGCTTCACTATTATCTTTATTTGTTTCACCCCAAAGTTTGATTAATCCATCAGCAGAACTCTCACTAGAACCAATTATTATTTTAGGTAAAGATATTTTTTTATGTTCTTTTGTTTTAGGATCTTGAAAATATTTAAGTGTAGGTAAAACTCCTACTCTTATACTTTGTTTAATACTTTCAATTTTTTTCTCTAGGGTATTATCAGTTGAAGAAAAAGTTACATCCATATTAAGTCCAAGAAGGTATTGAAAATTATCTTCTTCATTTCTTTGTACAAAAACTCCGTCTATTCCACTAAAAATATCATCATATCTGGAGGCAGGAATTACTTCCCCTCCTTCACCAAATATTCCATTTTCACCAAGAACATCAATAACTGCGGCTTCATATATATCAGATTTTTTTTGTCTAAAATTATCATGAGCATCTTTTTCCTCACTCCATTTATCTTGATATTCTTTAATTTTTTGTTTATCTTGTTCTATTTCTTCTTCTGTATATATATCTTTAAAATCGCTCATTATAGGCCGATTTCTTCTAGCAAACTTAACTTTAAGTAGAAGATACTCGATCTTATCTGGATTTTCTTCTAAAGGCTTAGGCGCAAACGAAATTGGTTTATTATCAAAATTCATTATAATATTATACACAAAACACACAAATTAATCACTTTACAAATTAAATAACTACGTATTGACATATATATCTATTTAATGTATAATCCACCAAATCGTTATTTCACAACTTATTAGGTAAAATGATAACTTCTAAAGGAGGTAATGTTATCACCCTAATAAACAACGATAATTCACATCTAAAATCGTAAATAAAAAAAATGGAAAAAAAGGAACCTAAATATACGGGGAAAATATCTTCCGTTAAAGGAAAGCAGATATTAATAAAAAAAATAAAAAAATTTGGAGAAAAAATAAATACAAACGGAGATGTCTCCTGTATTACTCCAAATGATTCGAATTTTCAAACTGGGCAATATGTCCAATTTGAAAGGTTGGATGATGATGAACTAAGATTTGGTAAATTTAGTACTAAAAAAATTACTTTATTTTCCAAATAAAAAATAAAATGGCCCGTCTTTACAAAAAAAAGAATGGGCCATTTATTGTTTTAAATACAAAATCTACCTTAAATAATTATCTTTTAAAAAAATTTTATCTATTCACCGCCATCCTTCCTCCGACAGATTCAATCTTTGGAGTTAAATATTCTTGATAGAAAAATAAATAACCAGAAAGTATAGCAATCATCCAAGCAATCAAGAACACCGTACTCAACTTCTTATGTTCCCGTAAAAAGTTTATACCTTTTTTGTAACTTTTCCACGCCGCATACATAAAAGCCAACAAAGCTATAAACATAATAAGTGAAAAAACTCCATGAAATATTGCTAGAAATATATCAAAACCGCCCTCTGGAGCACCTGCAACTTCCTTATGACTTACTGCCCTATACACCATATAACCTATATTAAAAAGAACTTCATAACTAAGTGTTATCGCAGTAAGTTTATAATTAAACTTATTTTCTTTGTATGCTTTATAGAAAATATAAAGTACAGAAGCAGTGATACAAGTCTCCGTAAATAAAGTAAAGACACTAAACCATGGTATATTATTCATAAATTTTTATATTTAAATTATTAATTATTATAATTGATCAGTGACAGAGGGTGCTCCTGTATTAAGCATTCCAAAGATCAAATCAACATATTTCCAGAAAGCATCATTGCCTTTTAACTTTGCTACACATTCTGCTGCCACCAACTTCTCAAATGAATTCTGATGTATCGGCCAATGGCGATATGTCCAAGAGACACTACCGTTTGAGTCAACAACAACCTGCTTCATAGTTGAATTAAACATTTTACAATAAGGACATTCTAAGTCTGAATACTCTATTATTTTAACTGTTGCATTTGAACTACCTAATACATGATCCCCTGTTTCAGAAACTGCAACATCCCCCTTGTATTCACTTGTAACCTTTCCACTTTTAACCTCTTCTATAACTTTTTTAACTTGATCTATCGGTAGAGCTCCTCTTATTTCTGATTTCACACCATTACTTCCTATAACTATTATATAAGGTGTTCCTCTTTGATCACTTGGTAAGGCCTTCATCGCAGCTTCAACACTAGTAGATATCTTAGTATTCAGAGCATTTGTATCTGTAGCTTTTATACATGCCGTGAGAGACTCTTTAGATACACCAACTTTTTCAGATAATGTTTTATTTTTATTATTTAAAGAGTTAGCTGCGGCTTGAATTTTTAATTCCTTTGCCACTTGAGCTTTGACTTCGTCTGATATAGATACAGTTGAGCTCGAAGATGAAAGATTTTGAGATGTATTTTTACTTTTTAATTCTTCTATTTGTTTTTGAAGTTCGTTTATCTTTTCTTCATAATTTTTTGAATCTAAAACTTGAGTTTGTTTAGATTCTTTCTTATGAAGAAAACCAAAGATACCCCAAGAAGCCGGATTCCACCACGAAGCAAAAGCGATAGATGGAACAATAAATATAACTAATAATAAAATTGAAATATATTTTTTCATTTTAGAATTATAACACTATAAATATGTATTATTCAATAATGAATAAAAAATTAATTTATGAATTCCCTTGTCTTAGGTCCAAAATATCCATTTGCTGGAGTTATACCTTTAGACTTCTGGAATCTTATCAAAGCCGCCTTAGTAGAAGGTCCGAATTTTTCTACTTCTTTTCCTTTTGAACCCGCACCGCTCTTTGCAATTACAAAACCATTATTATTTAGATACTCTTGGAGTAATTTAACATCTGGCCCTTCTGCACCGAGCTTTAGATCGCGAGTAAAACTAGCATCAATTGATTTCTTGATTGTTTTCTTAGGAGTTGATTTTGTTGTTTCCATGAATTCCCTTGTCTTAGGTCCAAAATATCCATTTGCTGGAGTTATACCTTTAGACTTCTGGAATCTTATCAAAGCCGCCTTAGTAGAAGGTCCGAATTTTTCTACTTCTTTTCCTTTTGAACCCGCACCGCTCTTTGCAATTACAAAACCATTATTATTTAGATACTCTTGGAGTAATTTAACATCTGGCCCTTCTGCACCGAGCTTTAGATCGCGAGTAAAACTAGCATCAATTGATTTCTTGATTGTTTTATATTTACATAAACTTATATCACTATTAGTAACAGAATTATCATAATTTAAAGCATTTAAATCTTTACATCCATAAACTGAAGCTTTAATAGGAGTAATTATTGAATCTTTATTTGTAGCATATTTACAAAGCACAGGATTACTCATCACAGAAGTTTGATAATTTAATGCTTTAGGATCTGTACATCCGTAAATTATAGTACTTCCTCCGCCACCACCTCCCCCACCTGAAATCTGAGGAGTCTGAACTGCTTGCCCAAACAAACTAAAAACAGAAAAATGATTGGTGCTACAAGTAACGGTTTTTAAATTCATATCGACTGAACAATTTGTAAGTGCTGTCCAGACACTCCCATCCCATCTATATATTTTTAAACTTGATTCATTCATACCTACTACATCTGAAGATGTATAGGATAAAGTAATAGTGAGAGGATTGTCAAAAGATGTTATTGCTGTTGAATTATCACTTAATGCTTTTAGATCATATACATAAGACCCTATCGTTGAATAACCTGTAGGAACAGAAGTCGTTCCTAATGTTTCAGATTTATTCAATTGTTTAATCTGAAAGTCTGCATTATTTAATGAAAAAGATGGAGGAACAACTAAAGTAACCGAATTGCCTCCAGAATTAAGATTAACAGTTCCTCCTGACTGAGATATTATATTTGAGGAATTTTGACTATCTACTGTTGATCCACCAGTACAACCTGTTGTAGTGAATATATTATCATTACTTGTAGCTTGATTAGTAGACCCGTCTATTGAGAGAACTCTATAATGGTAAGTTGAACAAGAAACTAAGTTAGATAATGAAACACTATGACTTGTGACTCTTGGTGAAAGATCTATTTCTGTTGTAGTAGTTCCATAATTTGAAGTTAATCCATAATCAACAAAACTAGAAGCTAATTCATCTGTATTCCACAAGATAGATGCTCCTGTATTAGATGGAGAAGAAATTATATTTGTAATAACAGGAGGAGTTGTGTCTGAAGAAGGAATTACATCTACTGTAACCGTCACCGGTGCACTCATTGATGTTGAAACATTACCAGCGGCATCTTTTGCCCAAGCATATAGAGTTTTTGATCCTTGAGTAGAGAATGTATATGTAGTTGGTGCAGTACCTGTCCATCCTGAATCACTTGCAAGTGGTGCACTGGATGATTCGGTTAGTAAGTAGCCGGTGACTGCATTGTTGTCTGATGCTGTGAATGATGAGATAGAAACTGTTAGAGATGATGATGTTGAAGGAATTGAGAATGCAGTGACTGTTGGTGCGGTGGTGTCTGGGGCATTCGTTACAGTGTAAGTTAGACTGGAATGGTCTGTAAGACTTGCACTATTTGTTGGTGTCAAAATTAATGTACCAGAAACTGTCGGTGTAACTTTAAATGTTTGAGCCGTAGAAGAATTTGAAAAAGTAAGAATTACTGGAGATAAACCAATGCTTGCTGAACCTGATGGTGTGATAGTAATTGTTCCGGTATAAACACTATTAGGAATTACCGTGAAATTAGATGATTCTGTCTGTGCTTGTCCTGTTGAAAGCCCTCCAAAAGAATAACTATCAGCTGGCAATGTTATAACTGTTGAAGCATTTAAAGATGTAGATACATGACCTATTGCATCTTTTGCCCATGCATATAAAACTTTAGATCCTTCTGTCGAAAACATATATGAAGTAGGAGCAGTAACACTCCAACCTGAATCACTAACAAGTGGAGCAGTTGGAGATTCTGTCAGCAAGTAACCTGTAACTCCTATATTATCATTAGCGGAGAAAGAACTAATATAAACATTTAAAGATGATGCTGTTGCTGGAATTGAAAAGTCGGTAACAGTAGGAGCAGTAGTATCAACCGTCACCGGTGCACTCATTGATGTTGAAACATTACCAGCGGCATCTTTTGCC